>NZ_JBKBXW010000030.1:0-39198 GCF_046313735.1 Hyphomonas sp.
CGAGACGCTCACATCCCGCTTCGCCTCCGCCGAGCCGGGGTTCGACGCGCTCAGCGCGCGGCGAAGCTCAAGCCCCTCCGCATAGGCAGATTGCGCCCCCGCAAGGTCCCCCGCCCGAACCGCCACATCGCCCAGCCTCTCCAGCGAGACGCTCACATCCCGCTTCGCCTCCGCCGAGCCGGGGTTCGACGCGCTCAGCGCGCGGGCAAGCTCAAGCCCCTCCGCATAGGCCGCCTTCGCGCCCGCAAGGTCCCCCGCCTGAACCGCCATATCGCCCAGCTTGTTAAGCGAGACGCTCACATCGCGCTTCGCCTCCGCCGAGCCGGGGTTCGACGCGCTCAGCGCGCGGGCAAGCTCAAGCCCCTCCGCATAGGCCGCCTGCGCGCCCGCAAGGTCGCCCGCCTGAACCGCCACATCGCCGGTTTCGCGAAGCGCAACAGATTTTTCCCGTGCATCCCCGGCTTTTTCCAGAGCGGATTGCGCTGCGACCCGCGCGCCCGTGGTATTCCCCGCATAGCTTTGCTCCAGCCTTGCGAGGTAAATCCAGGCCCAGAAGTCGCTCGCATCCAGCCGGGTGGCTTCGCGGTACGCGGTCAGGGCGCGGGCGGGGTCGGTGTCGAAAGCGAGGGCGCCGATGTCGCGCCATTTCCGGGCTGCGTTGGCCATGTCGGCACGCGCGGCGGCTTCGAGGTCTTCAAAGCCCTGCGCCGTGTTGCCTTCGGCGATTTCGCGGGCGGCTTCGGGCTCCTCGGTGATTGTGCGAGTGATGGCCTCGGCCTTGGTTTCGGCGCGGGCTGGGTCGGGAGCTTCGTCGTTTTGAGGGGCGAGACGGGCTGCGACGGCATCGGCGAGGCGGTCATAGTCGATCTCGGGAACCGCAACGGCGACAGCGCCCCCGCGTTTCGGCAGGGCGGAGACGATTGTCAGCCCTGCCAGCATGCTTCCGACAGCCGCAGAGGCATAGGGCCACCAGGGTATCCAGACTTCGCGGTCCTGCCATGTCTCATGGGTGGGAACGGTGAGGTCTGCGTTGGGGAACGCCCACCATGTTGCTGCCACTCCCGCCAGGGTGGTGAGGACTACGAACAGGAATTTTAAGAACGCTGCCATGTACACCTCGCATCCCTATTCAATCGCAAGGGGACGGTGCGTCAATGATTATGGGGGGCGGTGGGGAGGCTGGGTTCCGGCTTTCGCCGGAATGACAGGGGGGAGAGGGAGTGCGCGTTGCCGTGAGAAGGCCCCGGATAGCCGCTTTGCGGCTTCCGGAATGGCACGGGGCGTGGGCGGCGGGCTACATCCGGAAGACGCCGAAGCCGCGCTCGCCGAAGGGGGCGTTGAGGCTGGCGGAGAGGGCGAGGGCGAGGACGCGGCGGGTGTCGGCGGGGTCGATGATGCCGTCGTCCCAGAGGCGGGCGGTGGAGTAGTAGGGGTTGCCTTCGGCTTCGTAGAGGTCGCGGATGGGCTGTTTGAAGCTCGCCTCTTCCTCGGCGCTCCACTGGCCGCCGCGCCGCTCGATGCCGTCGCGCTTGACGGTGGCGAGCACGCTGGCGGCCTGCTCGCCGCCCATGACGGAGATGCGCGCGTTCGGCCACATGAAGAGGAAGCGGGGCGAATAGGCGCGCCCGCACATGCCGTAATTGCCGGCGCCGAAGCTGCCGCCGGTGACGATGGTGAATTTCGGGACGCTGGCGGTGGCGACGGCGGTGACCATCTTGGCGCCGTCCTTGGCGATGCCGCCGGCCTCGTATTTCGAGCCGACCATGAAGCCGGTGATGTTCTGCAGGAAGACGAGCGGGATGCGGCGCTGGTCGGCCAGCTCGATGAAGTGAGCGGCTTTCTGCGCGCTTTCGGAGAAGAGGATGCCGTTGTTTGCGAGGATCGCGATGGGCATTCCGTAAAGATGGGCGAAGCCGCAGACGAGGGTTTCGCCATAGAGTTTCTTGAACTCGTGGAATTCCGAGCCATCGACGAGGCGGGCAATGACTTCGCGGGCGTCATAGGGCTCGCGGACATCCCGGGGGACGAGGCCGTGCATCTCTTGCGGGTCGTAGAGAGGTTCGGCGGGGGCAGCGAGCTCGAAGGGCCGGGGTTTGGGTTTGCTCAGCGTACGGACGATGGAGCGGACGATGGCGAGGGCGTGGGAATCATGGGCGGCGTAATGGTCCGCGACGCCGGAGCGGCGGGCGTGGACATCGGCGCCGCCGAGATCCTCTGCGCTGATTTCCTCGCCGGTGGCGGCCTTCACGAGCGGCGGGCCGCCGAGGAAGATGGTGCCCTGCTTGCGCACGATGACGGTTTCATCCGACATGGCGGGGACGTAAGCGCCGCCGGCGGTGCAGCTGCCCATGACGGCGGCGATCTGGGGGATGCCCTTCGCGCTCATCTGCGCCTGGTTGTAGAAGATGCGGCCGAAATGTTCCCGGTCCGGGAAGACTTCAGACTGGTGGGGCAGGTTCGCGCCGCCTGAGTCGACGAGGTAGATGCAGGGCAGATGGTTTTCCATCGCCACTTCCTGCGCGCGCAGGTGTTTCTTGACCGTGATGGGGAAATAGGCGCCGCCTTTGACGGTCGCGTCATTGCAGACGATGAGGCATTCCCTGCCCTCGACACGGCCGACGCCAGTGATGAGGCCCGCGCCGGGGGCTTCGCCGTCATACATGCCGTTGGCGGCAAGGGCGCCGATTTCGAGGAAGGCGCTGCCGGGGTCGATGAGGCGTTCGACCCGCTCGCGCGGGAGGAGCTTGCCGCGCTCTGTATGGCGGCGGCGGGAGTCTTCCGGACCGCCGAGGGCGGCTTTGGCGGTCTTTGCGCGAAGCTCGTCCAGCAGGGCCTGCATGGCGGCGCGGTTGGCGGCGAATTTTGCGCCGGAGACGTCGATGGCAGATTTGAGCACCGGCATGGCGGCAATTCCTTTATGGCGGATCACGCAGCGTTTACCGCTGGATTAGCGGCGCCCCCCGGCCCTGTCACCGGTTGGTAAACTGTTTTGTGCTATCCACTTAGCAGGTTTCGACCAGGGCATTACGATTATGGGCATCTTCCGGCGCGGGCCCGCCAGCATTTCACCTGACCTGACAGCGGTGCCGCTGCTGAAGGATGTTTCGCAGCGGGCGATGAAGATGGCGGGCAAGGAAGCGCGCTGGTTCTCGCTGCCGGCGGGCCAGCCGCTGTTCCTGGCGGGCGAGGCAGCTGATTCGATCTATTTCGTGCTGTCAGGTGCGCTGGGGACGTTCAATTCGGCGGGCGATTTCGTCGGCCATATCCGACCCGGCGAGCCGGCGGGCGAGATGGCGCTGTTCCTCGGCGGGACAGACCTGAATGGCGACGGGGCACCAAATGATGCGCCGCATACGGGATCTGTCTATGCCTTGCGCGATTCTGAAGTGGTGGCGCTGTCGCGGGCGGGATGGAACCGGCTGGTGCGGTCCGAGCCCGAACTGCTGGAGGGGATGATCCGGATTATCCTGCGCCGGCTGGGCCGGGGCGGGCCAAGGATGGCGGAGGCGCCGCCACGGGTGTTTGCGCTGCTCTCCACCTCGCCCACCATCGACGTGCCTCTGCGGGCGCGGATGCTGCGCACCGCGCTCAGCCGTTATGGCCGCAAGGCGGTGATCGTGGACGAGGCAATGGGCGGGGAGAAGCCGGCGGCGTTCTTCGATGACCTGGAAGCGCGCCATGACGCCGTGATCCTGATTGCGCCGATCGGGGATTCGGCCTGGTTCCGCCTGGCCACGCGGCAGGCGGACCGGATCTGGGTGCTGGCGCGGTCTGATGCGCGCCCCTCCACGCCGCTGATGCCGGAGGACAGCTCGCCCGCGCAGCGGCTGAAGCTGCTGGACGTTGTGCTGCTTCATCCGGGGGCGGAGCGCCGGGCGGCGCGGCCGCAGGAATGGGTGGACGCCGCCGGGGCGCAGCGCCTGTTCCACTGGCGCGGCGACAGCCTGGAGGACGCCGCAAGGCTGGCGCGGGTGATGTCCGGACGCTCCGTGGGCGTCATATTCTCCGGCGGCGGGGCGCGGGCCTACAGCCATATCGGTGCGGTCCGGGCGATGCGCGAGCTGGGCATTCCGATTGATTTTGCGGGCGGGGCCTCGATGGGCGCAGTTGTTGCCGGCTGCGTGGCGATGGGCTGGGATGATGACGAGATCGACCAGCGTATCCGCAAGGCCTTCGTCGAGACCAATCCGCTGGGCGACTATAACCTGCCGGTCGTGGGCATGGTGAAGGGCAAGCGCGTCAACCAGCGGCTGGAGGAGCATTTCGGCGACACCGAGATCTGCGACCTGCGCATTCCGTTCTTTGCCCTGTCCACGAACCTTGCGACCAGCAAGGTGCGCGTGCACCGGGCCGGGCGGCTGCGCGACGCCCTGCGCGCGACGATTTCCCTGCCCGGCATCCTCCCGCCGGTGGTGGATGGCAATGACATTCTCGTGGACGGCGCGGTGCTCGACAATTTCCCGGTGGATCTGATGCGCCAGATGCATCAGGGCTATGTGGTCGGCAGCGATGTCTCGCGCCAGCCGGATGGGCTGAACACGGATGAATTCGTGCGTCCGCTGAGTTTCTGGCGCTGGGTGCTGAAGCATGGCTTCTCCGCGCCGCCGCCGATTGCGGGCCTGCTGATGCGGGCGGCGACGATCCGCGATGACCGGCTGAGCCCGCGCGACATGGCCGATGTGCTGATCCTTCCGGACCTGCCGGATGTGGAGCTGCGCGACTGGAAGGCGTATGATTCGGCGGTCGAGGCAGGCTATGCGGCGGCCATGGACGTGCTGAAGGACCATGAGATGCGCGGGCTGGGCGCGCCGGCCTGAGCCCCTTTCCGGACGGCCCGGACGAGCAGGTCATATCCGGCGCGAACTGTATATTTTGCTACAGGCGCAATAGTTTTCCGGCCGGTCCGCACCCGGAGGGAAATCAACATTGTGTTAAGCAAGTTGGCGGATCATTCCCAAAAAAATACAACCAACATGATAGTAGGCTGAAGGAATACTCTCCCATGGACGCAAGTCTCCTGGACCTGCTGCCGCTGGTTGTGTGCGAAACCGCGCCGGTCCGCGATGATCAGGGCAACATCATCGACCTGGAATGGGTGGATGCCAACCGGCTGATGAATGAATCAATCCTGCCGGAAGGCGGCAGCATTGTCGGGATGCGGGTGTTCGAGTTCGACCCGGCCTATCGTGAATCCGATATGGTGAAGAACGTCATCGAGGTGATCGAGACGGGTGAGCCGCGCACCTTCATCACCGGCAAAGGCCGGGCGGCGGCGATGCTGGGCAAGGTGATGAAGACGATCATCACCCCTTCCCCGCGCGGCGCGATTGCCTGCTCGCACGAGATTACCGATATTGCCGAGGAGCGCGACCGGGCGCTGAATCGCCTGAACCTGGCACGGGCGGCTTGCGACTATGCGATCCACGGCATCGTCATCACCGACGCGAACAGCAACATTCGCTATGTGAACCATGCGATCACGGAGCTTCTGGGTTACTGCGAGAAAGACCTCGTGGGCGAGAATGTCGGCGTCATTTTTGGTGTCAAGACGCTCAATCCGGAGGTTGCGCTGAGTTCCAAGGCGATCAGCGATATCGAGGATGGCAAGTTGATCCGGCAGGTGGCCGATGCCGAAGCCGTGACGAAGGATGGCGAGCGGATCCGCGTGCAGGCGTCCACCTCCAGCGCGCATTGGGGCGACACCGGGAACATGGTGTTCATCACCTACATCCGCGATGTGCGCGAGGAACGCCGCCGGGCGCATGAGCTGCGCGACGCGCTGCACCGGGCCGAGCAGGCCACGCGCCTGAAAAGCGAATTCCTGGCCAATATGAGCCATGAGATCCGTACTCCGCTGAACGGCGTGCTGGGCATGGCGCAAGTGCTGACCCATAGCGGGCTGAGCCCGCAGCAGGCCGAACAGGTGAATGTGATCCTGGAATCCGGCAAGACGCTGATGGTGCTCCTGAACGACATTCTTGACCTGTCGAAGATCGAGGCCGGGCGGCTGGAGATGTCACCTGTGCCGGGCGATGTGCGCCACAAGCTGAGCAGCCTGTTCCGCCTGCACGAGACGGCAGCAAAGGAAAAAGGCATCGGCCTGCGCCTGCATGTGGACCCGAGCGTGCCCTCGCGGCTGGTGTTCGATCCTGTCCGTATACGGCAATGTATCAGCAATCTTGTGTCCAACGCCATCAAGTTCACGAGCAAGGGCGAAGTGCTGACGGTGATGACCGCTGCCGAGACGGGAGACGGTGATCATCTGGTGACTGTGCATGTGACAGACACTGGCTGCGGCATCGACAATGCGAAGCTCGACCGGATTTTCGAATCCTTTGCGCAGGAGGATGGCTCCACGACACGCAAGTTCGGCGGCACGGGGCTTGGACTGTCGATCACACGCAAGCTGGCGCGGCTGATGGGCGGGGATGTGACGGTCGTCAGCGAGCCTGGGCGCGGATCCGTCTTTACCCTGACATTCCGGGCAGAGGCGGCGGACATGATGCACCCGGCGGCCAGCAGCAAGCCGGAGCTGCGCCCGGTGAAGGCAACGCGTGCGGGGCTGACAGGGTGCCGGGCGCTGGTGGTGGATGACAATGGTATCAACCGCCGGGTCGCGCGCTCGTTCCTCGAATATTACGGCATCGTGATCGGCGAGGCGGCGGACGGGCATCAGGCGCTTGAGGCGCTGCAGCGCGAGCCGTGGGACATCGTGCTGATGGACATTCATATGCCGGGCCTCGATGGGGCGGAAGCCTTCCGGCGGCTGCGCCTGTCGGACAGCCCCGGGCGGATGGTTCCGGTGATCGCGCTGACGGCTGATTCCATGCACGGCGACCGGGAGAAATACCTCGCCATGGGCTTTGACGGCTATGTCTCCAAACCCATCGACGAGCGCACGCTGACGGCGATGATCAGCAGGCTGCTGAGCGTGCCGGTCGAAGATCGTATGCAGGTGGCCAGCTGACGCGGGGTCAGTTTCCGGCGGCGTGGACGCGGCGGCGGAAAGCTGACATCTAGGACCGTGACGAGGCTGGCGGCGGAGACCGGCCCTCTGAACGGAGGCGATCATGGGCAAGACCCCGAAACCCCACAAGGCCGTGGGCGAGGACTTCCTCGCCGAGGCGAAGCAATCGAGCGTCGTGCACAGATTTCCCTTCCCGCCGGCGATGGTGTGGAAGGCGCTGCTTGATCCCGTGGCATGGACCGAGTGGCTGCCGATCACCAAGGTGACATGGACGAGCCCTGAGCCGTTTGGCGCCGGCACGACGCGCACGGTGGAGGTCGGCAACGAGATCATCGAGGAGACGTTCTTTGCCTGGGAGGATGGCCGGCGGATGGCGTTCCGCTTCGAGGCGTCCACTCTGCCGGTGACGGCGGCGGTGGAGGATTACCGGGTCGTCGGCGTCGATGGCGGCTGCGAGATGCACTGGACGGGCAAGGCGGCGGCGCCGCTGCTGCTCGGCGGCATCATCACCGGCCAGCTGGAAAAGGGCCTGCGCGAGGGGATGCCGAAGCTGGAAAAACTGATCGCGGCGAACCCGGAGCGGTTTCGCTAGAACTCTGATTTGTCGCGGCGTTTTTTCCGAAAACCGGTTCCCACTTTTCGGAACGCCGCTTCAGGATCACCCCGGCCTGCCGCGGGGCCATTCGAGGGGGGCGGTTTGGTAGCCGAGGGCCTGCGCGCGGGCGAGGATGCGGTTGATAATGTCCGGGTCCGGATCAGCCTCGCGGGCGAGGATCCAGAGATACTGGCCGCGCGGCTCGCCCACCAGAACGGCGGAATAGTCCGGCTCCAGATGAAGCACCCAGTAATCGCCCTCGGCGAAGGGGATCCAGCCGGGCGCAAAGCGGACTTTCAGTTTCGCATTGCCGGAGCCGTCAAGGATGCGGGCGCTGCCTTCGATATCGTCCGTGCCGCCGTCCTCGGTCTCGCAGGAGTTGAGGACCGAGATGCGGCCATCCTCGCGGCGGGCGTAGATGGCTTCGCTCGGCCCGCAATTGCGCTGGAACCAGTTCGGATAGCGCGCGATCTCGAACCAGCGCCCGGCATAACGGTCGATGTCAACCGAGGCGACGGTGGGCGGTGGCTCCGGATTGTTGCGATAGTCCGGCTGCGAGATGCAGGCGGTGAGGAGTGGCAGTGCGAAGGCGGCGGCGAAAATGAAGCGCATGGCAGATTATCTATCCTTGCGGCCCGGAGGGTCAACCGGCTGCACCTGCCAGTTCAGGGCGCGGACGATTGCGCGCCGAAGAATGCAGGCACAATCCCGCGCAAGACTTCATGCCTGCCGAGCAGCAAGTGTCCGCCAGTTTCATACCGGATGAATTCTGCGCCGGGGATGCGGGCGGCAAGGGTTTCGCTGATGGCGACCGGGTTCAGCCGGTCATCGGCGGCATGGATGACGAGAACCGGCGCGCGGATGGCTTCCAGTTCGTAGACGGCGCCAGGATCGACTGCAGCGATCTCATTGCGCAGTCCATCCAGCCGGCCGGATGCAGGCTGGAAACCGTCGATCAGGCGCTGCACGAAGGTTGTATCTTCTTCCGTGGTCAGAAGATCCGGGCGGGCATCAAAAGCAGACTTCAGGGTTTCCGGCGCGATCCGCCGCAGCGTCCAGAAGCCGGCATCACTTCCCGCAATTGCCGTATAGACGGAAGCCGGGACCGGGCGATCCTCGACTTCGCCGCTGAACGGTGTGAAGGGGGCAGATGACAGGAGAACCATCGCGCGCACCTGCCCCGGATGGCGGGCCGCGAGTTGAAGGGCGGGCGGAACGCCGCCGGACATGGCGAGCACATCGACCGGTCCGGGGGTGTACGCGCTCAGGAAGGCTGCGAGCGCATCGGCTTGCGCAGCGGTGGAGGCATCCGGCGGCAATGGACTGCGCAGGTAGCCGAAGCGCGACACGGCGACCCAGCGGCGGCCCGTGCCGCCGACCGCATCTGCGAGGAGCAGGCCCTGATCAAAGCCGCCCCCTGCCCCATGGATCACGAGGACGGGCGGCCCCTCGCCCATGGCGGCATATTCGACCGTTCCGAAGGGCGTTTGCATGAGTTCAGATTGAGCAGCGAGCGCTTTGCGCCGCTCAAGCGATTCCGTCCGTGAAAGGACAATGGCAAATCCCAGCCCGGCAATCAGGACTGCGGCCAGCACACCGAACAGGGTGAACTGGCCGCCGATGGTCACGCCGTCTCGCCGAAGAGTTCGCGGCCGATGAGCCAGCGGCGGATTTCGCTGGTGCCGGCACCGATTTCGTAGAGCTTGGCGTCGCGCAGGAGGCGGCCTGTGGGGTAGTCGTTGATATAGCCGTTGCCGCCGAGGATCTGGATGGCGTCGAGGGCGAGCTTCGTGGCGATTTCGGCCGCATACAGAATAGCGCCGGCAGCGTCCTTGCGCGTGGTCTCGCCCCGGTCGCAGGCCTTGGCGACGGCATAGACATAGGCGCGGGCGGCGTTCATCTGGACATACATGTCGGCGATCTTGCCCTGGATGAGCTGGAATTCGCCGATGGGCTGGCCGAACTGCTTGCGGTCGTGGATGTAAGGCAGGACGACATCCATGCAGGCCTGCATGATGCCGATGGGGCCCGCAGAGAGGACCGCGCGCTCATAATCAAGTCCGCTCATCAGGACGCCCACGCCGCCATTGAGGGGGCCCATGACGTTTTCTTCCGGCACTTCGCAGTCCTCGAACAGGAGCTCGCCGGTTTCCGAGCCGCGCATCCCGAGCTTGTCGAGCTTCTGGGCGACGGAATAGCCTTTCATGCCGCGCTCGATCAGGAAGGCGGTGATGCCGCGGCTGGCTTTCTCCGGCTCGGTCTTGGCATAGACGATGAGAACGTCCGCATCCGGAGAATTGGTGATCCACATCTTGGTGCCGTTGAGGATGTAGCGGTCGCCTTTCTTCTCGGCGCGCAGCTTCATCGAGACGACGTCGGAGCCCGCCCCACTCTCGCTCATGGCGAGGGCGCCGAGATGCTCGCCGGAGATGAGTTTCGGCAGGTAGCGGGTTTTCTGCGCGTCATTGCCCCAGCGGCGCAACTGGTTGACGCAGAGGTTCGAGTGGGCGCCATAGGAGAGGCCGACCGAGGCGGAGGCGCGGGAGATTTCCTCCATCGCGACGACGTGTTCGAGATAACCGAGGCCGGTGCCACCCCAGTCTTCCTCCACCGTGATGCCGAGGAGGCCAAGCTCGCCCATCTTGGGCAACAGGTCGCGGGGGAAAACGTCCGTCCGGTCGATTTCAGCGGCGCGGGGGGCGATTTCGGCCTGGGCAAAGTTTTTCACGGTTTCGCGGATCATGTCCGCCGTTTCACCGAGATCGAAGTTCAGTGTGGGATAGGTGTTCGTCAGCATGGGGCTTCCCTAGCAAGGCTGCCCCTGCCTGTCAGCCGCTATTCCTCGCCGGAGAGGGCGCGGTAGAGGTAATAGGTCGAGACCACGAACAGGAAACCGCCGCCCAGCGCCAGCAGCGGGCCGAGCCAGAGGTCCGCCTCGCTGACGGGCGCGCTGGCGGCGAGGGCGATGAAGCGCTGGACGCCCGCAAAGAGGCCGACAAGGCCGAGGCCGGACAGCAGCGCGAAGGGCATCCACTGGCCGAGCCGGATGGCGCCATTGCGATGTGGCTGGCTGCCGCCATTCTCGCGGATGGCGCGCGCGACGCTGGCCGGGTCGATGGACGCGGGGGCGAGATCGTCGACCATGGCCGATTCGGCCGGCGGCAGCGGGGTGTCCGGGTCTGAATCCGGGGCCGGCGCCGGGACGGGCTGGATAGGCGGCGGCGGGGGCGCAGCCTCCTCGACCGGCTCTGGCGGGGGTGCGGCTTCTGCATCGGCCACAGGCGGGCGCAGGCCCCGGCGGCGCTCGATGCCATCGGGCGGGCCACGCATGGGAGATGTCGGGGCAGACGGGTCGGCCGGGCCGGCGAGGTCGGCGATGGCGCGGGTGATTTCCTCGACGCTGAGGCCAGCGGGCGGGCTTTCGGGGATGGGCTGGGGCGTCTCCCGGCCTGTGTCTGCGCCTGTGTCTGCGCCTGTATCTGCGCCTGTATCTGCGCCTGCGTCGCCGAGGATGCGGGCGAGGCGTTCGGAGACGGCGCGGGCCGCCGCCTGCGGCGGAGACAGGACCGGCTGGACGCTGGCGGGACCGGGCCGCGCGGCGGCCGGGCGGGTGTCGATGATGACGGGGGCTTCTTCCGGCGGCGGCGGCGCGGCGGCGCTGCGCGCCGGGCTCTCATCCGGCATCGGGCGCACGAGCGCGCCGGGCACCGGGGCGGGCCCGGCGGGATGGCTGAGGAACAGCGCGATCTCGGCCGCGCGGCGGCGCACGAGGGCGTCGATGACCCGGACCTCGCTGCCCATGCGGCCCTTGCGCCAGTGCCACATATCCCCTGCGGCCGCGAGGCGGTCGCCCTGGTTCAGGTAGGCGAGCACGCCAGAATTACGGAAGGCGCCGGGGCCGATGTTCCAGGCGAAGGAGACGAGGGCGTCGAATTCGTTCTGGGTGAGCGGGGCGAGCACCTGTTCCTGCAGCATCGTCTCGATGGGCGGAAGGTCTGCAAACTGCAGCAAGAGCTGCGCATCAGCGCGGGTGATCCGGAGCCCGGACCGGGCCGTGCGGGTGTGGCCGTAACCGATCAGCCACTGGCCATCCGGCAGGCGGCTGGCACGCGGCCGGAAGCCCTCGAAGCCCATGATGAGCTCGAGCCCTTCCGGGGATGTGCGCAGCGGGCCACCCAATAGCTGCTCCATTCTGGTACGAACGGCATTTTGCCTACTGCCATGCTGTGCAAAAGGCGCGCCTGTTCGCCTGAAGCGCGAGATTCGGCCTGAAATCCGGGCGGATTATAACAGGACGAGGCTCGCAAGGCCGAGGAAGGTGAAGAACGCCATCACATCAGTCAGCGTCAGGACGAACACGGACGAGGCCACGGCAGGGTCTGCGCCGAGGCGTTTCAGGGTCAGCGGCACGAGGATGCCGGAGAGGCCCGCCCAGAGGAAAGTGGCAAGCATCGCGGCGGCGATTACGATGCCAAGGCGCAGGTCGTTGAACCAGAAGACAGTGATCAGGCCGACACCCGCACCGATGATCAGGCCGTTGATCAGGGCTGCGAGGACTTCGCGCAGAATGGTGCGCCGGGCCGAAGCACCGTCGAGTTCGCGCGTGGCGATGGCGCGCACGGCGACGGCGAGCCCCTGGCTGCCGGCATTGCCGCCAAGGGCGACCACGACCGGCATCAGGATGGCGAGGGCGACAAGCTGTTCGATGGCGCCTTCGAAGACCGAGATGATCGCCGAGGCGATGAAGGCGGTGAGCAGGTTTACCGCGAGCCAGGGGACGCGGGCCTTGACGGTCTCGAAGACGGTATCAGAGGCATCCGCCGAGGACACGTTCGACAGGGCGAGCAGGTCTTCCGAATGCTCTTCCTGGATGACGTCGACCATGTCATCGACCGTGATCATACCGACGAGGCGGTTGGCATGGTCGGTCACCGGGGCGGAAGCGAGCGAGTATTTCTGGAACTGGAAGGCGACGTCTTCCTGATCGAGATCCGGGGTGAGCGTTGTTGTCGGATCGTGCATGATGTCTTCGAGCTTCACATCGCGCGGCTGGCGCAGCAGCGCGGCGAGCGGCACGATGCCGAGCAGCCGGTGGGCCGGATCGACGACATATATCTCGTAAAAGGTTTCCGGCAGCTCTGCGCCGAGTCCGCGGGCATGGTCGATCGTTTCGCCGACGCTCCAGAATTCGGGCACGGCCACGAATTCGGTCTGCATCAGGCGGCCGGCGGTTTCCTCCTCATAGGCGAGGCTGCGCTCAAGCTCGGCCCGGTCAACGGGGGCGAGGTCTTCCAGGATGCGCTCGCGCCGATCTTCCTCGAGGTCTTCAAGGATGGTGGTCGCGTCATCGGAATCGAGTTCGTCGAGCGCCTGCGCGACGGCCTGGTCGGGCAGCATCTCGACCGCGCCTTCGCGGTAGGAATCGCGCAGCTCGATCAGGATTTCGGAGGGCAGGTCCTCGCCGAGAAGCTCGACGGCTTCCTCGAACTCGTCATAGGGCAGCGTTTCCAGCGCGTCGGCAGCGTCGGCCGGGTGCATCCGCCGCAGCGTGCGCGCCAGCCAGCGGATGTCGCGCTCGGCCACGGCATCGGCAATGTCGCGCACAAGCGCGGCATCGGCCTTCTGGGTTTCGGCCTGAGACTGGGAGCTCTGATCGGTCATCGGCGCCTGTCATGCCCGCAGCCGCACGCCGGGGCAAGGGCGCCAGCGGGCCGCAGCTCAGCTGTAGCGGAATTCCTCGCCGTCGAGGTCGATCAGCGGGAATTCGTCTTTCTCGCGCCAGTAGTCCTGGGTGTGTTGCCATTCGCGCTTGTCGCCGCGCTTGGGCATCAGGTGCATGGAGCGGGCGAGATAGCCGGGATTGAAGTTCGACTCGTCGATCCAGGGCAGGATTTCCATATTGTGGTCCTGCGGGCGCAGGGCGACTTCGACCTGTTTGGCTTTTTTCGAGTCCATCTGTTTCAGGAGGCGGCAGACGAAATCGCCGAGCATGTCGACCCGCAGCGTCCAGCTGGCGCGGAAATAGCCGAACACCCAGACGAGGTTCGGCACGCCGGTGAACATCATGCCGCGATAGGTGACGGTGTCGGACCAGTTGACCGGCTTGCCATCGACGGTGAACGGGATCCCGCCGAGGACGGAGAGGTCGAAACCGGTGGCGGTGATGATGACATCGGCCTCCAGCTCCTCTCCCGATTTCAGCAGGATGCCCTTGGGGGTAAACCGGTCGATATGACCGGTGACGACGCTGGCATGGCCGGCCTTGATGCCTTCGAAGAGGTCGGCATCGGGCACGAAGGCGATACGCTGCTGCCACGGGCGGTAGGCGGGGGTGAAGTGCGACATGTCAAAGTCTTCCGGCAGGCAGGCCTTGACCCCGTCGAGCAGTTCCTGTCGCACCGTGTCGGATTCCTCGAAGGAACGGCGGGTGAATTCGGCCTGCTCGTGATTGTACTTGCGCCGGATGATCTCGTGCACCCACGCTTCATCGACGCCGAGGGTGCGCAGCTCATCGGCCAGCAGGTTCTCGTTGCGCGCGGGGATGAAATAGGTGGGCGAGCGCTGGAGCAGCGTAACGTGGCCGCATTTGCCGGCAATCGCAGGGACGACCGTGGCGGCCGTGGCGCCGGAGCCGATGCAGATGACGCGTTTGCCGGTGAGGTCCATGTCCTCCGGCCAGGTCTGGGGGTGGACGATTTCGCCCTTGAAGTCGGCCATGCCGGGCCATTCGGGCGTGTAGCCTTCGGCATGCTTGTAATAGCCCTGGCACATCCAGAGGAATTTGGCGGTGAAGGTGAGGATATCGCCGGTATCCGGGCGTTCGGCCTTGACAGTCCAGCGTTTCTTCGCGCTCGACCAGCTGGCCGAGAGGATGCGGTGGCGATAGCGGATGTAGGGGGCGAGGCCGTTTTCCTCGATCACTTCGCCCATGTATTTGAGGATTTCCTCGCGGCTGGCAATCGGAGGTCCGACCCAGGGCTTGAAGCGGTAGCCGAAGGTGTAGAGATCGGAATCCGAGCGGATGCCGGGATAGCGGTGCATGTGCCAGGTGCCGCCGAAGGTTTCATAGGCTTCGAGCACCACGAAGGATTTCTTCGGCGTCTGGGTTTTCAGGTGATACGCCGCGCCGACGCCGGAAATGCCCGCGCCGACGACAAGCACATCGAAATGCTCGGTCTTTGGCTTTGTCCCGGTGGTTTTCAGCGTTGCGGTATCGGCCATGCATATCCTCCCTGGGCCCGGCATACGCGGCGCGGGCCTCTTGCGTGTTTCATGGCAAGTTACGCCCTGGGAGGAAGGCGGGTGAATACGCAATCCGCCCTAGATGCCGCAGAGGCAAGCAAGGGGTTTCAGCGGCGACGGCGGCGTCTGAACTGCAGGCTCAGGCCGAGGGCCGCTGTGAGGAGGATGGCGAGGGTGGCGAGCATGGTGCCGATGTCGCGGTTGCGGGTGCCGATGGGTTTGAGGAATTCCCATTTGTGGAGGTTGTTGAAGCTCCACTTTTCGGCCTGACCGAGCGCGGTGGTGTAGGGCATCGCGGCGATGAGGCCTTCACGGACATCGGTGAAGACCAGGCCGGTGGGCGTTTCGACGCGCATCACGGGCAGGCGTTTGTCGGCAAAGCTGTAGCCGCCCTCGAAGCGGGTGACGAAGCTGACCGGGGCGTCCGGCGCGGCGCCAGCGAGGCTGCGGGCGCGGTCGGCATCGGTGAAGCCATCCGGGGCGCCGGTGTAGCGGATGCCGGAGACGCTTTCGAGGCGCCAGAGGGGCGCGCCGCCGGGGCCGGCGGTGGCGATGAGGCTGTTGAGGGCGGGGTCTTCGAGGTGCGGCGCTTCCAGCGCGGCGAGGGGGAAGGCTTCGGGCGCCGGCAGGGCGCGGGCGTGGAGATCGTTCGTCATGAACAGGTGGAAGAGGCCGGAGAGGGTGTAGGCGAGGATGATGGGGAGGGCGACCCAGGCGGCAAGCGTGTGGGCGCGGCGCAGGCCCCTGCCCTTGGCCTTCAGGAGCAGCGCGGCGCCGATCAGCGTGGTGGCGACGACCGTGAGGATCAGGAGCGTCAGCACCGCAATTCGCAGGGGCTCTGCGAAGGAGAGAAAGTTCAGCGTGTGGACGTTCTGGAAGATGGCGAGGAGAGCGCGGCGCTGGGAGTTGGTGACGGCGCCGAGCCGGTCCATGCCGGTATCGACATAGAGTGTGAGGCCATCCGGTGTATCGAGGCGCACTTCCCAGACCGGCAGGAGCCGGTTGATGGACGGATAGTTCGTGGAGAATTGATCCACAGGACGGACGGAGAGAACCTCCGTATCCGGCAGGTCGGCATAGTGGCGGGCGAGCGCGATGGCGTGGGCGGCTTCGGCGCCTGTATCCGGCGCGCCTGTGCGGGCGTTGAGGACGATGCGGGCCGGGGCGCCGGGATCGGCGGCGAACCAGTAAAGCTCACCGCCGACTTCGGCGAGGCGGACATGGGCGCTCGCCTCGAGCCCCGCTGCGCGCAGCGCGTCGCCGGGAGGGACAAGCCCTTCCGGCGGCAGCGCGAGGGGAGACAGTGGCGGCATCTGGATCGCGGCGCGCGGGGCCGTCCAGTTCATGACAGGGTGCAGGAATCCGGTGAAGGCCCAGGCCATCGCCACAAAGGCAGCAACCCAGCCGAGCTTGCGATGCAGATGCCGCGTTTGCATCATTTGCCTCCGAGGCTGAGGCGGACGCCGCCATAGACGGAGAGGCCATCGCCGGGGGTGGCCACGGCGAGGTTGGCGCCGGGGGCCGCGGCGTTCGCGATGGTGGAGGTCATCGTGATGTGGCGCTTGTCCGTCAGGTTGCGGCCCTCGGCGAAGACGGCCACGCGGTCATTCAGTTGCCAGGAGGTGCTGAGATTGTAGAGCGTGTGGCCCGGGATCTTCAGCGTGTTGGCAAAGTCCACCCAGGTGTCTGACTGGACGTATACGGACGGCGCGATGCGCAGGCGGCCATTGGTCCAGGCAAGCTCGCCGGAAACGACGGTTTCCGGCACGCCGGCAAGCGTGTTGTCGCCATAGACGCGGTCGCCATCGAAGCTGAAATCGCTCCAGGTGAGCGCGCCGCGCGTGGTGAGGCGCCCGCCATAGAGGTCATCCGCGATGAGCACGGTGAGGCCAGCCTCGACGCCGCGGTGGATGGTGTCTTCGGCATTGAAGGTGGCGGCCGGGATCAGCGGCGAGGTCTGGAAGGCGATGAACTCGTTCTCCAGCCGCGCGTCGTAGAAGGTGAGCTCATAGGCGAGGCGCGGCGTTGCCCCGCGCACGCCGATTTCGAAGGAGATGCCTTCCTGCGCCTCGATGGGCGTGAAGCCGGCGGCGCCGCCCTGCGTCAGCTGGCCGAAAGCCGGCGGCTCGTAGATGCCGGAGAGGTTGCTGAACACTGTGAAGGTTTCGGACGGGGCCCAGACCACGCCGACCTTCGGGCTGACCTGGGTGAAGTCCTTCTCGTCGCTGAGGGCCCGATTGATGCGGTTCACGACTTCGCGGGAGGTGTCGATGCTGTTCAGGCCCGCGAGCAGCGTCAGTGTCTCGGTGGGTTTCACGCGCAGTTCGCCGTAAAGGTCGAGGCCGCCGGCATATTGCAGCGAGTTGCCGATCCTGAAACCTCGCTGCGTTTGGCGGTTGGCGGTGGCGGTGAAGACGCGGGCGGCAGTGCGCGCGTCGCGCCAGCGGGTGCCGAGCGTCCATTCCACCGGCAGGCCGGAGAGTTCTGCCCCGCCATCGAGGCGGGCGAACAGCATGCTGTCGATCGTGTGCTGGTCGATGACGATGCTGAGCGGATGGTAGAGGCCTTTTTCCGTGTACGAACCGCCGAAGGTGACCTTGCCGAGGGCGCCGGTGTCGATCTCGGTGCGCGTCCAGCTGCGCCAGGAGTTCACGTCCCGGCCAAAGCGGAAATTGTAGGCACCGGCATTGGCGGCCTTCGGCGTGGCGAGGGCCTGCGCGATGGTCAGCGCGCCGGGGATTTCCTGGTTCACGTCATTGCCGAGGATGCCGAAGCGGGTGACCGCGCGGTCATTCCAGCGCCAGCCGGCATTGGCATAGATGCGGCCATTCGATTGCTGGGCGTTCTGCCGGAAGCCATCCTGCTGCTGCATGGTGCCAGCGACGATCACATCGAGCCTTTCGCCCACCCAGCCCGCGCGGGCATGGGCACGGGCGGTGCCATAGCTGCCGCCTTCGAGGCGGAGGAAGGGGTCTGCGCCGGAGTTGCGGGCGGTGATGGCGGCGTATTCGATGGCGCCGCCGAGGCTGGCCGCGCCGGTGGCGAAGGCGTTGGCCCCGCGCCAGACGGTCAAATGGTTGGTGAAGCCCGGGTCGAGTTCCTGATAGTCGCCGAAGCCGTCAGCCGCGCTGATGGGCACGCCGTCGAACAGGAGTTCCACACCGCGCAGGTGGGCATTGTTGGCAACGCCCGAGCCCCGGATGGAGAGGCGGACTTCTTCGGCGAAACGGGGCTGGGCAATGACGCCGGGGGTGAATGCCAGCGTGTCGCGCAGGGTGACGGCGTAGCGGTCCTGAAACTCCGAGGCCGGGACAACGGAGACGTTGCCGGGGCGGGTGGCGGCTTCGGCGGCGGCCTTGGCGGCGTCCTCGTCGAGGGCGTCGCCAAAGGTGGTGACGACTGGGAGACGAGAGGTTTCGTCATCGGCGATAGCTGGCAGGACGGCGGCGAGCGCGAGGGCGCCGAGGGCCGGCAGGACATGGGTTGCGCCCGTACGGGGCCGCTGGGAGGGTTGGTTTTTCACGTGCTTGGACTCTGAAATGTCCGGTGCAGGACCTGTTGAAGCATGCATACCGGATGGCAGGACAGGCCGGCGCGCGCCCGGAAAGGGACGCCTCGCCGGCAACGGCAGTCATTTCAGAGAATTACGGGCGGCCCGGTGGGGTAAGGCGGGGGCGCGGCGAGGCGGCGGGCCGTCTGGAGGCTCGCCGGATGGTGGATGCTGGCTGCGCGGATGATGCGGCGCTCTGCCGGCTGGGGCAGGTCTTCCGGCGGGGCGGCGAGTTGGGTTCCGGCGGCAAAGGCGCAGGGGCTGTGATCGGCGGTCTGGCTGTCACCCTGCCCTTCATCGCCCTCGATGTATTCGCCTGTGGCGAGATCGAGCGTGCGGGTGACCATGCCCTGTTCGGTACAGAGTTCGATCTGGATGCGGCCGGAGGTGTCAGACGTGACCATGTAGCCGGCGGGCACGGCGAGCCGCATCGTCACCGCGAGGGCAACGAGCACCAGCGCCAGGACGCGCAGGGGCGTGAGGGACAGTCCGGCCAGCCACATGCCGCCCTTGTTGCGGACTTCGGCGGGCGGGTCAAAGCCCTTCGCCTGCGAAGAGACGCCGCAGGGCACAGCGCAGGGCATGGGGGGAGACGAAGGCTCAGTAAAGGTTTCGAACAGGGCAAGTATGGTTAAGCATAAACTGGCAGGCGGTGGGTTTTGTCCGAATGTTTCCGTCGGGACGCTAACAGAGACGCAAATGTTTCATGGTTAAAGGGGCGTATTCTTGAGGGAGAACACGAGATGTTCAGTTTTCCACCGCCGCGCTTCGAGCAGCAGAAGTCGGAAGTATTACAGCGGTACCGGATTTTCCGGGGCGCGTGCCTGCATGATGCCGGTCACATTGCGCGCGCTGCGGCGCTGGCGCTGGAGGTTCCGGTCGCGCTTGCCGCGCTGAACGAACGCTACCGCGCCTGGTACCGGTCTGCACACGGAGTGACAGAGAGACGCTTTGCAGCCCTGCAGGAATTCTGCGGGCTGGCGAACCTTGCGGACACTTCTTTCGCAGTCAGCGATGTGCGCCGTGAACCCTACTTTGCCGGACACGAGGCAGTGACCGGGCCGGAGGGGGTGGTCTTTTTCGCGGGCGCGCCGCTGGCGGACCCGGATGGGAAACGGTTCGGCTCGCTATGCCTGATAGGGCCGGAACCACGCGCAACGGGCCCAGAAGAGATCGCCCTGCTGGAAAGTTTCGCGCAGATCCTGAGCCAGGATATCTGCCTGCGCAGCGCCGGGCGCTATGCGGTGGCTGACCTGATCGAGGCGGAGCAGGAGAAATGCGCGCTGTATGATCTCGCCGCCACGGATCCGCTGACACGGGCGTTGAACCGGCGGGCGTTCTTCCGCTTTTCGGAGCGCGAACTGATGCGCAGCGCGCGGCACGGGCGTACGGCGAGCGTGATCGTGTTCGACATCGACCATTTCAAACGTGTCAATGACGTGCACGGACATGATCTGGGCGACCGGGTGCTGAAACGGCTGACCGAGCTGGTCGCGGCCAGCATCCGGGATGAAGACCTGCTGGGCCGGCTTGGCGGGGAGGAATTTGCGATCCTGCTGCCGGAGACGCCGCCGGAACGCGCGATGGCACTGGCGGCGCGGCTCCTGGAAGCCGTCCGTGAGCTGCACTTCGACAGTGCGGAAGGCAGCTTTGGAGTTTCGATCAGCGCTGGGATCAGCATGGGTGAACCCGGCGAGCAGGATGTGTCCGCTGCCCTGAACCGCGCAGACAAGGCGCTCTACCGCGCCAAGCGCGGCGGGCGTGACAGGGCAGAGATGGAGCTTGCGAACAGGTTCGTGGCTGCAGAGGCGGCGAATGTCGTTCAACTCGCCCCGGGCCTGCGCCAGTCCGGCGCAGCATAGCCCCCGCCCTTTACGGCGCCACCAGGCGTTCAATCACCGGGACAAGAGAAAACTGGGTCATTGGCTTGCGAACAAGGGCGGCAAAGCCCGCCCGTTCGGCGGTGACATCGAGGGCGGGCGCGTCCCAGCCCGAGATCATAACAGCCGGCGCCCACTCACCCCGCCGCCTGAGTTCTGCGAGGAGGCCGATGCCGTTCAGGCCGTCCATCTTGAAATCGATGACATAGAGGTTGAAATCGCCAGGGCGAATATCGATCAGGATTTCGTCGGCGCCCGCGAAACTTTCGACCGAGTAGCCGCGTGCCTGCAGCAGCACGGACAGTGACTGGCGCACTGCCGGATTGTCGTCGATGACGGCAATGCGCGCCTGCAGATGTTTCAACTCTGGGACAGCCATGCCGGAACGGACCTTCTGGAATCGGGACAGGTTGCCCGAATCTATGGTAGCGGATTCCGGCTGTCTGTAGGTAGAAGCCCGGAGGGCGCGCCGGATTCGCGAGAGGTCAGCGCGTGCCGAGGCCGGCAGCAAAGGCAATGCGCAGCACGGTCGACAGGCTTGAGGCGCCCATCTTTTCCATCACATTCGCCCGGTGGATCTCCACCGTGCGCGGGGAGATGTCGAGCGTCTCGGCAATCGCCTTGTTGGTCTGGCCATCGACCAGGCCAAGCAGGACTTCCCTTTCCCGCGGGGTGAGCCGCTCGATCAGGCCGCGCGCCTCATCGCTGAGCACATCCTCGCGCCGGCGCGCCTCCAGCCGTTCGAAGGCCCGGGTGAGCGCGCCGACGAGGGTTTCCTTGGCATAGGGCTTCTCGACGAAATCGACGGCGCCGGCCTTCATGGCGCGGACCGCGACGCCGACATCGCCATGTCCCGTCAGCACGATGACCGGCATCGCCACGCCCCGGGCGTTGAGCGCATCCTGCACTTCCAGCCCGTCCATCTGAGGCATCTGCACGTCCAGCAGGATGCAGCCGGGCTCGGCCTCCCCGACCTGGGAGAGGAACGCCACCCCGTCTGGATAGGTTTTCACGCGAAAGCCCGCATGGCGCAGCATGAAGCTCGCCGAATGGCGGATCGCTTCATCATCATCAACCAGGTGAATGAGGCGCGGATCAGTCATATCTCGGATGTATCCGCTTCAAGGCGCAATGTGAACCGGAAACAGATGCCCCCTTCCGGAGGGGAAATGGCGAGTATTGTGCCGCCATGGGCCTCGACAATCGTCTGGCAGATCGACAGGCCGAGGCCCATGCCCTGTGACTTGGTGGTGGCAAACGGCTTGAAGATCGTCTCCTTCATTTCCGCTGACAGGCCGGGGCCATTGTCGCAGACTTCGATGGCGACGAGACCGGTTTCGCCGCCAACAGGGATCAGCGCGCGCACGACGATACGCGCATCGCCCGTGCCGGCGAGGGCATCAATGGCGTTGCGGATGAGGTTGATGACGACCTGCTGGACCTGGACAGGGTCTGCCAGCACGCGCTGGATACGCTCATCGACTTCCAGCTTCACCGGGATGTCAGCCGCTTCCCGCGAGAGGCGCGAGAGGGCGATGGCATCGGCCAGAAGGGGTTCCAGCGCGACGGGCCGGGCTTCGACCTCGCCCCGGGAGACATAGGAGCGCAGCTTTCGGACAATTTCCCCGGCGCGCACGGCCTGGCGGGCGGCCTCGGTCAGCGCCTCGTGCAGGATTTCGCGCATCTCGGGATCGGGCGAATCGAGCAGGTCGCGGCTCGCTTCGAGGTAATTCGCGACGGCCGTGAGCGGCTGGTTCAGCTCATGCGCCAGCGCCGAGGCCATGGTGCCGACGGCACTCAGGCGTGAGAAGTGGACGAGTTCGGCCTGCATTTCCTGCATCCGCATTTCCGAGCGCTGCTGGTCAGTCAAGTCACGGATGAAGGCGGTGAAGACGTAATGTCCGGCGATGAGGGCCTCGCCGATCTTCAGGTCGATGGGGAAAAGCGTGCCATCGGCGCGTGCGGCGATGACGACGCGGCCCTTGCCGATGATCTGGCGCTCGCCGGTGCGCAGGTAGTTGCCGATGTATTTGCCGTGATTGGTGCGGTCGCGGCCGGCCATCAGCCGGTTGACCGGCTGGCCCATCATTTCATCTGCCGTATAGCCGAACAGCGTCTCCGCCGCCCGGCTGAACGCGAGGATCACGCCCGCCTCATCCGTCACGATCATCGCATCGGGCACCGAGGCGAGGATGGAGGCGAGGTGCTGCTGCAGCGCGGGCGCATCGAACCCGCTGAGCGGCGTCGAAGGGGGGCTGGGCGTGTCGCTCATGGGCGGGGTTCCGGACGTCTCCTGCCTCAACTGCCGCGCGCCGCAGCAGATGGCAAGCACGCGGGGTTGAGATGCGGGGCTCAGCGGTTGCGGCTGAGCCGTTCCGGCAGGCGCACCAATGCGAACAGCATCAACCCCGCGCCAATGGCCATCGCATAGCAGCCCCAGCAATGCGGGGCGAGGCCGAGCAAGCTGTGGGTAAGCGGGTCGCTGCCTGTTTCGGCCGCGCCGCAGCGGAAGGCGAGATAGGCGGCAAGCTCCGCCTCGCGCCCCGCCTCGGCGAGCGTCTGGCTGAATTTCAGCGCCCCGGCGCCGGTCAGCGCCGCCCCGGCCAATGCCTGTTTCCACATGGGCAGACTCCTTTTCTCTTCGCCCGCAACAGATGGCGCGGTGCGACAGGCCAGCCCATCCGTAGTTCCCCCTATACAGATGCGCGTGCCCCTCAGGCATCCAGCGGCCAGTGAACAGACGTGAGTCTCAGCAGGCCCGGCAGGAGGGGCGAATCTCATGAGCATACAGGTGCGACCATCCAGCGGCGCAGGGCCGGGAGCCAGTATCGGCACCGTCAGCCTGCTGACAGGCCTTGTGGCCTTCGGTGTCCTCCTGATCGCGGCGAATGCTGCCGATCCGATGATGGGGGCCCATGCCTGGATATTCTTTTTCCTGGCGGTGGGCGGACTTGTCGCAACCGGCCTCTGGGCCGGCAGCCTGAACGGGCGCAACCCGTTCGACGAGGCCCATTATGACGACACGATCGTCAAGTTCGGCGTTTTCACCGCCATGTTCTGGGGTATTGCCGGCTTCCTTGTGGGCCTGATCATCGCCCTGCAGCTGACCTGGCCAAACCTGTTCTATTTCCCTGACCTTGGCTGGACGAATTTCGGCCGGATCCGCCCGCTGCACACGTCTGCCGTGATCTTTGCCTTCGGCGGGAACGTGCTGATCGCGACGAGCTTCTATGTCGTACAGCGCACCTGCCGCACGCGCCTGGCCGGCGGCCTGTGGCCCTGGTTCGTTTTCTGGGGCTTCAACCTGTTCATCGTGATCGCCGGCACGGGCTACCTACTGGGCGTTACTCAGTCCAAGGAATATGCCGAGCCGGAATGGTATGCTGACCTTTGGCTGACGATTGTGTGGGTGGCTTACCTCGCCGTATTCCTCGGCACGCTGTGGAAGCGCAAGGAGCCGCATATCTATGTAGCCAACTGGTTCTACCTGTCATTCATCGTGACGATTGCAATGCTGCACATCGTCAACAACCTGGCGATCCCCGTGAGCCTGACCGGGTCGAAGAGCTATTCGCTCTATTCCGGCGTGCAGGATGCGCTGATCCAGTGGTGGTATGGGCATAACGCCGTCGGCTTCTTCCTGACGACCGGCTTCCTCGCCATCATGTATTACTTCATCCCGAAACAGGTGAACCGGCCGGTTTATTCCTACCGGCTGTCAATCGTGCACTTCTGGTCGCTGATCTTCATCTATATCTGGGCCGGGCCGCACCACCTGCACTATACCGCCCTGCCGCAATGGGCGCAGACGCTGGGCATGGTGTTCTCGGTGATGCTGTGGATGCCCAGCTGGGGCGGCATGATCAACGGCGTGATGACGCTGTCCGGCGCCTGGGACAAGCTGCGTACCGACCCGGTCGTCCGTATGATGATCGTCGCGCTCGCCTTTTATGGCATGTCGACCTTCGAGGGGCCGCTCATGAGCGTGCGCGCCGTCAACGCCCTGTCGCACTATACCGAATGGGGCATTGCGCACGTCCATTCGGGCTCGATGGGCTGGGTCGGCTTCATCAGCTTCGGCGCGCTCTACTGCCTGACGCCGTGGCTGTGGAAGCGCAAGGGGCTTTACTCCAAGGCGCTCGTCGAATGGCACTTCTGGCTCGCGACGCTCGGCATCCTCTTCTACATCACCGCGATGTATGTGGCCGGCATCACCGAAGGCTTCATGTGGCGCGCCTATAACGAGTTCGGCTTCCTGGAGTATGCCTTCATCGAAACCGTCAAGGCCAAGCATGTGATGTATATCATCCGGGCTGCCGGCGGCGCGCTCTACCTGATCGGCGCCCTCCTGATGGCCTACAATCTAATCCGTACCGCGATGGGTCATGGCGAAGCCAGCGAGGCGCGCACCGATGCGCCCCGCAGCGCCGCCCCTGCCCTTCAGCCGGCTGAATAAGGAGCGTCTTCCATGTCGATCTTCAATCGCCACCAGAAACTCGAACGCCACTCCCTGCTCCTGTCGGCCGGCATCCTCGTCGTGGTCGCTATCGGCGGGCTCGTGGAAATCGCGCCCCTCTTCTATCTCGAAAACACGATCGAGAAGGTCGAGGGGATGCGGCCCTACACCCCGCTGGAGCTCAAAGGCCGCAACATCTACATCCGCGAGGGCTGCTATACCTGCCATTCACAGATGGTCCGTCCCCTGAGGGATGAAGTGGAGCGCTATGGCCACTACTCCCTGGCTGCCGAGAGCATGTACGACCACCCGTTCCAGTGGGGCTCGAAACGGACCGGGCCGGACCTTGCCCGCGTCGGCGGCAAGTATTCGGATGAGTGGCACCTTGACCATTTGATCAACCCGGCCGCACTGGTGCCCGACACGGTGATGCCGCCCTATGCTTTCCTCGCGAGCAAGACCCTGCGGTACAATGATGTGGCCGATCATATGATCGCGCTGCGCCGCGCCGGTGTGCCGTATACCGACGACATGATCGCGAACGCGAAAGCCGATCTCGTCGCGCAGGCCTCGCCCGGCGCAGACTTCGACGCCGAGGACGGCCTCCTGGAGCGCTATGACGGTGCTGCCGGCCGGCCTGGAACGGTGAAGATTTCGGACTTCGACCAGGACCCTGCCCGGATCACCGAGATGGATGCCCTGATCGCCTATCTCCAGATGCTCGGAACCCTTGTGGACTTCACGGTCTATGAGGCGGACGACCTTTCGAACCGCCGTTAGGACAGGAGACACGCTGATGTATTCCACGCTTTCAAGTTTTGCGCAGACCTGGGGCCTCGGCTTTTTCGTCCTGATGTTTGCCGTCGCTCTCACCTATGCCCTCTGGCCCGCGAACCGCGACAAGTTCCGCGACGCCGCCAGCACACCCCTGATCGACAAGGACCCTTCCGATGACTGATCATGAGAAAGAAATCGATGAAGTCTCCGGCGTCGAGACGACCGGCCATGTCTGGGACGGCATCCGTGAGCTGAACAACCCGCTACCGCGCTGGTGGCTGTATATCTTCTATGCCACGGTCGTCTGGGGCGTCATCTATATGATCTTCATGCCGGCTATTCCGGCGTTGCCAGGCATGGGAATGAATAACACGCCCGGCCTGCGCGGGCATTCGGACCGCGCGCTGGTGGCCGAGGAAGTCTCCCGCCTGCAGGCCGCACGGGCAGAGGCCGGCGCCCAGCTTGTCACCGCATCGCTGGAGGAGATCGAGACCAACCTCACCCTGCAGCAATTCGCGATGGCGATGGGCGAGAGCGCCTTCGGTGACAATTGCGCGACCTGTCATGGTGCCGGCGGGCGCGGCGCGCGCGGCTATCCGATGCTGGCCGATGACATCTGGCTGTGGGATGGCACCCTGGACGGCATTGAATACACGATCCGCCACGGCATCCGCCATTATGAAGACCCGGACACGCGCATCAGCGCGATGCCCGCCTTCGGCCGTGACGGGCTGCTCACGGGCCGCCAGATCGACGACCTGACACAGTACGTGCTCAAACTGTCCGGGCGCGAGGCGAATGCAGCCGCTGTTGCCCGCGCCGCGCCGCTGTTCGCTCAGCAATGCGCCAGCTGCCATGGCGATCAGGGCAAGGGCGACCGGAATGTCGGCGCGCCCGACCTGACGGATCAGGAGTGGATCTTCGGCGGCGAGGAACGCGACATCCGCCAGACGATCCATGCCGCCCGCAATGCACACATGCCGGGCTGGCAGGGGCGTCTCGATGACGCAACGATCAAGGCGCTTGCCGTCTATGTCCACGCGCTGGGTGGGGGCGAATAGTGACCAAGATCACCCTCATCCAGGGCCGGGACCCGGATGCTCCGAGACCGGAGCGTCCGCCCTCCCTGTATGAGAAACGCACACAGATATATCCGAAGCTCGCCCATGGGCGGTTCCGAACGATCAAATGGGCTGTAATGGCAGTCACGCTCGGCATCTATTACCTGATCCCGTGGCTGCGGTGGGAACGGGGCCCCGGCATTCCGGACCAGGCAGTTCTGGCCGATTTCAATGGCGAGAAGTTCTATTTTTTCTTTCTCGAAATCTGGCCGCAGGAAATCTACTATCTTGGCGGGCTACTGATCGTCGGCGCGCTGGGGCTGTTCCTCGTCACCTCGCTGTTCGGGCGTGTCTGGTGTGGATACACCTGCCCGCAAACGGTGTGGACGGATCTTTATATCTGGGTCGAACGCGCCTTCGAGGGCGACCGGGCCGCCCGTATGCGGCTGGATCATGCGCCAATGAGCCTCAATAAGGCGCTGCGCAAGGGCGGCAAGCATACCGTCTGGCTGCTGATCGCTTTCCTCACGGGCGGCGCGTTCATCCTCTACTGGCATGACGCGCCGACTATCGCCCGCACCTTCTTCATCGGTGAAGCTCCGCTGACGGCTTACTTCTTCGCCGGCGTGCTGACCTTCACGACGTATGCGCTCGCCGGTACGATGCGGGAGCAGGTGTGCACCTATCTCTGCCCCTGGCCGCGCATCCAGGGCGCGCTGACCGATGAGCATGCCCTCAACGTCACCTACCGCTATGACCGGGGCGAACCACGCGGGCCACACCGCAAGGGCGAAAGCTGGGACGGGCGCGGCGACTGTATCGACTGCAAGCAATGCGTGCAGGTCTGCCCCATGGGCATTGACATCCGCGACGGCGACCAGCTGGAATGCATCCATTGCGCGCTCTGTATCGATGCCTGCGACGACATCATGAAGAAGGTGGGACGGCCAACTGCGCTGATTGCCTATGATACCGACAAAGCCGTTACCACGCGCGCCGCAGGCGGAAAGCCGCGCTACAAGCTGCTCCGGACCCGGACCATCCTCTATGCGATCCTGATCGCCCTCATATCCAGCCTGATGCTCTGGGGCTATGCCTCGAAATCGACCTATGAGTTCAGCGTGCTGAAGGATCGCTCGCCGCCCTATATCCGGCTGTCAGATGGACGAATCCGCAATGGCTACACGCTCAAACTCGTCAACAAGTCGAACCAGGCCGAAGACACGATCGTCACGCTGGAAGGCCCGGACGGGACTGAGTTCGAAATCATCGGCCTTGGCTCGATGCCGGCAGGCGAGAGCCTCTCCTTCACCGCCGCTGCGCATGGCGTTGGCCGCTATCGGATGCTCGTGACCGTGCCTGCGAGCCTTGCGGCAACCCAGCCTGCCCTCACCGTTCGAGTGACCTCTGCCCGCACGGGCGAGATCGCCGAAGCCCGCCCGCCCTTCACCACCGGAGCGCCCTGATGACCGCCGCCCTTTCCCCAGCCAGCCCGCCGCCCGGAACGCCCGAACGCAAGACACGCGGCATGACCGGCGGCCACACGCTCATCTGGTTCCTCACCTTCTTCGGAGCGATGTTCGTGGTCAACGGCATCTTCCTCTGGGTGGCGATCACGACCTTTCCCGGCGAAGACGTGAAGAAATCCTATCTCACCGGCCTCGAGTATAACCGCGAAATTGCGCGGCGTGCGCATCAGGCCGAAGCCGGCTGGCAGGCTGAAGCCGGCATTGTCCTCGAAGGCGGCACGACGTTGGTCGAGGCACGCTTCCTGACACGGGAGGGCGACCCTTTGCCTGTCATCGCGGCGGAAGCGCTGCTGCGACATCCGGCCGACACTGCTTTCGACCGGTCCGTGACCCTCATACCCCTCGGCGCCGGGGACTATGCCGCAAGCGTCGAGGCGCTGGCGCCCGGGCAATGGACGATCGTGCTGCGCGCCGAGCTTGATCCGGCGGCGGAGGGTTTTGACCTGATCGCAACGCGCGAGGTGTTCGTGAAATGACCGCAGCTGCGCTCTCCGCGCCCGGATGCCCGTCCGGCCTCGCGCCGCCGGACGCGGCCAGCGCGAGCGATCCTGCGCCCTTTGTGCAGTCCACGGGAAGCGAGAAGCGGCTGGCGCTCAGCGTGCGGGGTGCGCGCTGCGGCGCCTGCCTCGCGCGGATCGAAGCCGCTGCCCGCGCCCTGCCCGGCGTGAGTGATGCGCGGCTGAACCTCTCCAATGGCCGCCTTGATATCCGCTGGACCGGCGACCTTGCGCCGCGCCGCATTGCCGAGGCCATCACCGCGCTCGGCTATGGCGCGGCGCCGCTGGATACCGCCGCTGATCAGTCTGCGGAGCAGAAGGAGGAGCGCGCGCTGCTGCTCGCCATGGGCATTGCAGGCTTTGCGACGGCGAACATCATGCTGCTGTCGGTTTCCGTCTGGGGCGGGCATGGCGAGATGGGCGAAGCGACGCGGCAGGGGCTTCACGCCGTCTCCGGCCTCATCGCGCTACCGACGCTGCTGATCTCCGGCCAGCCTTTCTTCCGTTCGGCCTGGAATGTCCTGAAGAAACGGCGCACCAATATGGATGTGCCCATCTCGCTCGCACTGATCCTGGCTTTCAGCGTCAGCGTCGCCGAGACGATCCGCGGCGGGCCGCACGCCTATTTCGATGCGGCGTGCATGCTGCTCTTCTTCCTGCTGATCGGCCGCTTCCTGGATGCGCGCGTGCGCCGACGGGCCTGGTCGGCTGCACGCGAACTGGCAGCGCTGTCGAGCCGTACCGTAACGCGCCTCTCCGCAGGCGGATCAACCGAGGCCGTGCGCGCCGCCGATATCCGTCCCGGCGACCGGATCCTGCTTGCCCCGGGCGAGCGCGCCGTGGCCGACATGGTGATCGAGGACGGAATCTCCGACCTCGACGAAAGCCTCGTCACCGGCGAAAGCCTGCCGCGCGCCGCCGCGCCGGGCATGACGCTGATGGCTGGCACGATCAACCTCTCCCGCCCCCTCACGGGCCGTGCCGTCGCAGCGGCGGCGGACTCGCTGCTCTCCGATATCGGACGGATGCTGGAGGCGGGCGAGCAGACACGTTCCGCCTACCGCCGGATCGCAGACAAGGCGGTGAGCTTCTATGTGCCGATCGTGCATTCGACGGCGCTGCTGACTTTCCTCGGCTGGTGGCTCGCCGGTATCGGCCTGCGCGAAGCGATCCTGATTGCCGTCTCGACACTGATCATCACCTGCCCCTGCGCGCTGGCGCTGGCGGCGCCGGTGGTGCAGGTGGTGGCCGCCGGGCGGCTGTTCCGGGGCGGGGCGTATTTGAAATCCGGCGACGCGCTGGAACGGATTGCCGCCTGCGACCATATCGTGTTCGACAAGACCGGAACGCTGACCCTCGGCACGCCGCGCCTTGTTCCGGATACGGTGGATTCCGCAACACTTGCCGCCGCCGCGAGCCTCGCCCGGGCGAGCCGTCATCCCCTGTCGCGCGCGCTGGCCGCCGCTGCAGGCCCCGGGCCGGTTGCTGGCAGCATCTCTGAACATCCGGGGCTCGGCCTCGAAGGGGAAATCAATGGCGCGCTTTGCCGCCTCGGCTCCGCCGCCTGGACAGGTGCAGACATCGAACCCGGCGCTGCCGGCGGCATGGCGCTGTGGTTCCAGCAGGGCGAGGCCGCGCCGGTCTGCTTCCGCTTCGAGGATGACATCCAGGACGGCGCTGCCGGGATCGTCCGGGAACTGTCGAAACTCGGCCTGACGGTCGAGATCGTCTCCGGCGACCGGCCAGGCCCCGTCGCGGATGTGGCCGGCAAGCTCGGCATCGCGACCTGGACCGCAGGCGCCAGCCCGCAGGACAAGGCCGCCCGGCTCGAAAAGCTGCAGGCCGAAGGCCGCCGTGTGCTGATGGTCGGCGACGGCCTCAATGATGCGGGCGCCCTCGCCCTCGCCCATGCCTCGGCGGCGCCCGGCGGCGCGCTGGACATCAGCCAGTCAGCCGCCGATGCGGTCTATTCCGGCGGCCTTGCGCCCCTGCCGCGCCTCATCCGCACCGCGCGTCAGGCGAAACGCATCATGCTGCAGAACTTCGCCTTCGCCGCCGCCTACAATGTCGTCGCCGTGCCGATTGCCGTGATGGGTTACGCCACCCCGCTGGTTGCAGCGATTGCCATGTCGGCTTCCTCCGTGGTGGTATGCGTCAACGCGCTCCGCCTGAACGGCCCCCGGGAGAAACAAGCATGAGCAGCCTCATCTTCATGATTCCCATTGCCCTCCTGATGGGCGGGATCGGCCTTGCGGCCTTCCTCTGGTCGGTCCGCGCCGGCCAGTTCGACGACCCCGATGGCGCGGCCCACCGCATCCTCATCACGCCCGATAAGCCGATCGCGGACGAGCCGAAGCGCGGCGCCCCCGGAACCGGGGGATAGACTGAGGACCCGTTTCCCGGCACGCAACCTCCTGCAGCCTTTCGCCGGAACACCGCCCATGCCCGCGCCCGAAGCCCTCACCCTGTCCTGGATCGCCTTCGGCATCGGCCTGTTCTACACCCTCGGCGGGATCGTGGTCATCCGTAGTCTGACCCTCGACAAAATGCTGGACCGCGCCCTGGAAGCGCTCGGCAGCGAGACGGCCCCGCAGGAAAAAATCGCAACTCGCCTGCTCACCGCAGGGGCGCTGCTCACCTTCGCATCCGGCCTTGCCCTTATGGGACTCAGCCGCTGGGCGCCGTGGCTGTTCGGCGCCAACCTCGCCGTGCAGGCTGCATACCTCGCCTGGGCCTCGGTCCATATGCCGACTGAAGACGATCTTGGCCGTAAGGGGCGGCGCGCGACGGTTCGCGCCTTTGTTCTTTATGCTGCGGTGTTTGTCTTCGTGCTTTATGCGGATGGTCGGGTCATCTGGCGCGAATGGTTCTATCCGGACAGGGGCATCCTGCCGCTGTTCATGGAAATCGGCCTGATCGGCCTTTTCACCGCAACCTTCGCCTGGGCATTGGGCCGCCCGGCGCGCGGTATGCACCGGAACGCGCCGGCCTTCGACCCGGACGAATACTTTCCCGAGGACGGCCTCCCGCCACCTGTTCCAAAGCATTTGCGCCTCGCCCCGGAATTCGAATGCTGGCCAACCTGGGATCACGAAACCGGGTACAATGCGGACCCCGAAATGTTGGGCCTGAGCAAAGACCTGCTGGAGAAGATGGGGCGTTGGGACAGCATTCTGCAATCTGGCTACAACCCGGATGATCCCACCGCCTGGCCGTTTGACAGCGTCGAAACCGAGCGCCGCTGGGCGAGCCTTGGCGATGAAATTGCTGATCAACTCGCAGATGAGTGGGAAGGCCCGCTCAGTATACAGATTTCCTCACTGACTTACCTCGTCAACGCGATCCGCGATGGGCTGTCGCCCTATGATGAGGGCGATCCGGCGGGCTTCGACCGGGCGGCACAGGCCTGCGGCGTCGCGGAAATCCGTGAACTGATCAGGCGCCTCGATATTCTCGCGCGGGAAAAAGCCACGGTGCCCGACTGGGACGGCGACACGATGGACGACATCGCGCGCTTCCAAAGCCTCTATGCCAGCCTCCTCGCCCGAGTGCATCCGCGCTACCGGGACGATGTCGAGGCGGGCCTTCAGAGCCCGGAAGAAGAAACCCACCGCTGGGTGCGCCTCGCGCTGGACGGTCAGGCGCGTTGATCCCAGCATGGGAACGAGCCGAGCCGGACGAGGCCCTCAACGCTGACCTTTTCAAGACGTGCAGTCACCCGCTGACCAGCCACAACCCGCTCCGGCGCAATCTCGCTGAGCGGGGCCAGCACGAAGGCGCGCTCCGCCAGGCGCGGATGCGGCAGGGTCAGACGATCCGTATCCAGCACAAGTTCGCCATACCACAAGATGTCCATGTCCAGCGTGCGCGGGCCCCAGCGCTCGCGCCGCTCTCGTCCATGGGTCGCCTCGATGGCAAGGCAGGCAGCGAGCAGCTCCTCCGCCGGCAGCGCCGTCTCGAGGATCAGGCAGGCGTTGTAATAATCCTGCTGTCCCGGCGGACCGACGGGCGGGGTCTGCCAGAGCGAAGACGCCGCGATGATCCGTGTACCGTTGAGCTTAGCCAGCGCGCGCGCCGCGCCCGCAAGATGCGCTGCCCGGTCTCCGAGGTTCGAGCCAAGGCCGATCGCGGCTTCAGCCATGCCGGCGCCGCTCGATCGCGATGCCGACATGGTCCACAATATGCCGGATCGGCGCGCGCGGCTTGCGAATCTCGATACGGACGGCTTCGATGGGCGGGAAGGCCGCGAAAATCGCCGCCGCGATCCGTTCCGCGAGCGTCTCGATCAGGTTGAACACTTCGCCCTCCGACACGCTGACGACGAGATCGCAGATTTCGCCATAACACACTGTGTCGTCCATCACATCGCGCGGCGGCTTGTCGGTGACCATGTCACAGGCGATGTCGACTTCGAAAATCTGGCCCAGCGCCTTTTCCGCATCCTTCAGCCCATGGAAGCCATGAATGCGCAGGTTGCGCACCTTGATTTCGGTTTTCATCATGCCCGCTTCGTCCCGGTTGCCTCGAACACCTTCAGCGCGTCAGCATGTTCAGCCACATCGTGCACGCGAAGGATACGCGCGCCCCGGTACACCGCGATGAGGTTCGCTGCAATCGTCCCGGCCAGTCTTTCCTGCACAGGGCGGCCGGTGACATGGGCGAGGAAACTCTTGCGCGACAGGCCCGCGAGGACGGGGAGCCCGAAACGCGCCAGAGACTCGAGGTGGGAGATGAGTTCCAGATTCTGCTCCTGCGCCTTCGCAAAGCCGATGCCGGGGTCAAGCCAGATGCGCTCCCGCAGGATGCCGCCCTCTTGTGCGCGCGCAACCGCCGCTTCGAAGAAAGCCTCCATGTCCCGCACAGCATCCAGCAGCGGGTCCGTCCTGCCCCGGTTATAGGTGATGACCACGCCGGCTTCGGTCTCGGCCGCTGCGTCCGGCATGTCCGGATCGGCCAGCAGCCCGGTCACATCATTGATGATGACCGCTCCGGCCGCCACTGCCGCGCGGGCGACCTGTGCTTTCATCGTGTCGATGGAGAGGGGTACGTCCAGCTCGGACGTCAGCAGGCGGATGACCGGGATGACACGGGCGAGTTCCTCTTCCGCGCTGACAGGCTCAGCGCCGGGGCGGGTGGATTCGCCGCCGACATCGAGGATGTCCGCGCCCGCCTCCACCATTCGCCGGGCCTGCGCCAGCGCGGCACCCGGCGCATCATACCGTCCGCCATCGGAGAAACTGTCGGGCGTGACATTCAGGATGCCCATGATCAGCACACGGTTGCGGGCCGCTTCGAGCACGCGGTCGCGCCGGGCGGCGTCAATCATGGCGCGCCTCCGCCAGCAGTCTGATACAGGCAGCGATCAGACCCGGCGGCAGACGTGGATCCAAAACAGTTTCGCCAAGCCGGGAGACTGGCTGCACAATTCTGAGGCTATTGGTCAGGAACAGGCCATCGGCGCGCAAAAGGTCCTCCCTCGTCAGGCTGGCTTCCTCCGCGATCAGGCCCATGCCTGCAGCATGTTCAAGCATCCAGCCCCGGAGGACTCCCGGCAAAGCGCCATCGGCCACGGGCGGTGTCATGATCCGGTCGCCATAGCGCGCAAACACGTTCGCCGCGCTGGCGCAGGCCGCATTTCCGTCCATGTTCAGCAGCAGGGCTTCGTCGAATCCGGCTTGCGTGGCGGCGCGCAGGGCCATGATATTATCCGTGTACGATAGTGTCTTGTGCCGCGCCGAGGGCGACGTGGGATTGCGGCGTATGTCACTGATCGCAAGGCTGGCCGCGCGCGCAGGGAACGGCAGTTCGCTGGCCGTGAAGCGCGCCATCAGCGTCGGGGTGTCGGCGCCGTCCCCGGCAAGCCCCCGCGCCCCCGGCCCCCGCGTGACGGTTACACGCAGCGCGCCGCTTGCGCCCTCCGGCACGAGACCGTCCAGCAACTTCTCCACCGCTTCCGTCTCAAAGGCGATTCCGAGCGCGGCGGCGTCGCGGGCGAGGCGCGCAAGATGTGCCTCGCGCAGGATGATCCCTCCCCTCACGATCCGGGCGGTCGTGAAGACACCATCGGCCAGCATCAGCCCCCGGTCTGACAGATCGAACGGTTGCACAGCGCCGGGCGCAGCGGTGGAGGACTGGATCATGCGGAACAGGGTGCGCCCTCCTGCCGTGCCAGCACGAGGAAGTTCTGCAACAGCGCGCTGCCCTGCGGCGTCAGGATCGATTCCGGATGGAACTGCACGCCATAGACCGGCAGGCGCTCATGCGAAATCGCCATCACCTCGCCGCTGGGCGAGATGGCGTCAATCACCAGCGGTGCGGGTAACTCCGGCGCCTCCGCGATCAGCGAATGATAGAGCCCCGCCTCGAAATCCTGCGGCAGTCCCTCGAAGAGACCGCGGCCCGTGTGATTGATCCGTACACTGCGGCCATGCGCGGGCGTTTTCGCGCGGGTGATCTGCCAGCCATAGGCGGCTGCGATGGCCTGATGGCCGAGGCACACACCCAGGATCGGCACATGGCCGGCAAATTCGCGGATCGCCTCCAGCGAAATTCCAGCTTCAGCAGGCGTGCAGGGCCCCGGCGAGATCACGATGGCTTCCGGCGCGAGGCGGCGCACATCCTCCAGCGTGATCCGGTCGCTGTCGGCAATCTCCATGCTTGCGCCGAGTTCGGTCAGGTAGCGGTCGAGATTGAAGACAAAACTGTCCCGGTTGTTCAGCATCAGGATCATGCCGCCTCCACCTTCAGGGGCGCCGCCGCCGTCAGCCGCTCAGCCTTGAGGCAGATTTCGGCATACTCCGCCTGCGGATCGGAGAGCAGCGTAATGCCCGCCCCGGCCCAGAGGCGCGTTTCATCTGGCAACATATCGAGCGTGCGGATCAGGATGGAAGCATCCATTGCCCCGTCATGCCCGATCCAGAGGAGCGACCCACAGAACGCGCCGCGCGCCGCAGGTTCCAGCGTATCGATCACCTCCATCGCGCGCAGCTTCGGCGCGCCGGTGATGGACCCGCCGGGAAACACCGCGCCGAAAAGGTCTGCCGCGCCCTGCCCCGCCGCCAGCTGCCCTTCAATCGAAGAGACGAGGTGGTGCAGGCCCGCGAAACTCTCCAGCCGGCAAAGAGACGGAACGTGTACGGAGGAAGATGTGCAGACGCGGGAGAGATCATTGCGCAGGAGGTCCACGATCATCACATTCTCGGCCCGGTCCTTCTCCGAGGCGATGAGCTCGGCGCGCCGCGCAGCATCCTCGGCTGCGTCCCGTCCCCGGCGGATCGTGCCCTTGATGGGTTCGGCCAGCACACGGCCCGAAGCCTCCCCCCGCACAAGGCGTTCGGGCGAGAGGCTCGCAATCATCCGGTCCCGGAATATGCCGAAGGCGGCAAAAGGCGCGGGCGCACGGACGCGCAGGGCGAGGTAGTGCGCGAACGCTTCCTCCCGCGACAGCGCCCGGCTGGTCCAGAGGCCGGCAAGGTTCGCCTGGTAGATATCCCCTGCACGGATGAATTCCTGCGCGCGGGCCACTGCCCCGGTGAAGGCGGCTGCGCTGGTGACCTGCGTCCAGCTGAGCACGCCCGGGGCGGCCATGCGCGCTGGCGCCGCTGCAAGACGCGCCTTCAAATCCGCAATCCGCGCGCGCGCCCGGGCATCGTCTGCGCCCTCCCCGTGGCCGCCAAGCCCGGCGCTGTAGACCGCCGCCACGCCGCGCGCATGGTCGAAGGCGATCACCGCGTCATACATGCCAAGCTCAATCGGCGCTGCGCCCGTGGCCACATGGGCGGAGGAGAAGCGCGGCTCGAACGCTGCCGCCGCTTCATAGCTCACATATCCCGCCGCCCCGCCCTGGAAGGGCGCACCGCCCGGTCGCGTCTCTGCCCGCCATTGGGCCAGCCAGCGCTTCAGCGCCCCGGCTGCCTCCGGCCCCGCGCCGGGCATCAGCCGGCTGACCGGCCAGACGCAGATATAAGACCAGCGGCCTGCCGGATGGCCTGTATCTGCGCTATCCAGCCACAGGAAGCCGTCCTCGCCGCAGAGCGCCGCAGCGGCGGTCACAGGATCGAGCTCTGGCAGCGCCTCGCAAATCATGGCCGCTATCTAGCCCGCCCCTGCCCGCCCGCAAAGCCGGTAGGCCCAGATTTGCCATTGACTTCGTTCCAATTCAGCACTTACTCGCCAGCAAGAAACCCGGGAGGGCGCCCATGCCCCATCGCAACGCAACCTGCGCCATCGTCGGCGCGGGCGATTTCATCGGCGCGGCCATCGCCCGCAAGTTTGCCGCCGAGGGCTATACCGTCGTCGCCGGCCGCCGGAATGCAGACAAGCTGGAAGGGCTGAAGGCTGAGATCGAATCCGCCGGGGGCCGCCTTGCCGCCCGCGCGCTCGATGCCCGGCAGGAAGACCAGGTCACCGCCTTCCTCGCCGCTGCCGAGGAAATCGCGCCGCTGGAGGTCGTGATCGCCAACCCCGGCGCCAATGTGAACTTCCCGATCCTTGAGACGACCGAGCGGGTGTTCTTCAAGGTCTGGGAAATGGCCTGCAAGGCTGGCTTCCTGACGGGGCGGGAGGCGGCCCGGCTGATGCTGCCGCGCGGGCGGGGCTCGATCTTCTTCACCGGCGCAACCGCCAGCCTGCGCGGCGGGGCGGGCTTTGCCGCCTTCGCCAGCGCCAAGGCGGGGCTGCGCATGGTGGCGCAAGCAATGGCGCGCGAGCTCGGGCCGCAGGGCCTGCATGTCGCCCACCTGATCATTGACGCCGGCGTCGATACCGATTTCGTCCGCGACCGGATCCGCGCCGCCCGCGGCGAAGACGCGCTTGCCTCCCTGCCGCCCGATACGCTGATGAACCCCGCCTCGATCGCCGAGGCCTACTGGTATCTCCACACGCAGACGCGCGACGCCTGGACGTTCGAGATGGATCTTCGCCCCCATGGAGAAAGCTGGTCATGAAAACCGTTGAGTTCCAGTTCGATTTCGGCAGCCCGAACGCTTACCTCTCGCACGCCGTCATCCCCGGCATCGAGGCGCGCACAGGCGCAACGTTCGAATACGTCCCCGTCCTGCTCGGCGGGCTGTTCAAGGCGACGGGCAACCAGCCGCCCTTCATGGCCTATGCCGGCGTGCCGGCTAAGATGGCGTATGAACAGTTGGAGCTGCGCCGCTTTGTGGACCGCCACCAGATCCCCTTCCGCATGAACCCGCATTTCCCGGTCAATACGCTGCTGATGATGCGCATGGCCACCGCCGCCGCCATGGAAGGCAAGGCGCGGGACTTCGCCTCTGCGGTCTTTCCGCTGATGTGGGAAAAGGGCGTGAACATGGGCGATCCGGAGATTGTCGCAGCAGGTCTCGCAGAAGCGGGGCTGGATGCCGCGCACTGGGCCGCGCGGGCGCAGGCGCCGGAGGTGAAAGCCCGCCTGGCGGACGTGACCGAAAGCGCCGTTCGGCGCGGCGCCTTTGGCAGCCCCAGCTTTTTCCTGGGTGATGACCTCTATTTCGGCAAGAACACGCTCGCCGAAATCGAAACACACCTCGCCTCCTGAGGCCTGGCAGCAGCCCCGAAAAAGTGCCAGCAGCTGCGAATTTTCAGGCCTGTCATGTGAAATCGCCCGGTTGCACGACTCAGGAATGACATTAGCGTGCGCGGTCTGGTTTAAGCCAAACCGACGGGTGGGCCGTGGTGTGGCAGGACGCAAGGATTTGGCGAACCATGGCGCCGGATGAAGTGGAAGAAGTGCGGTTCGCGCTGTCGCGGCCGCGGTTCAATGACTGGATGATGCCACCCGTCACACCCGGTGACTGGCAGGAACTGGAGGGCGAGGAAGCCCTTGCGACGGTGCTTTCCGTCTGCCGCTGGATCAGCATGAACACCGGCGAGCCGAACCTCGCGCAGGAGTGGAGCATCGACCGCGTCCGCGTGCGCCCGCTCGCCTGCTATGAGGACGCGCTGCTGGTCGAATTTGCCGGCTATGCGGACCATTCGCGGCCGGGCCTGATCAATGTGATCCTGATTGATGAGGAGATGGTGCTGCTGGACGGCAACTCCAGCGCTTTCCACGAACTCAACATGACGTGGCGTCCGAAGCTGCAGACCCCGGCGGGCCGGCTCGATTACCTGCTGCTGTTCATGAACTGGGTTCATGGCGATGAGGGCCGCTTTCACCCCATCGGTTCGCCGGAGGAACTCGCAGCCCGGCTGGATCCGGAAGCCGGCTTCCGGATCGACCCGGCGATGCTAGCCCCGATGCGTGAATTGCCCCCGCCTGAGGATGCCACCGACGGCACGGCGCAGTTCTCCGGCACCGTCCTTTATGGAGACGCGCTGTTCGTGACGAACATGCATGTGTATCCGAACGGCATGGTCGAGATGATGGATGATGAGCCGCTGATGGCCCCCATACCCGTCCGGCCGGAGCAGCTTGTTGGCCCCTTGCTGGTAACACCAGTCTGATCATCAGGGGCGCGGGGGGAGAAAAAGTGCTGGATCTGATGCCGATCGAATCGAAACTCGAAATGCCGCACGAACTTGAGGGAAGCCGCCTGCTGGTGGGCTGGTCGATGGAGCTGGAGCACACCCGCCAGCCGATTGGCTTCAGCTTCGGCGATCCCGCGCTGAATCCGGCGACGGGATACATCGACCCCATCCTGA
>NZ_JBKBXW010000031.1:0-38804 GCF_046313735.1 Hyphomonas sp.
CAGGGGAGGAAAAAGGGTGCGTGCAGCCACGCCGCTATCCTCCCCTGCGAAGCGGGGGAGGTGCCCCGAAGGGGCGGAGGGGGGAGCCCCTGCTCCCCGGACGCGCTACCCCCAATCCCCGCACACCGCCTGCCACAGCGACAGCGCCGCCACCACCGCCGTCTCCGCCCGCAGGATGCGCGGGCCTAAACTCACAGGAAAGGTATCCTTCCGCCCGCGCAGGCCTGCCCGCTCGAACGGAGTGAAGCCCCCCTCCGGCCCCACGAGAATCGCCGCATCCCGCCCCTTCAGCCCCTGCAGCACCTCCAGCATCGGCCCCGCCCGCCCGCTCGCCCCGCCCCAGGCCGCGCCAGATTTATCGCCCGCCTCGTCGCCCGCCTCATCGCAATAGATCAGCGCCGTGCCCGGCCCCAGCGCCTCCAGCGCCCGGGGCAGCGCCTGCACCTCCGCCACCTCCGGCAGGTCCAGCCGCTCGGTCTGCTCGGCAGCTTCGAGCGCGATCTTGCGGAACCGGTCGAGCCGCACGGTCCGCGTCTGCGTCCGCTCGGTCAGCACCGGCCAGATCGCGCCCGCGCCCAGCTCCGTCGCCTTCTCGACGATCAGGTCGGTCTCATCCTTCTTCACCGGCGCGAACAGCAGCGTTACCCCCGGCCCGCCGCCCTGCGGCTGCGCCCGCGTCTGCTGCGCCAGCAACAGGTCGATCCGCCGCGAGCCCACCGCCTCGATCCGCGCGAGCCATTCCCCGTCCCGGCCATTGAACAGCCGCGCCTCGCCCCCGATGCCAAGACGCAAGACCCGCGACAGGTAATTGGCCGCCTCCTCGCCCAGCGCCAGTACAGCGCCCTCGCTCAGCGGGTTATCGACATAAAGGCGCGGAATGGTCGGCATGTCGGCCCTATAGGCTGAGGGGGGCGGGTCTGTCAGGTGTGGTTTTTGCATCACGGATTGTGGATTTGAAACTACAACCGGTGCGGGCAGATGCCAAATCCTCTATATCCGCTGGCGATGAGTTACACCCGCCACGACGATGAAACAGGGGGCTTCGCGATCCCCGCCGACTCCGCGCTGCCCGGCTGGCTGTCCCGCCTGCCGCCGCGCTGGCAGCCCTATGCCATGCTCGCCCGGCTCGACCGGCCGGTCGGCATCTGGCTGCTCTACCTGCCCTGCGTCATGGGCATCGCCTTTGCGAAAATCCCCGCCGGCCTCGGCTGGATGGACCCTGTCTGGCTGGTCCTCTTCTTCATCGGCGCCGTCGCCATGCGCGGGGCGGGCTGCACCTGGAACGACATCACCGACCGCGACATTGACGGCCGCGTCGCGCGCACCGCCGCCCGGCCCATCCCCTCCGGCGCGGTGACCGTCCGGCAGGCCTACCTCTTCCTCCTCGCCCAGCTTGGCGCAGCGTTCCTCATCTGGCTCGCCCTGCCCTGGGACGCGAAGGTCGCCGCCCTGCTCGCCCTGCCGCTGGTGGCGGTCTACCCCTTCACCAAGCGCGTTACCTGGTGGCCGCAGGCCTGGCTCGGCCTCACCTTCAACTGGGGCGTCTTTGTCGGCGCCGCAGCCGCCGCGCAGATCACCGGCCCGGTCTATTTCCTCTATGCCGGACTCGTCCTGTGGACGATCGCCTATGACACGATCTACGCCCTGCAGGACCGGGAAGACGACGCCCTGATCGGCGTGCGCTCCACCGCGCGCCTGTTTGGCGCCCGGGCCGTCACCTATGCCTTCGCCTTCCATATCGGCGCCGCCGCGCTGGTCGCCTTCGCCGCCTGGCAGCAGGGCGCCGGCCGCCTCGGCGCGCTCGCCGCCCTCCTCTTCCTCGCCCACGGCGCCTGGCAGGCCTGGACCCTCTCCACCAAGGGCGAAGGCCGCGCCCTCGCCATGTTCAAGGCCAACGTACCCGCCGGCGCCATCCTCGCCGCCGGCCTCCTCGCCTCGGCCCTCCTCACCACCTTCCACCAGCCGCGCTCGCTCTTCCTCGACGGCGCCCCGCCTCCCGGCAGCGAAGCCGGAGAGCCCCCCGAAGCGCCGCCCGCCACGCCTTGACCCTGCTCCCCCGGCAGACGCGGCGTCATACGTGACGGGCGCGTCAGCTTCGCCTATACTTACGCCATGCCCGCTGCTGCCCGCATCCGCCCGCTGGACCTCTTCACCCGTGAGGAATGGGCGCGCCTCTCCACCCGCAATGGCTGGATGGGCCCGCTGCTGATCCTGCATGGCTGGGCCATCATCGCGGGCGCAATTGCCCTCTCGGCCTGGTCGCTCTGGTTCCTGCCGGTCTCGATCATGCTGATCGGCGCGCGCCAGCTCGGCCTCACAATCCTGATGCACGACGCCGCCCACGGCGCCCTGCACCCCAACGCGAAGGTCAACGACTTCCTCGGCCACTGGCTCTGCGGCGCCCCCATGGGCGGCCACCTGAAGGCATACCGTGCCTACCATCTCACCCATCACAAATTCGTGCAGCAGGCCGAAGATCCCGACCTCATCCTGTCGAGACCCTTCCCCGTCACGCGCTCATCCCTGCGCCGGAAGATATTCCGTGACCTGACGGGCCAGACCTTCCTCAAGCAGCGCTCCAACCAGTTCGCCAACGCCCTCGGCCTCGGCCTGCGCAAAGGCCCCGGCGCCGAGAACCGCGCCCAGTCGGCCCGCGAGGCGGTCATCCCGATGCTGATCACCAATGCCGTGATCCTCGCCGTCCTGATCACCCTCGGCCTCTGGTGGGCCTATCTCCTCCTCTGGCTCCTGCCGATGGCCACCTGGATGATGCTCGTCACCCGCCTGCGCAACATCGCCGAACACGCCGTTGTTCCGGACAATGACGATCCCATGCGCTATGCCCGCACGACGCTCGCCAACCCCCTCGAAGGCCTCCTCATCGCGCCCTATTGGGTGAACTATCATTGCGAGCATCACATGTTCATGCATGTGCCGTGCTACCGCCTCGGCCGCATCCACAAGGCCCTCGCCGCAAAGGGCGTCACCGGCAGCATGGAAGTCCAGCGCGGCTACCCCCGCGTCCTCGCCATGGCCACCTCGAAGGCCGAAGCGCCCCGCGCTGCGAGCGCGGCATGACCGTCGCGCTCGAAATGGTATCCGATCTCGTCTGCCCCTGGTGCTGGCTCGGCCTGCGCCGCATCCAGGCCGCGATGGCCGAGGCGCCGGAGGTCGAGGTGAAACTCTTCTTCCGCCCCTATGAACTCGACCCCACCATCCCGCCGGGCGGCACAGACTACAAATCCTACATGTCCGCCCGCATCACTTCGCCCGAAGGACGCGAGCGGATGGCCATGATGCGCCAGGCCCTGATCGAGTATGGCGAGGCCGAGAACATCCCCTTCCGCTTCGACGCCATAACCCGCCGCCCGAGCAGTTTCGATGCGCATCGCCTCGTGCGCTGGGCGCAGGGCCAGGGCAAGGGCGCTGCCGCCAAGGAAGCACTGTTCACGGCCTATTTCCGCGACGCCCGCGACATCGGCCAGCACAGCGAGCTTGTCTCCATCGCCCGCGAGATTGATCTCGACCCGGACATTGTCAGGGACCTCCTCGCCAGCGGCGCCGATACCGACGCCGTCCGCGCCGAGGCAGACACCTTCCGCGAAATGGGCATCTCCGGCGTGCCGACCTATATCGCCAATCGCCGCGTCGCCGTGCAGGGCGCCGAAAGCGCCGAGAAACTCGTCCGCTTCCTGCGCCATGCCGCCTCCCTGCTCCCGCAGGAACGCCCCTCCGGCCCGCCCGCCTGACCCGTGATGGAACTCGTCCGTATAGAGACCGAAGGCCGCGTCGCCACTGTCCGCTTCGACACTGGCTCGAAGGCCAACGCCCTCAGCCAGCAGCTGATGCGCGAACTCACCGAAGCCGCCCGCCTCTTCCACGGCGACCCCACCATCTCCGCCGCCATCCTTGCGGGCCGCGACGACAATTTCACCCTCGGCGCCGACCTGCGCGACCCTGAGGGCGCAGACGTGCGCAAGCTCGGCCTCGCCGAACGCCGCGTCCGCCTGCGCAATGGCCCGTCCATGTGCGAAGCCTGGGAAACTGTCGACGCGCTGACGATCTGCGCCATCGAAGGCTGGTGCGTCGGCGGCGGCGCGGCGCTTGCCGCTTCCTGCGACCTGCGTGTCGCCTCCACCGCGGCCACCTTCTATGTCCCGGAAGTCGAGCGCGGCATGAATATGAGCTGGGGCTCCATCCCCCGCTTCACCGCCCTTGTCGGCCCGGCCCGCACCAAGCGCATCGCCGGCCTCTGCGAAAAGATCAGTGCACAGACCGCCCTCGACTGGGGCCTCTACGACCACCTCGCCCCGCCCGGCACCGCACTCGCCAAGGCCGCCGAAGTCGCGGCCGCCGCTGCAAAGCTCCCGCCCACAGCGCTCAAAATGGTCAAGCACGACACCAACATCGCCGCCCTTGCCCTGGCAAAAGCCACCGCCCACCGCGACCTCGAAGCCTTCGCCCTGATGCAACAGACCGAAGACTTCAAGGAAGGCGTCAAGGCCTTCTTCGAAAAACGAAGCCCCGATTTCACCGGCGACTGATTAAAACCCCTTCCCCCAAGGGAGGCGCGATGAAAAATCAGCTCAGCTGCAGCTCCGCCAGCCGGCGATACGCCCCGCCGGCGGCCATCAGCTCGCCATGCGTGCCTTCTTCCACCACGCGGCCTTCTTCCATCACAAGAATTCTGTCGGCCGAGCGCACGGTGGACAGCCGGTGCGCGATAATCAGCACCGTCCGTCCCCGGCCGAATTCGGCCAGCGCCGCCTGAACGCGCGCCTCGCTTTCAGAATCCAGCGCCGAGGTCGCCTCGTCCAGCAGCAGCACCGGCGCCCCGCGCAGGATGGCGCGCGCGAGCGCAATCCGCTGGCGCTGCCCGCCCGAGAGGCTGCGCCCCATCTCTCCCGCCGGCGCCTCATAGCCGCCCGGCAGCATACGGATGAAATCATGCGCATAGGCCGCCTTCGCCGCCGCCTCGATCTCCTCCTGCGCCGCGCCGATCCGGCCGAGCCCGATATTCGCCCCGATCGTGTCGTCAAACAGTGCCGCATCCTGCGCCACAAGGCCCATCTGCGCGCGCAGGCTCGCGCCCGTCACCTCGCGCACATCCCGCCCGTCAATCCGTACACGGCCGGACGAGGCATCATAAAGCCGCATCAGCAGGTTGAACACGGTCGACTTGCCCGCCCCCGACGCGCCAACGATGGCCACCGTCTCGCCGGGCCGCGCGGTAAAGGTCAGGCCTTTCAGCGCCTCGGTCCCGTCCGGATAGGCAAAGCGCACATCGTCAAACTCGATCTCGCCGCGCACGGAGGATAGCGTCTCCGCACCCGGACGGTCGGCCACCTTCGGCGCCGTGTCCACGATGTCGAGCACCCGGTCTGCCGCCGCTGCGCCTTCCTGCGCCACCGCGCCGATGGCGCCCAGCGCGCGCACTTCCGGCGCCGCAATGCCCACCGCCGCGATAAAGCCCAGCAGGTCGCCCAGCGTGCTCTCGCCATTCGCAATCCGCCAGGCGACAAAGCCGAGCAGCGCCGCCAGCGCCAGCCCGCCAAACACTTCCAGCACAGGGTCCACGCCTGCGCGCTTCGACAGCACTTTCAGGTAAAGCCGCGAGCGTTCGGTAAAGCCCTTCGCCGCGCGCGTCTTCTGCCAGTCTTCGAGGCCGTACGCCTTCACCACGCGCGCCGCCTGGAATCCTTCGGTCAGGAGCGAGGTCACCTCGCCTGTCTGCTCCTGCTCGCGTTTTGCCCGTTTACGGACGGAATTGCCGAGCGAGACCACCGGCCCCAGCGCCAGCGGATAGACGACCGCAATGATCAGCGCCAGCTGCCAGTCCTTCCAGAACAGCCAGGCCAGCACGCCGATCACCGTCGCCGCGCTCTTGGGGAAGTTGTTGGCAAAGCGCAGCGCCGCCTCGCGGATCGCCACGATGTCATTGATGAAGCGCGAGACAAACCCGCCGGAAGCGTCCCCCGACAGCCGCGCAAAATCCCCATCCGTCAGCGCATCGAACTGAACCGTCTGCATACCGACGAGCCCGCGCTGCACGCCGGTATTGTTGAGCAGCGTCATGGCATACATCGTCAGCGCCCGTCCCGCCGTCAGCAGGATGATCGCCAGGATGCCGCCCCAGATCCAGCCGACCGGCGCTTCCACGCCTGCGGCCTCCTGCCGGATGTCGTTCTGCAGCTCGTTGCCGATAAAATCGAGCACGGCGATATAGCCGATGCTGAAGCCCGCCGAGGCGAGCGCCATCAGCACCCCGCCGATGAACCAGGCGCGCTGCGGCCAGAAGTGTGCGCGGAAAACGCGCAGCAGGCTGCGCCGCTTCGCCGGCCGGGGGGCGGGGTCAGACGTTATGATGGTCCCCTGTCGCGGGGTCGAGCAGGCGGTGGGCATGCAGGATGAAATAGCGGATCTCGGCGGTGTCCACCGTGCGCTGCGCAGCCGCCTTCCAGGCATCATAGGCGGCCTGATAGTTTGGGAAGGCGCCGACAAAATCCATTTGCGTAAGGTCGGCGAATTCCACGCCGGTCACATCCTTCAGCCGCCCGCCGAACACGATATGCAGCAGCTGTTTGCCTTGGGTCTGGGTCGGGCTCATCTTGTTCGCTTCCTTCAGCGCAGGCGGTTCAGGGGCAGGCTCTCGCGCGCGGTCAGGCTGACCTGTCCGGTCTGGCCCGTCTGGCCGGGCCGGTGCCCGCGCCTGCGGGTCCGGCAACCTCACCACGCTGGAACGGCGCAATAACAAGGGATGCAGCCCGTTTCCAGAGGCGACCACACTCGGCTGGGCGGCAACGGCCTGGTTGAACACCAACCGCTCGCCCCGGTGGGTCGTCGCCAGCCCGCCTGCCTCGGCAACGAGCACCGCGCCGGCGGCCACATCCCAGTCCGCCTTCTCGCCCAGCACCAGCGCGGCGTCCCAATGGCCGGACGCAACCCGCGCCAGCCGCAGCAGCGTCGAATTCGGTTTCGGCCGCGCCAGTTCCACAGGCGGCCAGGGCTCCGGCCAGCCGGGATGGGTCACCATCCCTTCGTTCGCAATCAGGCGCAGGCCCGCTTCTTCCCGGCGCAGCGAAACCCGCATGGGCGCCCCGTTCAGGAACGCCCCGGCCCCCTTGCGCGCGGCATAAAGCTCGCCGGTCACAGGAGCGTAGATCACCCCCGCAACCGCCTCGCCCTCTTCCACGATGGCAAGGCCGATGCACCAGTCCGGCGTGCCGTCGATATAGGCCCGGGTGCCGTCAATCGGGTCCACCACCCAGACCCGCGCCCGGTCGCGCGCGCCGGGCTCGTCGAAGGTCTCCTCCGACAGCCAGCCATAGTCCGGCCGCGCGCCCTGCAGCACAGAGGCGCACAGCCGGTTCACCGCCAGGTCGGCTTCAGTCACGGGGCCGCGCCCGCCCGGCTTGTTCCAGGCCTCGGCGGATTGGCCGCCCGCCAGATGAGACAGCGCCAGGTCTCCCGCCTCGCGCGCCAGCGCCATCATGCGGCCAAGGTCTTCCTCGAGCGTGCGCTCAGCTGCCCGCAAGGTTCATGCCCTCGATCAGGATGGACGGCGCATCCCGCGTGCCCCGCAGCTCCAGATCATTCGCCGGAATGAGCCGCGCAAACATCGACGGCAGCTCGCCCGCCACCGTCACTTCCGAAACCGGCCAGGCAATCTCCCCGTCCTCAAACCAGAATCCGGCAACGCCGACGGAATAGTCCCCGGTATTGGGATTGATCGAGGGGCCGAACATGTCGGTCACCAGCAGGCCCTTGCCCGCCGCCTTGGCCAGCGCGCCGGGGGAGTCCTTGCCCGGCCGCAGGTAGACGTTGGAGGTCGACACCCCCGGCGGGTCGCCAAAGCCCGGGGAGGCAAATCCGTTGGGATCCAGCCCCAGCTGGCGCGCAGACGGCAGGTTCAGGAGCCACCCCGTCAGCCGGCCATCCTCGATCAGGTGCGTCTCGCGCACCGGCAGGCCCTCGCCATCATACAGCCGGCTGCCCATCCCCATCGGCCGGGCCGGATCGTCTGTGATGTAGATGCCGGGCGCGAACACGGCCTCGCCCATCCGGTCCTTCAGGAAACTCACCCCGCGCGCCACCGAGGGGCCGGAAATCGCGCTCAGGAACGCCCCGATCAGGGAATCGGCCACCCGCCGGTCGAAGATCACCGCCGCCTTCTGTGTCGCCAGCTTTCGCGCGCCGAGGCGGGCAATCGTGCGCTCGCCCGCCGTGCGGCCAATATCCGCCGCTGCCGGCATGTCGCTGCGCCGGCGCACCGACCAGCTGTCATAGTCGCGCTCCATCTGGCCATTGCGCTCGGCCACCGCCGCGAGGCCAAGGCTCACCGAGGTGCCGGTCTTGTGGCCGCGAAAGCCATTGGTCGCCGCGACCCAGCTGGACGAGCGGTTCCACGAGGCCCCGCACCCCGCCACCGTCTTGACCCCCGGCACGGCCAGCGCCGCCGCCTCTGCCGCCAGCGCATCGGCCTCCAGCGTCTCCGGGCTCAGCTCCGCCTCGCCGGTCAGGTCCAGCCGCGTCTGCCCGCCCGTCAGCAGCGCAGCTTCCGGCAGACCGCAGAACCGGTCCTCCGGCACGGCCCGCGCCATCGCCACGCAGCGCTCCGCCAGCGCCGTCAGCCCCTCGCGCGAAAGGTCTGCGCCCGAAACATGCGCCTGCCGCTTGCCGAAGAAACAGCGCAGCGAGATGCCGGCATTCTCCTCCCGCTCGATGCCCTCCAGCTTGCCCTTACGCACCGACACGCTGACGCTGCCGGAGACGCCATACCGCGCATCGGCTGCATCCGCGCCGGCCTTGAGACAATGATCGAGAAGGCCGGACAGGGTCTCCTCCGGCGAAAGTTTCACAGCTGAATCAGTCATCCCAGCTAGATGGACCGCCCCGCGCCCCCGCGCAACTCCCGCTACAGCGCAACCCCCTCGGTGGATGGTCCCCGACCCCACCCCCTTCGTCACGGCCGATGGCCAACGGCCATCTGGCCGCCCATCTCCGGCCCTCACCGTTCAGCTGGGCGGTCATGTCAGGAGATGGGCCCCCTGATGACCTGCGGTCATCGGGGGTGTCGAACCCCGGTGGTTGTTGCTCTGCGCGCTCCACCCACAACAAAGCCGCCAGGCGCCCGGCCCGGCGGCTTGAAGAAAGATGCACCCGCCCCAAACCGGGCAGGAGGAGGAGAAACCTACATGTCCCGGCGTGCGTCGGGCAGGCGGTCGTTAATATCGTCGCGGATGTCGAGCAGCGTCACGATCAGGCCGCAGATCAGCCCGGAAGCTACCCAGCCGCCCAGCGAGAACAGCGCAATATCGGCAATCTGCGCCAGCGTGCCCTCAAGCCCGATCAGCTCGCCCGTGAAGGCGCCCTGCTGGTAGATCCCCAGCGAAATGCCGCCGATGATGATTGCGATATACGCAATATAGACCACCGTCCGGAAGCTGTTGATAATGATGAACTTCATGGACATCCCCTTCCTTGTTCAGTCCCATTCTGGGCAGGCTGCCATTCTGCGGCCCCCGTATCCAGCGCCTTCACATTCTGCTGCCCGGCGCTGACTTGCAAGGCCGCGCTGCACTTCGCCCGCCCCTAGCCGCCCGCACCGGTCAGCGGACAGGCCATCATGTCCTCCACTGCTGCAGAAAAGGCAAGCATCTCCTCCGCTGAGGCGAGTTCGGCGATGAATGCTTCCACTTTCACGCCCTGCCGGCCCACGCGGTCGGCCGTTTTGGCGAACAGGTCCGGCTCAAGGTTCTGCTGCAGCGCGTTGGCCTGGCAGAGGCACGCCGCCTCGCTCTCCCCGGCCGCGACGCAGCTCTCCACCAGCACCTGATGATCGCCCGGCCCCGGCGTGCCACAGGCCGCCAGCAGCGCCAGAAGTGCCGAAATTCCTGCCCGTCTCATCGCCTGCGACTCCCTGAAGCTCCGCCAGTGCTCTCACACCCCGGCCCGCCTGAACAGGCCCCTATTCCCGCCGGAGGATCGCGTCCAGCTGCGGCCCCTTGCCGAGGCGCTGAAGGAACTCCGCCTTCACCGCCGCGGCGTCATAATCCTCGGCCACCCAGTCCAGAAACGGCTTCCACGCCGCCCGGTCCCGCCCCTCATTGAAGCGCACATACGCCTCGCAGAAGGCGTCCAGCACGCCGGTCTTGCCCTGCCGGATGTGCAGATAGCGCCCCGAAAGCTGCCCTGCGGCCTCTTCGAAGGGGACGCCCTCGCGCAGCAGCTTATACAGTACCGCCCCCATCCCCGCCCGGTCCGCGCCGGATTTGCAATGCATCAGCGCCGGATAGGCAATCCGCCCGAACAGCTCCTGCGCCGCGAAAATCTTTTCCCGCGAAGGCGGCTCGCGCGAGAACAGCTGGAAATCCACCAGCTCGATGCCCGCCGCCTCGCAGGCTTCCTTCTCCAGGAGGTAAAACCCCTTCGTGCTCGGCCCGCGCAGGTTCAGGATCGTGCGGATGCCGCGCTTTTCGCCATGCGCCCGGATCTGTGCCGGCGAGGGCTGGTTCGACCGCCACATCTCGTCTGAAATCCGGTGCAGGTTGGAAAACCCCGCCCGCAGGAAATGATGATCGCCGAGGTAAAGCTCCCGCCACGCCCGCGCGCGCCCCCCCGGCACCGCCAGGTCCGGCGCCACATGCACCCGGCGCATAGATTTCGGCGTGATCTTCACCATCTCCCAGCCGCTTAAGCGCCCCCGCCCGATGGGGCAAGGTGCAGGGGCAGGCCGCTCCTGCTTTGTCTGGGCGAGAATTCAACGCGCAACAGTCCTGATGTTCGTCACCCCCGATGACCGCAGGTCATCAGGGGGCCCATCTCCTGACATGCCCCCGAAGCGCAACGGCCCGCAACGGAGATGGGCGGCCAGATGGCCTTTGGCCATCGGCCGTGACGGAGACAGCGGGTTTTAGGCCCCCTCCGCCCTTCGGGCACCTCCCCCGCAAGCGGGGGAGGATAAGAGGGCGTCTGGGTGCAACTTCATCCTCCCCTGCGAAGCGGGGGAGGTGGCAGGCCGCGCAGCGGACTGACGGAGGGGGAAGCCCCAACGCACCACACCCCACCTCATCACCCCACCACCCGCACCCTCGGCCCGCGCCCGTCGATCAGCAGCGCCCAGATCGCCCAGACGAGCGCGTCCACCCGGTCCGGTGAGCCCGCCTGTTCCTCCGTTCCGAAGCGGCACATCTGGTCCTCCAGAATCGGGAAGCTGCCCGCATGGCAGACCCTTCCCTGCTGGTAGAGCGCCGCGACCGGCCCCGCCCGCCCCCGCTTGCCGAGCCGCGCGTGCACCAGCCGCACGGGGATGCGCGTGCCCGTCATCGCGATCACCTCGCGCACCATTTCCCCGCCCTAATTGGCCTCGGCGAGGATGCAGGACGCCCCGCCGATCTCCGCAAGGCTTGCCGCGCGCTGCGCCCAGTCCATCGGCGACAGGCCCGGCGCCGAGGCATCGCCCAGCACATAGGCCTTCCCCTCCAGGCTGCCCGCCAGGATGATCCCGCACGCATCCGCCCCCGGCTTCGACGACACCGACGGGTCAACCGCCAGGATACAATCCTCAAGGTTCAGCGGCGCCGCCTCCACCCGCCCGGCCTCGATCAGCGCGCGCGGGAACAGGGCGCCCGGCGGGTCGTCAATCATCTCCCCGTCCAGCTCCTGCCGCCCGATCACCGTGCAGCCATAGGCCTCGATCATCGCCCCGACAAATCCGGGCGCGAGGTGCGCGGCATTCTCCGCCGTCGCGGTGCGCGTCTGCGCCACCAGCGGATCGGCCATCAGCTTGCGGATCAGCGGGGTCGCGCGCGGGGTCGTCGTCACCAGGGAGAGAGGCTTGTGGCCAAGGCGCAGGGCCAGCTGAAGGTTCGTCCACACCGCCTCGCCCTTGGCCCACGCGCCCGCCTCATCACACCAGGCCAGGTCGAATTGGGGCCCGCGCAGCGCCTCCGGGTCTTCCGCCGAGAAGCCATAGGCGACCGCGCCGTTCTGCCATTCAAGCCGTTGGCGCGAGGGCTGCCACAGCGGCCGGTCCGCCCGCTGCGCCGCCAGCGGGATCAACCCGCTCGGCCCCTCGATCATCACCTCGCGCACATCCGAGAAGGTCGGCCCCACCAGCGCCACCCGGCGATAGCCCGCCTGCAACACCGCCCAGCGGACCCATTCGGCGCCCGCCCGTGTCTTTCCCGCGCCACGTCCGCCCGAAAGCAACCATGTCCGCGAGAGGTCCGGCGGCGGCGCCTGTGTATCGCGGGCGAGCGCCAGGAAGGGGTGGGCCGCCAGCAGCCTCTGCACGCGCGGCGGCAGCCGTCCCGCGTCTCCGGCGGCCAGAAGGCGCCTGAGCCTTTTCCTCGTATCCCTCATCCAGGGCGACCATGCGTTCAAGGTCTCCGAGGGCGCCGTGTCTCCAGTCATCCTGCTCCGTTTCCATATCCGTTGACGCGCCCGCCCCCTCGCCGCCAATGTCGCTCCCGCCGGCCCCGCCCCGGCCCGCTGCAGGCGCCGCCCGCGACGCCGCCGGGGCCGCCTTGCCGATCTGCGCCACCGCCTCCTTCACAGCCGCCGTCTCGCCCCGCAGCACGGCTTCGGCGAGTTCGCACCACATCATCTCGACCGCGAGGCGGGCTGTTTCGCCAGGGGTTTCCGGCGCATCGAGCCCGTGCGCTTTAATCCGTCTGCGGACGGTCGAGGGATGACGCTGTATCAGGGCCGCAATCCCCGCGATGGCCATGCCGCACAACCAGCCAAGGCGGATGCAGCGAAGCTCTCGCGGGGAGCCCGGGCGGAAAGCCCGGAGGATGGGAGTCTGCGGCGGGGGAGTCTGGGGCGGGGGAGTCTGGGGCGGGGGAGGCTTCGGCAGGCCGGGGTGGGTGTCTTGCTTCGTCATGAAGCCATCATAACCCCGCCCGGAACCCGGTCGGATACGATTTCACGAACTGCAGCATCGATGGGCAAAACGGGCGGGATAGACCCGTATGAACCCAGCAGAATTGCGGTGCGGGTTTTCGAGAGTGTGGACCTGCCGCCGCCTCCGTCCGCCCCCCGTGTCTTTCGGGCAACAGGTGTTGCCGGATTACGAGACTGTGAGGGTCAGTGTCCTAAAATTGACAAACCTCCATCTCAGCCTGTGCTTTCCTGTAACCTACGGATTGAGGGGGGACACTCATGGTCCGCGCCGCCTATCGCCCATTCCTGCTCGCCGCAGCCGCGCTCACGCTTGGCGCCTGCCAGATGTTCGCGCCTGCGGGCGATGTTCCGCCTGCGAATTTGGCTGACACCGTAACCGAACCGGCCCCCCGGCCGCAGGAGGAGGCGCCGCCCGTGGTCAGGATCACTCCCGAATGCCAGGGCATCTACGAAACACGCGGCTGGTCGGCCTGGATCAACCGGATGCCCGGCCCCGGTGCCGTCGCCACCATCCATGTCGCCGGCGAAGTCGATACCCGCAGCGGCGGCTACAGTTTCGACTGGCAGGAAGGCCCGCTCGACCGGTCGGCTGTTCCGGCCCTGCGCCTGCGCCTTGTGCCCATCGCGCCGGAGGGGATGGCCACCCAGGCGATCGTTACCCATTCCCTCAGCTGGTCGGCGCCCCTGCCGGCCCATGGCTACAGCCGCGTGATCATCGGATGCGGGGAGCAGATGATCGCCGAGATCGACGATATTCCTGATGTTTTCTAAGGGTTTGAACGGACAGGTCTGCAGCGCGGGCGCTTGCCTCCTCCTCGCCCTCGCTGCCTGCGCGCCCTCTCCGGGGGCAACAGCGCCGGTGTCCGGGCCGGTGACCCCTGCCGGTCCGGACCTGCCTTTGCTGCGCCTCGTCCTGACCGGCGAAGCGGCCCTGCCCGATGGCGTCAGCCTGCCCGAAGATGCGCGCCTTGTGGCCGAATTCCGCGCCGAAATGTCCACCGCCCAAGAGGCGGCCTTCCGGCTGGACACCGCCGTGCCGCCGGGCCCCGGCCCGCTGGCATTTGCGGTGGAATTGCCGCCCACTTTCAGCCTCGATGAAGGCCCCTACCGCCTGCGCCTGCGCGTGCAATCCGGACCGGTGGTCCTCTATGCCACCGAAGCCCCGGTGCGGATCGCCTCGGATCAGGACCTGACCGGCATTTCCATGCGGCTCGCCGATCCTGACGCCCTGCTGCGCGCCGCCCTGATCACCCCGGGCGGCGCGGCGCATGTCTGCGGCGGCGAGCGGGTTATCCTCGCGATCGAAACGGGCGCGGCCTATATTACCTACCCCACCGGCGAGAGCGCCCGGCTGCGCAAGGTCGATGCTTCAGGCAGCAGCGCGGAGCAATTCTCAAATGGCGACCTGCTGCTCGAACGCCAGCACGACACCGCCACCGGCACCGCCCGCCTCGCTTTCGCCAGCGGCGGCGGCGACCCGCAACTCTGCACGCTGGCGCGCTGATTTCAGGCGGGGTCGCGGGGCAGGTCTTCTGCTGCGCTGTCGGCAGGTTCCGCGACGGTGAAGCCGCTTTCGCCATGCACCGCGAGCGTCAGGAGGGCGTCGCGGTTGAGGATATCGATGCGCCCGCGCGAAATGGCGATCAGCTTTGCCTGCTCCATATGCTGCAGCAGGCGGTTGGCCCACTGGCGCGAAGTCATGATGGACAGGGCGAGCTGGTCCTGCGTGATCGGGCTGATGAAGTCCGAGACCCGCTCCTCGCCATGAGGGGCGGAGGTCAGGTCGATGAGGCGCCGTGCGAGGCGTTGCAGCGGCGTAAAGGCGAGGTTTTCGACGAAATGCTGATAGGTTGCGCGCGTCGACGCAATTTCCGGCAGCACGAAGAGGCGGAAGGCATCAGCATCGCTCATGAAGATGCGCCGCACAGCGGCGAGCGGCACATGCAGCACTTCGCAAGGCTGGCTGGCGATCACCGAGAAGGTGTAATTGCCCTTATCGGTGCAGGCGAGATAGCCCGTCCAGTCATTGGCGCGCAGGACCGAGACGAGAATGTCGAGGCCCGTAATCGTGGTGCCGACGACCTGCGCTTCCCCGGTCAGGATGCAATAGATGCCGTTCGCCGGATCGCCCTGGCGGAACAGGTGGCGGCCGCGCTTGTATTTCAGCCGCACGCAAGAGTTGAGGACATCCTCCCGCAATGCCTCAGGAAGTCTTTCGAGCCAGTTGGACCGGTTGATGGGTTTGGATTCGCCTGGTCGCATGCCCCCCCGCGTGCGTTTCAATGATCGTCGTTTCGTCTTCTGGTAGCGACATGTTATCGGGTGTCAATCGGGGCTCGCAGTCGGCATTCCGCGCAGGTTGCGCTGCCACGGATTTGTCATCGAGGTGTGGTTTGATCGCGGCACCTACATAAAAATGAAGGATTTCCTGAATGTCCCGCCTGCCCCCTGCCCGCGCCATGATCCTTCCCATCTTCCTGCTCGGTGGGGTTGCACTTGCCGCCTGCGTGACCCCGGCCCCCGCCCCGGCGGAGCTGGCGGCGGCGAGCCTGATCGTGACGGGAAGCGCCACCTATCGCGAGCGGATGGCCGCGCCGAAAGGATCGATGCTGAAGGTGGAACTGTCTGATACTTCGCGCGCCGATGCCCCGTCGATCAGCCTGGCGGACTGGTCCGACAGCCTGGATGATCGCGGCGTGCCCAAACGCTTCACCCTGCGCGTCATCGACACGCTGGACCCGCGCGGCACCTATACCCTGCGCGCAACGGTGCGCGGGCCCGATGGCGCCCTCCTCTGGACGACTGACACGGTGCATCGCGTCGCCTCCTCCGGCACGGTGGATGCGGGCGAGCTGGTGATGATCCGTGTACCGAGCACCCCGGCTGCGGACCCTGCCCCCGCCCCGGCCGCACCGGACCTTGCCGGCACCGAATGGCTGGTCGAGGCGATGGGCGGCGTCGCAGTCATCACCGGGTCAGAGCCGCGAATCAAGTTTACCGGGGACGGACAGATCAACGGCACCACGGGCTGCAACCGCTTCTTCGGGCAGTATGAACAGGCGGGCGGCGCGCTCACCTTCTCCGGCATCGGCATGACGCGGATGGCCTGCATGGCACCGGGCGTGATGGAGCAGGAGACCACCTTCGCCGGCATCCTTTCCGGCGCCGCAAGGCTGGAGGCAGACGCGCTGGGCGCCATCACCATCCGGGGTGAGAATGGCATCGCCTTCACCGCCCGGCGGCTGGATGCAGCGGCAGACGCGGCGGGCGGCGACCCGGCCGTGCTGATGGGCGAGACCTGGAAGGTGGAAGACCTCAATCGCGGCGGTGTGATCGACCGCTCGAACCTGACGCTGACCTTCGGGGCCGGTGGCCAGATGACGGGATCGACCCATTGCAACACGATCGGCGGCAGCTATACGGCCAGCGAAACCACGATCACTTTCGGGCCGGTGCGCTCAACGCTCAGGGCCTGCACCATTGAGGCGCTGAGCCATCAGGAGCGGACCTTCACCACTGCGCTGCAGGGCGAGATGGCCTGGCGCATCACCGCAGACGGCGCGCTGGAGCTGACCCGCGAGGGCGGCCACCGCATCCTGCTGCGCCGCTGAAATCCTTCCGGGGGCGGATGGGTCAGGCGATCTGTCCGCCGCCTTCGCGCATGACGACGACGACGCTGGGACGCGGCGGCATCCGGGCGATAAAATCCGGCCAGAGGGTTGCCGGGTTTTCGAAACTGGTGCCCCTGCCATCCCCCGGATGCTGGACGGCAAGGAACAGCGTGTCGCCATCGGGATGGAAGAGCGGGCCGCACATTTCGGCGCCCTCAGGACAGCGGAAGAAATGCCGGCCCGTGCCGCGCCGCTCGCCTTCGGTTTCGAGCGCCCAGAGGCCATCGACCGCGCCGGTGCCTTCATTGCCATCGGTGGCGATCCAGAGGCGGCCCTGCGGATCAATCGCGCAATTGTCCGGCGCACCAAACCATCCGTTGACGGATGTTTCCGGATTCCACATGGCGCCGACCTGCGGGTCTGCCGGGTCGCCGCACTTGACGAGGAATTCCCAGCGCGAGGCGGTGGCGGTGAAATCGCCGCCGGGCTCGATGATCTCGATGATATGGCCATACCGGTTGGGGCCGCGCGGATTGGCGGCATTCACCTGCTCCGCCGTGCGCCGGTCATTGTTCGTCAGCATGACATAGACGCGGCCGGTTTTCGCATTGGGCTCGACATCTTCGGGCCGGTCCATCGGGGTGGCGCCCAGCAGGTCTCCGGCACGGCGCGCCTCGATGACCACATCCGCCTGCGAGGCGAAGCCGTTTTCCTCCGTGAGCGGACCTTGCCCGTGGACGAGCGGCATCCAGGCGACCGTGCCATCGGCATCGAAACGGGCCACATAGAGCGTGCCCTCATCGAGCAGGTTCATGTTGGCGGAGCGATTGCCGGGAGCGAAACGGTTCTTCGTCACGAATTTGTAGACATAGTCGAAGCGCTGGTCATCGCCGGAATAGACGACGACGCGGCCATCCGGGGCGACCACGCTTTCGGCGCCTTCATGCTTGAAGCGGCCAAGCGCGGTGCGCTTCTTCGGCATGGAGGCAGGGTCCATCGGATCCACCTCGACGATCCAGCCGAAACGGTTGGGCTCGTTCGGCTCTTTCGAAACGTCATAGCGGTCATAATGGCGGCCCCACTGGTACCAGCCACCGGGCACGCCATAGCGCTTGTGATTGTCCGCCTCCGGATGGTCTTCCGGCAGCTGGCCGAGGAAGTTGCCGTTGAAGTTTTCCTCCGCCATCAGATAGGTGCCCCAGGGTGTCATGCCGCCGGCGCAATTGTTCATGGTGCCGGCAACGCGGGTGCCGGTGGGGTCTTCGCTCGTGCGCATCCGGGGATGTCCGGCGGCGGGGCCGGTGACCTGCATGGGCGTGGTATCGGCGGTGATGCGGCGGTTATAGGCGGAGGGGACGACCGGCTGCCAGCGGCCACCGGATTCGCGGATCTCGAGGATGGTGCCGCCATGCGCGGCCATTTCGACCTCGCACAGCTCCTTCGTCATCGTGTCCGGATAGCCCTCGGTGACGCCGGGCAGCATCAGGTTGGTGGTCGTGTATTCGTGATTGATGCAGAGGAGGCCCCGGCGGCTGCCATCGGCCCCGGCGGGCAGCGGCGTGAAGCCGATATAGTCGTTATTGTAGCCGAACTGGCGGCGCTGGGCGGCGGCGGTCTGGTTGTAGGGGTCGAAGCGCGGGCTGTCGGCGAAGAGCGGATCACCCCAGCGGATCAGCACATCAGCGCGGTGGCCAGGGGCGACATGGTGGCGGCCATCCATGCCGCGCGCGATTTCCTCGAACTGGAAGCGGCCCTCGAAGACGGGCGCTGCCGGCTCCGGTGCGGCGGGGGCGGGTTCGGGCGTGCGGTCGCGGCCCATGAAGGGCACGGACGGCATGGACGGCACCGGAACCGATCCGCAGGCGGACAGCGCAAGGCCGGAGGCAGCGCCGACGCCGCCGAGGAAGGCGCGGCGCGACCAGCGCGCGTCGATCAGGTCGCTGATGGTGGCCACGCCGTCCTTCAGGCGCGGATTGACGGGCGTGTTCTCGCTGTCGTCGATCAGGCTCATCGCTGGGTCTCCTCTTCGGCGGTCAGAACTTGTACCGGGCATAGGGTGGGAATGTAACAGGGGTATGGCAGGGCCTGCGTCAATCCGGCCAGTCAGTCAGGGGTGTCGTGTGCGCCGGCGATGTGGACGGCGATACGCTCGGCGATTTCGGGATGGGCGAAATAGGTGGTGTGGATGAGGCTGTTCCAGGTGTCGTCGTCTTCGGCGATGTCGCGCATCCAGTCTGACCCGACCGTGACACCGAAGAGCGAGGCGCGGTGGCGGGCCAGGAAGCCGGTCAGCGTCTCCAGCGTTTCGTCGATCATCCTCTTTGCCAGCGGCGCGGGCACTTCCCAGACGATGCCTTCATAGAAATGCGGGCGCTCGCTGACCTCGCCGAGGGGCTGGCCGGTGTCGCCGCCGAAGGCGAAACCCTTCAGGGCGCCGACAGCATTCGCATTCAGGAAGCCGCGCCCGAGGAGTTCGGTGGCGGCGAAGATGAGGCGTATGAAGGCATAGAGGCCGGCCGCAAGGACGAAGACCAAGCCGAGGCTGAGGATGGTGAAGACCGCGATGTTGAGGCTGGCCCCGGCAATGTTGGGGATTTCGATCCGGCCGAGGAGCGGGACGTCCAGCGACCCGGCGATGAGGAGCACGGCAACGAGCGGCAGGATCAGCAGGCCGAAGCAGACGAAGATGGCTGAGCCAGTCATGGCACCGAAGCGGTGGCCCGCGCTCCACAGGGTGCCGGGAGAGACGAGAACGGGGTTGAAGGCCTCGGCGCGCTTCAGGCCGCCGATGGCTTCATCATCCGGGTGCCAGATGGAGAGGAGGTTGGCCCGCAGGGCGCCGCTGCGTTTCAGCCGCCCGATCCAGCGCAGGCGCAGCCATCGCTGGAACAGGAGCAGCGCCGAGGGGATGAAGAAGATGAGGCTGATGGCCGAGGCGGTCAGCTGGCCGGACAGTTGCGAGGTGTCACCGGGCTCGAAGGCGAGGCGCGCGATGTTCCAGGCGGTGATTGCCGGGACGACGGCGAAGGCGAGCGCGGCGACGAGCATCAGCACGACGAAGGCCAGCGCGTAGAGGTAATCGGAATTGCGCGCGAGCGGGCGCAGGAAGGGCGTGCCGACCGTGGTGAGGCTGGTGATGTTCGCCGGCTTGCCGCGGAAGAAGATGCCTTTCCGCTCCCGTCCCCAGGCGGCGCGGCGGGCAGCGTCGACGGCGACATTGCCGCCATGGGAATGGCCGATCAGGTGGATCTCGTCATAGGATTTGGCTTGCTGGCGCACGCGGCGCATGAGGGCGATGGAGCCCTGCTCGCGCGCGAAGGCGCTGTTGGCGCCGCCCCAGAGGAATTCCTCCACATCCGCCTCAAGCCCCCGGGCGGAGAGGCGGGTCTTCAGCTCACGGACGAAACCTGAGGACACCTGCCACCATTTGGTGTCCTTCTCCTTGCCGGGGACACCGTCATTGGTGCCATGGATGGTGAGGATGAGCGCCCGGGCGGGCCCGCCGGGCGGTTCCGGGGCGCTCATTCCGTTGGGCTCCGCAGCGTCCATCGGGCCGGGATCAGATGAGGGCCGAAAGGCCCGCCCGGACAAGGTGCTGCCGGGCGATGGTGCTTTCCTGGGGCGCGTCGGCGAAGCTCTGGCTGAGGCGGTCATTGCCGCCGCGCCGGAAGTGGTAGACCATCGCGGTGACCTTGCACCCCTCGGGGCGGGCCGCGCGGCGCACGTCCTCCGGCAGCTCCGGGATGCCCCGCCCGAAGACGGCTTCAAGCTGGGCGGGGGTATAGTCCACGAGGGTGGAGGTCGGCGCGATCACCCGGTTGGTGACGATGAGGGCGATCTGGCGCCGGTCGATCGTGCTGGAGAAGGCGCCGGAGAGGAAGCGGAACAGGCTTTCCAGCATACCCTCCTCGCCGCCATCATAACGCGGGACAAGCGGCGTCAGCTGGCCATCAATCCGCTCGGGCCGCGAGAGCATCGCAAAGCCGTTCGGCACCGAGAAATAGGTGACATCGCTGAGGCCGGCGGTGTTGGCCGCCGCTTCCAGACGGTCAGCGATGGCGCCGAGGGTCTGGTATTGCGGGCCGGCGAACTGGGTCAGCTCGAGCCGCGCGGTGGGCCGGGGCGGCTGCCAGGGGAAAGGCGGCAGGGCGTCGCTCTGGGGGACGGACAAGGCCCCGACAGTTGCGGCGGGCGGGACCGGGCCGCGCAGGTCTGATGTCACCGGCGGCGGGCGCGGCGGTGGCGGCGGAGACCGAAGGGGCGGCTCAGACGCAACCGGCGGAGGCGGCGGCGGGGGCGCAGCGGGCGGCGGCGGAGGCGCCGGGGCCGGCTGATTCGTCTGGCAGGCGGCGGCAGTACTGAGCGCAAAGGCCGAGGCGCCGAGCAGGAAGAAGCGCCGCGCCGGGACCCGGCCCACATCCGGCCCGCGCAAAGCGGCCCGCCAGGCCCGCATCAGCCGCGCCAGCCAGCCTGTCTGGGCCGCTTCTGTCGTGTCGTTGTCCATGGCCTTGTCCCTCCGCAATGCCTCACCTGTCCCGACGACCTAGCCAATTTTGAGGCACAGGGCCAGCGTTTGGGGGCACTTTGTGGGCATCGGTGCGGATGGTCTCACGGGCGCAAGGCTGCGCGGCCTCCGGCCGCTTCGCCGAGAGAAAGAGGGGCTTAAAACGTCCGGGCCACACGGAAGCCGATGTTGTAGCTCCGGGTAGTTGAGTCTTCCCATTTGCGGTAAGCCGAGCGGAGGAGTTCAGGATAACTATTCCAGGAACCGCCGCGAACGATGCGTGCAGTGCCTTCTCCGTTCGTCCTTGCCGAACCGTCCGATGGTGCGCCTGCATGGCTACTGTACGCGCAGTCCTGCGTCCATTCCCAAACATTCCCATGCATGTCGCAAAGGCCAAAGGCATTAGAAGAGAAGGAACTAACCCGAGTCGTACCGCCGTTGCTTTTACCGAAGTTAGCAATGTCGACGGCGAGATTATCCCCAAACGCATAACGTGTATTGGTTCCTGCGCGGCAAGCAAATTCCCATTCTGCTTCCGACATCAGACGGTAAGGTAAGGCTACCTGCTCGGCAGCCCACGCAACATAGGCCTGCGCATCTTGCCAACTGACACAAGTCACAGGGTGGCTATCGTCCTGAACAAAACCAGGTCGACTCCATCCCCGTCCAATTGTGTTGTGCCATCCAGCGCCAACTCCCCACGTGAAGGCGCTGTTCCCGGTATCATGACCTTTGGCCTCGATGAAGCGGCGGAACTCGCCAACCGTCACCGGATACTTACCCACAGCCAATGCATAGCCGATGCGCACATCGTGCACCGGGCCTTCATTGGCTTGGCGATCCTTTTCAGTATCCGGGCTTCCCATCCGGAAGCTGCCCTGCGGCAGGGTCACCATCAGGGGCAGGCCTTCACCGTCGCGGAACTCTGTGCCCGGCTTCTGCCGGCGCGACGCTTCGGCTGCGCGCGCGGCTGTCTCTCCCGCAGCATTTTTTTCGGCCTCAGCCACGCGGCGCAGCTCGTCCAGATGATGCTCGACCTCGAATTCGAGGCCAGACCCTGACGCCGCGCCCTGCACCCTTTGGAGGAAGCGGGCGACGGAATCGGCATTGCCGCGCGCCGGGAAGGTTCCCCATGTGGCGCGCAGGTCGGCGAGCACGTCGATGCGCGCGCTGGCCGCAGGCGGAGGCTCCGGCGCAGGCTGAGTTATTCGCGCGTCGCCAGACGGGCCGGTCATCAGCTGCGGCGCAAGTTTGCGCCCGACGAGACGGCTGAGCCGCTGCAGCGTCAGATTCCAGTTCTCGTGGGTGTCCTCGCCCTGCCATGCGGTAAGATCATAATAGTTGACGTGGCGAAGGTCGGCGGGCGGCGCCGTGCGGTCGAAGGCCTCGATGATCACCGGCACCAGGACGTCGCGAGCCTTGCCCTCGCGGGCTTCTGTCAGGCACCAGGGCCGCGTGAAATAGAGCGGCGACCAACACGTCAGAACCGCCTTCGAGGAGTCGAGCGCCCGGGTGATGACATCGGGAAAGACCGACCCGCCATCGATGCCCTCGATATCGAAGAATACGTCCAGCCCAAGCGCCACAAGCCGGTCCTTCAGCGGCTCTGCGATGTGCCGCTGCCTGCGGGCATAGGAAATGAAGACATCAACCACAGGGCGCCCCGGTTCACCTTTCGGACAGATAAGACCGGGCGGGGCGGTGTGTCATCTTTTTTTGCGGGGGTTTTTGCGGGCGGGCCGGGCGGAGGGGCTGGCGCCAGAGCCTTTGGCAGGATCGGGCTGCCGCCCCGCGAAACGGGATTTTTTGATTGACTTGCGGCAATCGGACGGCGAAGCGAAGGGTAGTTCGAGCAGCGAGGGGACCGCGCGCAGAATGCCGGATACGATGAGCGCCGGGGCGCGGGGTGCGCCGGGAGGGACGGATGTGGCTGGTGCGGGGGCGCACAGCCGGCGGGCGGATATTGATATCCTGCGCGCGGTGGCCGTGCTGGCGGTGATCCTGTTCCATTTCGACGTCACCGCCCTCAGCGGCGGCTTCCTTGGCGTCGACATGTTCTTTGTCATCTCCGGCTATCTGATCACCCTCCACCTGCGCGAGCAGGTCGCCGGCGGCTCCTTCTCCTTCGTCAACTTCTATGCCCGGCGCATCCGCAGGCTGTTCCCGGCCCTCGCCGTCACCCTGCTGCTGACGAGCGCAGTGGCCGTGCTGATCCTGCCCCGGGCGCTGCTGGCCGAGTATGCCCTTTCGGCGGTCGCGGCGTCGGCCTATGTGTCGAACATCTTCTTCTGGTCCATCGCCGATTATTTCGACACTGACAGCATCTACAAGCCGCTGCTGCACACCTGGTCGCTCTCGGTCGAGGAGCAGTTCTACATCTTCTGGCCGATGTTCGTGCTGGTCTTCCTGCGCCGCCACCTGATGATCGCGGTTGCGGTTGCCGGCCTCCTGTCCGCCTCCGCCGCCCTGTTCCTGAACCTCGACGCCAACACCGTCTTCTACCACTTCCCGTTCCGTGTGCACGAGTTTGCTCTGGGCGCGCTGATGACCGGCATCCCGATGCACAGGCTGCCGCGATGGAGCCGCTCGCTGATCGTGCTGGCGGCCTTTGCCGGCATCGCCTATGGCCTGCTGACGACCACGGAGCATTCCGCCTTCCCCGGCTTTGGCAGCGCGGCGGTCGTCATCGGCACCGCCCTGATCATCGGGGCGAACCATCCGGCGCTGAATGTGCGCTCGGCCTTCACCCAGCCCATCCTGCGCGTCGGGCTCGCCTCCTACTCCTCCTATCTCGTCCACTGGCCGATGGTGGTGTTCTACAAGATCCTCTATCCCGGCCAGCTGGACCTGACCGCGATCCTGCTGCTGACGCTGGCGACGCTGTATCTCGGCGAGCTGATGTATCAATGGGTCGAGCAGCCGTCCGCCGGCATCGCCCTGCCGAAGTTCCGATTCCCCGTCATCGCCATGGCCCCCGGCATGATCGCCCTTGCCCTCGCCTTCAACTTCACCTGGCCCAATATGCGCGCCGCCCTGTTCCCGCCCTCTGCGCCCGCAACCGTCCTCGCCGGGGCCGGCGAAGGGGGGGGCGGCCGGGGCGCAGCCAACTGTGCGTGAGGTGCTGGACGCGATACCGGATCGCCGGGCGGAGCTTGAGCGCGCCCGCCAACTCATCGCCGAGCGCAGCACAGGCAACCTCGCGCCGAACCGCAAGACCATCGCCGTGCTGGGCGATTCCCATGCTGTTGATTTTGGGCTGGCGCTCCAGCTAACACTTGGGGACGACAAAGCCAATGTCGTGCTGCTGCACCATCTCTGCGACCCACTGAGCCGGGACAGTATCACGATCCCTATCCCTCAGCTTTACGAACGGCATGGGCAGGATCAGACCCGCGTCCCGGGATTCTGCGAGAACTTTCACGACGAGTTCATCCAGATGATCCTCGGCGCGAAGCCGGATATCGTGGTGTTTTCAGAGGCCTGGCGGCCGGAGACCCTGCCTTATGTGAAACGGACGATGGAAAGCGTGAAAGCCGCGACACAGGCCAGAATCCTGATCATGGGGCGCGTTCCGGAACTGAGCGGAAATCCGGATGTGACATTCCGCGCGATGCCGACCTTTGACAGCATCAATGAGAGTGCATGGGGCCGCCGCAGCCGAATCTTCGATGATTTCGATGCGCGGCTGAAAGCGATTGCGGAGGAAACCGGGGTGGCCTTCATCTCCAAGACCGAGGCCGTTTGCCCGAACCTAGTCTGCGAGATCATGATCGGCACCGAGCTCGGCTATACCGACACCCAGCACTGGACCGTCGCCGGCATGGAACATTACGGGCGCCGCATGGTGGAGACGCCTGTGTTCCGGCGGTTGCTGGCGGAATAGGCGCGGCCGGCTTGCGGCCTTTGCCTCCTCGTTGGCCGGTTTCGCTGGCGCCCTGACCCGGCGGCTGCCCCGGCGTGAGGTCTGTCGAGGGGTGGGGATTGGGGGTAATCTTGGGGTTCGGGATGAGAGACTGGGCCGATGCGGCCCGCCCGCCCGGCGGAGGAGATGCGTATGGCCGATGATGGCGAGCTCGATCTTGGCTTTGACCCCGAGGCGCTGCGCGCGCGCTACCGCGCCGAGCGCGACCGGCGCCTGCGCGCGGACGGGAATGAGCAATACCTGAACATCGCCGGCCAGTTCGCGCACTATCTCGAAGACCCGTATACGGAGCGTGTGGCGCGCGCCCCTGTCACCGACCATGTGGAAGTGGCGGTGATCGGCGGGGGCTTTGGCGGGCTTCTGGCGGCGGCGCGCCTGCGCAAGGCGGGCTTCAGCGACATCCGCATGATCGAAAAGGGCGGGGATTTCGGCGGCACCTGGTACTGGAACCGCTATCCCGGGGCGGCGTGCGATATCGAGAGCTATATCTACCTGCCGCTGCTGGAAGAGACCGGCTATATGCCGCGCGAGAAATATTCCAAGGCGCCGGAAATCCTCGAACATTCCGCGCGGATTGCGCGGCATTTCGGGCTGTATGAAAACGCGCTGCTCGGCACCGGCATCACGGGGATGGAATGGGACGAGGCGGCGCGGCGCTGGACGATCCTGACCGACCGGGATGACCGGTTTACGGCGCAGTTCGTGATCATGTCGAACGGGCCGCTGAACCGGCCGAAACTGCCCGGCATTCCGGGCGTGGAGAGCTATAAGGGCCACAGCTTTCATACGAGCCGCTGGGATTATCAGTATACGGGCGGAACGAGCGCGGGCGGGCTGGACAAGCTCAGCGACAAGGTGGTCGGCATCATCGGGACGGGGGCGACGGCGGTGCAATGCGTGCCGCACCTGGCCGAAGGGGCGAAGCATCTTTACGTGTTCCAGCGCACGCCTTCCTCCATTGATGTGCGCGGAGACCGGCCGACGGATGAGGACTGGGCGAGGAGCCTGGAGCCCGGCTGGCAGCGGCGGCGGATGGAGAATTTCAATACGCTCGTCTCCGGCGGCTATGAGCCAGAGGATTTGGTGAATGATGGGTGGACGGACATTATCCGCAACATCCTGTTCATCGCCTCCAAGGGCGACCGGCATGGGCTTTCCCCCGAGCGGCTGGCGGAGCTGGCCGAGCTAGCCGATTTCAAGAAGATGGAACAGGTGCGAGCACGCGTTGATGAGGTTATCGGCGATGCAGAGACGGCGGCGAAGCTGAAGCCGTGGTATCGACAGTTCTGCAAGCGGCCTTGCTTTCATGACGGATACCTCGCCGCATTCAACCGCCCGAATGTGACGCTGGTGGATACCGGCGGACAAGGCGTTGAGCGGATCACGGAGGATTCTGTGGTTGTGGACGGCAAGGCCTACAAGGTCGACTGCCTCGTCTATGCGACGGGATTTGAGGTGGGTACGGACTATACGCGCCGGGCGGGGTATGACCCTGTGGGGCGCGGGGGTTTGCACCTGAAGGGGCATTGGGCCGAGGGTATGCGCAGCCTGCATGGGCTGGCCGTACACGGATTTCCCAACATGTTCCTGATGGGGCCGGGACAGGCGGGCTTTACCGCGAATTATCCCCACCTTCTGGACGAGCAGGCCGAGCAGATCGGCTATATCCTCTCCGAAGTGAAGGGGCGGCAGGCCGGCGTGTTCGAGGCGAGCGCGGAGGGCGAGGCCGCCTGGGTGCAGCGCATCATCGAGAAGGCCGTGATGCGCCAGCAATTCCTGGAGGAATGCACGCCCGGCTATTACAACAATGAAGGCAAGCCGAGCGACCGCGCCGCGCAGAACAATTCCTATGGCGAGGGGCCGAACGCTTATTTCCGTATCCTGAAGAAATGGCGGGAGGACGGGGCGCTGGAGGGGCTGCAGCTCAGCTGAGCCCCTGCCCCGCCGTGCTGTGTCGATGGCGGCGCCCTTGCCGGGCGATGCGGGCGGACTAAGTTTGCCAGATGAGCAACGACCCGGCAGGTTGACGGCCGGGCGGAAGGCTGGCCGCCATGGACGCCGCGACCCTTGAGAGCTGGACTGGGCGCACAGAGGCGCGCACTGAAACGCTGGCGAGCGCGCCGGCGAAGGGTCTGGCGGCGACACTTGATCAGGAGAAGGAGGGGTTTGGCCCGGGGGCGGAATTGCCGCCGCTGTGGCAGTGGCTGTATTTCCTGCCGCAGGCGCGGGCCTCGGAGATGGGGCGCGACGGGCATCCGAAGCTCGGCGGGTTCCTTCCGCCGGTGGCCCTGCCCCGGCGGATGTGGGCCGGCAGCCGGTGCCGGTTTCATGCGCCGCTGCGGATCGGCGAGGAGGCGGCGAAGACCTCCGAAATCCTGAAAGTGGCGGAGAAATCCGGCCGGGCGGGCACGATGGTGTTCGTCACGGTGCGGCATGTCTGGTCCGTGGGCGGCGAGGCGCGGGCGGAGGAAGAGCAGGACATCGTCTATCTTCCGATCCCGGAGGTGTTTGCGCCGCCGGAGGCTGTGGCCGTGCCGGAGGGGAACTGGCGGGAGCGGCTGGCGATTGATGCCGTGCTGCTGTTCCGCTTCTCGGCGCTGACCTTCAATGCGCACCGGATACACTATGACCGCACCTATGCGATGGAGACGGAAAAATACCCCGGCCTCGTCGTGCACGGACCATTGCAGGCGATGCTGCTGATGGAGGCGGCGCGGCGCTGGGTGCCGGGCTTGAAGGTGGCGGCGTTCGAGTTCCGGGGGCTGCGGCCGCTGTTTGATCATGACGAGATTTCCGTCTGTGGACGGAGGCTTGAGGACGGGCGGATCGAGCTGCACACGTGCGACGGCGCGGGCGCCGCCGGGATGCGCGCGCTGCTGACACCGGCGGAGGCGGCGGGTTAATTCTTTCGACATAACAATGTACTGAGCCGGGACAGCCGGCCGGGGAGGACGAAATGGTGAAGATCCTGGAGGGCCTGCGGATCGTGGAGGGCTCGGCCTTTGTGGCGGCGCCGCTGGCGGGCATGACGCTGGCGCAGATGGGGGCGGATGTGATCCGGTTTGACCGGATCCGCGGCGGGCTTGACCATGCACGTTGGCCTGTGACGAAGACGGGGCGGAGCCTGTTCTGGGCGGGGCTGAACAAGGGCAAGCGGAGCCTGGCGGTGGATATGGCGACGCCGCGCGGGCAGGAGATCGTGACGCGGCTGATCTGCCAGCCCGGCGAGGGAAATGGCATTTTCCTGACCAATCTGCGCGTACGCGGATGGATGGATTATGACGCGCTGAAGAAACACCGGGCCGACCTGATCATGATGTCTGTGACCGGGGACCGGCGGGGCGGGCCGCAGGTGGATTATACCGTGAACCCGGCTGTCGGCTTTCCGGCGGCGACTGGGCCGGAGGATTTCGAGGGGCCGGTGGGGCATGTGCTGCCGGCCTGGGACTGTATCACCGGGCAGCAGGCGGCGCTGGGGATCCTCGCGGCGGAGCGCCACCGGCGGCTGACGGGGAATGGGCAGATCGTGGAGCTGGCGCTGAAGGACATGGCGCTGGCGATGCTGGGCAATCTTGGCATCATCGGCGAAGTGACTGTGAACGGGGTCGACCGGCCGAAGATGGGAAACTCCCTCTACGGAGCATATGCGCAGGATTTTGTCTGCAAATGCGGAGGACGGATCATCATTGTGGGGCTGACCCAGCGCCAGTGGGACAATATCAAGGCGGCGACGCATACGCAGGAGGCGTTCGAGGAGCTGGCCGTGCGGCTGGGCGCGAACCTCAACCGGGAGGGCGCGCGGTTCGAGCATCGCCATGCGATCAGCGCCGTCTTGAAGCCTTTCTTTGACACGCGGCGGATCGACGAGTTCGAGGCGGTGTTCAATGAGCGGTCCGTGACCTGGTCGCGCTACCGCACATTCAAGCAGGCGGTGGAGCAAGACCCAGATATTTCGACGGATAATCCGATGTTCTCGATGCTGGAACATCCCGGTATCGGCACTTACCTGACGCCCGGAAACCCGATTGCGTTTTCAGACGCCGAGCGGATCGCGCCGGTGCGCGCGCCGGCGCTGGGGGAGAATACGGACGAAATACTCTCCGACATCGGATATTCCGACGGGGAGATTGCGAAGCTGCGGGATGACCTGATCGTGGCGGGGCCGGGGTGAGCTTGATTTGGGGGAGTCTTTGATTTGGCGCCCGGGAAATCGCGGTGCGATTTCTGTTTCCGGACGCCCCCTCACCCCTGCCCCTCTCCCCCACGGGGGAGAGGGGTTCAAGGTCATTCTTCGACCAGACTGACGAGCAGGTCACCTTCCGCGACCTGCTGGCCCGGGGCGGCGTGGAGGGCTTCGATGATGCCGTCGCGGGGGGCGGCGAGGGCGTGTTCCATTTTCATGGCTTCGAGGACGGCGAGCGTGTCGCCGCGCGCCACCGCCGCGCCGGGGGTGGCGGTGAGGCTGAGGAGCTTGCCGGGCATAGGGGCTTTCACCGCATTACCGCCGAGGGCGGCTTCAGCGTCGGCGCTGTATTCCGGCACAGTGATGAGGAAGGTGTCGCCGCCGCAGGTGACGGCGTAGCGCCGGGGCGAAAGATCCGTGACCAGAGGGAATGGCGCGTCTTCGGGCAGGGCTTCGCCGGCTTCGAAGAGTTCAGCTTCCCCGTCGCAAGCGAGGACGAGGCTGCGGCGCGGGGGCGCGTTAAGGCGGAAGCCATCGCGCAGACCCCATGGGGAATAATCCGCGTCTTCATCCGTATCGAGAAGGAGGCTGGTGACGGCGGCGAGGCTGGCTTCGCGGTGCGCTTCAGGGATGGCGGCGAGTTCGTCGATATGTTCGCCGATCCAGTTGACGTGGTGGGTGCCTTCCGCGAAGGCGTCCGACAGGGCGCAGCGGCGCAGGAAGCCGGCATTGCAAGGGATGCCCGCGAGCTGGGTATGGGCGAGTGTGTCTGTGAGGCGTTCGAGGGCTTCCTCGCGGGTTCCTCCGTAGACGATCAGTTTGGCAATCATCGAGTCGTAATGGGAGGGCACGCGGTCGCCGGTTTCGAAGCCGGTGTCCCAGCGGATTGTTTCGCCGTCAGGCTCTTCCAGCAGACCGAATTCGAGGATGAGGCCGGCGCCGGGGCGGAAGCCGTCGGCAGGGTCTTCGGCGCAGATCCGGGCCTCGATGGCATGGCCGCGGGCGCGGATATCCTTCTGTTTCAGCGGGAGTTTTCCGCCCGAGGCGACGATGAGCTGCCATTCGACAAGGTCCTGCCCCGTGATCATTTCGGTGACCGGGTGTTCGACCTGGAGGCGGGTGTTCATTTCGAGGAACCAGAAGGTGTCTTCGGCGAGGGGTTTTGATCCGTCCACGATGAATTCGACGGTGCCGGCGCCTGTATAGCCGACGGCCTTGGCGAGTTTGACGGAGGCGTCGGTCATCGCCTTGCGGACGGCTTCGGGCATACCGGGGGCGGGCGCTTCCTCGATGACTTTCTGGCGGCGGCGCTGGAGGGAGCAGTCGCGCTCAAAGAGGTGGACGGCGTTGCCATGGGCGTCGCCGAACACCTGGACTTCGATATGGCGGGGCTGCTGCACGAGTTTTTCGAGCATGACGCGGCCATCGCCGAAGGCGGATTCGGCTTCGCGCACGGCACTGGTGAGTTCGGCTTCGAGGTCTTCAGGCTTCGAGACCTGGCGGATGCCCCTGCCCCCGCCGCCGGCGACGGCCTTGATGAGAAGCGGGTAGCCGATCTTTTCTGCCGCTTTCGTCAGGGTGCTGATGTCCTGTGCTTCGCCGCGATAACCGGGGAGCACCGGCACGCCGGCTTCCTCGGCGATGCGTTTGGCTTCGTCCTTCGGGCCCATCGCGCGGATGGCTGCGGGCGGCGGGCCGACCCAGATGAGGCCGGCGGCGGTGACGGCTTCGGCGAAAGCGGCGTTTTCCGACAGGAAGCCGTAGCCGGGGTGGATGGCGCCTGCGCCGGTGTCCTTGGCGGCGGCGAGGATCGCCTCGATGCGCAGATAGCTTTCGGGCGCGGGCGAGGCGCCGATGCAGACGGCCTCATCGGCCTCGCGCACATGCAGGGCGGCGCGGTCGGCCTCGGAATAGACGGCGACAGTCTCGATGCCAAGGCGGCGGCAGGTGCGGAAGATGCGGACGGCGATCTCGCCCCGGTTGGCGACGAGGAGCTTGGTGATGGTCAAGGGCTTTGCCTCCCGGTGCTCCGGCGTTTTCGCTGGCCGGGGCAATTGTTCTGATGGCGCACGGATAGCATGAATGAAGCCCGGTGAAAGACTGGATCAGGCAAGCGTGAGGATGATCGGGCCTTTGCTTGTGGCGACGATCGTATGTTCGTATTGGACCGTAGGCTGATGTTCCGGCGGGCGGAGGGTCCAGCCATCGCCCTTTTCTTCGACCCAGTCTGCGCCGAGCGAGAGGAAGGGTTCGACCGTGAAGACGAGGCCTTCGGGAATCCGGCGGCGGTCGCCGGGTTCGTACCAGGTGGGGATTTCCGAAGGCTCGTCATGCAGGCTGTGGCCGACGCCGTGGCTGGCGAGGTTGCGCACGAGGCTGTAGCCGCTTTTCTGCGCGAACTTTTCGATGGCGAGGCCGACCGCGTTCAGGGGGCCGCCCGGTCTGGCGGCGCGGATGCCGGCCCACATGGCGCGCCGGCCATCGCGGCAAAGGCGCTGGATGCGGGGGGCGACCGGCGGGACGGTGAAGCTGGCGCCGGTGTCGCCGAAATAGCCATCGAGCTCGGCGGAGACGTCGATGTTTACCAGGTCGCCCTTCTGGATGACGGTGTCGTCCGGGATGCCGTGGGCGCAGTCCGGCCCGACGGAGATGCAGGTGGCGCCGGGAAAGCCATAGGTGATCTCGGGCGCGGAGCGGGCGCCTTCACGCTCCAGCAGCGCGCGGCCGAGCGTGTCCAGCTCCCGCGTCGTGATGCCGGGCTCGAGGGCTGCGCCCATGGCTTTCAGGGTGCGGGCGACGACATTGCCAACGCGGCGCAGCTTCTGCAGCTGGTCGTCATTCTCGATGGTCATGGCGCGGCTCCGGCGGGTGTCCGGCCCCGGTGGACGGTGGCGACCAGGACGAAACTGATGATCATGAGCAGATACCATGAACCGAGCTTGGATAAAGACACCATTTGCCAGCCATGCTCCTGGCCCGGATAGGCCCAGGCGCGGGCGAAGGTGCCGATGTTTTCGGCAAACCAGATGAAGAGCGCCACCAGCAGGAAGCCGATGACCAGCGGCATCGGGCGGTGGGCGGCGTCGGGGCGGAACCAGACGAGGCAGCGGCCATAGAGCAGCACGGTGGCGGCGAAGAGGGCGAGGCGGATGTCCACCGTCCAGTGATGGGCGAAGAAGTTCACATAGATGGCGGCGGCGAGCAGCCCCTGCGCCAAGAGCGGCGGGAAACGGGTGAAGCGGAAGTCGAAGATGCGCCAGACGCGGGCGAGATAGGAGCCGACGGCAGCATACATGAAGCCGGAGAAGAGCGGGACATCGCCGATGCGCAGGAGGCTTGGCTCGGGATAGATCCAGCTGCCGGCGGCGGTCTTGAACAGCTCCATGATCGTGCCGACGATGTGGAAGACGAGGATGATTCGGGCCTCTTCCCAGGTTTCGAGGCCTGTCATCAAGAGCATTGCCTGCAGCGCGAGGGCGGCGAGGACGAGGAAGTCATAGCGCGCCAGCGGCGCGCCTTCGGGGTAGAGGAAATGGGTGGCGAGCAGGAGCGCGAGCATGGCGCCGCCGAAGAGGCAGGCCCAGGCCTGCTTGATGCCGAAGGCGAGGAATTCGAAGGCGGCGAGGCTCCACGGGCCTTTGACCGCGCGGGCACGGAAGGCTTCGCGGGCAGCATGGAGGCGGGCGAGGAGGCGGGCGGAAGGCCGGGTTTCAGGGCGCGGGCTTGAGTCTGGCAGTGTCATGGCCGGGATTAACTCGGCCGCCCGCACGGCGCAATCAGGGCGAGGCAGGGTGTGCAGCGCGGCAAATTTAGGGGCTTTGTGGGGCCGGTCCAATCGCGTAACCTGCAGGCCGGACAGCATGAGGGGACACCCATGGCGTATAATTCAGGCGTGAAGCTGGCGAGCCTGACAGGGGTTATCGGCGGCGGGATCGGCGCGTATCTCGGATATAATCAGGGGCTTACCTCGGAGACGATCTCTCCGGTGCAAGGCGCGCTGATCATGGGCGCCATCGGCATTGTGGGCGGCAGCGCCGGCGCTTTCATCCTGAAATCGGCGATGCAGTTCATCATCTACATCATCATGCTGGCCGTGATCGCCTATTTCTTCCGGGGCCAGATCGAAGGGCTGACAGGGGTAGACCCGGTGGCGGCGGTCGGGAATACGCTGGCAAGCTGGGGCATCACGATACCGGGCCTGAACGGCGGCTGAGGCCGGGACTGTCCCGGCCTGCCGGGATAACCGGTCAGCTTTTCCAGCTGGGCGCGCGCTTTTCGAGGAAGGCGGCGATGCCTTCCTTGCCTTCCTCCGAGGACCGGCGGGCGGCGATGCGCTTTGCGGTGTCGTGCATGAGGGAATTGTCGAGGCTGCGGCCGGCGACATCGCGCACGAGGCGTTTGGCGTCGGCGATGGCGCCGGGGGCGGCAGAGAAGACGAGCCGGGCGATCTTTTCCTCAAGCTCTGCCATCTGGTCGCTGGTTTCGGCGACATAGTGGACGAGGCCGATTTTCTCCGCATACGCCGCATCGAAGCCTTCGGCGGTGACGAACAGGGCGCGGGCCATGCGCGGGCCGATGGCCTGGATGACGAAGGGGCTGATCGTGGCCGGGGTGAGGCCGAGGCGGACTTCGGAGAAGCGGAACTGGGCGTCCGCGCGGGCGATGGCGACATCGCAAGCCGCGACCAGCCCTGCCCCGCCGCCCATCGCCACGCCCTGAACCAGGGCGAGCGTCATCTGCGGCATCTCGTTCAGCCGGCGGAGCATGTCGGCGAGGCGCAGGGCATCAGCCTCATTATCCTCGCGGCTGTTGAGGGCGGCGCGCTTCATCCAGGCGAGGTCGGCGCCGGCGGAGAAGGACGGCCCTGCCCCGCGCAGGATCATCATGCGGATGGAGGGCTGCTCGGAGATCATCGTGAAGACGTCGGTGAGCTCGGCAATCAGCTCGGCATTGAAGGCGTTGTGAACGTCCGGCCGGTTGAGGGTGACGACGGCAAGGCCTTCGGGCGTCGCCTCCAGAGTGATGAGGTCGTAATCCGGATCGCGCATGGCGGGCTCCCTGAGGTGTCTTGTTGTGCCGGGCAGCGAGCGTCAGCGCCCGGCTTGTGCTGTGACCTTGCGATAGTGGCTGGACGGGCGCAAGGCGGGCCGCTCGACGAGATGCCACAGGGCGAGGCTGGCCAGGATGCTGAGGCCGGCGCCGAGGGCCATGAAGGCGGGAAAGCCGAGGCTGGCCGCGAAACCGCCGGCGACAAGGGCCTGCAGGATCGGGAAATGGGTGATGTAGAGGCCGTAGCTGATATCGCCAAAACGGGCGGCGTTCGGCTTCCAGCCCGGCGCCCAGGCGAGCGCGCCGATGAGGCCGGCAAGCCCGAAGGCGCGCAGGAAGGCAAGGTCCGGATGGATCAGTGAGGCGCCGAAGAGGCCCGTGCCGGCAAGGGCGAGCCGGACCCAACGGTGCTGGATGTGAGGCAGCGCTTTCCACAGGGCGATGCCCATAGCGAAATAGGCCATCTGGCCGGGCAGCTGGCGGGCCAGCTCTATCCCGAGGCCGCCGGGCACGAGGCGGGGCACGAAATACGCCCAGAGCTCGCCGCCGGCATAGAGGAGCGCAATGCCGATCCACCAGAGGCGGCCGAAACGGGCAAGCACCCAGAGGATGATGGGCAGGGCGATGTAGAACATCACCTCGATCTTCAAGGTCCAGAGCGCGCCATTGACGGCGGTGAACCGCTGGCCCTCGAACAGGCCCGGCAGGTCCGGCGCGAGGAAATTCAGGAAGACGAGATTGGCAGCGAGGTAGGCGCCGACGCCGGTGAGGTCGCGCGTCAGCCAGAAGCTGATCGCGGCGGGGACGAGGATGATGGTGGCATAGGCGGGGTAGAGCCGGCGGATGCGCTTTCCGGTATAGTCCCCCAGCGTCTTCGAGCGCTCGAGGGAGCTTGCGACGAGGAGGCCCGAGACGATGAAGAAGCCCTGGATAGCGATTTCGGCCAGGATGGCGAGGCGGAGTTCCAGCTGGCTGAAGGGCACCGCCGCGCCAAGGGCGACGGCGTGGTAGACCATGACGCTGGCGGCGAGGAAAAGCCGGATGAAATCGAAGCGGTTGTCTGTCACGGGGTGGGCGCGGGCCTGATGATCGGTGCAGCGCTCACCTCTAACCGGACTGGGCGAAATCGGAAGGGCCTGCCTGCGCAGGGCGCACACGGGAAAGGCCTGCCTCCTTTCGGAGACAGGCCCCCGGGGCAGCCACCCGGACGGGAGGGTGATGCGAGAGGCGTAAGGGCGCTACCCCCGCCTCTGGCCTCAGTAGTCCGAGCTGCCTTCGGCCTGGCGCTCGTCATACTTGATCATGGCTTCCGTCCATTCTTCGAGCGTGATGACACCGTCATCGCCGGCCATTTTCTCGAACTTCTCAGCGGCTTCCTCAGCCGTGTGCTTGCCGGATTCCACGGCATAGGCGAGGAACTCGTCCTGGGTGATGACACCGTCGAAATTGGTGTCGATGTCGGCGAAGAGCGGCTTCTCGCCAGCATGGGCCGAAAGGGCAGCTGCAGCGATGGCAGCAGCGGAAATCAGGGTCGTGCGGATCATGGGGACTATCTCCTTGGGTTCGTCACGCCGCATTCATCCGGCGCATACAAGAGACGTCCGAGCGGTCGGAGCGATCCGTTAAAAGCCTGTATGGCTCGGGGCGATTCCGTGGCGGTAATGGGGCGGGGTTAATCGGAGGCTTAGTGGCATCCCTGCATACCATGTGCACCAGCAATTGCGGGCTTAAGCGTCAACGCTGGGATCCGGCTCTCGCCGGAATGACATGGGCGCGAGGGGTGCGCGGGGCGGCGGCTCAGCTGGCGGTGCGGCCGAGTTCTTTCAGGTCGCGGGTCCAGCGGCGGAAGGTGTCGGGGGTGATGTCCCCTGCCCCGCCGAGGATGGTGTGGTTCACCGGCATGAAGCCGGAAATGCCGAGCACGCCGCGTTCGAGCGCTTTCAGGGCGCCGGCATCCATGACGAACCGGTAGACGAGGCCGGGCATTCCCATGGTGATGATTGTGCGGGCGGACTTGCCTTTCATCATCTGGGCCGGCCAGGCGGCATCGCCCGCGCCGCGCCCGAGGAAGAAGTCGGCCCGTGCGGCCTGTTCAAAGAAGGCGCGCAGCTTCGCCGGCATCCCGCCGAGCCAGAGCGGAAACGCGATGACAAGATGATCGGCTGCGCGGATCTTCTCGCGCTCCGACAGGACGGGCTCCGGCGGGGGCGTTTCAAAGTCTGCGGCGGCGCTGAGGGGCGAGATGCTCAGCTCACTGATGTTGATGCGGGTGACGATATGGCCGGCGCCGGTCGCGCCCTCGGCATAGGCGTCGCAGAGGGCATGGATGAGGCGGGCGGCGTCCGGATCGGGATGGCCGTCGATGATGCAGATGCGGATGGACATGGGGGCAGGCTCCGGGCTGGGGAAGCCTGAGTTTAGACCCGGCAGGGTCCGCGATGCATTCGGAGGTTTACTTAGCGTCCCTGCCCAGCCCTTCCGTGAGGCGGCGCCTCAGGCGGCCGTGCGGGCGCGGATGCGCTGGACGAGCTTGGCGTCGTCCCCGGCGAGGCCGGGCGCGGTGGCGGCGAAGATCTCGATATGCTCGAGGGCTTCGGCGAGCATCCTGTGATCGCCGGTCAGCTCGCTGAGGCCAAAGCAGGCGCGGGCAAGCTCGCGCCGGGCCGGGGTGTCGTCCGGGCGGGCGGCGACAACCTCCCTGCGCAGGTGGACCACTTCGCGCAGCGCGTCCTGGGCGGCGGCGCGGTCGCCGGCCTGCAGGCAGGCCCGGTGCAGGCCGCTGAGGATATGGCCGAGGGCGAGCCGGGCCTGGACGGGATCGCGCTCGGCATCCTGCGCGATCAGCTCCCGGCGCAGGGCGGAGGTCTCGGCCAGGATCGACCGGGCGGTGGCGGCATCGCCCTGCATCAGGGCGCGCCAGCCGGCGGGATCGAGGCAGACGGCGAGCAGCCATTTGGCCTCCAGCGTGTCCGGGTTGCCATCGGCGAGCGTGCGCGCGATGGCGGCGGCCTGCGCGAAGGCGGCTTCGGCGGCGTCCTTGCGCCCGGCTGCATGGAGCATCTGGGCGCGGTAGAGGAGAGCGTAGCACTGGTCCCGCCGGTTGCGGGCGCGCTGGAAGGCGGCGTCGAGGGCTGCGTCCGAGGCGGCAGCGTCGCCGGCGATCACCCGCTCGGCCCGGGCGCGGAAGAACAGGGCCTGGAAATCGCCCTGCATCTCCGGCGCGGCGCGGCGCAGCGCTTCGAGTGACAGCTCCGGCCGGATATGGAAGGCAGCGATGCCGAGGTCGCGCCAGAGGCCGGGCGCGGACCGGCCGCCCCGGCGCGCGGCCTTGCGGAGGGCGGCGAAGCCCTCATCGAACAGTCCTGCAGCCAGCAGGCGGGCGGCAGCGGGGCGCGCGGCGGCGAGCCGGCCGGCCGCCTCGGCGCCGAGGCGGAGCACGCCATAGCCGATATGCAGCGGCGCCGCCGCGATGAGCGCGTCCGCCGCGCGCTGGCCGGTGAGGTCTGCCTTCCGGGCGCGGCGCCGGGACGCGCCGCCGGGAATGATCCGCGCAAGGAGGAACCCCAGGAAGAGGCCGGCGCCGAGGCCGGCGAGCGGGATGAGGTGCGCCTGCCAGGTCGCGGGATCGGTGAGCTGTGCGAGCGCGGGCAGGCCCAGCGAGCGGTCCGCGAAGACGTACCAGGCGCCGGCGAGACCCGCCGCCCCGAGCATCAGGACGAGAAGGAATTTGAACAGGCCAGTCATGCATCACCCCTGAGGCAGGCCTCATCCTGAAACGATGGCCCGCCGATGACAAGGGTGGATTGCCTGTGCGCTGCGGTGGGGCTGCGGGCGGGGCGGGGGCGCGCTTAGTCTGCGGCCTGCTGGCGGATGCGGTCGAGCATTGGGGCATCCACCGGGGCGAGTTGGCCTTTGGCGGCCATGTCTTCGACAATGGGCAGGGCTTCGCGCCAGAAGGCCTTGTCGCCGGTGAGATTGGCGAGTTTCCACAGTGAGACAATAACATCCCGCTTCGCCTGCGCTGAGCCGGGATTGGACGCGCTCAGCGCGCGGCGAAGCTCAAGCCCCTCCGCATAGGCCGCCTTCGCGCCCGCAAGGTCCCCCGCCTGAACCGCCACATCGCCGAGCCTCTCCAGCGAGATGCTCACATCCCGCTTCGCCTCCGCCGAGCCAGGGTTCGACGCGCTCAGCGCGCGGCGAAGCTCAAGCCCCTCCGCATAGGCCGCCTTCGCGCCCTCCAGGTCCCCCGCCTGAACCGCCACATCGCCGAGCCTCTCCAGCGAGAGGCTCACATCCCGCTTCGCCTGCGCCGAGCCGGGATTGGACGCGCTCAGGGCGCGGCGAAGCTCAAGCCCCTCCGCATAGGCGGACTTCGCCCCCGCAAGGTCACCCGCTTGCATCGCAGCATCGCCGAGCTTGTTCAGCGAGAGGCTCACATCCCGCTTCGCCTGCGCCGAGCCGGGATTGGACTCGCTGAGGGCGCGGCGAAGCTCAAGCCCCTCCGCATAGGCAGACTGCGCCGCCGCAAGGTCACCCGCCTGCATCGCCCCATCGCCGAGCTTCTCCAGCGAGACGCTCACATCCCGCTTCGCCTCCGCCGAGCCGGGGTTCGACGCGCTCAGCGCGCGG
>NZ_JBKBXW010000032.1:0-8982 GCF_046313735.1 Hyphomonas sp.
CGCGTCCGTGAACTTCGATGCTCGCATCCTTCTGTCTCCTCCCAGCCAGGTTCCAGGATACCGGAAACTCCAAGCCGAAACGATCCAGTTTGTTGGGGGCAGAGCATCGATGCGTCGTCAGGGGATGTGCGCACCGTTCTGAAACAGGCCGATCTCGCCTTGCACGAGGCGCGCCGTCTGGGGCGGGGCGGTTGGGCGATGTTTTCACGTGCGCTGGAGCTGGAGGCTGATACCAAGTTGCGGATCGATTCCGATATCCGGGAGGCACTTTCAAGGCATGAATTGCAACTCGTCTATCAGCCCCAGGTGGATGCACACAGCCGGCAGCTGGTAGGCTTCGAGGCGCTGCTTCGGTGGGAACACTCTGTCTACGGCACGATCCCGCCATCGGAATTCATCAGCATTGCCGAGGAGAACGGAACGATTGTCGGCATTGGGGAGTGGATCATTCGTACAGCCGTGGCTGCTGCGGCGCGATTGCCGGAAGCCATCAAGATGGCAATCAACATCTCTCCGCTCCAGATGAACTCGCCGCAGCTGGTCTCTACGTTGATAAATGCGGCAGCGACCAACCGCGTTGATCCGAAGCGTATCGATCTTGAAATAACCGAATCGGCCTTGATGTCTGACACCGGCGCGGTGCTCGAGCGGTTGAAGCAGCTGCGAGATTTCGGCTTTTCCATTTCCCTTGATGATTTTGGTACGGGCTATTCCTCGCTCACCTATCTGAAGATGTTTCCGTTCAACAAGATCAAGATTGACCAGAACTTTGTGCGCGGGCTTGAGAACGAGAGCGATATTGAAAACCGCGCGATTATTGAATCGGTTCTGACGCTGGCGCGGCTGATGGGCTTGCGGACAGTGGCAGAGGGTGTTGAGACCGATTTTCAGGCGGACTTCCTCCGGGATCTTGGATGCAATGACCTGCAAGGTTTCCTGATCAGCAAACCCTGCCGTCTGGAAGCGTGTGGGTTGATTATTGCGGATTCTGCAATGAAGGATGACGCCTGTACGCGAACGCTCCATCAGCAGGCGGACCGTGTTCGGCTTCTCAAGTTCGAAAAAACGAATGAAGACGGGATCGCTGTGTAATGCCGATGAAGCAACGCCTCCGCACAGAAAGATCTGATTGGTGGTTTTCCGAGGCGGCTGTGCCGGAGAGCCGCGTTGCCGGCCTGCAGGCCCAGCAGATGGCGTCGATGGCGCGTATCACCAGCATCATCCTGTTGTCCAACATCATCAATATCGTGGCGGTCGTCGGATTGTTCATCCAGGCGGCGCCGATGGAGCTTTTGCTGGTCTGGGCGGGTGTTGGCCTGGCGGTGAACTGGGCGGCGCTGAACAAGCATATCAGCTTCCAAAAATCCCCGCCCGAAAAACGCAACAACCGCCGCGCGATCCGCGATTATGTGCACTGCTCGGTGATGAACGGTGTCCTCTGGGGCACCGGGCCGGTGATCGCCCATATCGGCGGCGACCCGCACGGGCATATGTTGATGGGCATCATTGTGGCGGGCATGATGTTCGCGGGCGGGTTCCTGCTGTCGCGGATCCCGAAGGCGGCCTACAGCTTCATTGTGCCGACCGGACTCGGCATGGCGGTCGCGCTGCAATTCCAGCCCGGCAGCAATTACATGATGATCTCTATCCTGACGATCTTCTACCTGATGCTGCTGGTAGTGGCGGTCAAATGGACTCACCGGCAGTTTGTCGAGCAGTATCTCGGCGAGGCCGCGATCCAGGAACAGCACCAGCTCATCGGCTTGTTGCTGCGCGATTTCGAGGAGAGCGCTTCGGACTGGCTCTGGCAGACCGACAGCCACGGCGTGTTGCAGCCCCTTCCGCTTGCTTTTGAAGGCGACAGCCAGATTTCGGCGGTTTCCGGTGGGCGAATGCCGGCGGGGGAGCAATTCCTGTCGATGTTCGAATCCGGAGACGCGAAGGACGCGCTGGAAGACGCGCTTGCCGCGCACGCTGCGTTCCGGGATCTAGCTGTGCGCACGACCGACGAAAACGGGGCGGGCTGCTGGTGGTCGGTGACCGGCAAGCCGGTATTCGAGAATGGCCTGTTCCAGGGCTTCCGCGGGGTTGCGGCGGATATCACCGAGTCCAAGGAGATTGAGGACCGAATCGCCCGCATGGCGCATTTTGACAGCCTCACGGGTCTCGCCAACCGCATGACCGCGCAGGACAAGGTGCGCGAAGCTTTCGAGCAGCGGGTGAACCCGGCGGCCTGCAAGGCATTGCTGCTGATGGATCTCGATAACTTCAAATGGGTCAACGATACGCTCGGTCACCCGGCGGGGGACGAGCTTCTCCGGCAGGTCTCCGGGCGGCTGAAAGCGCTGTGCCAGCCGGATGATTTCATGGCGCGCCTTGGCGGCGACGAGTTTGCGCTGATCGTCGAGCGGCCATCGGAGGACGCGTTGGAGACCTTCCTGGACCATCTCGCGACCGAGATGAGCCGGCCGTATAATATCTGGGGCTCCAGCGCGACCTGTTCGGCATCCATCGGTGTACGGATTTTCGAGGCGTCTGTGCCGGAGCCGCGCGTGATGATGACCCATGCCGATCTTGCGCTTTACCAGGCGAAGCATCTCGGCAAGGCGAAATGGTGCATGTTCTCCGCCGAGCTGGAGGAGCGAGCGCGTGTGCGCCAGGAGATCCGCGAGGAATTCCAGCGCGCGCTCGAAGAAGGCGAGCTGCGGGTCTATTTCCAGCCTGTTGTTCATGCAAGCAGCCACAAGGTGGTGGCCTGTGAAGCGCTGGTGCGCTGGGAACATCCGCAGCGCGGCATCGTCTATCCGGGCGAGTTCATCGAACATGCCGAGGAAAACGGCCTGATCACGCGGATGGGCGAATGGGTCATCCGGGCGGCGCTGGCGGAAGCCGCAAGGATGCCGGAACATTTGCGCCTGTCGATCAACATTTCGCCGCTGCAGATCCATTCGGTGACGCTGGTAACGACCATCATCAATGCGATTGCAGCCAGCGGCGTCGATCCGGCCCGGCTGGAACTTGAGATCACCGAGACCGCGCTGATGAGCAATACGGGCGCGACGCTGCGCCGGCTGCACCAGCTGCGCGATCTTGGCATCAGCATCGCTCTGGATGATTTCGGAACGGGCTATTCCTCGCTTAGCCTGCTGCGCGCCTTTCCGTTCGACCGGATCAAGATCGACCGGCAATTCGTCAGCGATATGGAATCGCGCACGGATTCTCAGGCGATCACGATGGCGACCGTCAATCTTGCCAAGTCGCTCGGCATGCGCTGCACGGCAGAAGGCGTCGAGACACTCTACCAGGCAGAGTTCCTGCGAGATATGGGCTGCGAGGAGCTTCAGGGCTTCTTCATCAGCCGCGCGCTGCCGCTGGACCAGCTGACACACCTGATCGAGGTGACGCCGTTCATGGAGGCGCCGGTGGTGCGTTCAGAGCCCCTGTCCAGCTGGCCGGCCGGGCCCCGGCTGGTTCAGGATACCGTCCGCTCAAAGACGGGTTAGGCGCCGGCCTATTCGCCTTCCGGCTCTGGCTGTGTTTCCGCAGGCTGGGCCGGCTGGGGGGCGGGCTGCTGGGCGGGAGGCCTCCGCCCAAGGAGATTGCCAAGCGCCTCGCGTGCGGCCCGTTCGGCAGCGTCTTCGATCTGGCTTTGCGGGGAGCGCGGCGGGGTTGCTGGGGTCTCTGTGCCGTCCGGTGAGTCCGGCGTTTGTGTCGGCGCTTGAGGCTGGCCGCCCCCGATGATGCCGCCGATGATCGAGCCCGCGACATCGCCCGTCCGGCCTGTGATCTCCTGCTGCAGCCGCCCGGCCAGCTCGGCCTGCAGGGCGGATTGCACGCCGGAGAAGTCCGGCGTGACGCGCAGCGCATTCCAGTTGCCGGAAATCTGCACCGGGACCGGAATTCCGGCGAGTTGCAGGGTGGCGCCCTGGCCCTGGCCGGTCCGGTCGATAGCGGTGGCGAGCTTGATGTCGAGTGACTGGCCGCCAAGGTCGATCCGCCCCGTGCCATCGACGCCAAGGACCGGGTTCAGGAGTTTCAGGATATCCACATTCGCAACACCGTTGCGCATGGAGAGCACGGTATTGAAGCTCGTGAATTCGGTCTCCGCAGCAGGTGACAGGACGCCCCGGAAATCGAGCTGGGAGTAGTTGCCGGTGGTCACCGCCTGCTGGAGCGACTGGGCGCTGCGCACGAGCTGGGTGACGTTCAGGCCCTTCAGGGCGCCCTCATTCAGGTTGGTCGAGAGATTGCCATTCAGGCCCCGGATGATCTCGTCGATCGAGGTGCCGCGCGCCGTCGCGTCCACCTTGAAGGCGCCGGTTCCCGTCAGCCGGTCGAAGCCGGCGAGGGTGCCGAGAAGGGAGGAAATCGCAACGCTGCTGCCGTCCATATTGAAGGCAAAGGCCGGCACCGGCTGTGAGGCGTCAACGCTGAGCTGGCCGGCCCAGCGCCCGCCGAAGGCTGTGAAGCGCGAGAGGTCTGCCTGCAGGCGGCCATTGTCGAGCGCGGCAGTCAGCGCGGCATCGGTCAGGACCACGCTGCCGAGGGTGAGGCGGGAGGTGGTGATCTGCAGGTCGGCATCGGCGGCGGTGAGGCCTGCAAGATCGAGCTTGTCCTTGCTCCAGGCTTCGAGGGGCTGGGGCTGTTTTGGTGCCTGGTCGGCGGGCGCCAGGAAGGGCGACAGGTCCAGCGCGCCCATGTCGAGCCGCCCGGTCAGCTTCGGCCGTTCGCCGGTGAGGTCGAGGCCGGCCGTTCCCCGGGCGCTTATCTTGTCGAGCTTCAGGTCCAGATTGGAGAAGGTGAGCTGAGTGAAGCTGCCTTGAACGGCTGCGCTGGCATCGAAGGTCTGCAGGGTACTGCCGGGCTCGAGGGCCACATCTGCTGCCGCGAGCAGGTTGCGCAGCTTCGCGCTGGAAGCCGACATCTGGCCGTTCAGGGCGCCGTCGCCGCCGAGGCTGGCCGAGCCGGTATAGGCGGCCTTCAGGAGGCTGCCCTCATGTTTGAAGTCGAGATTGCTGAGGGCGAGGGCATCTGCCGGGCCAGTGATGATGGCCGACAGGTCGACCCGCTCCAGCGCAGCGGCGGCGGGCAGGTCGAGGCCGAGCTGGCGGGCGAGTTCGCCCATCCGGTTGCTGCGGAAGCTGAACCGGCCCGCCAGCGCCGGCACCTCGCCGAGCGTGACTGTGCCGGTATAGCCGGCATCAATCAGGCTGCCCTTGACGTTCAGTTTCTCGAAGGTCAGTCCCGGCGCCAGCAGCGAGCCGGTGATGCTGGCGGCGATGTCTCCCCGGCCGAGCGGGGCGAGGTTCAGCGGCATCTCAAGCGCCGCGAACTGGGCAAGGGCGGCGAGATTCGGGACATCAAGGGTAAGCTTGCCGTCAATGGACGGTTCCTCGCCGAGCAGCACATCGCCATTGAACGAAGTGCGCATCAGGTCGGAGGTCTGGGTCAGGCGGCGGATGTCGATGCGCAGCTGGTCGGCGGGGCCCGACACGGCGCCCTCGAGGTTGATCCTGCCCAGCTTGGCGAGATCGTAGGGAATGTCGGCCCCGGTCAGCGCGGCAAGGGCGGGCAGGGCCTGTGAGGAGGCATTGAATGTGCCGTCCAGAAGCGGCACGTCGCCGAGGGTGACGCTGCCATCATAGCGGACCTTCGCAAAGGCCGTCTCAAGCTCGGCGCGGATGTCCGCCGGCTTGTTGCCGAGCAGCGCGTCGAGCGTTTCGATATTGGCGCTCAGCTCGAATGGGTTCGCCTGGAAAATCCCCTTGGCGCGGATGCGGAACGGCGAATTCGGCGCCGGCATCGAGGCCTGCAGGTTCAGGTCGCGCAGTTCATAATATTCCCCCGTCTGCGCGTCGCGGTAGGCCAGCATCGCGTTGGTCAGGCGTGCCTGCTCGACCCCGCCATTGAAGCTGCGGGGCGCTGCCGGTGTCTCGGACGGCGCGGGCGCGGGGGGGCGCTCTGCCGGCGGGGCCGGGTCGCCGAACACCCAGTTTGTGCTGCCATCCTCCAGCCGCTGGAGAGAGACGGAGGCATCGACGAAGGCGAGTTCGCGTACCTCGACACGGCCGGAGAGCAGCGGCAGCAGCCGGACCGAGCCGCGCAGCTCCCCGGCCTGAATCATGTAGGGCCCGTCAAACCCTTGCGGATTGGCAACGGTCACGCCGCCGACGCTGGCTGCGATCTGCGGGAACACCGACAGGCGCACATCGCCGGACAGGACTACGTCGCGCTGCAGCGCCTGGGTGGCGGCCCGCTCGATCTGCGCGCGGTAAACGCTCTTGGGCACCAGGAAGGGCACGGTGAGCAGCGCGGCGATCAGGAGACCGGCAATGGCTGCACTGATCAGGGCGATACGTTTGGTCGTCATCGTGTCGAATCCGCTGTGATTCCTAGCGAATAGCACATGGGGCCGGAATGTGTCCTGTGCATGGCAATCGCGGCAAGAAACGGTGGCGCAGCGGGGCGGCAGGCGGCATGCACGGGAATGTGAACGGGCCTGCAGATGCCTGATCTTGAGTGCTTGACCCGCCCCGCCCGCTTGATTAAGGAGACGCTTCGCCCCGCTCAGGGGTGCCAGATGCGCGGGTGTAGCTCAGTCGGTTAGAGTGCCGGCCTGTCACGCCGGAGGTCGCGGGTTCGAGCCCCGTCACTCGCGCCATTTGTCTTGCCTCCTCCCTCATTGTATCTAAAATCCAGCAGGGTGGCCGGGCGCATTCATGATCTGCGCCGGCTGCACAGACCGGAGGTGCTCCATGTGTGCGCGCAGCTCCATCGCTCTTTTCATCGCGATTGCAGCCGCGTTCGCCGTCCTTGCCTTTGTAACCACGATGCTGAGCGGCGGTGATGGCAGCCGCCTTGGCATCTGGGCGCTCGCGGCGCTCGTCTCGCTCGCCAGCCTGTCCATTCTGGCAAGCAACAAGCCGGGCCGGGATTGCGAGCGGCGCGAGGGCTGAGCGGGAAAGCCCTGTTTACCAGTCCGCATTCCTCCGGCATGAGCGGGGCATGAGCGAGACCCTGACCTTACCGGCTTTCGAGGATGTTGTGGCCGCCGCCGGGCGGCAGGAAGGCGTTGTGCGCGAGACGCCGGTGCTCGGCCATGAGGCGCTGGACGCCGCCGCAGGCGCGCAGCTGCTGGTCAAGGCCGAATGCCTGCAGGTGACCGGCAGCTTCAAGATACGGGGCGCGATGAACCGTCTGGCGCAGATCCCGGATTCCGGGCGCCGGGCCGGGGTGGTCGCCTTCTCGTCCGGCAATCACGCACAGGGCGTTGCGCGGGCCGCGCGGCTGCTGGGGATGCCGGCGCTGATCGTTATGCCGTCCGATGCCCCGAAGGTGAAGGTGGACGGCGTGCGCGCCGATGGCGGCGAGGTCCACCTCTATGACCGCCACCGTGAGAGCCGGGAAGAGATTTCCGCGCGCCTCGCTGCCGAGCGCGGCGCAGTGGTCGTGCCGAGCTATGATGATTTCGACATTATTGCCGGGCAGGGCACGGCCGGCCTCGAATTTGCGCGGCAGGCCGAGGCGATGGGCAAGCCGCTGGATCACCTGATCTGCTGCACCGGGGGCGGTGGGCTTATCACGGGCGTTGCGCTTGCCTTCGAGCGGCTCTCGCCTTCCACGCGGATATGGACGGCGGAGCCGGAAGGGCATGACGACTGGGCGCGCTCGCTCGCGGCAGGCGCAGTGCTGGGCAATGCGCCGGGCACGCGGTCCATCTGCGATGCGATCCTGACGCCGGAGCCGGGCCGGCTGACCTTTGCGCTCGGCCGGCGGCTGCTGTCGGGCGGGTTGACGGTCAAGGATGAAGAGGTCGCCCATGCGATGCGGATGGCCTTCCGGTACCTGAAGATCGTGGCGGAGCCGGGTGGGGCAGCCGCGCTCGCGGCCGCGCTGACGGGCGTGCCTGCGGAGATGCAGGGCAAGCGTGTCGGCATTCTTGTCACGGGCGGGAATGTGGATGCGGCGCAGTTCGCCGAAATCCTCTCAGGCAGCACCGCTGCCCCTTGAAGACATCCGCAGGCGGCCCGGCTGTTGAGGGTCAACTTTCCGGATCATGGTGCGTGATCAGCGCGCGTCATGGTTAATCTCATCTTCCGCACCCGGATGAGATTAACCGCGTTCCCTTCAGCCCGCTTTATCGGGTGATGAGTATGCCTTTCACTGGACGCATCGCCCGCAGCGGTGCGCAGCGAGGGCGTAGGACATGAAAGCACTTCCCCTGATCAGCCTCGGGCTGTCGCTCATCCTTGGGGCCGGCGCTGTTTTCTTCGGGCGTGAGTTCATGTCGGAGCGCGCGCCGGAAGCGAACGCCGCGCCTGCGGCGCCGGTCATCCAGATGAGCCAGGTGATCGTGGCGGCGGCCCGGATCGAGGCAGGGCAGGCGATTGAACCCGGCATGGTGCGCAGCGTTGAATGGCCTGAGAAGGCGCTGCCGCCGGGCGCCCTCACAAGCGGGCTTCCAGCCGGGCAGCGGGCGCTGGCGCGCGGCACGATCTTTCCGGGCGAGCCGATCCTCGAGGAAAAAGTCAGCCTGGACGGCGCCATGCTGATCCTTGCGGCGAACATCACGCCCGGGATGCGGGCTGTGTCGATTGTCGTGCAGAATGATACCGGTGTGGCGGGCTTCATCCTGCCGGGGGACCGGGTGGATGTGAACGAGTTTGACGATCAGCGCGCGCAGTCGGGCTATCTTGAAGGCGACAGCCGGACATCTGGCAAACTGGTGGCCCGCGCCGTCCTGAAATCAGTCAAAGTTCTCGCCGTTGACCAGACCTTCGCGCCGGACCTTGAAGGCGCGCGCCTGTCGAGCACGGTGACGCTGGAAGTGACGCCGGAAGATGCGCTGCTGCTGGGCGCGGCGAACCGGCGCGGCGCGCTGGCGCTCGCCCTGATCAGCCGCAATGAAGATGTGCCGGATGTCATGGTACGGACGGAAGCGGCGGCGCCGCCGCCCCCGCCGCCCACCCCGGGGGCCGGGGG
>NZ_JBKBXW010000032.1:8992-36559 GCF_046313735.1 Hyphomonas sp.
TGCGCCTCTTTTCTTGGTCGGCCGGTCCGCGGAGCACCCGCCGCCACGGCCGCAGACACGGGTGCCGGTGCGCCGCGCACCGACAACCACGACTGTGCGTGTCATCAATGGCGCTGAAGATCTTGCCGTGACGACGCCGATTGCGCCGCCGGCGCCGGCAGCTGTCCAGACGTCTGAACTTGCCGGGGGAGAAAACTGATGCACAAACTCGTCCAGATCCTGATGATCTCGGTCCTGATTGGCGTTGCAGCGCCCGCTGCGCAGGCCTGGAGTGTGCGGACCGCGCCGCAGGGCGCCGAACGTGTGGAACTGCGCCGCGGCAAGTCCGCCGTGATCGAGGCAGACCGCGCCTTCGCAACGATTGTCGTGGCCGATCCACAGATTGCCGAGGCGATGGCGACGTCCAACCGGTCCTTCTTCCTGCGCGGCAAGAATCCGGGCTCGACGATGGTGCTGGTCTATGATGCGGCCGGCGCGATCACCGACCTGATCGAAGTGGATGTGCGCCTTGGCCTCGAAGATCTGCGCGCAGATCTCGGGCGGCTCTTGCCTGGAGAATCCATTGACGTCTGGCCCGTGCATGATGGGGTATTCCTCGATGGAAGGGTGACGACGGCGGCGGCGGCGGAGATGGCGCTGCAGCTTGCGGAGCGGCATGTCCCGGGCGGCGTCGCCAATGGGCTGACGGTGGGCCAGAGCCAGCAGGTGCTGCTTGAAGTCCGCTTCCTCGAAGCCTCGCGCAGCGCAGTCCGCGAGGCTGGCTTCGGCAATTCGATCACCGGCAATAATGCTGCGATGCTGAGCGAGGGCAGCACCATCTCGGGCCTCGCGGAGAAGACGCTGGCGATCTTCACGAATATCGGCAACGAGAACATCGATGTAACGCTGCGCCTGCTGGAACAGAAGGGAGTCATCCGTACACTGGCGGAACCGAACCTGGTGGCGCTGTCTGGCGACACGGCAAGTTTCCTGGCTGGCGGCGAGTTCCCGATCCCGGTCGGGCAGCGCGACGGCGAGATCACCATCGAGTTCAAGAAATTCGGGGTCAGCCTCGAGTTTACCCCCACCGTTCTGGGCGACGGCCTCGTGAACCTCCGTGTGCGGCCGGAAGTTTCAGCGATTGACCGGGCGAATGGTATTCGCGCCGCCTCGATCGAAATTCCCGGCATCTCCGTACGCCGGGCGGATACCACGGTTGAATTGCATGACGGGCAGGCCTTTGCCGTTGCGGGCCTTCTTCAGAACAGCAGCGCGAATGATGTGCGCCAGACGCCCTGGCTCGGCAATGTGCCGGTGCTTGGGTCGCTCTTCTCCTCGCGCCGCTACCAGCAGAATGAAACCGAGCTTGTGATCATTGTCACGCCGCGCCTTGTCCAGCCGGCCTCGCACCCCGCAATGCTGGCTTCGCCCATTGATGCGGTTCCGGTGCCTTCCGAGTCGGAGCTGTTCCTGTTTGGCCTGACCTCCGCAAAAACGCCGTGAACTGAGAAAGTCATCCCATGAAAGATGTATCCACACAGCTCCGCCTCCTCGTGCTCGCAAGCCTTGCCGGGCTGCTCGCGGGATGTGCAAGCATTGATGCACAGGACCAGTTCGTTCTTGGCGCGGCGACACGGCAGAATATCGCCGAACAGTCCGTGCGCGACGTAAACCTGCCGAACTCGAAACAGGTAGAGGGAAGCTCCGGCGTGCAGGCGGCGAAAGCCGTGCGGGCGCTGAATGAAGGCCGCGCGGTGCGCTCTGCTGAAGCTCAGACGGCAAATGGAGGGACGCCATGAGCGCGCAGCCGCTCCGGGCAGAAGCTGCGCCCTCCACTGCCGGAATTCAGCAGATCGAGGCGCTGGCTGCGCTTGCGAGTGCAGAGACGTTGCAGCGCCTTGCGCCGGTCAGCGGCCGGCTTTCAGACCTGTCCGCCTTGCAGCCCCCTGAGATCGTGCTTCAATATGGCGGCGGCGTGGTTCTGATCGAGCAGGGGCAGCCGGGATGGGACCATTTGTTGCTACTCCTCGCCGTGGAGCGACCGTCCAGCCAGGTTGTGGTCCTCTCTGATCAGCTGCCCGCTCACATGGTCCGGGCGCTGATGAAGATTGATGCCAGCGATATCCTTCCTGTTTCTGCCAGCGCCGGAGAGGTCGCGGCGGTCTTCCAGCGACTTGCGGAAGCAAGCCCTCCGATAGCGGATGAGCGGACGGGTTCCATCTGCTGGGCTTTCAGGGGCGCGGTTGGCGGGGCGGGGGTGTCGACCATAGCGATCGAGAGCGCCTTTGCGCTGGCGCGGGCGCTCGGGCCCGGCAAGGTCTGCCTCGTTGACCTGAACCTTGCAGACGGGATGACAGCGTCTTTTCTGGAAGCGATACCGAAGCTTGACCTCAAGGCCTTGTCGGCTGCGCCGGAAAGGCTCGATGCGCGTCTGCTAGCGGCCTGGTGCTGGCAGCATGAGGATGGTGTCTCGATCATTGCCTCTCCACGCAATCCGGATGCGGACGCAATTGCCACGGAAGCGGCGATCCTGCACCTTCTGGAAGTCACCTGCGGGGCATTCGAGGTCGTGCTGGTGGATATGCCCCGGCATATGATGCCGTGGACGAAGGCTGTGCTGTCTGCGGTAGACCAGGCGATCATCGTCAGTGAACTGACTGTGCCGAGCCTTCACGCTGCCGCGGATATGTGCCGGGATGTGGATGCGCTGCGCCGCAACGGAACGCCTGCCCGGCTGGTGCTGAACCGCATGTTCCCGAAGAAGAAGTTCCGCGCCGGCTTCGCGGTCGACAAAGCAGAAGTCGCAATCGACCGGAAGATCGACGTGACTGTGACATCCGATTGGGATGCGGCGCGCACGGCCGTCAATCTCGGAAAGCCGATTGCGGATGTGAAGCCGAAGAGCCCGCTCGTTTCCGATATTGACAGGCTGGTGCTGAAGTTTGCGCCGGAGACCCTCCTGAGCCGTCAGGGTAAGGATCAGGCGCGCAGGAGGGCGGCGCGGTGAGCCGGTTCAGCTTTTCAGGCGCGGCCCCCAAGACACCGGCGGCTTCCCCGGCAATCGCCGTGCAACCGGCGAAGCCTGCTTCGGTCCGCGCCGCGCCAGAGGCGGAAGGCTTCGACCTGCTGGATGCAAAACTGCGCATTCATGCCAAGCTGATTGATGAGCTGGACCTCTCGGCGCTTGACAAGATGGATGATGAAACGATGCGGCGCCGCGTGCGCGGCATCATTTCGGAGATCATCCGCAAGGAGGAGATGGCCCTGTCGGCAGCCGAGGAAGCCTCGTTTGCCGATGCCGTGATGGATGAGATGACGGGCCTCGGCCCTATCGAACCTCTGCTCAAGGACGATTCCATCGCCGACATCCTGATCAATGGCTGTAACCAGGTGTATGTCGAGCGGCGGGGAAAGCTGCAGCTTGCGCCGGTTCGGTTTGCGGACAATGATCATCTGCTGCGGATCGTCCAGCGCATTGTCGCGGCCGTCGGCCGCCGGGTGGATGAGAGCCAGCCGCTGGTCGATGCGCGGCTTCTCGATGGCAGCCGGGTCAATGCGGCGGTGGCGCCGATTGCGATTGACGGGCCGCTGGTGTCGATCCGGAAGTTTTCGAAATCGCCGTTGACGATGGGCAAGCTGGTGGAGTTTGGCGCTATCCCGAAGCCGGTGGCAGATTTCATTCTTGGCGCTGTCAAATGCCGGGCCTCGACCGTCATTTCCGGCGGCACAGGCTCCGGCAAGACGACGCTGCTCAATGCCCTGTCAGCGGCCATCAGCCCGGACGAACGCCTGATCACCATTGAGGATGCCGCCGAGCTTCAGCTGCAACAACCCCATGTCGCCCGGATGGAAACGCGCCCGCCGAACATCGAGGGCAAGGGCGAGATCCGCCAGCGGGAGCTGGTGAAGAACGCCCTCCGTATGCGGCCGGACCGCGTGATCCTGGGCGAAGTGCGCTCGGAAGAAGCCTTTGACATGCTGCAGGCCATGAATACCGGCCATGAAGGTTCGATGGCGACCATCCACGCGAACAATCCGCGCGATGCCCTGACACGGCTTGAGCAGATGGTGATGATGGGCGGCATGAAAATCTCTGAAGAGGCGATCCGTGGGCAGATTGCTTCGGCGGTGAACTTCATCGTTCAGGCAACGCGCCTGTCCGATGGTTCGAGGAAGGTTGTCTCGATCGCGGAGATCACCGGAATGGAGGGATCCGTCGTGCAGCTTCAGGAAATCTTCCGGTTTGAGCGCACCGGTACTTCGCCGGAAGGCAAGGTGCAGGGACATTTTGCAGCCACCGGCCTCAGGCCGAAATTCCTGGACGAGATGGAACGCAAGGGCGTGTTCATGCCGGCGGGCCTGTTCGACCCGTCCAGCCGGTTCTGACAAGGGAGGCCGGCCGTGCCCGGATGGCTTGATCTTGCGGGATTTGACCAGCGCCTGATCGTCCCGGCGGTCATGGCGCTCGGGGCGGTCGTGCTCGCCGTCCAGTCCGTCCTCGGCCTCATCACGCAGGTGCGTACACAGAGGATCGTGAACCGGCGGCTGCAGTTCAAGGAGCGTTTCGAGAGCCATTCGGAGGCCATGATCGAGCTGCGCAAGAGCCGTGGGCTCGACCTGCAGGGCAATCTTGCGATGTCGCTGAAATGGCTGAACCAGCTGATCGTCCGCTCCGGCCTGAAGTATCAGCCGGTGCGCTGGGCGCTGATGGCGGCTGTCGGGGCGGCGGCGGCGTCTGGTGCGGCCTATGTGTATCTTGGCGGATGGATTGCCGCTGTCATCGCGTTCCCGCTCGTGCTGGTCGCTGGGCCGTTGCTGGTGCTCCGGCATTTTGCGGCCGCCCGGGCGAAGAAGCTCGCCGGCCAGTTGCCGGATGCGCTGCAGATCGTCTGCCGCAGCCTTGAGGCGGGCCATCCGGTGGCAACCGCCGTGGGCCTTGTGGCGCGGGAAATGCCCGACCCCATCGGCACGGAATTCGGCATGGCAGCGGACGAGGTATCCTATGGCATGTCGCTGACGAACGCCGTGCAGCGGATGGCCGAACGGGCCGGCGACCCGGATGTGGAGCTCTTCGCCGCGACAGTGCGCCTGCAGGAGAAGACCGGCGGCAACCTGACTGAATTGCTGAAGGCGAACACGACCACCATTCGCGAGCGCCAGACGATGCGCCTCAAAGTGCGCGCGGCCTCCGCCGAAGGGCGCGCCTCCGCGATGATCCTCACGGCGGCGCCCTTTGTGGTCATGGCAGGCATCCACCTGATGCGGCCGGAATTCTATGGCCGCGTCTGGCATGATCCGCTGATCAAGTATGGCTTCTCGGGCCTCTTTGTCTGGTTGCTGATCGGCAATTTCGTGATGAACCGCATGATCAATTTCCGGATGTGAGGCGCCCGTCATGAGCGATCTGCTGGCCCATCCATTCTTCCCCTTCGCGCTCGGCGCGCTGGCCCTGCTACTGGCCGTTCCGGGAATTGTGGCCTTTGTGCGCGGCCAGCAGGATGCGGGCGATCTCGAACGCCGGCTGGCGCGGCGAGGGGGCGCGGCGGAACCTTCTTCGAAGCGGCAGGAGAGCCGGATTGGCCGCGCCATGATGGGCTTTGCCGATCAGGCCGTCCCGGCGCATGAGGCGGAGGTGAGCGCCGTGCGCGCGAAGCTCGCCCATGCCGGCTTTACCGGGCAAAGCGCGGTCTCGCGCTATTTCGCGGCGCGGTTCATCTGTGTCGTGCTGCCCCAGATCGGCCTGTTCTTCGCGCTGCCCTATCTCGATGGCCTGCCGCAATACGGGCCGCTGGTGATCTCGGTCATCCTGGTGCTCGCGGGGCTCGCCGCGCCGGGCAAGTTCCTCGACCACCGTATTTCCGAGCGCCGGATTGCGGGCTCGGCCGGGTTTCCGGACATGATGGACCTGCTGGTGGCCTGTGTGGAGGCGGGGCTCAGCCTTGACGCTGCCGTTCAGCGTGTCGGTGAGGAATTGGAGCTGCGCCATCCCGTGATCGCGGGCCATCTGCGCACGCTGTCGCTGGAGCTCAGGGCGGGCAAGACACGGAAGATGGCCTGGCGCGCCTTTGCCGAGAGAATGGGCATCGAGGAGGCAGGGTCCCTCTCCACCATGCTGCGGCAGGCCGAAGAAATGGGGACAAGCCTTGGCCAGACGCTGCGTGTGTTCTCTGCAGATATGCGCCAGAGGCGGATCCTGCGGGCCGAGGAAAAAGCCATGGCGCTGCCGGCGCAGATGACGCTGCCCTTGATTCTGTTCGTGTTTCCGGTGCTGCTGGGGGTGTTGATCCTGCCAGCTGTGGTAATGCTCGGCGAGGTGATGGGCTAGGCCATCAGGCGGCGAAGAATCTCCCCTTGCGCGTAATTTTCACTCTTTCCAGGGGAATTTGCTAATGATCCTGACTCTTGCAGCCTGCTGAAATCCTGCTAGGCGGCAAGGGCGGTCATTGCTAGGAAAGCGCCATGGCGACCTATCTTGAATTCGAAAAACCGATTGCCGAGCTCGACGCGAAGATTGCGGAGCTGGAGGCTCTTGCCGCCCGCAAGGATGGTCCGGCGATCAGCGACGAACTGGCCAAGCTGAAGACCAAATCGGTCCGCCAGCTGAAACAGATTTACTCCGAACTCAACGCCTGGCGCATCACGCAGGTCGCGCGCCATCCGGACCGGCCGCATCTTTCCGATTTCATCGCGACGATCTTCGAGGATTTCGAGGAACTCGCCGGCGACCGGGTGTTCGGCAATGACGAGGCCATTATCGGCGGCATGGCCCGTTTCAAGGGCCGGTCGGTGGTGATCATGGGCCATGAGAAAGGCCGGACGACCGAGAAACGCCTGAAGCATAATTTCGGCATGGCCCACCCTGAAGGCTACCGGAAGGCTGTGCGCCTGATGGACCTCGCCGAGAAATTCAACATGCCGGTCATCAGCTTTCCGGACACTGCCGGCGCCTATCCCGGCAAGGGCGGGGAGGAGCGCGGGCAGGCCGAGGCCATCGCCCGGGGCACCCAGCGCGGGCTTTCGCTGGGTGTGCCGTTCGTGACGCTGATCATCGGTGAGGGCATGTCCGGCGGCGCCATCGGCATTGCGGCGGCCAACAAGGTGCTGATGATGGAATATGCCATCTATTCGGTGATCTCGCCGGAGGGGTGCGCCTCGATCCTCTACCGCGATGCGACCAAGGCCAAGGATGCCGCTGAGGCAATGGGAATCACCGCGCCGGACCTGATGCGCCACAAGATCGTAGACGGCATCGTCAAGGAGCCTGTCGGCGGCGCGCACCGCGATCCGCAACGCGCGATGGCCTCGGCTGCAAAGGCGCTCGATGCAGCCCTGCGCGAACTGGAAGGCATGAGCCCCGCCGAACTGCGCGCCCAGCGCCGCGACCGGTTCTATGCAATTGGCCGTGAGGGCGTCTGAGCTGAGCCCGAGAGGCCGCTGATGGCCGAGAAGGACTGGATTCGCCGCTATTTCGCGCCGCTGGTGAGGAGTGCCGGTGCGGCCGGGCTGACGGACGACACAGCAGAGCTGAGCCCCGCCAATGGACCTGTGGTCATCACGACCGACGCCATGGTGGAGGGTGTCCACTTCTTTCCTGACGATCCCGTCGAGACCATCGCCCGCAAGCTCGTGCGGGTGAATGTGTCCGATATTCTGGCTTCCGGCGCTGAGCCGCGCGAGGCGCTGCTGACCCTTGGCTGGCCGGCTGAAGGACGCAGCGAAGCGGAACTCGCCGCCTTTGCCGCTGCGCTGGGGGATGAATTGAGCCAGTGGGGCGCCGACCTGATCGGGGGGGATACGGTCGTGTCGCCGTCAGGACTGTTCCTGTCCCTGACCTTGACCGGCGCCTGCCTTGGGCCGGCACCGATTTGCCGGGGTGGGGCGTCTGCCGGCGATGATGTGTGGGTGACCGGCGAGATCGGCGCGGCCCGGCGCGGCTACCTGTGGAAAACGACCGGGCAGGGCGAAGCAGGCTGGCTGGCGGCCCTGCGCCTCCCATCCCTGCCACCCCTATCCGCAGCGGCCCTGCTCGCGCGTGAGGCGAGCGCCGCGATGGACATTTCCGATGGCCTGCTGGGCGACCTTGCCGCGCTCGCCGCCGCCTCGGGCCTTGCCGCCATGATTGAGCTGAGCGCCGTGCCCTTCGCCGGCGGGGCCGAAAGCCTTGATCAGGCGGTGGATCTCGCGAGCTGGGGGGATGATTACCAGCTGCTGTTCACGGCGCCGCCGGCAGCCCGCCTCGCGATTGAGGCGTCTGGTATCCCGGCGAGCCGGATCGGGTCTCTGGTCAAGGGGCAGGGTCTTGCGGCCCGCTGGCAGGACGCCCCCGTTAACCTGCCGGAAACACTCGCCTTTGAGCATGGGCGTCACGCCTGACAGCCGGGTCGCCTCTCGCACGAGGCATCTTGCGCGTTCGCGGTGCGGCTGGCAGGCAAGTGGAGTCAAAACAGAAAAGACCGGACCGGCCTGTGCCGGATCCGCGCTCAAAAAGGGGCTCAAGGAGGAAATTCTATGACGTGGTTCTATCTCGCACTCGGTGCGGGTGTCCTGTCTGTGGTCTATGGCTGGGTCCAGATCCAGTCGATCATGAAGGCACCGGCCGGCAATGCCCGGATGCTCGAAATCGCCCAGGCAATCCAGGAAGGCGCAAACGCCTATCTCAACCGCCAGTATCGCACGATCGGCATTGTCGGTGTCGTCGTTGCGGTCGTGCTTGTCTTCGCGCTGACCTGGAAAGCAGCGCTTGGCTTTGTCATCGGCGCGGTGCTCTCCGGCGCGGCCGGCTTTATCGGGATGCTCGTATCCGTGCGCGCCAACGTCCGCACGACCGAGGCCTCCCGCAAGGGCCTCAATGAGGGCCTGCAGCTGGCGTTCAAATCCGGCGCGGTGACAGGGATGCTTGTGGTCGGCCTCGCGCTGCTGGGCATCGTCGGCTATTACGGACTGCTGACCGGCCCGCTGGGGCTCAGCCTCGAGAATGACGCAGACAAGCGCCAGATCATCGACGCGCTCGTCGCGCTCGGCTTCGGCGCCTCGCTCATCTCGATCTTTGCGCGCCTCGGCGGCGGCATCTTCACCAAGGGCGCAGATGTCGGCGGCGATATGGTCGGCAAGGTCGAAGCCGGTATCCCGGAGGATGACCCGCGCAACCCCGCCACCATTGCCGATAACGTCGGCGACAATGTCGGCGACTGCGCGGGCATGGCGGCTGACCTGTTCGAGACCTATGCCGTGACCCTTGTTGCGACGATGGTGCTCGGTGGTATCTACTTCGCCTCGGCGCCGTATCTTGCTGAAATCATGATCCTGCCGCTCGCGATTGGCGCGGTCTGTATCGTCACCTCGATCATCGGCACTTTCTTTGCCACCCTTTCCAAAGGCTCCACCGATGTCATGGGCGCGCTCTACAAGGCGCTCAACGTCACCGGTGTCCTGTCCATCGGCGGCCTGGCGCTGGCGATCCACACGGTGCTTCCCGGCGGCATGAATGGGACGATGGAAGGCGCAGGCCAGGCACTTGGCCTTCGCGATGCGGTCACCGGCGACTGGGCCGACATTACCGGCTGGAAGCTCTTCTTCTGCGGTGTGGCCGGCCTGTTCGTGACGCTGCTGATCGTCGTGATCACGGCCTACTATACCGAGACCAAGTACCGCCCGGTGCGCTCGGTCGCGAAAGCGTCTGAGTCGGGCCATGGCACGAACGTCATCCAGGGCCTTGCCGTCTCGCTCGAGGCGACCGCCCTGCCGGCGCTGACGATCATCGGCGGCATCCTGCTGACCTACAATCTCGCCGGCCTCTATGGCATCGCGATTGCCACGACGACGATGCTGGCGCTGGCCGGTATCATCGTGGCGCTCGATGCCTTCGGCCCGGTGACCGACAATGCCGGCGGGATTGCCGAAATGTCGGAACTGCCCTCGGAAGTCCGCGCGACGACCGATGCCCTGGATGCGGTTGGCAACACCACCAAGGCGGTCACCAAGGGCTATGCGATCGGCTCGGCCGGTCTCGGCGCGCTCGTGCTGTTTGCGGCGTATGCGGAGGATCTCAAATACTTCGCGGCCACCGCGCAGCCGGGAACCTTCTTCTACGGCCTTTCGGCAAACTTCGAAATCTCGAACCCGTATGTCGTGGTGGGCTTGCTGTTCGGCGGCCTTCTGCCCTTCCTTTTCGGCGGCATGTCGATGATGGCGGTGGGACGCGCGGCGCAGTCAGTGGTCGAGGAAGTGCGCAGCCAGTTCCGCGAGAAGCCCGGCATCATGCAGGGTACCGAGAAGCCGGATTATGGCCGCACGGTGGATATTCTCACGCAGGCGGCGATCAAGGAAATGATCGTGCCGTCGCTGCTTCCGGTGCTGTCACCCATCGTGCTGTTCGGCGCGATCTGGGTGATCGGCGGGCCGGCTGAGGCGCTCTCGGCGGTCGGCGCGATGCTGCTCGGCGTGATCGTCACGGGCCTGTTCGTTGCCATCTCGATGACGTCGGGGGGCGGCGCCTGGGACAATGCCAAGAAGTATATCGAAGACGGCCATCATGGCGGCAAGGGCTCTGAAGCTCACAAGGCCGCTGTGACCGGCGACACGGTCGGCGATCCCTACAAGGACACCGCCGGCCCGGCCGTGAACCCGATGATCAAGATCACGAACATCGTGGCCCTCCTGATGCTCGCGGTCCTTGCCGGACACTGAGCGTCCGGAGACGGGCAAAACAGAAAACCCCGGAGGCAACTCCGGGGTTTTTTGTTGGACCGGAGAGACGTGAAGTACGGCTCCTTCGTCACGCGCGATGGCCTACGGCCATCAGAGCGCCCAATTCCCGGCGTTGGCGCTGGTATATGAGGTGAGGGTAGGCGATGGGCACTCAGCCGGGCTCAAGCCCGTCGAGTGTGACGCATGACTGGAAACGGCGAGAGGACGAGACGTCCCGATGCCCGCCTCAGCGGCGGCCGGTCGGGTTGTCCGGGGTGCGCTCATCCGTGTTGGGCAGGCGCATGGCGCCAACCGTGCCGAAGATCTGCTCCCAGAAGCCGAGTTCGCGGCCGCGAGTCGGGGTCTCGCGCGAGGCGAAGCTGACGATCTGGCCATCTGCCGCTGTGTATTCGACGACCTCATCGACGACATCATCGTCGCCGAAACGGATGCCGACAATGCGGCGTTCCACGACCTTCGGCCTGTAGAAGGCAAACCGCTCCTGGATGTCGGAGAAGTAGAACCAGACATTGGTGTCGAACAGGCCCTCGGTCGAGGGCGAGCCGAGCTGGGCGAGGACCGTCGAGCGGGTATCCTCCCCGGGCTTGATTTCATTGGGCTGCACCTCATCGGCAATATAGCCGTGGAAATCCCGCGACGGCGTAATGCAGCCCGTCAGGGGCAGGACAGCGATGAGGCCAGCGGCGATCAGGGCGAGGCGCGGCATCAGGGACTCCTCTAAGTCTTTGACCGAAGACCTAGCGACAGCTAACCCGGCTTGGCAAGCATGGGAGCACAGGCCGGATGGTATTTTCGGGGCTCGGATTCCGGCGGAGGGCCGCCGTTTCGGCTGCAGCGGCCGAAGCCGCCGCACGGGCATTCCGCCAGGCGCGCGAGCCGGACTGGTATCTGAAGCACGCCGTCCCCGACACATTCGAGGGCCGGGCGAGGCTGGTGACCCTGTTTTCGGCCCTCGCGATCGCCCGCCTCGCCCGCATTGGCGGCCGGGACGCCGCAGAGCTGTCCAGCCGCCTGAACCAGCGCATCCTCGACGGATTTGACGCCGCCTTCCGGGAAAAAGGCGTCGGCGATGCCTCGATTGCCCGCAAGGTGCGCAAGCTCGCCGAGGGCCATTCCGGGATCGGCCGGGCGGTGGTGGCGGCGCTGGCTGAGGCAGATGGGCCGGATTCCGGCGCGCTCGCCGCGATTGTGCACCGGAATGGCCTGTGTGTGCCGGGGCATGAGGCGGGTCTGTCTGATGCGCTGGCCGGCGTTTTCGCCGCCCTGCTGGCCCAGCCGGACAGCGAGGTCCTGGCCGGCCAGTTCGCCTTCGGCGGGACTGGCGGGTGATGCAGGCACCCGCAGCGCGAGCGCTATTAGCGCATCTCGCCCGTTGCGTTGCCCGGCGGCGCTGCTTAAACGTCGCAGCTATACCCGGTTGTCCGCAGGAGCGGCGAATTTCCCCATGCAGTCCACAGTAACGCTTTCGATCGATGCCATGGGCGGCGACAACGCGCCCGGTATTGTCATGGAGGGTGTCGCGGACTTCCTGAGTGGGCGTCCCGGCGCGCGGGCCCTGCTGCACGGGGACGAAGCGCTCCTGAAGCCGCTGCTGGCCGCAAATGCGGTGCTGAGCGCGCGGGCCGAGATCCGGCATACAGACATCAAGATCACCAGCGACATGAAGCCCAGCCAGGCGCTGCGCCGGGGCAAGGGCAGCTCGATGTGGAATGCGGTGCAGGCCGTGCAGGAAGGCGCGGCAGATGCCTCGGTTTCAGCCGGCAATACCGGCGCGCTGATGGCGATTTCGATGCTGGTCCTGCGCAAGATGGACGGCGTCCACCGCCCCGCGATGACCGCCCTCTGGCCGACGCTGAAGGGCCGCACGGTGGTCCTCGATGTGGGCGCGAATGTCGAGGCGGACGCTGAACAGCTCGTCTCCTTCGCGATCATGGGCGAGGCGTTTGCCCGCGCGACGCTGGGGATCGAGCGGCCATCCGTGGCGCTTTTGAACATCGGCTCCGAGGAAATGAAGGGCCATGAGGAAGTGCGTGAGGCGCATGAACTCCTGCGCAACTCACCGCTGAAGATGGACTATCGCGGCTTTGTAGAGGGCGATGACATTTCCGCCGGCGCCGTCGATGTGGTCGTCACGGACGGGTTCACAGGCAATGTCGCCCTGAAGGCCGGTGAAGGCGTTGCGCGAATGCTGGCCACCCGGATGCGCGAGGCGTTCACGGAAAGCCTCGCCTCCAAGGCAGGCGCGGCGCTGGCCATGAACGGGCTGAAGCGGCTGAAATCCATGATGGACCCCAGCAATGTGAATGGCGGCGTCCTCGTTGGCCTCGGCGGGGTGTCCGTCAAGAGCCATGGCAGCGCCGATGCGCGCGGCTTTGCCCGCGCCTGTGAACTCGCCGCCGACCTGGCGCTCAGCAATTTTCGCGGTGAGATCGCGGCCAACCTGGCCCGCGTTGGCGCCGGCGACCTCGCCGCAGAATAGACCTGCCCGGCAAGAACGAGGAAAATCCCATGGCACGGCGCACTTTCATCCGCGGCACGGGCAGCTATCTGCCGGAACGCGTGCTGACCAATGCCGACCTCGCCCGCATGGTCGAGACCTCCGATGAATGGATCCAGGAGCGCACCGGCATCCGCAAGCGCCATGTCGCCGCCGATGGCGAGATGACATCGGACATCGCGTCGAAAGCCGCCGCGCGCGCGCTGGAAGCTGCGGGCATGGCCGCCTCTGACATCGACCTGATCGTGCTGGCGACGACCACGCCTGACCAGACCTTTCCGGCGACGGCAACGGCTGTGCAGGCGAAGCTTGGCACCGGCCCCGGCGCGGCGTTTGACGTGCAGGCGGTCTGCTCGGGCTTCCTGTTTGCGCTGGCGACCGCTGATTCGCTGATGAAACAGGGCCTGTTCAGCCGCGCGCTGGTCATCGGCGCAGAGACTTTCACCCGCATCATCGACTGGTCGGACCGGGGCACCTGCGTGCTGTTCGGCGATGGCGGCGGCGCCGTCGTGCTGGAATCGGTCGAGTGGGACGGACCGGAAGATGCCGGCATCATCACCCATCATGTGCGCACCGACGGCACCAAGTCCGACCTGCTCTATGTTGACGGGGGCGTCAGTTCGACTGGAACGGTTGGCCATGTGCGCATGGAAGGCAACAAGGTCTTCCGCCACGCAGTCACCAACATTTCCGCCGCTGTGGAGGCGGTGCTGCAGGAAACAGGGCTGACATCTGCGGATATCGACTGGTTCGTGCCCCATCAGGCCAACAAGCGGATCCTGGACGGGGTCGCCAAGAAACTCGATATTCCGGAGGAGAAGGTCATCGTCACGGTGACCGAACATGCCAACACATCTGCGGCGTCGATTCCCCTCGCCCTGGACCATGCGGTGCGCACCGGAAAGGCGAAGCCCGGCGACCTGATTCTCTCCGAAGCGATGGGGGGCGGCTTCTCCTGGGGCGCCAGCCTGTTCCGGCTCTGAGCGCAAATCGCCAAAGCTGACAAAGAATTAGCTAACGCAGGCGCTAGGAATTCGTTAATACTGCACACCTAGGCTACCAACAAAGGCGGGCCCTGCACGATGAGCAATCATACTCTGACACGTGCCGAAGTGACCGACGCGATCGTTCGCGAGGTCGGTGTAACGCGGCAGGAATCAGCTGACCTTCTAGACCGGACGCTTGATCTGATCGGAGAAGCCCTCGAACAGGATCAGGAAGTGAAGCTGGCGCGGTTCGGCAATTTCGTCGTGCGCTCGAAAGCTGCCCGCGAGGGCCGCAACCCGAAAACCGGCGAAGAAGCCCCGATTGCGGCGCGCCGGGTGGTCACCTTCCGGCCATCGCCGATGCTCAAGTCGCAGGTCGGCGGCGACTGAAGCGGGATGGGGGCTGTATGACATCCGCGCGCGCCCGTATCCAGAAATCGCCAGACGCCTATCGCACGATCGGCGAAGCCTCCGCTGAACTGGGCCTGGAGCCGCATGTGCTGCGCTACTGGGAAAGCCGGTTTCCGGCGCATGTCTCCCCGGCCAAACGGCCTGGGGGGCGGCGCCTCTACACGCCCCGGGATATGGCCGCGCTGAAGGCGATCCGCCTGCTGGTGCATGAGCAGGGCATGACGCTCGCCGGCGCAAAGGCCGTTCTGGCCGGGCAGGGCGTTGACGCGGTCCTGCGGGGCGAGGCGGTGCTGGCGCCCGTGCCGCTGCCGGGTATCGGCCCCGCCCGTGCGCTGCAGGAAACCGTCGCGCGGGCCTTCGGCGCCGGCCTGCCCGAGGAGAACCGCGAACGGCTGAACGGCGCCCTGAATGGCCTCGAAGACGTCAAATACCGCCTCGACGCCCTGCGCCGCCGCCGCGCATAGGCACCGCAATAAGCCGTTGCGAGCGCGGGGGGCTTTGCCTATACAGCGCGTTCGGTCGGAGCGTGGCGCAGCCCGGTTAGCGCACTAGTCTGGGGGACTAGGGGTCGGAGGTTCGAATCCTCTCGCTCCGACCATTTCACCCCGCTGACATCGACATCACCGCCTGACGCAGTGCCCTCGCATCCCACAAGGCGTTGTGCTGGACGGCATCCTGAACATGGGTGGGGTAGGCCGAAACCTGCATCAGCTGGAGCGACAGGTCCGGAATCCGCACCATCTGTCCGGGCGCAAGGATCAGGCATTGCATCAGGTGCATCAGGTCTTCGGGCCAGTCGGCGATGATGACCGGCGCGGCATCCTCGGTCAGGAAAGACTGTATGGCCCGGCCGAAACGGGCCAGCGGCAGGAGGGCCGGGCGCGCCCCTTCGACGTTGAGGTATGGCAGAACATGGTCCTCGACCCAGGGATCGAGGACCAGTGAGTTCAGCTCAGCTTCGGGCCGGGCGAGGTAGAGTTCACCCAGTTCCCCGGCGAGGGCGAGACTGATCAGCTCGCCCCCGAAACCGTTGAACTCGCAGTCGAGCGCGTAGATCAATCGCCGGTGCCCGCGCCTGCTTCCGGGCGCGCGAGTTGGACGTCCCCCGCCTTGCCGACTGCCGCCAGCGCGAAGGCGAAGTCGATCGCCGTCTCCCGGAGGCTTTCCCAGCGCCCCGAAGCGCCGCCATGGCCGGCGTCCATGTTGATGCGCAGGAAGTAGGGGCCGCCGCCGGGGGCTTCATGGCGCAGTTTCGCGGCCCATTTTGCAGGTTCCCAATAGGTGACGCGGGGGTCCGAGACGCCGCCCGTGATCAGCATCGCAGGGTAAGGCTGGTTTGTGACCTGATCGTAGGGGCTGTAGGCGAGGATCGTGTCATAGGCCGCTTCATCCGTGAGCGGATTACCCCATTCCGGCCATTCCGGCGGAGTCAGCGGCAGGCTCTCATCCGACATCGTGTTGAGCACATCGACAAAGGGCACAGCCGCGATGATGCCGGCGAAGAGTTCCGGGTCCATATTGGCCGCAGCGCCCATCAACAGGCCGCCTGCCGAGCCGCCATGGCCGACAATGCGCCCACGCGAGGTATATCCGTTCGAGGCGAGGTAATTGCCGACAGCAATATAGTCCTCGAACGTATTGGTCTTCTTCTCGAGCTTACCATCGAGATACCACTGGTATCCCTTCGCCATGCTGCCGCGGACATGCGCAATGGCATAGATGAAGCCGCGATCGACGAGGCTGAGACGTCCGGTGCGGAAGTCTGCCGGCATGGTGATGCCATAGGAGCCATAGCCATAGAGCAGGAGTGGCGCCGAGCCATCCTTCGGCGTCGTCCGGTGACGGAGGATCGTCACGGGCACTTCCGCGCCGTCCCAGGACGGAACGAGGATACGCTCCACGACATAGTCCGCCGGATCGTGGCCCGAGGGCACTTCGCGCGTCTTGCGCAGGGTCTTCTCGCGGGTCACGAGGTCATAGTCGAACACCTGGTCGGGCGTTGCGGGCGAGGCGTAGCCGAAGCGCAGCACCGGCACATCGAATTCATAGCCGGCGTCGAGCCCGAGCGAATAGGCCGCTTCATCAAAACTGATGGCATGAGAGCTGCCATCGGCGCGGGAATGCAGCACGATGCGCGGCAGGCCGTTCTCGCGCTCCATGACGGCGAGATAGTCCTTCTGCGCATGGGTTTCGAGAAGCAGCGTACCCGGACGATGCGGGATGACAGGTTGCCATTCCTCGCGGGATGTGGCGCTGAGCGGCGCGCGCATCAGCTGGAAGTCGACCGCATCGCCATAATTGGTCAGGATGTAGAATTCGCCGTTCCAGTGGCTCACGGAGTATTCATTGTCCGTCTGGCGCGGCGCCACCATGCGCAGGGTAGGATTGAGTTCATCCGACGGGAACCAATGCACTTCCGACGTGGTGTGCCCGGCTGTATGGATCAGGATCATTTCCTCGCTCTCGGTCGTGCCGATGGTGACGAAGAAGGCGGGATCGGGCTCTTCATAGACAAGCGTGTCCTCGCCGGTTGCCAGCATCCGCTGGTAGACCGCGCTCGGCCGGCCATTTTCATCGCGGAGGACCCAGAAGATCGCCTTGCCGGTCGCGCTCCATTCCATCGGGCCATAGGCATTCTCGATGACAATGCCTGCATCCGCGCCGGTCTCGATATTCTTCACACGGATTTCATAGGATTCGCTGCCCTTGGTGTCCGTGCCATAGGCGACATATGCGTGATCCGGGGAGACTTCGATATCGCCGAAGGCGAAATAGTCCTGCCCTGCGCCGAGGGCATCGCCGTCGAGGATGATGGTCTCGGGAGCATCGGCATTGAATGCGTCAGCGGCGGCGCGGCGCGCGAAGATCGCGTATTCGCCGCCTTCGCGGTAGCGCGTATAATAGGAATACGGACCATCAATCGCCGGTACCGAGCTGTCGTCTTCCTTGATTCGTCCGCGCATCTCGGTGAAGAGTTCCTCGCGCAGCGCGGTCGTCGGCTGTTCCAACAGGGTCTTGGTGTAGGCGTTCTCGGCCAGCAGGTAATCGCGGATGTCGGCGCGCAGAAGCGACGGGTCGCGCATGACCTCCTGCCAGTTGTCATCCTTCAGCCAGTTATAGGGGTCGTTCCGTGTGCGGCCGACCTGTGTGATTTCATGATCGATGCGCGGGGCAACCGGCGGTGCGAGCGCGGCTGCGGCGGGCGCCGCTGCCAGGGAGGAAGCGGTAGGGTCTGGTGTCACGTTGAGGCATCCGGTCAGCAGGGTTGAGGCGGCGGCAAGGGCGGCCAGCCGGTTTACGAGGCGCATGGAAAACTCCGCGAAATGCGATCCCGCTTTGTGCGGAGCCACAGCCGGTTTGTCCAGTGCTGACAGGCGGAAGGGGCGGCGGGGGCATTTCCCCGCCGCCGGAATGGTCATTCGGTATGGGCTTCCGAGATGTAGAGCGTCGCGCGCGGATATTCGTCCTCGCCCACGGTGCCGACCCAGATATCATACTGGCCGGAGGCGGGCTTTTCAAACGAGATCAGGGCGTTGAGATCGTAGCTGCCATCATCGTCGCAGTGCCAGTTGCCTTCCGGATCGTTGATCAGGAGGGTGGTGTCGGCCCGGGAGTCGGTGAAGAAATACAGCGGATATTCGCCTGCGGTGTAAACCAGCCGGACATCCGGGGCATTGGCGACCCAGCCAGCGCAGTCTTCAACAGTGCTTTCCGCCTGCTCGCTGCCGCCTGCAACCAGGGTCAGCGCATAGGGATCTGGAACGAAGCCAGCCTCAAGCTCGACTTCCTGTCCCGCTTCGCCGGAGAAGTCCTGCGCCACGGCGCCCACCGCCAGCAGCGCGCACATGGCTGTGGCGCCGATAAGTTTGTTCAACATGAATATACTCCCCTCATGCCTCTGGGATAAGTGCATCCAGAGGCAGAGGCAGCTCAGAGGATGATGGCCAAGCCATACTCCATGCTACGCCTGCAGACCGGTTCTTGGCAATCAGGAACTTCCTGTACGGACGATATGGAGGCTTCACTCGGCCAGGCGGAAATCCAGCACCACGCCGTTGATGCACCAGCGCTCTCCGGTTGGTGGCGGGCCATCCTTGAAGACGTGTCCCATATGCAGGCCGCAGGTCGCGCAGTGGCATTCCGTGCGCGGATAGATCATCTTGAAGTCGGTCTTGGTCGCAACGGCATCAGGAGACACAGGCTGCCAGAAGCTCGGCCAGCCGGTTCCGGAATCGAACTTGTGATCGGAAGACCAGAGCGGGCTGCCGCAGCCTTTGCAATGATAGACTCCGGCGCGCTTCTCGTCATTGTAGTTTCCGGGCGTGAAGGCGCGCTCCGTGCCTTCTTTCACGCCGACACGAAATTCCTCTTCGGTGAGAATTTCGCGCCATTCCCGGTCGGTGCGTTCGATTCTTGCCTTTGCCATGTCACGGCTCTCCTGCTTGACGGCAGATATAGGCGCTTGCTTGCCTCGCGCAAACGGCGCGCCCGCGCGCTGCCGCCCGCGTCACCTTAGGGTAATCAGTCCGGCATCCCAGAGCGAGCGGCAGTCAGAGGCATCCGTGCGGGCCTCCCCAAGCGTTGTCGTGAATTGGCCTTCGAAGCGGGGGTCGTCGCATTCCCCGTCCAGCACATATTGCCCGCTGTCATCGCCGAAGTCGGGCCGTGGCTGGCCCTCATTCATCGAAGGGCGAAGCGTCACCGTGCCAGCTTTCCAGGCGGCAAGGCAATCATTGCCGTCGGTGCCGATCCGGCCGACATCCGAGGCGCCCCGTCCCTGGAAGCGCGGATCATCGCACTCGCCATCATCCGCCCAGCGGCCGGAATTGTCGCCGAACTCGATGCCCTCATAGGTTACGATGGCGAGCGCCGGCGCGCCAAGGGCGGGGTCAAAATCCGGCGCCAGCATGATCGTGCCGGCGAGCCAGGCCCGGCGGCAGTCGCTGGCATCAGTCCCGATATCACCGAAAGAGCTTCCGCCCGGCCCGGTGAAGCGGCGGTCATCGCACTCGCCATCATCGGTCCATTCGCCGGAATCACGCCCGAAATCGATCGAGCTTATCGGCGGGCGGCGGGCGAGGTCTTCAGCCGACAGCGGCGCCACCGGCGCGCTGATGCATTCGATGAAGCCGGTTAGCCCCTCGGCGAATTCCGCAACATCCGCCAGGCTTTCGACATTGACCGTCGATGAACGGGTCACCGGAACCTTGTGGGTTGCAACGAACTCATTGATGGCGCGCAGGCTGACCGCAAAATTTATATTCTGCGGCAGCTCCTGGGCCCGTTCCAGCATCACCATCTCGTTCACGCCGTTCGACGAAACGCCGACAATCTCTGCCTTCATGTTGAAGACGGGGCCGCCGCTGTTGCCCTTGTGAATGGGCGCGGACATCTGGAACTCGTTGGGATTGTCACCCCATCCGGTCCGCGAGGATACCGTGCCGGTCGTGATCGTCACGCTTTGCTTGCCGAAGAAATCCGTCTGCGGGAAGCCGGCGACAACGATCGACTCGCCGAGGCGCGGCGAAGGCGCGCTGCTGATCGAAGCAAAGGTCGCAGTCGGCGACGAGGCCTTCAGCAGCGCCAGGTCATAGTCTTCATGTGTGGCAATAAGGGTCAGCTCGCCGAACATCGGGCTGCGCAGGGCGGCGCATCCTTCCACGACATGCGCGTTAGTGAGCACATGACCGGCGGCTGAGATGGCAAATCCGCTTCCGGTGGACATCCGCCGTCCGGGCAGGCCGATCCCGACCTCGCTGTCCAGCTGGATCGTGCCGAGCTCCCACGCGGCCGCGCAGTCGGTAGCATCCGTGCCGGGCTCGCCCACCCCGCTGGTGCCGGGACCCGTGAACCGCGTGTCGTCGCACTCGCCATCCCTGGCGTATTGCCCGCTGTCGTCCCCGAAGTCGGGCGCGACCTGGCCGTCATTCAGCCGGGTGCGCGGCTTGATCAGGCCCAGGTCCCACAGAAAGCGGCAATCCGAGGCATCGGTGCCCGGCTGTCCGGCCGTGGTGGTTGCGGAGCCCTCGAAGCGTGGATCATCACACTCACCATCATTGACAAAGGAGCCGCTATCATCGCCGAAATCCGGCAGGGGAAGACCCGCATTGACCGGAGCGCGCAGCACCGCCTTACCGGCTTCCCAGGCGGCGAGGCAATCACTTGCATCTGTGCGCAGCTGGCTCAGCCCGGAGGTGCCGGGGCCTTCAAACCGTGGATCGTCGCACTCGCCGTCATTTGCCCAGGTGCTGGTGTTGTCGCCAAAATCGATACCGCCGGCGACGATCACTTCCCGGGCACGTGCGGCGGCCTCCGGGTCGAAATCAGGATCGATCGTGATGGTGCCTGCGGCCCAAGCCGCTGCGCAGTCGGACGCGTCAGTGCCAGGTTCGCCCACCGAACTGGCGCCCGGCCCTTGGAACCGCGGATCATCGCATTCGCCATCTTCCGTGAACCGCCCCGAATCATCCCCGAAATCGGGCGCTTCGAGGCCTTTATTCAACGGCCTGCGCGGGGCAATCAGCCCCGCATCCCACAACGCGGCGCAATCGGTGGCATCGGTGCCGGGTTCACCGGCCGTCGTCGTGCCCTCGCCTTCGAAGCGCGGATCATCGCACTCGCCATCATTGGTATACTCGCCGCTGTCATCGCCAAAGTCAGGCCGGGGCATGCCTTCATTGAGACTGCGGCGCAGGCTGATCAGCCCATCCTGCCAGAGCTTGCGGCAATCACTCGCATCGGTGGCGGGCTGGCCGGCCGTGGTGGTGCGGTAGCCCTCGAAGCGGGAGTCATCGCAATCGCCGTCATTGACGAAATCGCCGCTGTCATCGCCGAAATCCGGCGCAGGGGCCCCGGCATTCAACTCGGCCCGCAGGACGATGGCGCCAGCCGTCCACAGGGCGCGGCAGTCGCTCGCATCCGTGCCGGGCGATCCGGCAGTCGTCGCACCTTCGCCGGCAAAGCGCGGATCATCGCACTCCCCGTCATTGACGAAGTCGCCGCTGTCATTGCCGAAGTCCGGCGGCTGAGGGGTGGAGGCAGATACCGGCGCACCGGTCATGCTGACCGTCAAAAAAACGGCCAGTGCAGCCATCAGCACTGGCCGGAAATATCCACTGGTCATGCATCCCTCCCGCGAACCTGAGTCACCATTCGGTAACACGGGCGATCTGCAGGTGGAACCGGAGATTATCCGTAAAGAACGGTGATCGTCTCAGCCACGCAGGCCGGGCGGTCCTTGCCTTCGATCTCGATGGTACATTCCATCTTCATCTGCTTGCCGCCGGATTTGGCTTCCACGGCGAGGCATTTCTGGCGCAGGCGGACCTTGGAGTTCACCGGCACCATATTGGTGAAACGGACCTTGTCCGAGCCGTAATTGATGCCGCGCGTGACGCCTTCGACGCGCAGGACTTCGGCGCCCAGCATCGGGATCAGCGACAGGGTCAGGAAGCCATGCGCGATGGTGGAACCCATCATCTGCTTCGCCATTTCCTCGTTCACATGGATCCACTGATGGTCGCCGGTTGCATCGGCGAACAGGTTGATGCGCGCCTGGTCGATCAGGTGCCAGTCAGAGACGCCCACTTCCTGGCCAACGAGGCTTTCAAGGTCAGCATAGGGAATTTTGCGCGGATCAGCCATTTGTATCCTCCAGATTTCTTGGACTTTGTAACGTTCTTGTGCCGTGGACCCGCTGCCACCGCAAGGCTGCCGGAACGTAAAGCCGAATCGACAGAATCGAATTTCTACCCTTTAAGGGGGAAGCGCAGGGCTTAAACAGGAGACCTTTTCGATGAGCGATCAGACACAAATTTCCGTTGACCCTAATACGCAGGGCAATGCCAACCTGATCTACATTCTCTATCTGGTGAGCCTGGTCGTCGGCATCACCGGGATCGTTGGCGTGATCATGGCCTATCTCGCCAAGGGCAAGGGCAATTCAGTCCTTGAGTCCCACTACAACAACCAGATCAACATCTTCTGGAAATTCTTCCTGTACATGGTCATTGGACTCATCCTGGCCATCGTGGTGATCGGCGTCCTTATCATGCTTGCGGCCGTGGTGTGGTACATCATCCGCGTCGTTCAGGGCATGCAGGCGCTTTCGGCTGGCCAGCCGATTGCCAATCCGGGCAGTTGGTTGCTCTAGGGGCCGGATACCGCGCTGCCCCCGGCGAGGGCCGCGAGCCAGTGATACGAAGCCTTCGGCGTGCGCCGGAGCGTCTGGTAATCGACATGCACGATGCCGAAGCGCGGCCCATAGCCCATCGCCCATTCGAAATTGTCGAGCATTGACCAGACGAGATAGCCGCGCACATCGGCCCCGCCGGCGCGCGCGTCCAGCACGGCGCCGAGATAACGTTCGAGATAATGGATGCGCCCGGCATCATTGACTTCGCCGGCCGCATCCGGCTCCCCATCATCCGCCATGCCATTCTCGGTGACATAGACCGGCAGCCGGTAGCGCTCCGAAGTTTCGATCAGCACGTCCCGGAACGCCTCCGGCTTCACATGCCAGCCCATCAGCGTCGTCTCGGCGCCCTCTGGCGGATCGGCCATGCGGAAGCCCCAGGAATTGGGGTGCGCGCTCGCATATTGCGGCGAGTAATGATTGAGGCCGAGCCAGTCGAGCGGAGCGTAAATCGCTTCCTCGTCACCCGGCCGGATCCGGTCGCCCATCCACTCGCGGGTCAGCGGATCATATTTGCCGAGGAAGACCGGGTCTGCGGTCGCCCGGTTCATCACAGCGTCCATCCGCGCGGCGGCCTCGCGGTCGGCGCCGCTATCCGTGGCCGGGACTGCCGGTTGAAGGTTCGGGACCGACCCGATCAGGCTACCGGCGGGAAGCTCCGCCCGCAGGCGCCGCACCGCCGCGCCATGGGCAAGGTTCACATGATGCACCGCATCCAGCCAGGTTTCACGCCCCCGCAAGCCCGGCGCATGGACGCCCGCGCCATGGCCCAGCATCGTGAACATGTTCGGTTCATTGAACGTCGCCCAGCGCGCAACCCGGTCGCCCAGAAGCTGTGCCAGCAGGCCCGCATAGTCCGCAAACAGGGGCACGATCTCCCGGCTGGTCCAGCCGAGCCCTGCCTCATGCAGCGCCAGCGGCAGGTCCCAGTGATAGAGGCACAGCCATGGCTCGATGCCCTGCGCAAGGAGCTCGTCGGTCAGCCGGTCATAGAAATCGAGGCCTGCCGCATTCGCTGCGCCGCGCCCCTCCGGCAGCACCCGGCTCCACGACACCGAAAAGCGATAGGCGGAGAAGTTTGCCGTCCGCATCAGTGCCACGTCTTCGCGGTAGCGATGGTAATGGTCGCACGCGATATTACCCGTATCGCCATTCTTCACCCGGCCGGGCTCGGCGCTGAACGCGTCCCAGATGGACGGACCGCGCCCATCCACATCATGTGCGCCCTCGATCTGATAAGACGCGGTCGATGCGCCCCAGACAAAACCTGCAGGAAAATCCTCAGCGCGGATCATGCGCGCCCTCCCTCAGCCGCTTCTTGTTGCGGCAGAGGGTGGGCGAGGCGGAGACAAGGCGCAAGGCCTTTCCGGATCAGACGATGCGGCTGTTCTTGTTGCCCCAGTAGCGGTCGCGGATCAGGCGCTTGTAGAGCTTGCCGGTCGGGTGGCGGGGCAGTTCGGGGTCAAAGTCGATGCTCTTCGGGCATTTGAGCTTTGAGAGGTTGGCCTGGCAGAAAGCCATCAGCTCGGCGGCGAGTTCCTCAGAATGCGCAATGCCCGGCATCGGCTGGACAACCGCTTTCACCGCTTCGCCGAACTCCTCATCCGGCACGCCGATCACGGCCACATCGGCCACTTTCGGATGGGTGATCAGCACGTTCTCGGTCTCCTGCGGGTAGATGTTCACGCCGCCGGAGATGATCATGAACGCCTTGCGGTCGGTGAGGTAGAGGAAGCCATCCTCGTCCAGCTTGCCAACATCACCCAGGGTCGACCAGTCCGCATGCTTGGGGTTGAGGGCGGCTTTGTTCTTTTCCGGGTCGTTGTGATAGCTCGGTGTCGGCGTGCCGGAGAAATAGACCTGGCCTTCCTCGCCGACCGGCACTTCATTGCCCTCCTCGTCGCAGATATGCACCGTGCCAAAGATGGCGCGCCCGACCGTACCCTTATGCGTCAGCCAGTCGGGGCTCTTCACATAGGTCATGCCGTTGCCTTCAGAGCCGGCATAATACTCGTCAATGATGGGGCCCCACCAGCCGATCATCTGTTCCTTCACCGGCACAGGGCAGGGCGCGGCCGCATGGATTGCGAACTTCATAGAGGAAACGTCGTACTTCTTCCGCACGTCTTCCGGCAGTTTCAGCATCTTCACGAACATGGTCGGCACGACCTGGGTGTGCGTCACCTTGTAACTTTCGACTGCCTTCAGGAAATCCTCGGGATCGAACTTCTCCATCACGACCAGTGTCGAGCCGAAGCGCGTGAACGTCATGCACCAGCGCAGCGGGGCCGCATGATAGAGCGGGGCCGGCGAAAGATAGACCGACTGATCACTGGCGCCGGACATCAGCTTGGCGATCTGCATCAGCACATTGTCGCCATCAATCGGCAGGCCGCGTTCCAGCAGCGGGCGGATGCCCTTCGGGCGGCCCGTGGTGCCCGAGGAATAGAGCATGTCCGTGCCGGCCATTTCATCCGCCACCGGCGTTGCCGGGAAGCCGGCGATATGCGCCGTCATCTCGGTGAAACCATCCGCCGCCCCGTCAATGGACCAGAGCGCAGACACGCCGGCGGCCTTGGCCGCTTCTGCCGCCACGCCCGCCTTGCTGGCGCCTGCGATCAGCAGTTTCGCGCCGGAGTCTTCAAGGATGTAGGTGACCTCCGGCGCTGTCAGGCGCGAGGAGACGCACACATAATAGAGCCCCGAACGCTGCGCCGCCCAGCAGATCTCGAAATAGCGCGGCGAATTCTCGGCAAAGATCGCGATCGTGTCGCCGGGATTGCAGCCCGCCGCGCGCAGGGCATGGGCGATCCGGTTGGAGCGTTCGTCGAGCTGGGCGAAGGTGATCGTCTCGCCCGAGCCCGACATGATGATGGCGGGCTTGTCGGGCTGGGTCTTCGCGTGATGGCAGGGGTGCATGGGCGTAAATCCTCCGGCACTGGCGGCCACAGAGCGGCCAGTCTGACTTTGCGCCGGAAATTAACGGCCCCGCGCCCGGCGTCTATCCGGGACGCAAGGGAAACCGCGCCGCAACCTGTAGCCGGATCAGGGCTCCACGGGGCCGCCGAACTGGCGGGCGAAGAAATCGCCTTGGCGCCACATCGGGCTGGCATCCTTGTTGGCGAGTTCGAGGGTCAGGCGCGCCTTCACCTCGGCAAACCTTGCGGCGGCCTCGAAGTCGATGCTGTTGTTCATGTCATCGGTCGGGCGGTGGTAATTCGTAGTCATGTGGCGCGCGAATTCCTCGGCGCCGCCATTCTGCCAGCCGGGGATCAGGTAGACGGACGGGATGCCGCCTTCCACGAACCGGAAATGGTCCGAACGCGTGAACAGGCCCTGATCGGGCACCGGGTCCGGGCTGAGCGCGATGCCCATAGAGGCCGCCGCCACTTCCACCGCTTCGATGATGGTCGAGCGCTGGCCGCCGAACACGACCAGGTCCGTGAAGGGATAGGTCAGGATCGGCATGTCGAGATTGACGTTCGCCACGATCCGCTCGCGCGCGACGGTCGGGTTCTCGACAAAGTATTGCGCGCCGAGCAGGCCTTTTTCCTCCGCTGTCAGCGCAATGAACATCACCGAGCGGCGCAGGGGCGGGCCGTTCTTCAGCATCCGCGCGGCGTCGATCAGCGTTGCTGTGCCGCTGGCATTATCGAGCGCGCCATTGTTTATCTCGTCGCCCTCAAGGCCGCGCGTGATGCCGATATGGTCGAGGTGCGCGGTCAGCACGATCACCTCATTCTTCAGCACAGGGTCGGAGCCCTCGATCATGCCGATGACATTGGAGGAGGTCACTTCGTCATGCTGCGAAGCCTGCGCCATGCGAACGGTCAGCGGCAGGGGGAAGCCGGTCACCGGGCCGCCCTCGGCTTCGGCTGTAGCGATAATGTCTGCAAAGCTGACCGGCGCGCCGTCAAACAGCCGGGCGGCGCTGTCCATGCGCACGCTGGCGGCGGCGAGGATGTTCGGCGCGCGGCTGAAGCCCGTCCCGTCCGCGCCGATCCAGGTCATCGCGGCCGAATCCAGCCGCCCTTCGCGGATCAGGCGCTCGAAGGGGTAGATCTCCCGCGAGGTCGGCGTCTCGATCTGCAGCACGCCAATCGCCCCGCGCTGCGAGGCATTGGCGAGTTTCTGCGTGCCGTAATAGGCGCGTTCCTCGGTCTGGATGCCTTTCGGCGTGCCCGACAGCATCACGACGACCTTGCCGGCCACATCGAGGCCCGCATAGTCATCGCGGCCAAGGTCCGGCGCCACGATGCCGAAGCCGACGAACACGGCCTCGCCCGTCACATCCGCCGCCACGCCGCGCAGCGAGCCGCCCATGGCAAAGTCACTGTTCTCAACAAAGGGAACCGCGCTGCCATCGGCGCGGGTGATCTCAACGCGCCGCCCTTCCGGTGCGCGCACAGAGCGCAGGAACCGGATTTCCTGGAAAAACGTGCCATTGTCGCCTGCCGGCTTCAGCCCGATCTCGGCAAACCGCTCGGCGACATAGTCGGCCGCAATGTCATAGCCGACGGTGCCGGCTTCGCGGCCTTCCAGCTCATCGGAGGCGAGGAAGGCCATGTCGGCCTGGATGGCAGCGGCGTCCGGCGGGGGTAATTCGGTCGGGGCCGGCACCGGGTCCGGCGCGCAGGCAGTCATCAGGATCAGGGCGGAAGCGAGCAGCAAATTGCCGGCAAGACGTCTCATCAGGGGCATATCCTCATTGGTTCGCGGCACAGAAAGGGGAATTCCTTGCGAATGTCGACTCAGAATTCCCGCATCCAGTAGGCCATCGGATGGGTCAGGTC
>NZ_JBKBXW010000033.1:0-29344 GCF_046313735.1 Hyphomonas sp.
CCTTGGCGATGGAGGCTTCGGTGACGCCTGCTTCGAGCAGCCAGTCCTGCGGCAGGTAACAGCGGGCATGGCGCGCATCCTCGCCGATATCGCGCGCAATATTGGTCAGCTGCATAGCGATGCCGAGGTCGATGGCGCGGGCGAGTGCCTCCGGCGAACGCACGCCCATCACCAGCGCCATCATGACACCGACTGTTCCGGCGACGCGCACGCCATAGGCCGCAAGATCGTCCAGCGAGGCATAGCGGCGCCCTTCGGCATCCCAGGCGAAGCCTTCCAGCAGGGCGGCAGGGACCGCCTTCGGGATGGCGTGCACAGCGACGACCCAGGCGAAAGCCCGGTCCACCGCATTATCCCAGGGCTTGCCCGCATAGGCCGCATCAAGGCGCTGATGCAGCTGGGCGAGCGCCTTTGTGGGATCGGCGCCGTCATCGACCTTGTCATCCGCGATGCGGCAGAAGGCATAGAGCGCGCGGGCGGCGGCGCGCACATCCTGCGGCAGGAGGAGCGAGGCGGCGTGGAAGCTCTTCGAGCCTTCACGGATGATGCGCGCGCAATCCGCCAGGTCTGGCTCTGCCGCGCGCAGGTCTGAAGGGGCCGGATCTGCCATTGTCCACATGGTTTGACATTAAGCCCTGTCAGGCCGACATTCGCAAGCGGGATGCGCGACCATGTGATCATAATCGGCGCGGGCGCCGGGGGGCTGGCGGCGGCGATCCGGCTGGCGCGCGCCGGAAAGCGCGTGACGCTGGCCGACCGGTTTGCGCGGCCGGGCGGGAAGATGCGCCAGGTGGAGGTTGGCGGGCAGCTCATTTCCAACGGGCCGACCGTGTGCACAATGCGCTGGGTGGTGGACCTGTTGCTGCGCGAGGGCGGGCTTGATCCGGAGGCGGAGCTTCAGATGACGCGCGCGCCGCGCCTTGCCCGCCATGGCTGGCTGGACGGGACGCGGCTGGACCTGTTTGCAGAGGCAGAGGCCTCGGCGGCGGCGATCGCAGAGGCATTCGGGTCGCGCGAGGCCGACAGCTTCCTGCGCTTTGCGCGCGCAGCGGCGGAGACGCATGACATCCTGAAGGAAAGTTTCATGACGGCGCCGAAGACCGGGCCGATTGGCCTGATGGGGCGCATCGGCTGGCACCGCCCGCAGGCGATCCTCGCCACCTCGCCCTTCCTGAGCCTTGCCGCCGACCTGAGGCGATATTTCAGGGACCCGCGCCTGATCCAGCTGTTTGCGCGGTATGCGACCTATGTCGGCTCCTCGCCCTACCTCGCGCCCGCAACCCTGAAAGTGATTGCACATGTGGAGCAGGACGGCGTCTGGCTGGTGGAGGGCGGGATGCCGGCACTTGCGGCAGCGCTGCTGAAGGGGGCAGAGCAGCAGGGCGCCGTGTTTCGTCCGCAGTCTGAGGTTTCGGAAATCCTGGTCGATGGCGGCGAGGCACGGGGCGTCCGCTTCGCGTCTGGTGAGACATTGATCGGGGGCGCTGTCGTGTTCAATGGCGACCCACAGGCGATTGCCTCTGGCCTTCTGGGGACGGAAGTATCGGGCGCTGTTCCTGCCCTGCCAGCGGCGCGGCGCTCGCTCGCGGCGGTTACGCTTTGCGCTGTGGGACAGACATCCGGATTTCCTCTGGATTACCATACGGTGCTGTTTGGCGATGACTATCCCGATGAATTCAATGCAATTTTCAGGCGGCGCGAGATAAGAGATTCCCCCACAATCTATATCTGCGCCGAAGACCGGCGGGCGGGCAATCCCGAAGGGGCGGAGCGATTGTTCTGCCTCGTCAATGCGCCCGCGACGGGGGACGTTGCCGGGGCAGACCTCGCGCACCCCGGCTTTGCGGAATGGGTTTGCCAGCAACTGGCGCGCCACGGCCTTTTTGTCCGTATGGATACGAAGACAGCGAAAGTGACCACGCCTGCAGATTTCCACGCGGCCTTTCCGGCGACGGGAGGTGCGCTCTATGGCGCGGCCAATCACGGGCCGTTTGACAGCTTTCGCAGGCCGGGCGCGCGCAGCCGCCTGAAGGGGCTATACCTCGCAGGCGGCGGATGTCATCCGGGCGCGGGCGTGCCGATGGCGATGATTTCCGGGATGCTGGCCGCTGATGCTGTTCTTCAGGATACGGAGGTTCTGGCCGCCGCGCGGTAATCTGCCGCCTCCGGCAGAAGATCAGCGACGATCTTTGCTGACGACAGCACACCCGGCAGGCCTGCGCCCGGGTGGGTTCCGGCGCCGGTGAGGTAAAGGCCTTCAACCTCCTCGCTCTTGTTGTGCGGGCGGAACCAGGCGCTCTGGAACAGTTTAGGTTCCAGCGAGAAGCCGGCGCCGAGATGCGAGAGATAGCGCGATTCAAAATCGGCTGGTGTGACGAAATGCGATGTCACGATCTCTGCGCCGAGGCCAGGCAGCACCGTTTCTTCAAGGCGTTTCTGGACCTTGGCGCGGTAGGCTTCGCCGAGCGTTGACCAGTCATCGCCGGAGGCAAGGTTTGGCACGGGGCTCAGCACATAAAACGTGTCGCAGCCATCGGGCGCCAGGCCGGGATCGCTCGCGGTGGGGCGGTGGAGATAAAGGCTGCAATCCTCCGCGAGCGAATGATTCTGGAAGATGTCATCCAGCAGCCCGCGATAGCGCGGCCCCATCAGGATCGTATGGTGGCCGACATCCTCAAATCGCCGTTTCGTGCCGAAATACCAGACGAACAGGCCCATCGAGTAATCGGACTTCTCGATTTTCCGGTCTGTCCAGCGCTTGCGCGGCAGGTGGCCGAGCAGGCGCCCATAAGTCCAGGCCGGGTCGGCGTTCGAGACGACGGCATCGGCCTCGATCCGCTCTCCCGAGGCGAGTTCGACGCCCGAGGCACGTCCCCCTTCCGTCAGGATACGGCTGACTTCGGCATTGCAGCGCACTTCGCCGCCGGCCGCTTCCAGCACTCGCACCATACCCCGCACGAGCGCGCCCATGCCGCCCTCGGCATAGTGGACGCCAAACCGGCCTTCGAGATGCGCGATCAGGCAGTAATAGGCGGTGGTTGTGAACGGGTTTCCGCCGACCAGCAGCGGATGGTAGCTGAACACCGTGCGCAAGTGGGGATGCCGGAAATAACGGCTGACTATTCCGTAGACGGATTTATAACCTTCGAGGCGCACGAGGTCTGCCATCGCGGAAGCGGTGAAGGGAATCGAGTGGAACGGCTTGTCGGCCAGCTGTTCAAATGCGACGCGGTAAATCTCGCCGCTCTTTTCAAGGAAACGGTCATAGCCCGCCACATCGCCCGGATCGAAGCGCGCGATTTCGCGGCGCATGGCCTCACGGTCGCCGGAATAGGTGAAGGTGGCGCCATCATCGAAACGGATACGGTAGAAGGGATCGCAGGGCCGGATCGTCACATCCTCCTCGATGCGCGCACCTGCCGAAGCCCAGACATCGGCGAGCATCTGCGGCGCAGTGATGATCGTCGGGCCGGCATCGAAGGTGAAGCCGTCATGGCGGTAGACCGAGGCGCGCCCGCCCGGCGCGTCTAGCCGTTCCAGCACGGTGACCCGGTATCCCTTGCCGGCAAGGCGCACAGCAGCCGCAAGGCCGCCAAAGCCGCTGCCGATGACGAGGACTGAGGGTCTCGTGTCCCCGCCCCCGCCTGCGAAATATCCTGCGCTTCCGTCCATTCCCTCGTCCTCTTCCTGTCAGCCCGGCGGCGGCGCGCCGCGCTTTGCAAGTTCCCGCCGTGTGTGGATGACACCGGCGATGGCGGCGCCGGCGGCGAGCGGCACGGCAATCCCCATCACCAGTTTGGGATCGACCCCCAGCCCCATCGCAGCGAGGCCGCCTGCGAGATAGCCGATGACGCCGACGACATAATAAGTGATCGCCGCAACAGAGAGCCCCTCGACCGTCTGCTGCAGGCGCAGCTGCAGTTCGGCCCGGGTGTTCATGCTCTCAAGGATCTGCCGGTTCTGCATCTGCAGCGCCTTGTCGACCTTGGCGGAGAGGAGCTGCGCGGCGCGGTCCACACGTTCAGACAGCGCAGACTGCCGTCCGGCCACGGACTGGCAGGTCTCCATGGCAGGCGCGAGGCGGCGATCCGTGAACTCCTGAAAGGTCTGCATGTCAGACAGGCGGTCCTCGCGCAGTTCTTCGATCCGTTTACGGACGAGAGAGTAGTAAGCGGCCGCCGCACCAAACCGGAACTGGGTCTCTGTATGGCTCTTCTCGATAGCGGCTTCGAGCGCCATCAGCCGGTTCAGCAACTTCGCCTCGTCATCGACCTCTGCCCGCGTCATCGCGGCGGTGATTTCGGAGAGCTCAGCCTCCCATCCCGACAGGCGGGGTACGAGCGCCTGCGCGACGGGCAGCGCCAGCAGGGCCATGATCCGGTAGGTCTCGATTTCCAGCAGGCGCTGGACGATCCGCCCTGTGTGCCAGGGCGTCATGTCGTTGTTGAACAGGAGAATGCGGGAAAATCCGTCCGCATGCAGCCGAAAATCGGTGATGGCGGTGCCGGTGCCGCCCGCGATGCCTGCGCCGATGAGGGCATTGCCGCTGAAATATTGATCCGTCAACTGATCATGCCGGGGCGCTTCCTTGCCTGCAGGGAGGATTGCGGCGTGGGTTGCCACGATCAGCTCCCCCGGCAGGGCGGCAAGCCATTCAGGCGGCGCGGATTCGATCGCCGCCGGCGAGAAAGGATCGCCGCTCTTCAGCGGGATGATGAAGGTATAGCGCGTGAACTCCGTATGCCGTTCCCAGACGAGGCGGAAATCCTTCAGGTCCACGCTGTAATGCTTGGCGCCGGGGCCGGGCGGGGTCGCGCCATAACGGCGTGTCAGGTCGGCGACGACGGCGAGGTCAGCCTCCGAATAGGGCCAGTTCGTCGTCAGCGCGATACAGGACAGCTTCACCGCGCCGGAAATTGGCTCCGGCGGGCGGGCATGTACCTCATGGCTGATCTGGAAACGCTGGGCGTGATTGTCCGGCATACGGATCATGGGATCTCCCTTGCTGCCGCAAGAGAGATGGCGCGAAATGATGTTTCGTCACGCGCGGTCATGCGCTGGCCTTTCGCCGGGAGGGGCCGGACTCTTTCAGCAGGCTGAACAGGAGGGTGGCCATGCCCTCCGGCGCCTCTTCATGCGCCAGGTGGCCAAGGCCGGGCACACGGCGCACTTCGGCGCAGGGATAGCGCCGGGCGATATCGTCGGCGAGCGAAGGCGGCACGGCGCGGTCGCCGTCGCAGGCCACCTGGACGAAGGACAGGCCCGCGCGCTGGAAGGAGGGCAGCAAGCCGGAAAGGTCCCAGCCGGCCATCATCCGCAGCGTGCCGCGCACATGGCCAGGGTCTGCAAACAGCCGCCGGTAAAGCGACAGGTAAGGCTCTGCCGGTTCAGAGCCGGTCGAGCGGATGAGCCGGGCAACCCGGCCGGGATCGCGCGCCGAGCGGGCCATGATGTGGGCAGCAAGCGGCGTTGCGGCGAGGCCTTTCGCCATCACCGGCCCGACAAGGCCGGTCACGCCGTCGAATGGCAATAGCGCGCCATTGAGGGCGATGACCTTGTCCGGCGGCGGCTGCATCCCGGTCGCCAGGCGCAGCGCAATCGCCGCGCCCGCCGAGTGACCGATCAGGATCGCAGGTGCGTAGTTCAGCTGCTGAAGCAGGTGGCCAATGGCCCGGCTCATCGCTTCAAGCGTCAGGCCGCCCTCCGGCATGCCGGTGGTGAAAGCGTGGCCTGGCAGGTCGAGCGCCAGCACCTCATAGCGCTTTGCCAGCAGCGGCAGCAGCCCGGCCCAGGAATGAGTGGATGCGCCGGTGCCTTGCAGCAGCAGGATGCGGGGTCCCCTGCCCGCCTGCTGGATATGCCAGGTCAGGCCGCCGCAGGTGATGAACCGGCTCGCCTCGCGGTTTGGCCAATCCGCCCCGTCCCGCTCCCAGTTCAACCGCCCGGCCATCTGCGCGCCCCGCCCTAACCGAGCAGAACGCTGCGCACCGTTTCCGAGACACGGCGGCCATCGGCAAACGGAAGCGGTTCGTAACTGGCGCCCATCTCTGCCGAGAGCTTCTGCGCCTGCGGACTGGGGCGGCGGGAAATGTCGAAGAACAGGACGGGCAGTTTCGCGGCTTTGAGCCGTGCGGCCACCCGGGCGGCGTCGGCCGCAGCAGCTTCGCGCCCGCCTTCGCCGGACAGGGCTATGTTTGCCTGGCCATCGGACAGGATCACGACATGCGGTGTCTGGCGGCGGCGCACGGCCTGGTCGGCCAGCCGGTGTGCTGCAGCAATTCCAGCGGCGAGCGGTGTGCCGCCGCCGCCGGGAAGGTGGGCAAGCGAGCGTTTGACGCGGGTGAGCGACCGGGTGGGCGGCAGAAGGAGGTCTGCGCCCTCGCGCCGGAAGGCGATCAGCGCGACGCTCTCGCGCCGGGAATAACAGCCGCTGAGCAGGTATTCGATGGCGCCCTTGGCTTCTGCCAGCCGGTTCATCGCGGAGGAGCCGGAGGCGTCGACCGTGAAGATCACGACCGCCTCGGAACGGTGGCGGAAACGCTGCAGGCGGAAATCGGTAGCGCGGACCGCAATGCGGTTGCCGCCGGGCGGAGGGGGGCGCAGGCGCTGCCAGGGCGCGGCGGCGCGCAGCGTGGCGATCAGGTCCAGCCGCCCATCGCGGCGCGGATCGCCGGGCCGCGCGGAGATGCGGCTGCCGCGCAGTTTCGATTCGATCATTTCGCCGGATTTGCCGGCTGCCGCCTCGCCTTTGCGGCGGGGGCCGCCAGCAGCCTGGCGCTGGGCCGTGTCGAGCAGGGCGCGCGTGCGCACGGCAGAGACAAGCAGTTCGGCAAGGTCATCCGCCATCTGGCCGGGATCGGCGGGCGGCGTGTCGCGGCTGTCTGTTTCCTTCGGCGGGGCTGGCGGCTGCGGCGGGGCAGCCTCGGGCGGAGCCGCCAGCGGCGGGAAGACAAGCGCCGCTGCATCAAGGATATGGTCTTCTTCGACGGAGGCTGCACCGTCCAGCGCGGCGAGTCCCTGCGCGGCGGCCAGCAGGAAGGCCGGCGGCCGGGCGGAGGCGATGCCGAGGGTCGCGGCAGCAGCGATCACCGACCCGATCAGGTCATCTGGTGCTGACATCGCCGCGAGACGCGCACGGGCGGCGGCAATTGTGCCGCCCGTATGCGCTGTCGGGGCCTCTGGCTGAAGGAAATGCGCGGGCAGGCGGAAGGCGGTGCGCGCCGCAAGCAGGTCCGGAACCCCCTCGCCTTCTTCCGCTGCATCGCTGAGCAGGATCAATGCAAAGCGCGCGGGCGATGCAAAGGACAGCCCCTCGCGCTCTGCCACGGCGAGACCGGTATCCATCGTGCGGGCGATCTGCGCTGCGATACGGCGAGTGAGCCGCTCCGCCATGGGCACGATGATCAGGCCGCCATCCGCCGCCGCGAGAAGGCCCGGCTGCGCAACGGGCCGGCCGGCGGCAAGGGTCGCGGCCAGATCGAGGCCGCCGCTCAGCCGGTCGTCACTGATGGAGGCGGGCATCCTGATCGGCTGCGGGGAGCCTTCCATCCAGCTGCCGAGACGGGCTGACAGCATGGCCGCAGCCTCCGGCGAGGCGCCCTCGACGATCACGCCGCCGAGCCTGTGCGGCATCAGCGCCAGCAGGGCGAGAATCCGGTCAGCCCGGCGCGCGGCTTCCTGCCGGAGCGCGGCATAGGCTTCGCGGCGTCCGCCACCCGGAAGGCGCGGGGGCGGTTCAGGTTTCATGAGACGAGCACGTCTTCCATCGCGCGTTCGACGCGGATGGCAGCATCGGTATCATCCAGCGGATCCTTGCGCAGCCGGTGGCGCAGCGAGGGTACGGCGACGGACCGGAGGATCGCTTCGGTGACGCAGGTTTCCCCATCCAGCGCAGCGCGGGCGCGGGCGGCCCGCATCAGGGTAAGCTCACCGCGCAGCCCGTCTGCGCCAAGGGCAACGCAGAGGCCGACCGCTTTTTCCAGCACTTCATCCGGCATCGTGACGCCCGGCAGGGCCTCGCGCGCGCGAACAATCCGCTTGCGGAGCGCGAGCGTCTGGCGCGACCAGCTGCGCACGAAGGCCGCTGGGTCGCGCTCGTATGCGTCGCGGCGCTTCACGATCTCGACCCGTTCGGCGAGGTTGGCGCTGCTGCGCACGTCAATGCAGAGGCCGAACCGGTCTAGCAGCTGCGGGCGCAGGTCCCCCTCTTCCGGGTTGCCGCTTCCGACCAGGACGAAGCGCGACGGATGGCGGATGCTGAGGCCTTCCCGCTCCACCACATTCTCGCCTGAGGCCGCCACATCGAGCAGCAGGTCGACCAGATGATCTTCGAGCAGGTTCACCTCGTCGATATAGAGGAAGCCGCGATGCGCGCGGGCGAGAAGGCCCGGTTCAAACCGCTTCTCGCCTTGCGAAAGCGCGCGCTCAAGGTCCAGCGCGCCGGTTATCCGGTCTTCGGTTGCGCCAAGCGGCAAGTCGACCACCGGCGCAGGGATGCGGGCAACGCGGCCCGGGCCGGAGCCTGCGCAGGCTTCGCACAGGCTTGCGCGGCGGTCAGGCGCACAATTGTAAGGGCATCCGTTGACGGCTTCGATCTCGGGCAAAAGCGCGGCAAGCGCGCGGATGGCGGTCGATTTGCCGGTGCCACGCTCGCCCAGCGCCAGGACGCCGCCGATCGATGGGTCAATGGATGCGAGCAGCAGCGCATCTTTCAGCGCCGCCTGGCCGACAATGGCCGTGAAGGGGTAGACGGTCACGGGCAACTTTCTGTCAATCCAAGCTTACATCAAGCCAGGTTGACACAAGCCTATGCCAAGCCGGACCATAAGAAAAGCCGCCTGACAGGAGTCAGGCGGCTTTTTGACGGGAAATCCCGGTTTGAAGCGCGATCAGGCCGGGTTCTTCAGATAGGCAATCACGTCCGCGCGGTCCTGCGGGTTGCGAAGGCCGGGGAACACCATGATCGTGCCCGGGATGTAGCGCGAGGGGTTTTCGAGATAGTCGAACAGGTTCTCCTCGGTCCAGATCACGTCCGAGTTGAGGTTGGCCTGCGAGTAGCGGAAGCCCGGAACCGTGCCGGACTCGCGCCCGACGATATTGTAAAGGGACGGGCCCGTGCCGTTGCGGCCTTCCTGCACGGCGTGGCAGGTCATGCACTGCGCGAAGACGCGCCGGCCCCGGGTTGCGTCGCCGGTATAGCCGCGGATTGTGCCGTCCGCCGAAGCCGGGGTCGGTTCAGGCGCAGCAGCCGTTTCGGTTGCCGCTGGCTCGGCCGTATCGGTTTCAGCCGTCTCTGTTTCAGCGGTGGGCACTTCGGCCTCGACGGTTTCAGTTTCGGGAGCGGCAGGCTCTTCCGTCACAGTTTCTGCAGCAGGCGGCGGAGCCGCAGGCGGCGCGGCCGGAGCGGTTTCAGAACCACCGCAGGCCGCCAGCACAAGTCCGATGCCGCCCAGAACGGGAATGGCCCAATTACGTGCAGTCAATTGCATCAGTTTCCTCCGTTAAACCACGCGCAAACCGCGAGGGTAGATCGCTGTGTTCCGGCGCCAAGGCCCCGGCCCGATTTTTTCATACTCTGGCACGCCATGTTGCCAGGGCATCTGCATGTTCTTTTATATAATGTACGAGCCAGGCAGCATACGCCTCGGGCGATTCTCGCACGGATTGGCGAAGCGCCTCAAGGCTGATCCAGGCAATGTCGGAGACTTCGTCCGGGTTGAGGACGGGCACATCCGATGTCCGGCCGAAATAGATGTGCGGGATTTCGTTCTCGATCATCTCATTGTCGAGATAGGCCACGTAACGGCTCTTGAAGCCGAAGGTCAGCGGTACGCGCAGGCCAATTTCTTCCACAAGCCTGCGCTCGGCCGCCTCGCCCGTCGGTTCGCCCGGGCGAGGATGGCCACAGCAGCTGTTCGCCCATTTTCCCGCAGAGTGATACTTCCCGGCGGCGCGCCTCTGGATCAGGCACCGGTCTTCAGCGTCAAAGATGAAGACGGAAAAGGCCCGGTGCAGCCGGCCCTCCTGATGAATCTGCCATTTGTCGCCCGGCGTGACCATGCGGTCCGCCTCATCGACCAGGATTACCTGTTCAAACTGGTCGTCCAAAGGCTTGCTCCTGCCGGTCGCCAACCAAAGCGTTACCAGTAGACACACACAACCGTCAATGCAGGTGGACTATTCGACCGTCCAACCCCGGGGGGTGCGGCGTGCTTCAAGTGTGACGCCGCCTTCAGCCGGGACAGTCATGGCAGCCGAGGCCCGGGGCCGCGATGCGAAGCGGATTGCGAGGGCAGCCGCAGCGAGCGTCAGGCCCGCCAGCGCCGTCATCAGGGCGGCCATGCCGGCGACAACGACAAGAACTGCGCCGATCACGAGCTGGGCAAAGACCAAGCCCGCAGCCCGCAAACCGGCGGATGCGTGGCGGAGAGGCGAAACGGGGGAGGACTGCACCTGAACCATGACACGCTCCTTATGCCCGCAAGATGGCGCTATGATGGCAGGGCGTCAACGCACCGGCCTGCAGGATTCGCGCCGGACGCAGCGGCAGCCTAGTCCTGGCGCACCAGAAGGCCGCGTTCTGCCCGGATCCGGGCATAGGCGGCGGTAATGGCCGCCGCCTTGGCATGGGCGGTTTCCTCAAACTCGCGGGGCGCACCCATCTGGACGACACGGTCCGGGTGATGATCTGCCATCAGCCGGCGATAGGCGACCTTGATCTGCGAAATGTCCGCGTCATGCGCCACGCCGAGCACGTGATAGGGGTCATCGCGGTCGGGACCGAGATGGCTGGCCCGGATTCGCCGGAAGGTCGCTTCGCTGAAGCCAAAGGCTTGCGAAACAGTTTTCAGGTATTCCATTTCCGGCTGCGTCACGGCGCCATCGGCGGCAGCGATCTGGAACAATCCGTCCAGCACGCCTTCCAGCAGGCAGGGCCGATGGCCATACCGCTTGCCGATCCGGCGGGCATAAGCCTCATAGCCGCGCACCGTCTGGCGCGCGAGATTGAACACCCGCCGGACGTTTTCCATCTCCTCCGGCGGCGCCCGGAAGACGCGGGAGAACGCCATGATTTCCGCGTCGGTCACCAGCCCGTCGGCCTTGGCGAGCTTGGCGCCGAGGCCCACAACCGCCGCCGTGAAGCCCACATCGTGCGGATCTGGCGCGCAGGCGGCGTCGGCATCATCCACGAAATCAGGCTCCGGCCCGGGGTCGAACAGGCGGCGGCCGCGATCCAGAAGGGTAGTCCACAAGCTCATGGTCAACCGCGAGTATAGCTCAACATATCAGACATTGGACAGTCAGGACTTCTGACAAGCCTGTGAAGCTGAACCGGAAACCGGGGTCCGGACGCGCAGCCAGGCGGATGGCTCCATTAAATCGCATCCATGAAATGAAACATTCTGTATTTCTCTGCGTATAGGAAACGTCCCGGAAGATAGCCGGGCGCCCAAGAGAGAAGGACATCCGACATGAAGATTCTCGCATCGGCTGCTGCGGCAGCCCTCCTGATCGCCCTGCCCGCCGCCGCTGGCCACCATGCGGACGGCAAGAAGAAAGAGGCAGGCTATGGCGATGCCCAGCTGACCTCAGGGTCCTACACACCTGCTGCCGGGGACATCGTTGAGACGGCTGCCGCGGCCGGCACATTCAACACCTTGCTCGCCGCCGCCGAGGCCGCCGGCCTTGCCGAAGCCCTGAAGGGCGACGGCCCGTTCACGGTGTTCGCGCCGACGGATGAAGCCTTCGCGAAGCTGCCGGAAGGCACCGTCGAGAGCCTGCTGCTGCCGGAGAACCAGGCCCAGCTGGCCGGTATCCTGCAGTATCACGTGATCGCCGGCGCAAAGGTCAAATCCGGTGACATCGCCGGCCAGCAACTGTCAGCCGGCACGCTCAACGGCCAGCTGGACATCGACGCGACGGACGGTGTCCGGATCAATGGCGAAGCCACAGTGATCGCCGCCGATGTGCGCGCAACGAATGGCATCATCCATGTGATCGATACGGTGCTGATCCCGGCCTCGTAAGCCGCCCAGCATTACCACGTTACCCCCGCCTGCCCCGTCCGGTCCGTCCGGGCGGGGCTTTTTTGTCTGTTTTAGGCGGAGCCGCGAGGAGGCTCATCCCCGTTGGGCGGGGGCGATGCGGGCACATCGGCCGGTTCTGGCGCAGGATCAGCCGCGAGGGGCTCGGGCCGCGGCGGACGTGGCGGCGGCTCAGCCGGGGAAAGGTCAAAATCGGGCAGGCGCTCGCCCTCGGCCTCAGCCGGGGTTTCAGCCTCAGCGGCCTGCTTCTTGCCGCCACCGAAGCCGCCAAACAGGCCGCGCCTCTTCGGCGCCGGCTCTGCCGCTTCGTCTTCGGCAGGCGTCTCATCGGGACGCACCCGGCGCTGGCCGAGGGGGCCGCGCCGGTCGGCATACCGGTCATATTGCATACTGTAGTATTCGTGCGCCGTATGGGTGAGCGGCCGGGGCGTCAGCGTCAGGCCATAAAGGCGCAGGCGTTCGACGACTTCATCGCGCAGGTGCATCCCGGGAAACACGTCACAGCGGAAGCCCTGCGCCTTCATCCAGTCGCGCACAGCCCAGCTGCGAGTGGATGGAGCCTCGGCGGGCTTCATGCCTTTGTGCACCTCCCACATGTAGAGGGCGGCAATCCCGTTGATCGCTGCGTCCATGGCGTCGTCGAGGGCGGTGCCTGGCTCACGCCCCTGCGCCAGCACAGCGCGCAGACCGAGCTTGCGGGCCTCAAGTTCCTGGTAGGTCGAGCCGACAACGGCAATTCCGTTGCGATTGGCGGAAATGAGTGAACTGTTGACACCATCGAGCTGCGGATGGCGGATCGGCAGCAACACATCCGGGCCGACCCCCGGATTGCCGGCGACCTGCGAAAGCTCGCTGACCATCCTCTGAAGATTGATCCGCATTTCGTGCGAAACGCCTTCCAGAGCCGAGAGGCGCCCAGCCCGGGCTTCCTCGCGCATTCGCCAGAGATGCCAGGCGACCAGGGTCATCAAGGCTATGAGCAGCCCCAGGCCGCCCGTCAGGAAGTTATAAAGCTGCGCTTCGCTCATTCTGAGTTCCCCCTGCGGCCTGCTCGTTCAAAGCAAACAGCACGCCAGATACGCTGACACAGAGTGTTCTAGACGCCGAGGGCGCGCGCTGCAATCGCCTGAAGCCGAATCACCATCGCCGGGTCGCGCGCCTCAGGCGCCGTGATCAGCGCAAAATCGAGGCAATGCTCTATCCCCTGAGGCGAGCCGGAACGTACCGTTCCATTCAGCGCGTTCGCCAGGTGCATGATTGCCCGGCGCGCCAGCGCAGTGTTCTGCGCCATTATCTCGAGCACATTGGAGACGCTGACTGCCTCGGTTTCCGCCCGCCAGCAATCATAATCGGTGACCATGGCGAGGGTGGCATAGGGCAGCTCCGCCTCGCGGGCGAGCTTGGCTTCCGGCATGTTGGTCATGCCAATGACATCGCAGCCCCACTGCCGGTAAAGGCGGCTTTCGGCGAGGGACGAGAATTGCGGGCCTTCCATGGCGAGATAAGTGCCGCCCCGGTGGACGCGCCCGCCTGCGGCCTCTGCTGCATCCGCAGCCAGCCCTGACAGGCGCGAACAGACCGGCGCCGCCATGGACACGTGCGCCACGAGCCCTGCCCCGAAGAAACTCTTCTCACGGGCGAAGGTGCGGTCGATGAACTGATCCGCCGCGACGACATCGCCCGGCGCATACTGCTCCTGCAGCGAGCCGCAAGCCGAGATGGAGAGGATGTCGGTGCAGCCCGCCATCTTGAGCGCGGTGATGTTGGCACGGTAGGGCACATCAGTCGGCGCCAGCCGGTGGCCGCGCCCATGACGCGGCAGGAAAACCAGCCGCACATCGCCGATCCGGCCCGCCACCAGCCTATCCGATGGCTTGCCCCACGGGGTGTCGATATCGAGCTCCTGACGGTCTTCGAGTCCGTCAATCGCATAGAGGCCTGAGCCGCCGATGATGCCAAGGGTCCAGTTTGTCATGGGAGTCAGTCCTCAGAAAATCTTCCGCATACCGAACGGCGGCGGGGAAAGCGGATTGAACGTGGTCAGGTCCACGTCCGCAGCAGGGGCATAACCGAGGCCAGCATAGAAATCGATCAGGCGCGGCTGGTCAGCCCGGATGGCGAGTTGGGCGCCTTGTTTGCCCGCTTGCATGCCGCCTGCCTCCAATCCGGCGAGAATGACGGCGCCCAGCCCCCGGCCCGTATATGACGGCAGCACGCCGATGCGCTTGACCTCCATCCAAGCTCCCTGCCCGCCCGGTCCCGGCACGGCCACCCAGCGGCCGGAGCCGATAGTCTCGCCGTCCTGCATCAGGATCACCGCGCCGCCCTTTGCGATCTGCGCAGCGACCGTATCAACCGTCTCACGGAACACGGTCGATTCGGGCGAGACGCGGCCGGTCCAGATCCGGCGCGTCAGGGCCTCAATCAAAAAACCATCCGCCGGGGTCGCCTGGCGGATGGTTGTTTTGGTCTTCAGGCTGTCAGCCAGAGCCTAGTGCTCCACTTTCCGCCAGATCCGCTTGTAGGAGAACCAAAGCAGGATCGAGAGGATCAGGAGGTAAATCATGGTGGCGAGGCCGACCTGTTTGCGGGCTTCCAGTTTCGGGTCGCCTGCCCAGGCGAGGAACTGGGCCACGTCATAGGCCATCTGCTTGGTCGTTGCCTCGATTCCGTCGGTATATTCGACGCGGCCGGGCGGCAGCTGCGGGCCCATGGCGAGGAAACCGCCGGGCGGCACATGACGCGGATCCGCCTCGTAATTGGCGGTGATGTCGCCCGGCATGTAGGGATTATAGAACTGGCCGGCGGGCTGCACGACATAAGCGGGGCCGTGGGCCGGGCGATAGTCGCCGAGCTTTTCGAACCGCGTCAGGTCGATGATCGTCTCGTAGATGGTCTCGCCATTCTCTTCCCGGATCCGGTCCTCATAGAGGTCGAAATCCGGATAGCCGAGCATCAGATTATAGACATAGCTCGCGCCGCCATGACGGGCCTTGGTGATCACCGACAGGTCCGGCGGCAGGGCCCCGCCATTGGCTGCGCGCGCAGCCGCATCGTTCGGGAAGGGCGACCGGAACCGGTCTGCCGGGGTTGCGGGGCGGAAATCGAACTCGCCGAATTCATTCGGTACCGGATCGAGGATTTCGTTTTCGGCCGCGAGTGCCCGGACATAGGGGTTATCATTGGCGTTGGGATAGGACGGGTCGTAGAACGGCCCGCCTTTCTCACCGAGGTTGCGGTAGCTGAGCAGCTCCATACCGTGGCAGCTGGAGCAGACCTGTTTGTAGACCTGGTAGCCGCGGGCCACGGAGGCCTGGTCGTACTGGCCAGTGATGCCTTCGAACGGCCAGCCGCCCTCAGGCGGATAGGCGTGCTTGGCGCCGCCGGCAGCATGGGCAAGGCCTGCAATGGCAAGGCCGGCGAGGCTGGCGGTCAGGATGCGGAACGTCTTCATGATCTCTTTTCCCCGGCGTTGGCGCTTATTCGGCCGGCACAGCGGCGCCGGAGGCGGCGGGCTGCTTCTTCAGCACGGATTTATGGATCGACTCCGGCGGCTGCTTCGGCTTCTCGGTCAGCCCGATGAAGAACAGGGCCGCAAAGTAGCCGAAGTAGAGGAAGGTCAGCAGCAGCGAGAAGTGACGGAACAGGAAACCGGGCGCCGGCTGTACGCCGAGGCTCGCATTGGCTTCCGCCGGCAGCGACGCCATGAAGGCCTGAGCCGCTTCGAACGCTTCCTGGCCACCGCGATAGGTACTCGTCGCAAGGGCGCCATCGGCCGTGTAGGAAACCACGAGGCTGGGCTGACCCTGCAGGGCCGGGATCACCGGATCGTCCGGGTTTGCCGCACCGCACCAGCCGAGCAGCAGGCAGACCGCGACAAATCCGAAGAAGAACTGACGGGCCACCGGGCGATAGCGCATGGACTTCACGCTGGAGGTGTCCAGCCAGGGCAGGACGAACAGCACCGCGATCGAGGCGAACATGAAGATCACGCCGAGCAGTTTTGCGTCAATCGGGCCAAGATCGAAGGTGATGGCGCGCAAGATCGCGTAGAAGGGCAAGAGGTACCATTCCGGCACGATATGAGCAGGCGTCACCAGCGGGTCAGCCTGGATGTAGTTGTCGGCATGGCCCAGCACATCCGGCGCATAGAACACGAAGGCAGCGAACAGCAGCAGGAACACCACGATCGCGAAGGCGTCCTTCACCGTGTAGTACGGGTGGAAGGGCACGGTGTCCTTCTCCACGTCCTGCACTTCAACGCCGGTCGGATTGTTGTTGCCCGGGACGTGCAGCGCCCAGATGTGCAGGATCACGACGCCGGCAATCATGAACGGCAGGAGGTAGTGCAGCGAGAAGAAGCGCTGGAGCGTCTGGTTGCCGAGCGAGGGACCGCCGAGGATCCAGGTCTGCAGGCTGTCGCCGATCAGCGGGATCGCGCCGAACAGGCCGGTGATCACGTTGGCGCCGTGATAGGACATCTGGCCCCAGGGCAGCATGTAGCCAAGGAAGGCGGTCGCCATCATCAGGAGGTAGATGACGCAGCCAAGGATCCACAGCACTTCGCGCGGCGCCTTGTAGGAGCCGTAATAGAGCCCGCGGAACATGTGAATGTAGACGGCGAGGAAGAACATCGACGCGCCGTTGGAGTGAATATAGCGCAGGAGCCAGCCGAACGGCACATCCCGCATAATCCGCTCAACCGAGGCAAATGCCCCGTCAACGCTGGGCTCATAGTGCATGGCGAGGATGACGCCGGTGATGATCTGGATGGCAAGGCAAACGGCCAAGATGCCACCGAACACATACCAGTAGTTCAGGTTCTTGGGCGTCGGGAAGCTGATCGCCGTATCATGCGCGAACCGGATGATCGGCAGGCGGGTGTCAAGCCAGCGCTCGAAGGCCGAATTCGGCTTATAGGTGGATTCATGTCCGCTCATCTAAAGGCGTCCTTCTCAGAGGGAGATGTTGATGACCGAGTCAGAGACCCAGCGGTAGTTGGGGACGGGCAGGTTCGACGGCGCGGGACCTTTGCGGATCCGGCCCGACGTGTCGTAGTGCGAGCCATGGCAGGGGCAGTACCAGCCGCCAAAATCGCCGGTGTTGCCCTGGGCCGGGCCGACGGGCACGCAGCCAAGGTGGGTACAGGCGCCCGACGTCACGAGGATGGAGGGAACGAGCGTGCCATCGGCTTTCGGGCGGAGGCGCTCGGCATCGGTTTCCGGGTCCGGCAGGAGCGCCATGTTGACCGATTCTGCCGCAGAAATCTCCGCCGCCGTGCGGTGGCGCACGAAGAAGGGCTTGCCGCCGATCAGGATGCGGATTTCCCCGCCGAGCGGCACTTTCGACACATCCACATCCAGCGAGGACGCTGCGCGGGTGTCAGCGGCCGGGTTCCACTGGTCCACAAGGGCCCAGGCGAACAAGGCGCCGCCGCCTGCTGCAAATGCACCGGTTGCGATGTGGATGAAGTTGCGGCGGTCATCATCGACCGTCTCGTCCAGAGGCTTGGCGGTTTCTGTCGTCACGTGTCTGTCCGTCCCTGAAAAGGCGTAATTCCCGCCGTCTTTACTAAAGGTGCGCCAGCCGCACATTGCGGCAAGTGGGCGCGGGCGCGGCATTTCTGCGCGGCTCACCCCCTCTTATAGCGGCAAGGCGTTAGCGCCGTTCCCTTTCTGTGACAACTGGGGACTTGCGAGACAAACCGGCGCGGCGCAACACTGGCGCTCATGACCACAGAAACAGAGACAGGCGTCATCGAACGCCGGAAATCCGCCGCCAGCAGCTGGTTCAAATCGCTCCAGGCCGACATCATCGCGCGTTTCGAGGCGATCGAGGACGAAGCCTGCCCCCCGCTCTACCGGGGACCTGCCGGACGTTTCGAACTGAAAGAGTGGAAACGCGGCGATGGCAGGGAAGACCTTGGCGGCGGCCGGATGGGCCTGATGCGGGGCCGGGTGTTTGAAAAAGTAGGGGTCCATTTCTCCGAAGTGTTCGGCACCTTCTCCGAAGCCTTCGCGGCGCAGATCCCCGGGGCGGACAAGTCCGGCGGACGGTTCTGGGCCAGCGGGGTCTCGCTGATTGCCCATCCGCTGAACCCGCGCGTTCCGGCGGCGCACATGAATACGCGGATGCTGGTGACGAGCGAGGCGTGGTTTGGCGGCGGCGGGGACCTCAATCCCCTGCTCGGCTACCAGAGAAACCAGGACTTCCCGGATACGGTCGACTTCCATGCCGCAATGAAGGCGGCGTGCGACACCCATCCCGGCGCCGATTACGCGCACATGAAAGCGTACTGCGACACCTACTTCCACCTGGCGCACCGCGACGAACCGCGCGGCACCGGCGGCATCTTCTATGACCGGTTCAATACCGGCGACTGGGACAAGGATTTCGCCTTCACCCAGGAAGTCGGCCGGCAGTTCGCAGGCATCTATCCCGCCCTCGTCAAGCGCCGCATGATCGAGCCGTGGAGCGAGGCCGAACGCGAAGCGCAGCTGGTCCAGCGCGGGCGCTATGTCGAATACAACCTGCTCTATGACCGGGGCACGACCTTCGGCCTGAAGACCGGCGGCAATATCGAGAGCATCCTCTCATCCATGCCGCCCGTGGTGAAGTGGCCCTGAGGGCCACCTAGAATATCGGGCTGATCCTTTGAATTGTCGCGGCGTTTTCCCGAAAACCGGTTCCCACTTTTCGGAACGCCGCTTTAGCCTCACCGCCCGATGATCTCGAAATCCGTCCAGTCCGGTGCGGCGGTTTCCTTCTTGTAATCGGTGGTCCTGCCATACCAGTTATTGGTGACCTTGCCGGCCTCGTTCTTGTACCAGCTCTGGCAGTCCGACGCCCAGACAGTCTTGGCGATCTCGCTCTGGACGCGCTGGTTGTAGGCGGTCATGGCCGAGGGGGTCACGTCGATGGCCGCAACCTTCGCCTCGGCGATCTTGCCGACGCATTGGAGGACGTAATTGATCTGGTGCTCGACCATCAGGATGATGGAGTTGTGGCCGAGATTGGTATTCGGCCCATAGAGCAGGAAGAAGTTCGGGAAGCCGGATACAGCGACGCCCTTGAAGGCCTCCGCGCCATCCTTCCAGGCCTGGTTGAGGCTGAGGCCATTGCGGCCCTGCACCTCCATCGGGGTCAGGAAGTCGGTCGATTTGAAGCCGGTCGCCCAGATGATCACATCGCAGGGATACTCTCTCCCGTCTTCGCCGATGACGCCGCCCTCTGTGACGCGGGTGATGCCCTGGCGGAGCACGTCGACATTCGGCTGGCAGAGGGCGGGATAATAGTCATCTGAAATCAGGATACGCTTGCAGCCCGGCTCGAAATCCGGCTGCAGCTTTGCCCGCAGGGCGGGGTCTTTCACCTGATCCTCCAGATGCTTCTGGCACATCTTCTTCATCGAGTTTGCAAGCCCCATCGGGGACTTCTGGAGGAACGCCCCGAAGCCGAAATCGGCAAAGGCCCGGATGCGCCAGCGATACCAGTTGATGCGCCAGTCCGCCCCGGCGAAGTATTTCTTCGCAGCGGCGTCATACTTGCGCTGCCCGCGCGGGCGGCACCAGGCGGGCGAGCGCTGGAAGCTCAGCATCCTGCCGACGACCTTCTGGATCTCCGGCACGAACTGCACGGCGCTCGGCCCATTGCCGATGACCGCGACCGTCTTGCCGCTGAGGTCAACCGAATGGTCCCAGCGCGCCGAATGGAAGGCTGCGCCCTTGAAGCTGCCGAGGCCCGGAAAGTCGGGCGTATACGGAATGTTCAGCTGGCCGAGCCCGGAAATGAGAACGTCAGCGGTGTATGCCTTTCCGGCGCGGTCCGTCAGCGTCCAGACGGAATCAGTATCGCTCCAGCGGCAATCGGTGATCTCGGTATTGAACCGGCAATGGCGGCGGACATCATACTTGTCGGCGAAGTCCTCGAAATATTTCAGGATCTGCGGCTGGAGGGACCATTTGTAATCCCAGTCCGGATTGAGCTCGAAGGAATAGGAATAAAGGTGGCTCGGCACATCGCAGCCGCAGCCGGGATAGGTGTTGTCCCGCCAGGTGCCGCCGACGCCGCCGGATTTCTCGAAGATGTCGATGGCGGAGTAGCCCGCCTGTTTGAGCTTCGCGGCCATGCCAAGCCCGCTCATGCCTGCGCCGAGAATGGCGATCTGCAATCCTTTTCCGGCACCCGGTTCCATGACGCTGCACTCCCCATGCTCATGCTTTGCTGCAGATTGGGGCCGGGCCGCCGGGCCGGTCAACAGGTGCCCGAAGGGCAAGGATCAGCGGCGGGCAACGATCCGGTGCTCGGCCCCGCCGGTGAGGACCAGTGCGCCTGTCTCGTCGATCGCCAGGTTGGTGATCGCCCCCAGCGTATCGAGGAACACGCGCTCCTGCGCCATGGCGGGATCGGCGCACGCCATCTGGGTCGACATCGCCGGGCCGAAGCTGATCCCCTCGCCGGTCAGGTCATAGCCCGCATTGTAGCGATTGCACCCTCCCGTGCCGGCAATGCGCTCGGCATTGCCATCAAAAGCCAGCGTGATCTTGGTTCCTTCGGCCAGCGCCCCCCCGTTCAGCTCGGCGACCTGCCATTCGTCCCCGGTGAGCAGCGAGACGGTCTCGCCGCCGCAGCCGCGCAGCGTGCGGCCAGAAAATTCGACCGTGACAGACGCCGGATACGGCATACCTGTCATGTTATCGCTGCACAGTTCAGTCATGGCGGTGACGGTCAAAGGCCCGCCATCCCAGCGCATTCCGCCCGGGATCGGCGCCGGGTGCGGCTCTGCAATCGAGAGGGTGCCCTGACCATAATCATAGGACAGCGTCATCGTCTCGCCGTCCATCGTCAGCAGCCAGCCCGGCTCATTGCCGCGCGCGCGCCAGAGCCCCGGCATCCGGGCAACCGGCGCCACTGCAACATGGTCCAGGTAACCGCCGGTGCGGACACAATCGGGATACTCGACCCCGGCGAGTGTCAGCAGGCCGCCCTCCCCTTTCGACCAGAAGGACGTTTCCGGCGTGCCGGCCCAGACATATTTTGCGCCAGAGGCCGTCTCGGTCTGCTCCAGCACATAGTCCCGCCCGTCGACGCGCAGGACGGTCTGTTCGTTGAGGACGCCGATGACGCCGGTCTTGCCGGAGCAGTTGAATTCGGAAGGGAACAGGAGCTGCGCTTCGCTCGCCGCCGCTGCCTCGGTCAGGGCTGTTGCAGGCGCCTCAGGGGGCATCGCGCAGGCGGCCAGGAACGCGGCTGCGCCGAGACCCGTCATCATCGTTCTTGCGGTCATGTCACCCTCCTTCGATTGTTCAGCCCTGCCTGTCCCGGCAGGTGTGATTCCCTCCTTATACCTCGCGGCAAGGCAAACCTGCGTCAAGCAAGCGACAGAACTGCGGCGATGTCAGGCGAAGGGAGGACAGGAAGGAGAATGGTGGGCGGTAACGGGTTCGAACCGCTGACCCTCTCGGTGTAAGCGAGATGCTCTACCAGCTGAGCTAACCGCCCTTCCGGCGCTTCTTTGCCGGGACGCAGGCGCGAATGCAAGGGCGCGCCGCCGCAGAAAGAGAAAAGCCCCCTCGCGGGAGGGGGCTTTCCGGAAATGGCTACGTTTGCCGGCGTTCAGTGTGCGCGGACCGAGCCCGGCTCTTCCGGCGGACGGCCGCGGCCGGAGAGGCTTGCCTGCAAGGCCGCCTCATCGGCTTCTGACCACTCGATCGGCTCCAGCGGCCCGGTCAGTGCGAGCTTCAGAACCTCGCTGATGTCCGAGACAGGAACGATCTTGAGCCCGGTCTTCACATTGTCCGGGATCTCGTCGAGATCCTTCTCGTTCTCGGCCGGGATCAGCACCGTCTTGATGCCCGCGCGCAGGGCCGCGAGGAGTTTCTCCTTCAGGCCGCCGATGGGCAGCACCCGGCCGCGCAGCGACACCTCGCCCGTCATCGCGACCTCGCGATTGACCGGCACACCGGTCAGCAGCGAGACGATGGCGGTGGTCATCGCGATCCCCGCCGAAGGCCCATCCTTGGGCGTTGCGCCGTCCGGCACGTGGACGTGAATGTCCGTCGTGTTGAAGACGGTCGGCCGGATGCCCATGGCGACGGAGCGCGACTGGACGAGCGAGCTTGCCGCCTGGATCGACTCCTTCATGACATCGCGCAAATTGCCCGTGACGCGCATATTGCCCCGGCCCGGCATCTTGACCGCCTCGATGGTGAGCAGGTCACCGCCGACTTCAGTCCAGGCAAGGCCGGTGACGGCGCCGACCTGATCGGTGTCGTCGGCGAGGCCGTAGCGATATTTGCGCACGCCGGCATATTCGGCGAGGTTTTCGCGGCCGATGGTCAGCGTGCCGACTTCCTCGGCGGCGAGCACACGCACCGCCTTGCGGGCGAGGCGCGCGATCTCGCGCTTCAGGCTGCGCACCCCGGCTTCGCGGGTATAGTAGCGGATGAGATCGCGGATGGCGTCGTCGGTGACGATCCATTCGCCTTCTTTCAGCCCGTGATCCTCACGCACCTGCGGAACGAGGTGGCGCTTGGTGATCTCGAGCTTCTCATCCTCCGTATACCCCGCAATCCGGATGATCTCCATACGGTCCAGAAGCGGCTGGGGCATATTGAGCGAGTTCGCTGTCGTCACGAACATCACATCGGAGAGGTCGTAATCGACTTCGAGATAGTGGTCGTTGAACGTCGCGTTCTGCTCAGGGTCCAGCACTTCAAGCAGGGCCGAGGCCGGGTCGCCCCGGTGGTCCATGCCCATCTTGTCGATCTCGTCGAGCAGGAAGAGCGGATTGCCGGATTTGACCTTCTTGAGGCTCTGGATCACCCGGCCCGGCATGGAGCCGATATAGGTGCGCCGGTGCCCCCGGATCTCGCTCTCGTCACGCACGCCGCCGAGCGACACGCGCACGAAATCGCGCCCCGTGGCTTCAGCGATAGAACGGCCGAGCGAAGTCTTGCCGACGCCGGGCGGGCCGACGAGGCAGAGGATCGGGCCTTTCAGGCGGCCGGTACGTTTCTGAACGGCGAGGTATTCAAGGATGCGCTCCTTGACCTTGTCGAGGCCGTAATGGTCGTCATCGAGCTGCGTCTCCGCTTTTACCAGATCCGTCTCGATATCCTTGCGCTTGCCCCAGGGCAGCGAGAGGAGCCAGTCGAGATAGTTGCGCACGACCGTGGATTCGGCCGACATCGGCGACATCTGGCGCAGTTTCTTGAGCTCGGCTTCCGCCTTGCCGCGGGCTTCCTGGCTGAGGGGCGTGTCGGCGATCTTCTGTTCGAGTTCAGCCAGCTCATCGCGCTCGCCGCCCTCGCCCTGCTCGCCCAGCTCGCGCTGGATCGCCTTCATCTGCTCGTTCAGGTAATACTCGCGCTGCGTCTTCTCCATCTGGCGCTTGACGCGGTTTTTGATCTTCCGCTCCATCTGGAGCATGCCCATCTCGCCCTCCATGAGGGCGAAGACGCGCTCCAACCGGTCCTTCACGTCCGGCATCTCCAGCAGTTCCTGCTTCTCGGAGAGCTTCACCGACAGGTTCGAGGCGACATGGTCAGCGAGCTTCCCGGGGTCGGTCAGCTGGCCGATCGTGGTGACGGCTTCGGGCGGGATCTTGCGGTTGAGCTTCACATAGCTCTCGAACTGCTCCTGCACGGCGCGCATCAGGGCTTCGATGTCAGCGCCGGAGGACTTGGCCTCGGGGATCAGGTAAACTTCGGCTTCGAAATACTCGACGCGGTCATGCAGCTCGACCAGGCGCGCACGGGCGCGGCCTTCGACGAGGACCTTCACCGTGCCGTCGGGCAGTTTCAGGAGCTGGAGGATGGTCGCCAGCGTGCCGGTCGTGTGCATGTCGCCCGCATCGGGATTGTCGATGGCGGCGTCGCGCTGGGCGACCAGCATGATCTCGTTCTCGGTCTCCTCGATCATCTCGAGGGCGCGAACGGACTTGTCGCGGCCGACGAAGAGCGGGGCGACCATGTCAGGAAAAACAACGATGTCCCGAAGCGGCAACACCGGTACGGTTCTGGTCCTTGGCATCTTCAGAGTGCCTCCTTGGTGATTCGGGTCCCGCTCAGCGGCAACCCTGACATAGTTTGCGCCGCCAATTCAGGCATTTATCGGGCGGCCTGCCAGATGTGGAAACATCAGCTTAACGCTTCAAGCGACGCGCTGCGCAACAATTCTGTGAATATTTCTGATGGCTGACGCGCGCGCCAAGCGCGATACCGTCGATACATCAATCGAGGTCCATCACAGCCACAAAGGCTCCTGTCCGGAGTGACCTGAACACCAGTGCATACGGGCTCGGCCCATCCCCATGATCCCAGCCGGCTTCATTAAACATCGCGTTGATCGCGGCTTGTACCGCGGGATCCTTCCAGACCGCCGGGTCATCGCCATGGCCGATGAAGGCGAGGGGTTCACCATCCACCACTGGCCACTCAAAAGGATTGTAAGTGTCGAACCCCGGCGTCCGCTGCAGCACTTCCTGCACAAGCTTCGCGCTGGCACCGGCAATATCCGCATCATGCAACTGGCCAAACTGCCCAGGGGCAAACGCTTCGATCCGCCCCGTCGCGATACAACGCGCGCACACGGGGTCGGGTTTCCGGGCCAGGTAGATCGAGCCCGTGTATCGCCAGACGCAAGGGGCCTCGCAGATCACACAAACGGCATCGCTCGGCTCGAACACCCGATCATAGGCGCCCGGATGGAACCTGAAAAATGGCCGGTTTTCGAGCATCCTGCACCCTGCTGGATCCCTGACTCTGCACGATCTTCCAGGGCTGGACTAGCCCCTTGCCCGCCGCCTCGAACCCCGCCAGAAACCGGCGTCTGGCAGAAGGCCGAAGGTTAACGCCCCATTAGGGGCTCCGGCCGCATCTGTTCAGGCAGTGACCGCCGGCCGCGCCGGCCCATCAGACCGACGGAGACAAGGCCCCATGTCCTCAGCGCGGCAGATCAAGCAGGACGACCTGCTGGCAGCCTCCTCGGGCTATTCCGCCAAGGATATCGAGGTCCTCGAAGGCCTTGAGCCCGTCCGCAAGCGACCCGGGATGTATATCGGCGGCACCGACGAACGCGCCTGGCACCACCTGTTCGCCGAAGTGCTCGACAACTCGATGGACGAGGCCGTCGCGGGTCATGCAAACCGCATCGAGATTCGCCTCGACACCGACGGCTTCATCACCGTCACCGATAACGGGCGCGGCATCCCGGTGGACCCCCACCCGAAATTCCCCAAAAAATCAGCGCTCGAAGTCATCATGACGACGCTGCACTCCGGCGGGAAATTCTCGGACAAGGCCTATTCGACCGCCGGCGGCCTGCACGGGGTGGGCATCTCGGTGGTCAACGCGCTGTCCGAGAAGGTCGAAGTGGAGGTTGCGCGCGACCGGACGCTTTACCGGCAGGTGTTCTCGCGCGGCGCGCCGCTCGGCAAGCTCGAGAAAGTCGGCGCAGCGCCCAACCGGCGCGGCACATCGGTCAAGTTCAAGCCGGACGCCCAGATCTTTGGCGACAAGCTGCGCTGGCGCCCGGCGCGGGTGTTCCAGATGGCGCGCTCGAAGGCCTATCTCTATCGCGGCGTTGAAGTGCGCTGGTCGTGCGATCCCGAGCTTTTGCCTGAAGATTCGAAGGTGCCTGCCGACGCAGTGCTCACCTATCCCAACGGCCTTGCCGACCAGCTGTCGGAAGTGTTCGGCGACAAGGGCACGATCACCGAGACCCCGTTCACCGGCCTCGTCGACATGGGCGAGGAAGGCAAGGTCGAATGGGCGATTGCCTGGACACAGGCCGGCTTTGGTGAGGCGGACGGCTTCGCCCGCTCCTACTGCAACACCATCCCGACCCCGGAAGGCGGCACGCATGAAGCGGGCTTCCGCTCCGCCATCACCAAGGGCATCCGCAATTTCGGTGAGCTGACCGGCAACAAGAAAGCCTCCGAAGTCACCGCCGAGGATGTGATGGGCCATGCGGGCCTCCTCCTCTCCGTGTTCATCCGGGGGCCTGAATTCGTTGGCCAGACCAAGGACAAGCTGTCCTCCACCCACGCCTTCCGCCTGGTGGAAACAGCCGTGCGCGACCATTTCGATCACTGGCTGGCGGCGAGCCCGAAGGAAGCGAACAAGCTGCTCAGCTGGGCCATCGACCGCGCCGATGAACGCGCCCGCCGCCGCAAGGCTAAGGAAGTCTCACGCAAGTCGGCCACCAAGAAGCTGCGTCTGCCCGGCAAGCTGGCCGACTGTTCGGCCAAGGGGCCGGAGGGCACCGAGCTGTTCCTCGTCGAGGGCGACTCGGCCGGCGGCAGCGCCAAGCAGGCCCGCGACCGGGAGACCCAGGCCATCCTGCCCCTGCGCGGCAAGATCCTGAACGTCGAGAGCGCCTCCGACGACAAGCTGATGGGCAACCAGGAGCTCGCGGACCTGTCGCTGGCCCTCGGCACGGACCTTGGCCGCAAGTTCAACATCGATGACCTGCGCTATGAGCGCGTCATCATCATGACCGACGCCGATGTCGACGGCGCCCACATCGCTGCGCTCTTGATCACCTTCTTCTACCGGCTGACACCCGGCCTGATCGAGGCGGGCCGGCTGTTCCTCGCCATGCCGCCGCTCTACAAGCTCTCCAACAAGGGCAACATCCATTATGCGATGGACGACGCTCACCGGGCTGAGATCGTGAAACAACACTTCAAGGGCAACCAGAAGGTTGATGTCACGCGCTTCAAGGGCCTTGGCGAGATGAACCCGTCGCAACTGAAAGAGACCACCATGAACCCGGCCACGCGCACGCTGGCCCGGGTGACGCTGCCCGCCACGATGGACGAGCTGACGGAGATGCGCCCAGCCGAACTCATCAACACGCTGATGGGCAAGAAGGCCGAGCTGCGCTTCCGCTTCATCCAGGAGAACGCCGCGTTTGCGGGCGACCTGGATATCTAGGCAGAGATTGGTTCCCCCTCCGCCCCTACGGGGCACCTCCCCCGCAGGCGGGGGAGGATAAGGGGGCATCCGGGCGCAGCGCCATCCTCCCCTGCGAAGCGGGGGGGGTATAGTTATCTCCGGCTAAAAACAATCAAGCACCCGCCGACTTTGTTGGCATTCCCCTTCCTGGCCAGATTTTGGCAGCAGGCAGCAGGCAGCAGGCAGCGGCTTTGGCTGGCACAGGTCCGGCCATTTCTGCCTGAACTTGTGATCTGCAAAGGTTGCCGCTAGCGTTCCTTCGAACGGGACACGGGGGGGGGTGACGTGGATATCTTTATCAGCTATTCCAGCCGCTACTGGGAGGTGACGGCTGCGCTGGCGGAGGCCCTGCAAGCCGAAAGCCTTTCAGTCTGGTGGGATAAGGATCTTGACGCGTATGACACCTTCCGGGCGCAGATCGATGCAGCGCTCTCGGCAGCCCGGGTCGTGGTGGTCATCTGGTCAAATGGAGCCGCTGCGAGCGACTATGTGATTGCCGAAGCCCGGCAGGCGCTGACCAGCGGACGGCTCGTCAACCTGCTGGCACCGGGCTTCGACCCGAAGGACATCCCGAAGCCTTTCGGCGAGTACCAGGCCGAGAAGGTTGAGAACATTGACGCCGTGGTCCGGGCGATCCTGCGACGCTGGCGGGGTGAGCGTCCGGAGAAGCTGGATGCGGCTGCCTTTTATGAGCGGGCGACCGGCAAGCCGGCACTTTCCCCCAAGCAGGAGCCGCTATCGTCAGTCGCGCATGTAACCCCCGCTCTCCTGCTCAATGCGAGGCTGGCGCTGGCGCCTTATCTCGATGTGCATGGGCTGAGGCAGGGGTTTGCAGCCTGGGCGCAGGAGGGACGCCCGCTCAGGGGGCGGCTGGTGCATGGACCGGGCGGCCTCGGCAAGACCCGGTTGATGGCGGAAGTCTGCTCCGATCTCCGGCAGCAGGATTGGGCCGCCGGGTTTGTCGAGACCCCGCTTGCTCCAGATGAGGAGATGCACCGGCTTGCCATCGAAGCGCTGATCGACACTGACCGTCAGACCGGGCTGATGCTCGTGCTCGACTATGCCGAGCGCCGTCAGGAGGAGGCTGCGCGCTATGCCGGGCTGATGGCTAGGGCGGCTGCCAAACGCCCTGATCGAAAGCTGCGGCTTGTCCTTCTCGCCCGCTCGGCAGGCGAATGGTGGGACCGGGCGGTTGAGGAGAGCGCTGAATTGCAGGCCGGGTTCAGTGAGCTGGATACAGTTTTGCAGCTCACACCGTTTGAAGCGGCTTCTGAGCGCGAACACCTGTTCCTTGAAGCCACCGCCGGGTTCCGGCAGGCAATCAGCCGGATCCGGGCCGAGGCGCCGGATGCCTTTGCCGGGTGGGGTGATCTGAGCGAAAAGCCGATCCCGGAACAGATCAGGTCTGAGTTGTCTTCTGACGCCTATGCTCGTCCGCTGATGATTCAGATCGCCGCGCTGCTCAGTCTGCAGGGTGACACGCCGGAGGCCACCAGTGTTGCCGCCCTGCTTGACGGCATGCTGGGGCTTGAACGCAAATATTGGCGAACGGCGATCGGGGCAGCTTTCACCGAGCCCCGCAAGGCCGCCCTGAACCGGGGCAGCATCCAGACAACGCTGGCGGGCGGTGTGACCCGGCCGGAGGCCGAGGCGTTGTTGCTGGGGGATGCGTTTTTCGGGCGAAAGGCGCCTGCGGAGGCGGCCGAACCGCTCGCGGATCTCGGGCGTTTCTACGGGACGCAGGCCGGGGCGCTGATGGCGCTTGAGCCGGACCTTGTGGGCGAGCACCTGGCCGCCGCCGATGGCGATGAGCGGCTGGTGGATGCCTGTCTCGACTGGGCAGGCGAGGAGGAGCCCCGCCGCCGGATGATCCTGACGGTGCTCAACCGCGCGAGCCGGGGTGAACATGGGACCAAGGCTGCGCGGGCCCGCCGCCTGCTCGAACACGTCCTGCACACACGCGGCGCGGCGCTGGCGAAGGATCTCATCACCGTTGCGCTGGAAACACCGGGCGACCTGGCGGGCCTCATTGAGGGCGCGGCTACAACGCTCGATTTGGAAACATCGCAGGCACTCCATGGCCACTGCCCTGATCAAACGCTCAGGCTCGCGGACATGGCTTGTGTTCTGGCCGGCCGGCTTGTCGAGCTGGCAAGGCCACGGGCTGCAGCGGAAGATGAAGACGGCCTGTCCGACCTCGCGATGAGCCTCAACAATCTGGGCGCGAGGCTCTCCGAGCTGGGGCGGCGGGAAGACGCCCTCGCCGCTACGCAGGAGGCGGCCGACATCCGCCGTACCCTCGCGGCCGCCCGGCCCGATGCCTTCCTCCCGGACCTCGCG
>NZ_JBKBXW010000033.1:29444-31125 GCF_046313735.1 Hyphomonas sp.
GGGCGCGAGGCTCTCCGAGCTGGGGCGGCGGGAAGACGCCCTCGCCGCTACGCAGGAGGCGGCCGACATCCGCCGTACCCTCGCGGCCGCCCGGCCCGATGCCTTCCTCCCGGACCTCGCGATAAGCCTCAACAATCTGGGCGATCAGCGGCTTGCCTGCGGTGAACATGACGCTGCGATTGAGGCGTACACGGAGTGTGCCCGGGTCCTCAAGCCTTTCGCCGATGCACTGCCAGCTGTTCATGGAAGTCTGTTCGAGACCAATAACAGGGACCTGATTGCAGCCCTCAAATCCAAAGGCCAGAGTGAAGACGAAATCGCCGTGCACCTTTGGCCGCTTGGCATTGCTTATGAAGCGGCCCGCTCGGACGCTAACATGTCGAAGCTGGACCAAGAGACGGCCATCGAGCCTGTTATCAGCCCGGACAGGCTGACAGGTCACGGCGCGCGGCCGTCACGGCAGTCGGGAGACGCGCAAAATCCGAAGCGTCGCGGCGGCAGGGTCTTGGCTGTGGTGCTCCTTATACTGGCCGTTACAATTGGCCTGGTCGCCGCCACCCTGATTTGGGGTCTGCCCCCGGGCACCGGCTGGGCCGAACCTATACTTGATAGGGTACGCCGCGCGTTGGGTTCGACCCTCTGAGCAAATCTGAATACGGGTTCCAGGCTAAGTTCGATGGAATGCCGCCACAGCCACGCTCCCCGGATCCCCCTCCCCAAACTCCCCCACCTTGTTCGCTTCCTTCCCTATCAACACGACGCCGGTCGCAACCACATGCCGCCGCCGCGTGAGCCCCCGATCAAACGGACCACCATTTTCAAACTTTTCCTCCGGGCTAAGATGGTAGAAGCGTAGCACATCCGCGTATGATTTCAGCGCAGCAAGCGGCACCGGCTCTCCCGTCTCGCGATCAAAAGCATGTGCTGCGGCCAATGCCGGATCCCGCTCAAACAGCGCAATCGGCTTTGGAAACATCCGCTTTGCCGGTCTGCCACGTTGGATGACGTCCACCGCTTCGATCATGGGCTCGCAGAGCGCTTCTCCCTTCGCCGTCGGCGCAACCATGAACCCGAATGGTTTCACCTGGTCTGGATAGGCTTTGCCCTCATTGTATTTCCCCATCCATCTGAGCAGGGCGGGGCTGGTCGCGCCATAGCGCATCAATGCGGGCTCGCTCAGCTTAGGGTGATAATCAAGCCGCACCTGATTGGGGTGGCCAGCGCGTGCCGCTTTGATGATGTGGTACCAAAGATCGTACTGCCACCGCTTCACACCGATCTTGCTCAGATCGCAGACTGGTGCCGGAATGCCTGGCGCGGCATCATCCGCGCCATAGGGATCCATCAAGTGCCCCAGCCCATGCGCAGAGGCTTTTCGGATGATGGGGCGGCCTTTGCCATCGATATTGAACAGCGCATAGCGCTTGGCTGAGATCGCAAGACAATAGAGCGGGATCAACTCGCCGGTTGCTGCATCGAAGTTCACATCCTCCATCTGAAGAATTGAGACAGGCTTGTGATAGGGATTTAGCGGCTCGAACCATTCGATGACGCGGCACACGCGGGCTTCAAACTCTGCGCGAGGCATTCCCTCGGGTTTCGCAAGCGCGAGACTGTCCGTATCGCAGAATGCCCAGCCGAGCCCGTGCTTCTCCGCAACCAACTCAGCGCAAGCAAGCAT
>NZ_JBKBXW010000034.1:0-28689 GCF_046313735.1 Hyphomonas sp.
CGTGCGGCCAAGCACGGACATGTCTGTCAGCTGGCGGCGCACTTCAGGCGATTCCATGTCACGGCGCATCCGGGCGACATCCATCCCGAGCGAGCGGGCGATCCCGTCAATCGCTGCATCCATCAGATCGTCATTGGAGGTAATCTCCATCAGCGCCAGGTGGAATTCGACATATTTGCCCTGCCGGCCAGCAGCGAGGGCGGCGCGCGCCGCCGTGTCGCTGATGCCGCCGAAGATCGGGAATTCCTTGAACACGACGCGCACCTGCCCGTCATACAGCTCCGGCAGGCCGGCGACCCAGGCGGCGGAGCGTTTGCACCAGCCGCAGCGATAGTCGAAGAACTCAACGACCGTGATCGGGGCGTCTGCCGGGCCAACCGAGAAATCGCTGGCGAGGTTGAACAGGCGCTCGCTGTTCTCGGCAATCATGGACACCCGGTTCTGGCGTTTCTCGTCCTCGGCCTTCTTCTCCAGCGCGACGAGGGCTTCCTCGATCAGCTCCGGATTGGCGAGGATATAGTCCCGCACGACCTTTTCCATGTCGGCGCGGTTTGAGCCGCCGCCCTGGCTGCAGGCAGGCAGGATGACGAACAGGGCAAGCGCGGCCAGGATGGCGGCAGTGGAAACATGGCGGGTCATCTCGGCTCCTCAGTCAGCCTGCCCCGCTTAGCGTCACAGGCGCCCCCTCGTCCAGCCTTGGCGGCCGCACCCACGCAGGTGTTACTCGCGGCGCGCGGAGAAATCGCCGAACGGCATGTCGCGCATTCCGATTCCCGCGCCCGGCCGCTGGGCGCGGCTGTAGCGCTCATAGAAGCGGCGATTGTCCGGATTGCTGGGGTCGGTGATCAGCAGGATGTCATCGGCGCGCCGGTGGGTCGGCGTGCCGCGCTCCAGCTGATCGACGGCGCGTTTGGCAAAGATGTTGGCGCGGGCGATATCGCCGACCCAGTAGGCGGACTCGGCGGTGGCGAGCTGGGCTTCAGCCCGCCGGCCCTGTTTCTCCAGTGTGATCGCCAGCTGCGCCCAGGCGAAGGCATTCTCGCGCTCAGCAATGATCGAATCGCGCAGGGCCGCCTCGGCAAGCTCCACATCGCCGGGCTCGCCCCGGGCGTTCAGCGAGCGGGCATAGTTGATCAGCAGGAGCGGCTGGCCGGGCATCAGCTCCAGCGAGCGGCGGTGCGGCTCGACCGATTCGGCGATGCGCCCGCTCTCGAACAGCATCTGGCCTTTCAGTTCATGGAAGAACGGATTGTCCGGCTCATCTGCCAGCAGGGAGTCGATTTCACGCAGGCCCGCCTGGATATCGGCCGCTCGGTAGGCGGAGATGGCGCGGGCATAGCGGGCGGGCGCGCTGGTGTCGCGCGCGGGATATTCGCGGCGCACTTTAGCCGGCGTATCAAGGAAGCCGATCAGCTTGGCGCGCATCATCTGGTACTGGCGCAGTTCCCGCTCGGTCGGCGGCTTGTCCATCAGGCCGGTCGCCTCAGCCAGGATGCGCGTCGTGCGGATCCGGTCGGCGGCCAGCGGGTGGGCGCGGAAATAGGGGTAGCGCCGGGCTTCCGACATCACTTCCTGATAGCGGAATTTCTCGAAGAATTCGACGATCCCCGAAGGCGACTGGCCGAGCGCGGCAAGGTATTTCACCGCATGGGCGTCGGCGGAGGCTTCCTCGGCGCGGGTATGGGTGAAGAAGTTCAGCGCCGCAAACTGCTGGGACGAGCCGATCAGCGCCGCGCCGGCGCCGCCTTCGCCCGCCGCCATGGCGAGGATGCCGAGGCCGATCGAGATCAGCGCCGGGCGCATCGCGACACTGGCCGCCCGCCCGCGCGAGACCGTATGGCCGCAGGCGATATGGCAGGTCTCGTGCGCGATCACGCCCTTGATCTGCCCCGGCGTTTCCGCCGCGATCAGCAGGCCCGTATGCATATGGATCCGCTGGCCATTGGCCACAAAGGCGTTCAGCGAGGAATCATTGATGATGTAGAGGCCGACATCGGCCGGCACGAGGCCGGAAACCTCAAGGATCGGGTCGGTCCATTCGCGCAGGATTTCCTCGATCTCGGCATCCCGGATCAGGCCCTGCGCGCTTGCGCCAAGGGCAAGGAAGGCTGAGGCTGCAAGCGCCGCGAAGGATTTCAACAGGTTACGCGCCAAAGCGAAGGCTCCCGGCTGGGTTCGGATGTCACCGGACAACAGATTAGGGCCATACCGCCCTCATGGCGAGCCATTGTGATCCGTATGACTGAAATGTCAGGCATCACCTGACGGGAAGATGAACGTGAACCTTGGGTCGAGCCGGATGCCGGTGTCGCTGCCGGGCTCGGCGGTGCTTCCGGGCGGGGCATAGGCAGTCAGCGTGATGGCGCCCGCTTGCAGGTGCAGTTTCTGATGCGTCCGGGCTTTGACGGCGGCGCGCACAGGCGCAGCCGGGTCGAGGATCACCCCTTCCGGCCGCACGCAGACGAGGCTGCCGGCCGGCGCCGGCGGATCAACCAGCCCGGCGGGAGCGGCCTCTGCCGCAAAGCTCGAGATTTGCCCCAGCGCAGCGGCCACGGCGGCGCTGGCGGGCCGGCTGTAGACCTCCGCAGAGGGGCCGGCCTGCAACAGCCGCCCCTGGGCGAGAATCGCGATCCGCCCGGCATGTTCCAGCGCCTCGGCCGGGTCATGCGTCACCAGCAGCGCGGGGATGCCTGCCTCCCGCACCGCTGACAGCGCGGCGTCGCGCACACTGTCGCGCAGGCTGGGGTCGAGGCCGGAGAAAGGCTCATCCATCAGGATCGCGGCAGGCTCCGGCGCCAGCGCCCGGGCGATGGCGACGCGCTGCTGCTCGCCCCCGGAAAGCTCATGCGGATAGGCATTCGCCCGCGCCGAAAGCCCGAACCGGGCGAGCCAGTCGAGCGCGCGCGCCTTTGCCTCCGCCTTGCCGAGATGTTTGAGGCCAAAGGCAACATTGCGGGCCGCTGTCAGGTGCGGGAACAGCGCGAAATCCTGGAAGACCAGCCCGATGCGGCGCTTTTCCGATGCGACCGTCCTGCCGGGGGCCGAGAGCACCGCCTCGCCGAGCCGGATTTCGCCCGCCTCGACCGGCTCGAAGCCCGCAAACAGGCGCAGCAGCGTTGACTTGCCGGCCCCGGAGGCGCCGAGCAGCGCAGTGATCTCGCCCGGCGGCAGGGTGAGGGAGACATCCTCCACCACCGCGCGCACGCCATAGCGGCGGGTGACGCCGCTGGCGATCAGGGGAGCCATCCGGTCTGCGCTCATGGCGCGGCGCCGGGCCGGGCGCGCGAGAGCTGCCAGGACAGGAGGATGACCGGCCCGAGGCCGGCCAGCGTAATCATCAGCGAGGGCAGCGCGGCGGCGGCGAGGCGTTCGTCGCTGGCATAGGCAAAGGCGCGCACGGCAAGGGTGTCCCAGTTGAAGGGCCTCAGCATCAGCGTCGCCGGCAATTCTTTCAAGGCCTCAACGAAGAGGATCAGCGCCGAGGCTGCTGCTCCTGACATCGCCACCGGCAGGTCCACCGCCAGCGCGCGGCGGGCGGGCCCGGCGCCAAGGCTGCGCGCGGCCTGGCCCATCGAAGCGGGCGCGCGGGCGAGGGCGGCCGTCATCGGCTCGGTCCCGGCGGCAGTGAAGCGGGCAGCATAGACCCAGGCGAGCGCCACCAGCGCAACCCCGCCCGACAGGGTGAACGGTGTTCCAGCAATCACCGCCAGCGCGCCAAGGGCCAGCACCGCGCCGGGGATCGCATAGCCCGAGACCGCGCTCGCCCGCGCAAACAGCGCCGCCGGGCTCTTTGCCCGCGCGGCCAGTGCAATGAGGAGCGCCAGGACGAAGGCAAAAGCGGCGCCTGCGCCCGCCAGCATCACCGAATTGAGGAGCGCGTCGAACACCGGCGCGCTGCCGCGTCCAACTTCGAGGCTGCGCCAGACCAGCCGGCTGACCGGGAAGGCAAAGGCAAACAGGAACAGGAGCGTGCAGAAGATCACCGCGCCTGCAGCCTTGGCGCCTTTCAGGGGCACGCGCGGAATATCGCGCCAGCGGCTTGAGGATTGCTGGATGCCGGCGCGCCCGCGTGCAGCGCGTTCGGTGACGATCAGCACGGCGATCACCGCGATCAGGATGAAGGCGAGGCGCGCGGCAGCAGCAGGCTCGCCGAAACTCTTCCACGCCCGCACGATGCCATAGGTCAGCGTCGGCACGCCGAGGAATTCTGCCGCGCCATAATCGGCCGCCGCCTCCATCAGCGCCAGCGCAAGGCCTGCCGCAATCGCCGGGCGGGCGGCGGGCAGCGCCACGCTGAAGAAGGTGCGCGAGGGGCCCGCGCCAAGGCTGCGGGCGGCTTCCAGCGTGCAGACCGATTGCGAGACGAAGGCTGCCCGCGCGGTCAGGTAAACGTAAGGATAGAGCGTGCAGGCCAGCACGAAGGAGAGGCCCGGCAGGGAGCTGATCGCCGGGAACCAGTAGTCGCGCGCCGACCAGCCGGTGGCGTCCCTCAGCCCGGTCTGGATCGGGCCGCTGACGCTGCCAAGGTCTGCCCAGGCGAAGGCGAGGACGTATCCCGGCGCGGCCAGGGGCAGGATCAGCAGCCATTCGAACACTCCCCGGCCCGGAAAGCGGAACATGGTGACAAGCCAGGCGGCCGGCACGGCAAAGAGGAGGCAGAGCGCCCCGGTAAGGCCCAGCATGAAAAGCGTGCCGGAGAGGTAACGTGCCAGCAGGTTGTCCTGAATGTGCGTCCAGGCCGCGCCGCCGCCGTCGAGGAGGCCTGCGGCGAGCACCATGATGACGGGCAGGCAAATGATGATGCCGGCGAGGGCCGCCGGCATTTGGCGGATCAGCGCAGACGGCGCGATCCGTAAAGAGGACAGGGAGGCCGGGGTCAGTTCCAGCCTGCCTGGTCGAAGATCGCCTGCGCAGCGGCCTGGTGCTGGCCGAGGTTCTGGACCGCAAAATCGCTCTGGCGGAAATCGGGGAGCTGTTCGAGGCCTGAGGGAAGCGGCGCGCCCTCGACCAGCGGGAATTCCTTGGTCTCGGTCGTCAGGAGTTCCTGGCCGCGCGGGGTGGCGAGGAATTCAATGAAGCGCAGGGCATTCTCAGGCGAGGCAGAGTTTGCCGCCACGGCAGCGGCGGTGACGTTGATATGCGTGCCAGCGCCGTCCTGGTCCGGGAAGGAGAGGCGCGTGCGGCTGGTTTTCTGCCGGTCTTCCGGCGGGCCTTCGGCGAGGCGCACCCAGTAGTAATGATTGACCAGCGCCGCCGAGCACTGGCCGGCGGCCACCGCTTCGATCTGCGCGGTATCCCCGCCCTGCGGCGGGCGGGCGAGATTGGCGGCAACGCCCTTCGCCCATTCGGCGGCGGCGTCGGCGCCATTGCGCTCGATCAGCTCGCCCATCAGGGAGAGGTTGTAGATATTGGTGCTGGACCGCACGCACACCTCGCCTTTCAGGCCCGGCTCGGCAAGGTCGGCATAGGTGTCGACCTCGGCGTCGGAGAGGAGCTGCGGGTCGAACACGATGATGCGGGCGCGCTTCGTCAGGCCGAACCAGTGGCCATTCTCTTCGCGGTAGCGCGCAGGGATAGCCGCTTCGAGGGCTGCAGAGCGCACCGGCTGGGTGAAGCCGGCCTGCTGGAAGCGGTAAAGGGCGCCGGCATCCGAGGCGATGATGACATCAGCCGGGCTGCGGCTGCCTTCGGCGCGCATCGTTTCCAGAAGTTCCGGGGCGCCTGATTCGCGGACATTCACCTTGATGCCGGTCTCTGCCTCGAAGGCGGCATAGAGCTGCTTGTCGGAATCATAATGGCGGGCTGAGTAGATATTCAGCGCGCCGGCGGGCGGGGCTGTATCACCAGAGCCGGTTTCGCTCTCGGGCGCCGTCGCCGGGGCGCCGCAAGCGGCGAGAAGAGCCGCCAGCATGGCCGCCAGCCCGGCAGTTGCAAGAATGCGTTTCATGAACAGGAATTCCTTTCGAGCGCGCACCCAATCATAGTTGAGAATGAATCTCAACTGGTTCTTGCCGCGACGGATTGCCCGGAATTTGAACAGAAGCTGCCCAAAAGGCTCCTGAAAGCCTCCGGGAATCCCTGAGGCGCGTGGCAGGAATGTTGCAGTTGCGAAAGGGGCTTCTAGGCAAGCCGGTGTTCTGTTAGTCTTTTGGTAACGATCCAGCGGGGGTGGGCATGACGGACGTCATCATTGATGTCGATGTAAGTTCCATGGACATGGATGTGCGCCTGTCCGAGGCCATCGATGCATTTGTCGAAATGCAGGATTCCTATTCGGGCCGCCAACCTGACGAGCTTGACCTGATGGTGCGCACGGGGCTCGGCCCCGCCGGGCGGCGCCTGAAACACCTGATTTTCCAGAGCCGTGAGATGGCCGACGCCTTCTGCGACTTCTGGCGGGTGCGCAGCGGGCGCTGATCCGCTTTGCGCCTCTAGCCCGGCACGGCGCCGCAGCCTAAACGGGGCCGATGGCGCCGACACCTTCCAGCGCGAACCCCCACCGGCCCCGCATCGCCATCATCGGCGCGGGTATCATCGGCCTGTCCATAGGCTTTGAGTTGGCAGTGCGCCGGGGCGTGCCCGTGACCCTTTATGACACAGGCGCGCCGGGACGGGGCGCGAGCTGGGCGGCGGCCGGCATGATCGCCCCGGCCTTTGAGGCCGCCGGCGAGGCGGGCGCGCATCCGCGCCTCTTTGACCTCTGCCTCGAGAGCGCGGCGCTCTGGCCCGGCTTTGCCGCAGAGCTGGAAGCGGCCAGCGGGCTTGCCTCAGGATATGCGGCGGCCCCGGCGCTGGCGGCGGCGATGGACGGGCGCGAGGCGGCCCGCCTTGAGGCGATTGCGCAGACACTTGCTGCGCGCGGTGTCGCCCACCGGATGCTGGACGGCGCAGGCCTGCGCCGCGCAGAGCCTGCGCTGTCGCCGCAGGTACTCTCGGGCCTCGAACTCGAAACCGATACGCGCGTGGACAACCGCCGCACCGTTGCCGCGCTGATCCGCGCGCTGGAGGCCTGCCCGCTCGCCAGCTTCCGAGCCGGCCCCGCGCCGCTGAAATCGGCGGGCCGCACGGTGGTGCTGGAAGGCCATGACGCGGTGATCGCAGCAGCGGGATGGCAGACGGCAGTCATCAAGGTCGAGGAAGCCGGCGGCCTCTACAGCCTCGTGAACTGGGACACTGCGCTCGATGATATCGACTGTTATGGCGGGCAGATGCTGTCGGTCGCCCCAGGCGATGGCACGCCGGGCCGGGTCGTGCGCTCGGGCGATGTGTACCTTGTCCCGCGCGGCGGGCAGGTCGTGATCGGGGCGACGGTCGAGCCGTTCATTGTGCCGGACGGCGCCGATGAGGCGGCGACCGAGGCGCTGCGCCAGGCCGCGATTGCGCTCTGCCCCGGCCTTGAGGCTGCCCCGGTCACCGAGCGCTGGGCGGGCGTGCGCCCGGGCACGCCGGACCATGCGCCGTTCCTGGGAGAGACAGCCGCGCCCGGGCTTTTCGTCGCCGCCGGCCATTACCGCAACGGCATCCTGCTGGCACCGATCACGGCGCGCATCATGGCGGATCTCGTGACGGGCCGGGACGCCGGCGCGCTTGCCGCGACGTTCTCCCCCCGCCGGGCCTATACCGCGACGGCCTGACGCTGGACGCTCCGCCTCGCGCGCCTTAAGTCTCGGCGCCAGAGGGAGACCCGCGATGCACACGATCCAGCCGATGACCGAAGATCAGGCCGCCATCCGCGACGCTGTGGCAAAGACGCTGGAGCCGTTTGACGACGCCTACTGGGCAAAGACGGACGAGACCGGCGACTGGCCGGAGGAGTTCTGCGATGCGATGGCCAAGGGCGGCTGGCTCGGCATCGCCTTTCCGGAAGAGTATGGCGGGGCGGGGCTCGGCCTGACGGAAGCGGCGCTGATGATGCAGACCGTGACGCGCACCGGCGCGGGCTATTCCGGGGCCTCGGCGATCCATCTCAATATCTTCGGGCCGAAGCCGCTGGAGAAGTTCGGCAATCCGGAACTGAAGCGCGAGAACCTGCCCAAGATCATCTCCGGCCAGGAGAAGATGTGTTTCGCGGTGACCGAGCCGAATTCGGGGCTGGATACATCCAGCCTCGAAACCAAGGCCGAGCGGACGAATACCGGCTATGTGATCTCTGGACGGAAGATCTGGACGACGGGCGCCCAGCGCGCCGACAAGATCCTGATCATCGCGCGCACCACGCCGAAAGACCAGTGCGCCAAGCCCTATATGGGCCTGTCACTGTTCTATACCGATTTGAACCGTGCACGGATCGAAGCCAATCCGATCCCGAAGATGGGCCGCAAGGCTGTGGAGTGCAACACGCTGTTCATTGACGGGCTCGAAGTGCCCAAGGAACACCTGATCGGGAATGAAGGCGACGGCTTCAAATACCTGCTGCAGGGGCTGAACCCGGAGCGGGTGCTGTTTGCGGTGGAATCGGTCGGCCTTGGCTTTGCGGCGCTGGAGCGGGCGGCGCGTTATGCCAATGAGCGCGTCGTGTTCGGCCGGCCGATCGGCCAGAACCAGGGCGTGGCCCATCCGCTCGCCCGTTCGTGGGCGGAGCTTTCTGCCGCCGAGCTTCTCGCCTACAAGGCGGCTGCGCTCTATGATGCGGGGCAGGAGTGCGGGGCCGAGGCGAACGCCGCAAAATATCTGGGGACTGAGGCTGGCTTTACGGCGTGTGAGACCGCCGTGCTGACGCATGGCGGCATGGGCTACGCCAAGGAATACCATGTCGAGCGGATGATGCGCGAAGCGATGCTGGCGCGGATTGCCCCGGTGAGCCGCGAGATGATCCTGAACTTCATTGCAGAGCGCGTGCTGGGCTTGCCGAAGAGCTACTGAGCGTGTTGCCCGCAGCACGAAAGGCCGGACAGGGCGGTTCCCTTCCGGTTTTGTCTGTGTACGTAGCATGCGGAGACAGGGTCAGGCCGCAGGCGATGGGGTTAGTGTTGACACAGGCAGTCGCGACCTGCCTGTCTCCGCTGCCGGGGCTGTCGCCCCCGCCCGCCAGTGCATACCCTGCACGGGCGACGTGAAGGCTTCATACCATGGCTGGAGAGGTGTAGGATAAGATTCCTGCATTTTCCTGCGATCTGCTGCAGATCCGGGCCTCCGGGCGCGCCGGGATGGGGGATAGGGCGCGGCAGACCGGCGCCGGCCGCGATCAGGCAGGCTTCAGATACACGATGATCTGGTAGGGATCGTCGAGGGAGCGGTCATAGCCGATCCGCTTCCATCCCCGGGCGAGCTTGTCGAGATAGTCGAACGACATGCTGGTGTCGCCATAGGTGACATCCCCGTCCACCGCCGGCCGGTTGTGGGGCATGAAGACAAAGCCCTCCTCCCGGTGGCGCTGGCGCAGGCTTGCGGCCTGCTTGCTGAAATTCGGGTCGATGTCCCAGTATTCGAGCGGACGGATGGTGATTGCCAGTAGGCCCTTGCGGGCGATCACCTTGCGCAGGGCGGCGAGCGCCGTCTCGCTGGCGCGCCGGGAGGTGTGAGTGAAGACCGAGAAGGCATAGATGAAATCGAAGGCCCCCGGCTTGTAGGGCAGCTCCGCCGGCAGGTAATCGGTAATGTCGAGCCGGCACCTGAAGCCATCGGCCTGGCACAGCCGGATGGATTCGTCCCACGGATCGCAGCCGGCCAGCTGGTCATTGTTTGCGTAATACATCATCAGCCGGAGCAGGCGCCCATAGCCGCAGCCATAATCAAGGATGCCCGCGCCGGAGAGCGGCTTCCCGGTCACCGATTCATATTTCGCGCGCACCGAGCGGGTGAAGGTGAGGCTCTGGCGGAGCAGGTTGGTGCCATCGGCGCCGGTCCAGTTGCGCTGCACCTCTGCCGACGCCATCGCGGGCAGCAGGGCCGACATCGCGGGGAATGCCTCTGCAGGCATGGTCAGCATCAGGAGGCCGAAATCATCCAGCGACAGTTGCCGGAGCTTTGCGAACATCGCCGCTTCATTGCCGCTGGCCGCTGCATGTTCGGCGGCGGCAAGGATCGGATAGCCGTATTCAAAGATCATCGGGCGCTTCCCGTTGAAGATGCAGACACCGCCCGTGTCGCACAACGGCCACCGGCGCACAACGCTGCGGCCTCCAAAGGGGGGGCGGAAACTGCGTTAGCGCCTGAAGCTGATCACGACATCAATCAGTTCGGCCCGGATGCCGCGATCAAGGTCGTCCATCATGATGATATGGCTGCTCATGCCGCTCGCTTCATGAATGTGCCGGACAATGTCGTAGCCCCAGTCCATGGTGACCAGCGAGCCCCGGACGCTGACCGGACTGCCATGATACTCCGGCTCAAGGAAATGGGTGATCGTGCCGTCCGGTTCGAGCTGGGCGCGGCGGCGCGAGGCGTCGCCCTTGCGCGTGATCGGCACCGTGAAGATATGGGCGCCGCCGGGTTTCAGCACGCGGGCGATCTCGCGGAAGGCGGCATCCGGATTGAAGACATGCTCCATGACATCCTGGGTGATGAGGAGATCGAAGCTGCCATCCGCAAAGGTCAGGGCCTCGAGCGTCTCGGAGCGGGCGTTGTAAAGGGGATCGACCTGGCCGAACGGCGTATCCGGCAGGTAATGGCTGAATGAATAGTTGCGGCAATCCCTTGCGAGGCGCGCCGACACGCCCCGGCCAATCGGGGAGGATTCGTGGATCTTCAGCCGGGCGAATTTGGGATAGTAGCGCTTGATCGTCTCCATGAGGGCGCGCTCCCTCGGAACAGACCCACAGCTGGCGCACAGAAGATGGTCGCGGAACCAGTCATAGAGCGCGGTGAACTCGGTCCTGCGCTCGCAGATGTTGCAGAAACCGTGATGCGTGAAGACAGGGCCCGCCGTCATGCCGGTTCCTCCCGATCAGATGCAGGGGCACGGGCCCGATGCGTTATTTCTTCGAGAAGAACCGCACGACGCCGAAGATGCCGGCCAGAAGTGACCCGAGCCCGCCCAGCAGGACGAAGAGGGGGTTCGCCTGGTCCGCAAAGGCAATGGCATGGTTGAGGCCCGAGACGCGCACCGTCACCGTGTCGCGGAAGGTGCGCAGCGGCACGACATTGTCGGTGTCGATGGCGAAGATCTCGAAGACGAGTTCATGATCGCCCGCCGTCAGCGGCATGACCGACCAGCGCCAGGTATTGTCGGTGACGGGCGAGAGCAGCTGCACCGGCGGCGAGGTGGGCGTGATCGAGAAGGCCGCGCCGGAGAGGCGCACTTCGACGCGCTCTGACACCCGCGCTTCGCCGGTCTCGATGACACCGCGTCCGGGCAGGGCGGAGGTCGCGTCCGTGCCGCTGCCGGTGGCGTTGATGGCGAAGGTGACATCGAAGGCGCGTTTGTATTCGGCTGAACGCGGCGTTTCATGCGCAATCGGCACCGTCGTCAGCGAGTCGACGAAAGATCTTGAGGCGGGGCGGGGCGCTTCGGACGGGGCGGCTGCTTCCGGCGCCGACGCGGAGCGCGCTGTGACCGATGGTGGCGGGGCAGGTTCCAGCATGGGCTGGAAGTTGAAGTCTTCGTCCGTCATCACGGCTTCCGGCGCTTCGCCGGCAGATGCGGGCGCCATGTCCCCGGCCTCGGCTTCTGCCGGTGCGGGGGGCGGCGCGGCGGCGATGTCGAGCGCGGGGTCGTCCACCGGCGCCTCAATGGCAGCAGGCGGGGGCGGTGGGGGCGGCGTCTCGAAGGCGGCAGGGGCCGGTGCCTGCGCCGGCAAAAGCGCCGCGACGCCCAGCCCGGCGGCAAACAGGCCGGCAAGGACCAGCAGAATGGAAATCAGGCGCATCATGGTTCCGCGTCTCCCCGGTTTTGCCAGCCTCTGTTAAGCCACAACTCAGCGCGGCGGGAAACTGCCGCGCCCAGCTTCATAGAAAGCAATTGCGGCAGCATTGGAGACGTTCAGGCTTTCCATCTGCGCCGAGATGGGGATGCGGGCGAGCTCCGCGCAGGCTTTCGCCACAGCCGGGCGAAGGCCGGAGCCTTCCGCGCCGAGCACGACGGCGAGCTTTTCTGCCCCCGCGACGGCCATGTGCAGCGGCCGCTGGCTTTCGCCGGCGAGGCCCACCGTGTGGAAGCCGGCTTCGGCAAGGGTCTCGAGCGCGCGGGCGATGTTGACGGCGCGGATTTCGGTGACGGTTTCTGCCGCCCCCGCCGCGCTCTTGGCAACGACGCCGGTAATCGGCGGGGCATTGCGGGTCTGCAGGACAAGGCCGGTGAAGCCGAAGGCGGCGGCCGAGCGCAGGATGGCGCCCAGATTGTGCGGGTCGGAGACCTGGTCGAGCACGGCGAGGCGGGTGGCACCTTCCGCAATCACATCTTCAAGGAGGGCTGCTTCCAGCGGATCCGCCTTCAGGGCGATGCCCTGATGCACCGCGCCGGGGGGCAGGCGGTGGTCGAGTTCCTTCGCCGTCACCAGTTGCGGGGCGAGGCGGGGGGAAACGAGTTTTGCCGCCGCGTTCTCGGTCGCCAGCAGCGTGTGCAGGCTGCGCGCGGGGTTCGCAAGGGCGGCGAGCACGGCATGGGTGCCCCATAGCCAGAGCGGGCCTTCCCCGTCATCGCGGGTCTCGCGCCTTGAAAAGGCGGGTCTTTCTGCAGCGCCGGGGCGGGGTGCGTCCGCCTGCGCCGGGCGCCGCTTTGCATGGTTGCGCCGCATCAGGTTCATCCTTATAAGGCCGCTTCCGGCGTGGATCGGCGGCAGCTGGGCTGCCCTTGTGAAGCGCCTTTGCGGCGGCGTCAAACGGGCGCCTGCGGCAGGGTCCCGTGGAGGGATGGGAGAGTGGTTAAATCCGCCAGACTGTAAATCTGGTCCGCAAGGTACGCTGGTTCGAATCCAGCTCCCTCCACCACCCTGGCGCTGCTGCGCAGGTTTCTCTGCCGACTATACTGTGGTTCAGGCCACGCGCTGTTCCGGCGGGGCCTCGTCTGACCAGTCCGCAGCAGGCCGGCGGCGCGGACCTGGCCGGAAGCGGCGGCTCCATATCCCGTTCAGCACATCATAGGTGGGCCGCTCGACGCCGTAATGCGCGCCCGCGGCAAGCAGGACCGAGACGAGGATGACGGCGGCCAGCCCGGCGGCATAGTCCTGCGGCCAGGCGCCGGTTTCCCGCATGGCTTTGATGACCAGCATGTGCACCATGTAGAGCGCGAAGGAGATCTTCCCGAGCCAGAGGAACGGCCTGAACACGGCCATCCAGAAGGGGCCGGGACAGGCGATGAGGGTGATGAACAGGGCATAGAAGGGCAGGTAGGCGATATCTGCCTTGCTGCGTCCGGGGATGCAGAGCGTCGTGAAGAAGAGGAGGATCGCAAGGCCGATCAGGACGGTGCGGGCGATGGATGTCTGCTCGAACCAGCCCCGCTGGGCGCTGAAGAAGCGGTAGGCGAGGATGCCGAGCGGAAAGCTCACAAAGCCGCGTAGGAGGCCGGTATTGACCCCGCCGAACACGTTCTGCAGCTGCCGGTCGAGATGCGGGACCGTGGCGAAGAGGATCGCAGCCGAGACAATGCAGATGCCGGCGAGCATGACATTGCCGAGCCAGCGCCCGGGGACAGCGATCAGCAGCGCCCCGATCACGAGATTGGAGACGAACTCCACCGAGATGGACCAGGACGGGTAATTAAAGCCGACCATGCTCAAGTCGCCAACGCCGACATTGTGCAGCATCATTGCGTTCAGCGCGAAGCCCTTGAGGCTGACCGGGTCTGCGTTCCACAGCATCAGGACGGCGAACGCCATCAGGGTTGCCATATGCAGCGGCCAGAGCCGGAAAATGCGCTTGGCGGCATAGTCCCGGAAGCGGAATTCCGGCCGGTCGAAGAAGGCATGTGCCAGAACGAAGCCCGACAGCATGAAGAAGACATCGACGACGAGATAGCCGCTGGACTGGTTGGTAAAGAAATGCCGCTCCGGCCACATCTCGAAATTATAGTGGCCGAACACGACCAGCAGCGCGCCGATGCCCCGGGCGGCGTCCAGCCCCTCAAACCTGAGGCCCGCCATCTGGCGCTTGCCGGCGATTTCCGTTGCCGCGCGGTCAGGGGAGGGCTGCTGCATGTCGCGGCTTTCAGTCGGGGCTTGTCCGGGCGGGGCAGCAAGTTGTGTGCCAGCCCGGCCCATGCAGCTGCCAGAAGTGTTACGAGGCTTGGGGGAGAGGGCTCTGGCCGCAAAAATCTGCAACCCGCGCTTGTTTGCGCGGCCGATCGCCCATATCAGGAAGGCGGCAGCGGGCGGGTATAGCACAATGGTAGTGCAGCAGCCTTCCAAGCTGAGTATGTCGGTTCGATTCCGTCTACCCGCTCCAGCCCTCCCCAGCCCCTTCAACTGACGGCCATTCAGGCTTCGAACCGCCTTATATGGCGGCTTCGGCAAGATCTTCTTTGCCTGATGCTTGCCGCGCGCGGCAGAAATCGGCATAGTTTGTGCCAATAGTCTGGGCCGATAGTCTGGGGCAGGGCGTGCATGTCGGTGAAATCGGTGATCCAGTCGGTTGTCACGGGGCATCTGACGAGCGCGCGGCGGGAAGCCTCCCTGCGCGCCAAGGCTGAGGCAGCGCGGCAGAAGACGGGCGCGGCGCATGTCGTGCGCTATTTCCATCAGGTGGATGACCCGTATTCGCATCTCGCCGTGCAGGCGCTGGAACAGGTCGCGGCGCGCTATGAGATCGAGCTTGTGCCGCATCTGGTGGGCCCGCCGGCAGACTGGGCGGCGCCGGAGCGGGCGAAGCTGGTGGCCTATGCGCGCCTCGATGCGGCGCGGCTTGCTTCGGCGGCGGGGCTGTCATTCACCGATCCGGGCGGGCAGCCGGAACCGGTTGCGCTGGAAGAGGCGCAGCGGCGGCTGGCGGGCGCGCTGGGGTCGCCGGGCTGGGTCAGCCTCGCGCGCGAGATTGGCGATCACCTTTGGTCAGGGCGCCCCATCGGCGAAGGCCCGGCAGCGGAAGCCGGCGCAGCGATAGCGGCGGGGGAAGCCGCGCGCGCCTCGCTTGGCCATTTCATGTCCGGGATGATCCAGTATGGCGGCGAATGGTATTGGGGGTTCGACCGGCTGCATTACCTGGAAGCGCGGCTGGAGGCGCTGGGCGCGCGGCGTTTCGGCGGAGCGCCGGGGCCGGTCTATGCGCCGCCGCTTGTTCCTTCCGGGGGCGGACGAAAGGCGGGCGCGGAGCTGCACTGGTATCTCTCCTTCAGAAGTCCGTACACGTATATTGCGGCGGAGCGGGTTAAAGCATTAGCCGATGCATATGGGGCGGAGCTGAAGCTGCGCTTCGTGCTGCCGATGGTGATGCGCGGGCTGCCGGTGCCGCGCGCGAAACAGATGTATTTCACGCTGGATACGGCGCGGGAGGCGCGCCGGGCGGGTGTGCCGTTCGGGCGGATTGCCGACCCGGTGGGCCGGCCGGTCGAGCGGGGCTATTCGCTGCTGCCCTGGGCGCGGACTGAAGGGCGGGGGTTTGAGTTTGTGCTGGCCTTCATGCGGGCGGTCTGGGCCAATGGGGTGGATGCGGGCTCGGATGCGGGGCTGTGCCGGATTGTCGAGGCGGCAGGGCTTGATTGGGGCGCGGCGCGGGGCCTGATCGGCAATGATGACTGGCGCGCCGAGGCTGAGGCTAACCGCGCGGAGATGATGGCGATGGGCCTCTGGGGCGTGCCTTGTGTGCGCGTGGGCGATGTGGCGGCCTGGGGGCAGGACCGTTTGTGGGTAGCAGAGGCGGCGCTGAAGGCGCTGCCGGAGGGGAACCAATGAGGTGGATTATCCGGGGGCTGATGATTGTGGCGCTTGCCGGCGCGGTTGTCCTGGGCGGCCTGCATCTGTTGCAGCCGCAGATCGCCGAGATGGCATTCCGCCGGGCCTTGTCCGAGAATATTGCGCGCGACCGCAGCACGGAATTGCCGGATGGGTTGCATGTGTTTGTCTGCGGGGCAGGCTCGCCGATGCCGGATCCTTATCGGGCGGGACCGTGCCTTGGCATCCTGGCGGGCGAGCGGGCGTTCCTGATCGATGCAGGCTCCGGCGGGGCGCGCAACCTGGCGCGGATGGGGTTTCCGACCGGGAAGCTGGAAGGCATCTACCTCACCCATCTGCATTCCGATCATATCGACGGGCTGGGCGAGACGCTGATGCAGGCCTGGATCGCGGGCGGGCGCACAGAGCCGCTGACCGTGACCGGACCGGTGGGCACGTCGGAGGTGGTCGCAGGTTTCAATGCGGCCTACCGGATCGATTCGGGATACCGCACGGCGCATCATGGGGTGGGGATTGCCGATCCGGCGGGCTTTGGCGGGGCGGCCGCGGAAGTGCGCCTGCCCGCCGGGCCGGGGGCGCAGGCGGTGTTGCTGGAGGATGCCGACCTGAAGATCGTGGCCTTCGCGGTCGACCATGCGCCGGTGGAGCCGGCCTTCGGGTTCCGGATCGATTATCGCGGGCGCTCGGCTGTGATCAGCGGCGATACGGTTTACCATCCGGGGCTTGTCGGCATCGCGCGCGGGGCGGATCTGCTGCTGCATGAGGCGCTGGAGCCGGACATGGTGCGCGCGATGAGCGAGGCGGCCGCAGCCCGCGGGGCAGACCGGCTGGCGACTGTGTTTGCGGATATCCTGGACTATCATGCGAGCCCGGCGGACGCTGTGCGCGCGGCGACAGAGGCGGGGGTGGGCCACCTCGTGCTGGTGCATATCGTGCCGCCGCTGCCGTCACGAATGCTCGACCGGCGGTTTATCGGGGAGGCGGGGAGGGGCTATCAGGGCAAATTGACGCTTGCCCGCGACGGACTCCTTGTCAGCCTGCCGGAAGGAAGCGACAGGGTGAGCTATACCCCCCTGTTCCGGTGAGTGGCGGAGACGCGGGGACCATGCAAGGAAACAGACATGACCGGCGGAAAGATCGTCAAGCTGCCTCACGGCCATGAACCGGACGGCGAAGCCTCCGAAGCGACGGATGGCCGGCGCCTGCGCAGCGAGCGCAGCCGCGAGCAGATCATTACGGCCATGCTGGACCTGATCCGCGAGGGCGATGTGGACCCGGCCGCCGCTGCGGTGGCCGAGCGGGCGGGCGTGGGCCTGCGCACGGTGTTCCGGCATTTTGACGACATGGACACGCTGCACCGGGAAATGGTGGCGCATATCGAGGCGAAGATCCTGCCGACGATCATGACGCCCTTCGTTTCGCGCGACTGGCGCGGGCGGCTGGAGGAGATCGTGAAGCGGCGGGCGGCGCTCTATCATGAGATCATGCCTTACAGGATTGCCGGCAATCTCCGCCGGTTCAACTCAATTTACCTGATGGACAATTACCGCCGAAATACGCTGATGGAGCGCACGGGGCTGAAAGCTGTCCTGCCGGCCGCGATCCATGAGGACCGGCAGCTGTTCGCCGCGCTGGAACTGGCGGTCAGTTTCAATGCCTGGCGCCGGCTGCGGCAGGACCAGGACCTCAGCCCGGAAGAAGCCGAGGCGGTGATGGCGCTGACCGTGCGCCAGCTGGTGGCGGGAAAATGAGACGGTGCCTCGCGGCGGCGGCAGGCGCGGTGCTGGGGCTGGTCGCAGGATGCGGGGACCGGGGGGCGGTTCAGGCGGATGGGCCGTCCTGCCTTGGGGCGGCGGACGGGATAGGCGGCTTCGTGACCGTACCGGCGGGGCAACTGCCGGCGCCGGTGGACGTGCTTTATCCGGAGGAGGCCGGGCGTCCGGCGCTGCAGGTTTCCGCCTTCCGTATACAGACGCATGAAGTGACGAATGATCAGTTTGCGGAATTCGTGGCGGCGACGGCGCATGTGACGGATGCCGAGCATGCGCGCCCGGGCGCCGGGTCGGCGGTGTTCCGGATGCCGGGCGAGGCGCGCAGCCGGCCTGATCCCTGGGAGCTGGTCGAGGGCGCGACCTGGCGCAGCCCGGAAGGCCCGGGGTCTGACATTGAAGGCCGGGGCAGCTATCCGGTGGTGCATGTGTCGCTGAATGATGCGCGCGCCTATGCGGCCTGGGCGGGCGGGCGCCTGCCGGATGAAGCCGAATGGGAACATGCCGCGCGCCTCAACCTGCCCGATCCTTCGCGCGAGGGTTCCGGCGCGCATGGGGCGGCGGGTGATTATCTTGCCAATACATGGCAGGGGATTTTCCCGCTGCATGATACCGGCGCAGACGGCTTTCAGGGCGCAGCGCCGGTGGGATGTTTTGCTGCCGGGCGTCTGGGGCTTTACGACATGATCGGCAATGTCTGGGAGTGGACCGAGACGCCGTTTGATGCGGCCACCTACACGATCAAGGGTGGCTCATACCTGTGCGCGCCGAATTTCTGCCGGCGCTACCGCCCGGCGGCGCGCCAGCCGCAGGAGGCGGATTTCTCCACCAACCATATCGGGTTCCGGATCGTGAAGGATATTCCGGAGGCGGACGATCAGTTCGGCCAGTAGATGTATTCGTCACCGGGCTCGTAGGGGTCGGCGAGGGTCTTGTCGATGAGAACCGGCAGGTTTGCCGTGGACGGATAAAGCGGCGGGCGGGCGCCGCTCCAGTGGGCCGCAATCAGGGCTTCCAGCTCGGCGCGCTTTGCGGGCTCGGCCTCGGCGAGGTTGACCTGTTCGGTCGGGTCGTCATTGAGGTTGAACAGCCAGGTTTGCTGCTGGCGTTCATGGACCTGGAGTTTCCAGCCGCCGGCGCGCACGACCTTGTAATAGCCGCTCGACCAGAAGATGGCGTCGTCCAGGCGCTCAATCCGGCCTTCGCCGGTGGCTTCGGGGAGGATGTCCTGGCCGTCGATGGGGACGCCTTCGGGCAACGCGGCGCCGGCAGCGCGCACGAGCGTCGGCATGACATCGACATGCGCGACGGGGGTGTCGATCACTGTGCCTTCCGGGATGCGGCCCGGCCAGCGGACGAACATCGGGACCCTTATGCCGCCCTCGAACAGGCTGATCTTCCAGCCGCGAAAAGGCGCGTTGATCTCCGGCAGGCCGAGATAGCCCGCCCCGCCATTGTCGGAGGAGAAGACGATGATCGTGTTTTCGGCAAGGCCGGCTTCGTCCAGCTTGTCGAGGATGCGCCCGACGCTGCGGTCGATGGAGCGGACCATGGCCGCATAGACACGCAGGCGGTGCGGTTCGATATCGCCGACGGCGTCATAATCCTCGCGCGTTGCCTGCAGCGGTGTGTGCACGCCCCAATGGGCGAGATAGAGGAAGAAAGGCCGGTTCGCGTTGGCGTCGATGACTTTTAGGGATTCGTCCGTCCACCAATCGGCGAGATAGCCGCCGGGCTCCATCAGAGGACCATCATTGAAGCGTGCGGCGTATTGCATCCGCGCCCAGAGGAATGTGTCGATCGGGTCAAACGGAAGATAGGCATTGACCGTATCCGGATGATCTTCGGGCAGGTGCAACCCGCTCGCCATGTCGAGGCTTTCGGCAAAGCCCTGCGCGCGGGGCCGCGAGTCGCCATAGCCGAGATGCCACTTCCCGATATGCACGGTGTGATATCCGTGGGCGGACAGGATTTCTGGCAGCGTGATTTCCTCGGGCGGCAGGCCCTGCTCAAGGAAAGGCAGGCGGGTTTCGGTGGCGGCGCGGTCAAGCTCGATCCGGGGGCGGCGGGGGTCGCTGCGGTCCTCGAAGAGTTTGACGATACGGCCCATACCGTCCGGGGTCGGGGTGAATTCAAATCCGGTGCGGGTGGGGTAGCGCCCGGTCATCAGCATTGCGCGCGAGGGCGCACACGTCGCCGTGCCGGAATAGGCGGTGCGGAAGATGGCACCGGAGGCGGCAAGCCGGTCGATGTTCGGGGTGGGCACCCGCCCGCCCGCGACGCCGCCGCCGAAAGTGGAGATGTCGTTGATGCCAAGGTCGTCAGCGAGGATGAAGATGATGTTGGGCGGGCGCTCCGCGAGGGGCTGGTCCGGCGCGGCGGGCCCGGCAGCCCATGTGATGGGCTGATGGGGGCCGACCTCATCCTTGGCACGGGTCGCAACCAGGTAAAGGATGATCGCCTTGCGGTTCAGCCAGGCAAGGCCCGCGCCGGCGATCAGCACAATTGCCAGGATGATCAGGACCTTGCGCCACATCTGCCTCTCCCCCAGCCGAGCCGGTCTTTGCGGCTTTCTATTGACAATAAGACTGCCAATACCTCTCCGCGTCAAGGCTTCCCGGCGTCAGGTGCGGCGGCGGCGCATGAGGCGGGAGAGGGCGAAGATGAGCCCGGCGATCAGCAGGATGGCGCCGAACCCGCCCGCGATCAGCCAGGGCAGGAGGCGCTGCAACTGGCGGGCCTCGGTATTGCGCACGATCTGGGCGCGGCTGTTATAACCGGGCGGCACTTCGATGACGCCGACGCGGGCGGCATAGGCATCATAGGCGGCGAGCATCCGGGCCATCACTTCCGGCTCATCGGCGGCGAGGTCGCGTGTTTCGCCGGGATCGGTTTCAAGGTCATGGAGACGCCATGTGCCGTCGCCATTCGGAAGCTGGTTGCGGGTGATCTTCCACCGGCCGAGATAGATGGCGGCATTGCCGGAGACTTCGATGCCGACGGCTTCATCGGGCCCATAGGTATGCTCCGCCGCGCCTGTCAGCACGGGCACGAGGCTGCGCCCGGTAATGTCCTTGGCGCCGTCCTGCGCGAGCGGCACGCCGGCAAGGTCGAGCAGCGTCGGGGCAAGGTCGGTGACGAAGCTGAAGCTGTCGACACGTGCGCCCGCCGGCACGCCGGGGCCGGCGAGGACCATCGGGACCCGGATGCCGCCTTCGGAGCCATGGAACTTGAAGAGGTCGAAGGGTGAGGCCGCCGCCATCGCCCATTCCGGGCCAATGAAGCCCCAGGACCCGCGCTCGCCGATGCCATCAATGCCGATATGGTAGCCATTCATCCGCATCCAGAAGGCAAGGCGGTGGTCATCATCGCCGCGCGAGGGCTCCGGCCCGTTGTCGGAGGTCATGATGAAAAGGGTGTTGTCATACTCACCGCTCGCTTTCAGCGCCTCGACAAAGCGGCCGATGGCAAGGTCCATCGCTTCCAGCATCGCGGCATTGACCTGCATCCGGGCGGCGTAGACGGCGCGTTCGTCTTCCGGCATCGCGTCCCAGCTCCGGAAGCGCTCCGGCATGGACTGGAGCGGGGCGCCTTCGGGGATGTAGCCGAGCGCCTGGGCGCGCTGCCAGCGGGCCTCGCGCAGGGCGTGCCAGCCCTCATCATAGGTGCCGGCATAGCCGGCGGTGAGATGTGCGGGCGCCTGCACCGGAATATGGACGGCAAGGAAGCTCAGATAGGCGAAGAAGGGCGCCTCCGCGGGCGTCGCGCCGAGATAATCGAGCATCCGGTCGACGACGAAATCGGAGGAATAGAAATCCTTCGGCAGGCGGGCGGGCCGTCCGTCCTCGAACCAGGGCGCGTCGGCATAATAGGGCATGTAGGACTTGTCTTCCCAATTGTCGGCGCCCGACGCATCGAGCGCGAAACTCCGGTCGAAGCCATGGGCTGGGGGAAGGTCCTCTGCGCGGCTGCCGAGATGCCATTTTCCGGTCATCAGTGTACGGTAGCCGGCGGCTTTCAGGCGGGCGGCGAGCGTGGCGATTCCGGGCTCCAGCGCCATGGTATAGCCAGGCTGGCCTTTCTGTTCCTCGGTCAGGACTTCGGGGATGGTGGCAACGCCGGTCAGGTGGCTGTCGATACCGGTCAGCAGCATCGCGCGCGAAGGGGCACAGAGCGGCGAGGTGCGGTAGCCGGTGAACAGCGCGCCGCGCCGGGCGAGGGCGTCGATATTGGGGGTGCGCGCTTCGCCGCCATAGATGCCGAGGTCCATGAAGGCGACATCATCTGCCAGCAGGATGACGATGTTGGGCCGTCCGGGCGCTTCTTCCGCCGGAGCAGGGAAGACCAGCGCGGCGAGGCAGAGCGCGGCGAGCGCAAGGCTGCGCGAAATGGGTGTTATCTGCATGCGTCTCCCCGGAGCGTTTTTTGCTGTCATTCGTATATCTGGCACGCAGAGTGTCAATTGCGGGACGAGTTCCGGAGGCAATTCCCGCCGGTTTGACACTTCCGAAACAGTAAGGGAGTAAGGGTCGGGGCTGAGGGGCTTCAGGGGATCAGATTTTCAATGCCAACTGTCTTTGTTACCGGGGGCGCCGGATATGTCGGCGCACATTGCTGCAAGGCGTTCGCCGAGGCCGGATGGACGGTCGTTGTCTATGACAATTTGCAGCGCGGCTGGCGGGATTTTGTGCGCTGGGGCGAGCTGATCGAGGGCGATATCCTGGACCTCGAGGCGCTGACGGCGGCGATGCAGCGGGTGAAGCCGGATGCGGTCGCGCATTTTGCGGCGCTGACCTTTGTGGGCGAGTCGACCGAGGATCCGGGGCTCTACTATCGCAACAATGTTCTCGGTACGCTCAACATCCTTGCCGCGATGCGGGCGAGCGGGACGGGCGCGCTGGTGTTTTCTTCGACCTGCGCAACTTATGGCCCGCCGGTGCGCCTGCCGCTCGACGAGACCCACCCGCAGGCGCCGATCAATCCCTATGGCCGCACCAAGCTGATGGCCGAATGGGCGCTGCAGGACCATGACACTGCGCACGGCATCCGGCATGTGGCGCTGCGCTACTTCAATGCGGCCGGCGCGGACCCGTCCGGCCTGATCGGTGAGCGGCATGAGCCGGAGACGCACCTGATTCCGCTGGCGCTGCGGGGTGCAGGCGATGAGAGCTACACCCTCAACATTTTCGGGACCGATTATGACACGCCGGACGGCACGGCGATCCGCGACTATATCCATGTCAACGACCTCGCCCGCGCGCATCTCGCAGCATTGGACCATCTGCGCCGGGGCGGGGCGAGCGAGGCGATCAACCTGGGCACCGGCACCGGCACGAGCGTGCTCGAAATCCGCAACAGCGTTGAACAGATCACCGGGCGCAAGGTGAATACGGTGCTGGGCCCGCGCCGGGCGGGGGATGCCTCGCGGCTGGTGGCAGACACCGAAAAGGCCATGCAGCTTCTGGGCTGGAAGGCTGAGTGCTCTGATATTGATACGATTATTTCCACAGCCTGGGCTTGGCACCTCGCCGAGCTGGCGGCCGGGCGGACAGGGTAAACTCAACACAGCGGTGAGGATTTCCAAACCGTAAGGCAGTTGCACTTTCGGGCGGTTCCGGCTTGTGTCTCGGAATCGAGAGGCAGCCCGGGACACCTTGATGCTCGCACCCATCCTAGACAGCCAGGTCTTCCAGATTGGCTTCGTGCTGGTCCTTGTGGCGTTCGTCTTCTTCGGCTTCGTGCGCGAGAAACTTCCGGCCGATGTGGTTGCCCTGCTCGCCATGGGCGCGCTGATGCTGACCGGCATCCTGACAGTGAACGAGACGATTTCCGTGTTTGCCAATTCGGCGCCGGTGACCGTGGCGGCGATGTTCGTGCTTTCGGCCGCGCTGGAGCGGACCGGGGTGATCGACTATGTCGGGCGGCTGGTGGCGCGCCTGGCGCAAGCCGGCTCAGCGGTGCTGGCGGTCGTGACGATGATGTTCGCCGTGATCGTCCTGTCGGCCTTCATCAACAACACGCCGGTCGTGATCATCCTGATCCCGGTGGCGATCCGGCTGGCGAAGGCAATCAATATTGCCCCGTCGAAACTGCTGATGCCATTGTCCTTTGCGGCGATCTTCGGCGGGACGACGACGCTGATCGGCACCTCGACCAATATCCTCGTTGACGGCGTGGCGCAGAGGCAGGGGATGCCGGCGTTCGGCATGTTCGAGATTACCGGCGCGGGCCTTATGTTTGCCGGGGTTGGCATCGTCTATGTCGCGCTGATGAGCCCGTTCCTGCTGCCGGTGCGCGAGACGCTGGCCGCGATGCTCCCCGATCAGAAAGAGCGGCGCTTCGTGGCGCAGATCCTGATCCCGCTGAATTCCGACCTGATCGGCAAGACGATTTCGGAGACCGGCTTCACCGCCGAAAAGGGCTTCACGGTGATTGACGTGTTCCGGGAGGGCGTCTCGCTGCGCAGCAACCTCAAGACCATCGTCCTGCAGGCGGGCGACCGGATGGTGCTGCGCTCGCCGGTTGCCGAAATGCTGACGCTGAAAGAGGCCGGCAGCGTGGCCATCGGCGCGCAGGGCAGCGAGCATGCCTCCTTCGAGCCGGTGCAGACGACCGAGACCGTCATCATGGAAGGCGTGATCGGCCCGCAATCGCGGCTGATCGGGCGGCGCCTTGCAGGCCTCGGCCTGGCGCGGCTCTACGGGGTCTATGTTCTCGCGATCCACCGGCGCGGGGAGAACATGGCGCGCCAGATTGATGAGCTGCGTTTTGAGGTCGGGGATACGGTGCTGGTCGAAGGCCCGCCGCGCGGAATGCGCGAGCTGTTCGAGGAAGGCCATCTGAACAACCTCACCGAAAGCTCGGAGCGCTCGATCCGGCGGGACAAGGCGCCGGTGGCGGTGGCGGCGGTGCTGCTGGTGATGGGGCTTGCGGCGATCGAGCTGATGCCGATTGCCGGCCTTGCGCTGATCGCGGCGACGGCGGTGGTGGCGTTCGGCTGCCTCGATCATCAGGAAGCCTACCAGTCGATCCGCTGGGATATCCTGATGCTCATTTTCGGGATGCTGGCCCTCGGCATTGCGATGGAAAAGACCGGCGCGGCGGCGCTGATCGTCGGCTTCCTGGCCGATTTTGCCGGCGGGTTCGGGCCATTGGCGCTGCTTGTGCTGATCTATGCCTTCACCTCGCTGCTGACCGAGATCATCAGCAACAATGCGGCGGCCATCCTGATCACGCCGCTGGCGATTGGCCTTGCGCATCAGATCGGGATTGATCCGCGCGCCTTCGTGGTGGCGGTGATGTTTGCAGCAAGTGCGAGTTTCGCGACGCCCATCGGCTACCAGACGAACACGCTGGTCTACCGGGCCGGCGGCTATCAGTTCACAGATTTCGTGCGTTTCGGCCTGCCGCTGAACATCGTGATGGTGGTGGTGGCCGCTATCGTGATCCCGATTTTCTGGCCGCTGGCGCCCATCGCCCAGTAAGGCGCACCGTAGGGGTGCAGACCGGGTCGCCTCAATTTCAGGCAATTGTTGAGCGCCCTGAACAGGATGCAGGCAGCCTGCAGCCGCGGCGCGGGCCGCAAGAAACCTCATTGCTGGCTGCGGAATCCCGCGTAATGTCGGGCGGATGGCAGAAACTCCGCAGTTTTTCAATGAGATGGATGGGGGCAATGAGCGTCCGCGCGGGCCTTATGCGTCCTATTGCGACTGGTTCAGCGCGCAGCCGCCGGAACGGCTGAGGCGCAAGGCGCGCGAGGCGGAAACCTTCTTCCGGCGCACCGGCATCACCTTCAATGTCTACAATTCCCAGGAAGCCGATGAGCGGCTGATCCCGTTCGATCTCGTGCCGCGCATCATCTCGGCCAAGGAATGGTCGAAGCTGACGCGCGGGATCGAGCAGCGTGTGCGCGCGATCAATGCCTTCCTGCATGACATCTATCACCGCCAGGAAATCCTCAAGGCCGGGCGCCTGCCGGTGGAGCTGATCCGTAACAACGAAGCCTTCCTGCCGAAGATGATCGGCGTGATGCCGCCCGGAAAGATCTACACCCACATCGTCGGGGTCGATCTGGTGCGCACCAGCGAGAATGAGTTCTTCGTGCTGGAGGACAATGCCCGCACGCCCTCAGGTGTCTCCTACATGCTGGAGAACCGCGAGACGATGCTGCACATGTTCCCGGAGCTGTTCACGCGCGTGCGCGTGCGCCCGGTGAATGATTATCCCAAATCCCTGCGCCGGTCGCTGGCGGCCTGCGCGCCGCCGGCCTGCAGCGGGCGGCCCGTGGTTGCGGTGCTGACGCCGGGCATCCACAACTCCGCCTATTATGAGCACGCCTTCCTGGCCGACCAGATGGGTGCAGAACTGGTGGAGGGGCATGACCTGCGCGTCGTGGGCGGGCGCCTCGCGATGCGCACGACGCAAGGCTACCAGCCGATTGATGTGCTCTACCGGCGCGTCGATGATGATTATCTCGATCCGCTGAATTTCCGGCCGGAATCCATGCTGGGCGTTCCCGGCGTGCTGGACGTCTACCGCGCGGGCGGCATCACGATTGCGAATGCGCCGGGCACCGGCATTGCCGATGACAAGGCGATCTATTCCTACATGCCGGACATCGTCCAGTTCTATACCGGCGAAAAGCCGCTCCTGAAGAATGTGCCGACCTGGCGATGCTCGGAGCCGGATGCGCTGGCCTATGTGCTGGAACATCTCTCCGAGCTCGTCGTGAAGGAAGTTCATGGCTCGGGCGGGTATGGGATGCTGGTCGGGGCGGCGGCGTCGAAGAAGGAAATCGAGGCCTTCCGCGCCAAGCTGATGGCGAAGCCCGGCAATTACATCGCCCAGCCGACGCTGGCGCTGTCCACGGTGCCGATCCTGACGCGGGCGGGCCTTGCGCCCCGGCATGTGGACCTGCGCCCGTTCGTGCTGGTCTCGCCGGGTTCAATCGAGATCACACCGGGCGGGCTGACCCGGGTGGCGCTGAAGAAGGGCTCGCTCGTCGTCAATTCGAGCCAGGGCGGCGGCACGAAAGACACCTGGGTGCTGGAGGACTGACGCGCGATGCTTGGCAAGACCGCCGGCGGCCTCTTCTGGATGTTCCGTTATCTCGAGCGGAGCGAGAACACCTCGCGTCTGGTCGATGCCGGATTCCGTATGGCGCTGACGCGCTCCGACCATGCCGAGGAGGAATGGGCCTCGATCATCGACACCGCTTCGGCGCGCCAGGCTTTCCTTGACGCCGGCGGCAAGTTTGACGGGCCGAGCGTGATCAATTTCCTGCTGCGCGATACATCCAACCCCTCCAGCGTGATTTCGGCCACCGAGGCCGCGCGCAACAATGCGCGCCTCGTGCGCACGGCGCTGACGCGGGAAGTGTGGGAAGCGGTCAATGAAAGCTGGATTACGCTGAAAGACGTGCTCGCCCGCCCGATCCGAGAGACGGATTTGCCGCAGACCCTGTCGATCATCCGCAACCAGAGCGCCCTTGTGCGCGGGGCAACCGTCGGCACGATGCTGCGTAACGACATCTACAATTTCGCCCGCATCGGCACTTTTGTGGAGCGGGCGGACAACATCGCGCGCATCCTGGATGTGAAATACTATGTGCTGCTGCCCTCGGTGACGCTGGTGGGCTCCGCACTCGACAATGTGCAATGGGAGACGATCCTGCGCTCGGCCTCGGCAGAGCGGGCGTTTCGCTGGCTGTATGGCGGCGAGGTGAGCCCGGCAACGATTGCCGATTTCCTGATCCTCGACCGGCGGATGCCGCGCTCGCTGCTCTACTGCCTGCGCAAGATCGCCAGCAATCTCGGACATCTGTGTACGGATTACAATATCCGCGCGCCGAGCCTGGAGCTTGCGCTGGCCCAGCGCGACCGGCTCGAAGGCCTCAGCATTGAGCAGATCATCGATTCGGGCCTGCATGAATTCCTGACCGGCTTCATCGTGGACAACAATGCCCTCGCCCGCCAGGTCGAGCAGGATTTCAGGTTCAACAGCTGAGGGCGCGCCGGATGAGACTGAGGATCCTGCACACGACGCGCTACCGGTATGACACGCCGGTGGAATACGGCCTGATGCAGCTGCGCAAGACGCCTAAGGACCGGCCGCGCCACCGCGTGCTCAACTGGCGCCTCACCGTGGAGGGCGGCCGGCTGGAGACAGAGTTTACAGACCAGCACGCCAATCATGTGCATCTGATCAGCCTTGGCAGTGTGGGCGATGATCTGGTCATCACCTGCGAAGGGGAAGTCGAGGTCGAGGATACCGCCGGCGTGACCGGGCCGCATTCGGGGTATGCGCCGCTCTGGCTGTTCCTGCGCCCGACGCCGCTGACCCGGCCGGGGCCGCATGTGCGCAAGCTGATCAAGGGCCTCCCGGATGCCAGCATCGGCGATATTCCGCGCCTGCACGAGCTTGTCGCGCTGGTGCGCGGGGCGGTGAGCTATGAGCCGGGCCGGACGGACACCGCGACCCGCGCCGAGGACGCGCTGGAAGCCGGCCATGGCGTCTGCCAGGACCATGCGCATGTGTTCATCACCGCGGCGCGGCTGCTGGGTTATCCGGCGCGCTATGCCGGGGGGTATCTGATGATGAATGACCGCGTGGAGCAGGATGCCGGCCATGCCTGGGCTGAGGTGCATGTCGAGGGCCTCGGCTGGGTGGGCTTTGACATTTCCAACGCGATTTCCCCCGATGAGCGCTATGTTCGCGTGGCGACAGGGCTTGACTATACCGAGGCGGCGCCGGTTTCAGGAGTACGCTTCGGGGCGGCGGCCGAATCGCTGGATGTCTCCATCGAGGTACAACAACAATAAGAAGGCGCTGACGAAGGCGATCCGGAATGACCTATTGCGTAGGACTGAAGCTCGATTGCGGGCTGGTGCTGATGTCGGACACGCGCACGAATGCGGGCGTCGACAATATCTCGCGCTTCCGCAAGCTGTTTACCTGGGAGAAGCCCGGCGAGCGGGCGATTGCGCTGATGACGGCGGGGAATCTCGCGACAACGCAGTCGGTCGTCAGCCTGCTGGAGGAGCGCACCAAGGCGCCCTCGGAGCGGCGCCCGTCGATCCTTGAGCTGCCGACCATGTTCCAGATCGCCCGGCTTGTCGGCGAGACCCTGCGTGATGTGATCCAGTCAAATGCCGCGA
>NZ_JBKBXW010000035.1:0-26179 GCF_046313735.1 Hyphomonas sp.
GCAGCAAATATCCGGGACCTAGAAAGCAAGTGAATACAGGGCAAAGCATCGCTCCCGCCCTCCGCCCCGGATCAAATCCGGGCCGGAGCCCGGACGGCGATGGCAGAAATCCAATCCGACCGGGTTCCGCCCGGCTTATACTGCCCGCCATGTCACCCGGCGCCCATCCCCGGCCGGACCTCTGGTCCCGCATCGCGCAGCTCATCGCCGCGCTCGGCCAGCTGCTGCGCGCCGCCGGGCCGGAGGGGTTTGCCGCCATTGCACTTGAAGCCCGCGCGCATCTCGCCGCTGCGGCCGCCTTCGTGCGCCGCTACATCCATGTCCTCGCCGCAGACATCGCGCTGCCGCCGGTGCGGCAGGCTCGCCCCGGCGCGCCGCGTGATACCGCGCGCACCCGCCCGGCCGAGGCGCCGCTGACCCTCACCGAACCCGTCCTGCCGCCCCTCCGGCGGAACCGGTGCGCTCCGCCCTACGAACCCGATCCCCCCGCGCTCCACTGGGCGCTCATCATGGCCGCGCTCGCCCGCCTCACCGCAATCATGGCCGACCCCGCCCGCCATGCCCGCCGCCTCGCCCGGAGCCAGCGCCGCACATCCCTCATCCGCCTGCGCGACCTGCCCCTCCGCAGCGCGCATCTCCGCCGCCTGCCCGCCCCCCTCGACGCGCTGATGCTGCGCCTCGACCGTCTCGCGAGGCCAGAGGCGTGGGCGGGGATTGATCCCTGCATCGCCCCTCGCGATGACACCTCCTGACGCGGCGGCGTCCCCCTGCGCGGTCCCCCCGGTCCTTGACGGACGCAGGGGAAGGGCGCCAGCTTCTGCCCCAGACAGACCGGAGGCCGCCCCCATGAAAGACCGCGTATCCATCACAATGCTCGAAGGCGGCATCGCCGATGTCCGCCTCATCCGCACCGACAAGATGAACGCGCTCGACCCGGCGATGTTCGCCGGCATCGCGGAGGCGATCGACACGCTGAAGGCCATGAAGGGCCTGCGCGTCGTCGTCCTGTCGGGGGAGGGGAAGGCCTTCTGCGCCGGGCTCGACCTGTCGAATTTCACCGCCGCGCCCCCGTCCGGCACCTCAAATAATCCCGCCAGCGGGCGCAGCCTCGGCGGGCGCAGCCATGGAATTGCCAACCTCGCCCAATACGTCGCCTGGGGCTGGCGCGAAGTGCCCGCGCCGGTCATCGCGGCCGGCCATGGCGTGATCTTCGGCGGCGGGCTGCAGGTCTTTTCCGGCGCGGACATCCGCTTCATCCATCCCGACACGCGCTGCGCCGTGATGGAAATGAAATGGGGCCTCGTGCCGGATATGGCGGGCTTCCCGCTCTGGCGCGGCAATGTCCGCGATGATGTGCTCCGGGAGCTGACATATACCAACCGTGAATTCCGGGGCACCGAGGCCCACGCGCTCGGCTTTGCCACGCATGTGTCGGAGAGCCCGCTGGAAGACGCAATGGCGCTCGCCCGCATCATGGCCGGCAAGCATCCCGCCGCTATGCGCGGGGCCAAACGCCTCTGCAACGCCACCGCCTATGCCAGCGACGCCGAGCTCCTGCAGATGGAAAGCGATGAGCAGGACCAGGTGATGCGCACGCCCAACCAGATCGAGGCGGTCATGGCCGAGATGCAAAAACGCCCGGCGGTGTTTGCCGAATGAGGCGATGGGCGGGTCACGGAGGATTGATTTGAACCATCCGGCTCTGAAGGGCGTAAGTGAGGTCATGCGCCCGAACCTGCCCACCCGCCGCCTGTTCCTCCTTTCCTCCGCCGCCTTCCTGGGCGCGTGCAGCGCAGCGAGGGCAGCAGAGCCGCAAGGCCCCGCCGACTCGCCCGCCGCCTGGGCAGACAGCGACTGGCGCCGCATCAGCGATGCCGAATGGCGCCGCCGCCTCTCGCCCGAAGCCTACCGCGTGCTGCGCCGCCACGGCACGGAGCGCGCCTTCACCTCTCCGCTCACGGATGAAAAGCGCGCCGGCACCTATCATTGCGCGGGCTGCGACCTGCCGCTCTTTTCATCCGATACGAAATTCGATTCCGGCACCGGCTGGCCGAGTTTCTGGACGCATCTTCCAGGCGCCTTCGGCACCAGCATCGACCGGTCCTTCTTCATGGTGCGGACGGAATATCACTGCGCCCGCTGCCTCGGCCATCACGGGCATGTGTTCGATGACTGGCCCAGCGTGCCCACCGGCCAGCGCTGGTGCAATAACGGCGTCGCCCTGCGCTTCCGCCCGGCGGCGGAGGGCTGAACCATCACGCCTTTCCCGGACAAACGGCCCTTGACGAATCGCGCTCGCTCTCATACTTTGTATTTCAAAGTGCTTGGAGAGCGATCATGACCCCCGCCCGAAACCTGTCCGATGACCTGTCCTATATCCGCGACCTGGCCGAAGCCGGCCAGAATGCGCCCTTGCTGGCGGGCCGTTTCCTCGCCCTCTGGGGCGGGCTCGTTTCCGCCGCCTATCTCGGCCATTTCCTCATCGCGACCGGCGCTTTCGGCCTTCCGCCCTCGACCTATATGGTGATCTGGATCGGCTTTGCGGTCATCGGTGGCACCGGCCAGTTCGTGCTCAGCCGGGGCGCGCGCGAAAAGCCGGGCCAGTCCTCCGTCGGCAACCGGGTGCAGGCCGTTCTCTGGACCACGGCAGGCTTCTTCATGTTCGCCTACTTCGCCAGCCTGATCATCCGTATGGTGACGATGGGATCGGGCATCGAAGGCTTCTACTGGTCCGTGCCAATGGTACTCGGCCTGTATGGCATCGGCCAGTTCGTGACCGGCGCCATCTCCGGCCACAAGGCGCTGAAATTCGCCGGACTTGCTGCCTTTGCGGGCGTCGTTGCCGCCGTCTTCCTGACGGGTACGGAATATATCTGGCTCGTCGGCTCGGCCTCGGCCTTCCTCGCGGTGTTCGTCCCGGGGCTGATCATGATGCGCTCCGAACCTTCGGAAACGGTCTGAGGATGGCGGGCGCAGCATGAGCGAGGATAATCCCTTCGACCATAACGACATCGACGATGTCATCCATGGCCGCCTTCGCCTCGGTGTTATGGCCTATCTGTCAACCGCCAGCCCCGCCGTCTTCGGCGAGCTGCGCGACAAGGTCGGCGCGACCGACGGAAATCTGTCGACCCACCTGAAGAAGCTCGAGGAAGCCGGCTATGTCCGGCAGGAGAAGCGCTTCGTCGGAAAACGTCCGCAGACGCGCGTTTTCCTGACAGATGAGGGCCGCAAGGCCTGGCTCATCTGGCTCGCCCGGATGGACGCCATCATGAGGGCCGCCGAATGAAGCGCCCCCTCCGGCAGGGCCGGAGAGGGCAGGAGGTTCGGTAATCGTTCAGAAGAAGAGGCCTGCCGCAAAGTACGCAAAGAACACACCCGTCACGAACAGGACGACACTCAGTCCCCAGACGATCCAGCCGGTCCGGCGCGCCATGGCGCAGGTCCGTGCCTTCGCCGCATCTGCCGGGCAGGGCAGCGAGCGCGCATGAAATTGCCACGCCCCCGCCAGCGCCAGAAGGACCCCGGCGACGGGAAACAGCACGTCCTTGTGCTTCCCGAACCAGGTGATCTGCGGCACCGCCTCGATCAATCCGGCCATCACCGCGCCCGCACCGATGCTGACCAGCAGCGCCGGAAGCGCGCAGCAGATCAGCGTCCCGGTCGATGTGAACAGAGACAGGGAAGCCGGCAGCGTGCTCGGCGGCTTTATTTCATCCGTGGGCGTCATTGCGGCGCCGCCCGCTCGATTTTCACGAGCGCGTATCCGGAATTGCGGATAAGCCGGGTGATTGCGGCATCATCCATCGTCTGGCCGGGCTTCATGGCAATCTCGACGACACCGCCGCCGAGATTGACGTTGACCGAAGCGACAGCCGCCTCCCGGCCGAACACTTTCTGGATGGCCTGCGCGCAGAAATCGCAGACGAGGCCGTTCACATGCGCGGTTACGAATTCGCCTTTGGCGGCCTCTGTTGTAACAGGCGATGCAGAGGCGGGTGCAGCAAAGGAAACTCCGCTCACAGAGAGAGCGGCGGCGACAGCAAGGGTCTTCAGGGTTTTCATATCAGGGATCCTTTCAGAAACGGTAGATCCAGTTGAGAAGGAAACGCTCTTCCTCAAGCGTATAGCCGGCCTCGACGAGGAGCGGCCCGCGGAAGAAGCGCAGCAGCGGGGTTACCTGAACCGGAGTGTCCGCTTCAGGATGGTTTTCCACCTGGACCATGGCCCAGGTGTGCAGGGCGCCGAACTCGGCAACATAAGGGGCAACGCCAACGCGCGCGGCGTGGGAAACCGACTGGTCGATGCCGAAATCCCGCGCCCGGCTGTCCCACGAAACGAAGACACGGCGGGTCTCCCAGTCAGCGGAAACGGCAGCAAACGCTGCCCCCCGCTGGCCGCGGTCATCGAAGGGGTCGGCAACGCCGGCGCCAAGTTTGAGATAGAGGTTGCCCTGGCTGTGAGGCGCATTCCATCGGCGAACCAGCCGGTTGTATTGCAGGCCGGTGAAGGCCGCGTCCATGTCCCAGTTCTGTTCGGCATAAAGGCCGACCGAATCGAAGGCTGTGGGCGAATAGTGGACATGCAGGGACGAATACATCCCGTTATTGTCCTGCATCACCGTCCAGCCACCGGCATAGGAAACGGGCCGCGCCTCAGCGGCGAGGGGCAGGGCGGCAAGGGCAAGCCCGGCCGCGAGGTATCTGTTGAGCATGAGGGCTCCTGTCTGAGAATTGATCCGGTTGCGGATAAATCGTCAGACGAGGTGTTTCGGCGGCGGCGGCTCGGGAATCAGCGTGCGCGAAGGCGCGCTTGCGTCCAGCGGAAAGCTGGCGGGTATACGGAACATATGGCCGCCGGCATCCGGCGCAGCAGGTGCAGGCAAGGCCGCCATCACAGCCGGGCAGCAGCAGAAAGGTGCGGGCGCCTCCGGCATTTCCGGTGCGGGGGCTTCACTTGGCGCGGAATGTGCCGCCATCTTGTCGCCCATCATATCGCAATGAGCATGGGTTATTGCCGGTGCCGCAATGGCGGGCTGCGCTTCCATCGCCTGCGGATGACATGGCCCCGCATGTGCGGCGAGGCCGCCAGCGATCATCAGCCAGAGGCTGATACAAAGAATGAGCGCGCGTTTCAGCATTCGCCATACAAAAAGACGTTTAAGCGCCCCAAGGTCAATATCAGCGGGGCAGGGCGGAACGATCCAGAGTTCAAGCGCCTTGGCAGGGTGCAGTTCACAAGCAAAGCGAAGGCGCAGGCGCCGCAGGCGTCAGCCTGCGAACAGCGCCGAGCATATTCAACAAACCCGCGAGCAATAAAACTACTGCGCCGTCCAGCCGCCATCAATCGAAAGGTCCGCGCCGTTTATCTGCGCGGCGGCCGGCGAACAGAGGAAGCTCGCAAAGGCCGCAACCTGTTCGGGCGTCACGAATTCCTTGGTCGGCTGGGCCGCGAGCAGGACGTCATTCTTCACCTGTTCCTCGGTCATGCCTCGGGCCTTGGCGGTGTCGGCAATCTGGCCCTCCACGAGGGGGGTATAGACATAGCCCGGGCAGATCGTATTGCAGCGCACGCCGCAGGTTGCCCCTTCGAGCGCGGTCACTTTCGAGAGGCCGGACAGCCCGTGCTTGGCGGCCACATAGGCAGACTTGAACGGCGAGGCGACCCGCGCATGGGCCGAGCCCATATTGATAATGCGGCCCCATTCCTTCGTCTTCATGCCGGGCAGGGCGAGGCGCGTTGTGTGGAAGGCCGCCGTCAGGTTGAGGGCGATGATCAGGTCCCATTTGTCCACCGGGAAGTCGTCGATCGGGGAGACGAACTGCGTGCCGGCATTGTTGACAAGAATGTCCACCGTGCCGAATTCGGCAAGGGCGGCCTCCATCATCTCCCCGATGGCGGCGGCTTTCGTCAGGTCGGCGGCGGAATAGAGGGTCCTTACTTTATGGTCCCTTTCGATCCTCTCCCGAACTGCCTCGATCTCCTTCGCGTCACCGAAACCGTTCAGAACGATGTTCGCCCCGTCGGCGGCCAGTTGCAGGGCGATTGCCTTGCCGATGCCGCTGGTCGAGCCAGTAATAAGGGCGGTCTTTCCGGCGAGCATGGGTCTCTCTTCTCCTTGAGGCAGGTCGGGGCGGCGTCTAGGGTTATAACGCATTTGCGGCGGGGTCGATCCGCCGGAGAGGATAAAGGCAGGTATGCTGGGTGAAATTGGCGCCTTCGACGCGGCCTTTCCGCGCTTCCTGATGTCCACCGGCATGGCCGGGGGCATGCTGCTCGTGGCCGCGACGGCCTATGTGCTGCTGACACCCTGGAAGGAACTCGCCCTCGTGCGCGAGGGCAATACCGCCGCCGGGGTCGCCCTTGGCGGGGCGATTGCGGGCCTTGCGATCCCGATTGCGTCCACGCTCGCCTCCTCGGTCTCGCTGGCGGAACTGGCGATTTGGGGGGCGATTGCGCTCCTGATGCAGCTCATCACCTACCGGGCGGTTGACCTTCTCCTCCGCGATATTCCCGGCCGGCTGACGCGCGATGAAATGGGCGCCGCCGCCGTGCTGACAGCGGCGAAACTGTCTGCAGCGCTGATCCTTGCGGCCGGTCTCTGGGACCCGGTCCTGCAGAGGATATGACGGGCATGCGCGGGTTCGACTGGGTTCTTTACGCGGCGGTGCTGGGCTTCATCCTCTATGTCCTGTTCACGCTTGCGCCCGAGGCTGAGGCGCCGCCCCCGCCGCCGGTGTCGGAGCTTGCCGAGGAACTCGGCCCCCTCCTGCCGGATCCCTCGCCGCTCGATGAACTCGTCGTGGTGCAGGCCGGCCCGCCCCAGAACGGGGTCGGCACAGCGTTCGCCGTCAATGCGCGCGGTGACTGGCTGACGGCCCGGCATGTCGTCGATGGCTGCGCCCGGGTCAGCCTGATGGTCGCGCCCGGAAACTACGTCCCCGTCGCCCGGATCGCGCTGGATGATGCGCACGATCTTGCGATCCTCTCCACCGGCCGCAGCCCAAATCCGGTGCGGCTGGACCTGGCGTCCCCACTCTTCATCGGGGCCGAGGGCTATCATGTCGGCTTCCCGCAGGGTGAACCGGGCGAACTCGCCAGCCGCCTCGTCGGGCGCAGCCGGCTCGTTACGCGGGGCCTTCGCGATAGCGAAGCGCCGATCCTCGCCTGGGCCGAAGTGGGCCGCACCAGCGGGCTCACCGGCACGCTCGGCGGCATTTCCGGCGGACCGGTCTTTGATTCCAATGGCTCGGTGCGCGGTGTCATCGTCGCTGAAAGCCCGCGCCGGGGCCGCGTCTATACGACCGCGCCGCAATCGGTCGAAGCCTTCCTCACCCGGCAGGGGATAGAGGCCCAGCCCGGCCTCACGAACGAGTTTGCCCTGCGCACCTATGGCACATCCTCCGATACCGCGCGCCGGCGCTTGCAGGTGGTCAAGGTGATGTGCGAGGTCGCGCCATGACCGATTTTGCAACGCGCCTCACCGCCGCCGTCCGGATTCACGGGCCTCTCTGTGTCGGAATTGACCCGCATCCGGGCGCCGTGCCCGCCCTGTTCGGCGGGGACACCGCCGAAGGCCTCCGCAACTGGGGCCTCGCGGTGGTCGAGGCCGCCGCCGGAAAGGTCGCCGCGATCAAGCCGCAGGCCGGCCTGTTCGAACGTCAGGGTCCGGAAGGAATGGCTGCGCTTCAGGCCGTCACGAGAGCTGCGCGCGCAGCCGGGTTGCTCGTGCTGATGGATGCCAAGCGCGGCGATATCGGCTCGACAGCCGAAGGCTATGCCGCCGCCTATCTCTCGCCCGGCGGGCCGTTTGAATCGGATGCGCTGACGGTCAATCCCTATATGGGGCTCGATACGCTTGAGCCTTATGCCCGCGCGGCGGAGGCCTCCGGCAAGGGCGTGATCGTCCTTGTGCGGACATCCAATCCCGGCGCGGCGGATTTTCAGGGTAAGGACGTTTCCGGCGCGCCGCTCTATGCAAGGGTTGCCGAAGCGCTCCGTCCCCTGACGGACCGGCTGATGAGCGCGTCGGGCTGGTCGAACCTGATGATAGTCGTCGGTGCCACCGCGCCGGAAGAGGCTCGGGCCGTCCGCGCGCTGGCGCCGAAGGCCCTGTTCCTGATCCCCGGCTATGGCGCGCAAGGCGCCGGCGCCGCCGAAGCCTGCGCCGGACTGGTCGACGGGCAGGGCGGTCTCGTGAACGCATCCCGCTCGGTCACCTTCCCGCCGGGCAGTGCCGGCGCAGCGGACAAGGCCAGCTGGTTGGCCGCTGTCGAGGCGGCAATCCTCGCCGCCCGCGAAGATCTGAAACAGGCTGCCGGCGTGGCATGATCCCAGAGCCTTGCCCTTTCACCCCGCGTAATGCCTCGACATTGCGGGCCCGCCCGCTAGTCTGCACGCGATCAGGAGTCCGCGCCCGGAAAAAGCGGACCCGCGATGGGAGGAGACTGACATGAGCGTGAGAAATGCCCTCAAAGCGGGCCGCATACCGGCACTTGCCGGCCTTGGCGCACTGGTTCTGCTGGCCGCTTGCGGCCAGGAGGGGATCGAGCGCGCGGGCGATCCTGGCTTCGCCGCCGTCGATACCGCCCGGATTTCCACCGCCAGCGCGGCCGAGGAATGGCTGACCTATGGCGGCACCTATGACGAACAGCGCCATTCGCGCCTGACCGCCATCAATACGGAGAATGTCGGCGAGCTTGGCGTTGCCTGGACCTATGACCTCGCCACCAATCGCGGGGTGGAATCGACGCCGATCGTGGTCGATGGGGTCATGTATGTCACCTCCGCCTGGTCGGTCGTCTATGCGCTGGATGCGAAAACCGGCGCGGAGAAATGGGTCTATGACCCGGATGTGGACCGGGCGGTTGGCGTGAAGGCCTGCTGCGATGTCGTCAATCGCGGCGTCGCGGTTTATGACGGCAAGATATTCGTCGGTGTCATTGATGGGCGCCTTGAAGCGCTGGACGCTCAAACCGGTAAAGTCGTCTGGAGCAAGGTCACCGTTGACCAGTCGAAACCTTACACCATCACCGGCGCGCCGCGCGTGGCGAATGGCAAGGTCCTGATCGGCAATGGCGGCGCCGAACTGGGCGTGCGCGGCTATCTCTCGGCCTATGATGCCAGCACCGGCGATCTCGTCTGGCGCTTCTACACTGTGCCGAACCCGGAAAAGCAGCCGGATAATGCGGCCTCTGATGAGGCTTTCGTCCGGGTCGGCAATGTCACCTGGGGCGATGAAGGTGCCTGGGTCACCGATGGCGGCGGCGGCACGGTCTGGGATTCGATTGTCTATGATGAGGCGAACGGCCAGATCATCTTCGGCGTCGGCAATGGATCGCCCTGGAACCGGACGTTCCGGGACCCGGCGGGCGGGGACAATCTGTTCCTGTCTTCCATCGTCGCGGTCGATGCCGAAACCGGCGCCTATAAATGGCACTTCCAGACCACGCCCGGCGACAATTGGGACTATACCGCTACGCAGACGATCATCCTTGCAGACCTGCCGCTCGGCGAATATGGCGCCACTCGCCGGGTCGTGATGCAGGCCCCGAAGAATGGCTTCTTCTATGTGCTGGACGCAAGGACCGGCCAGTTCCTCTCGGGCGATGCCTTTGTTCCCGTCAACTGGGCAACCGGTCTCGACCGGACCGGCCGGCCGATTGAAGTGCCCGAGGCACGCTATTCGCGCCAGCCCTTCGAGCAGACCCCCGGCCCGCTCGGCGCGCATAACTGGCATCCGATGGCCTTCAGCCCGCAGACCGGCCTCGCCTATATTCCGGCGCAGGAAATCCCGCAGGCCTATGCCGAAGATCCGCGTTTCACCTCGCGTCCCGTTGGCTGGAATACCGGCGTCGATTTCTCCGCCGGCATCCCGCCGATTGCCCCGCCCGAAGTCGTGCGTTTCCTGCGCTCGACGCTGAAAGGCCGGCTGATCGCCTGGGATCCGGTCGCCCGCCAGCCGCGCTGGACGGTTGAACATGACAATGCCTGGAATGGGGGCATCCTGTCGACCGCCGGGGGCCTCGTTTTCCAGGGCAAGCTCGGCGGGGAATTTGCGGCCTATAATGCCGCGACCGGTGAGAAGCTCTGGAGCCATGACCTGAAATCCGGCGGCGCCTCCGGCCCCGGAACCTACATGATTGATGGCGAGCAATATGTGGCCATCACCACCGGCTGGGGCTCGGCTTTCGCGCTGGCGGCTGGGTTTGCCTTTGATGTGGCGGTCTCGCCCACGGTTGGCAAGGTCGTCACCTTCAAGATCGGCGGCACCGCCCAGATTGCCGATGCGGGCCTCACCCCGGTGGACGCGACGCCGAAAGCGGAATCCTTCGGCAATCTCGCGATGATCTCGCAGGGCGCGGTGCATTATTCGCGCAACTGTATGGTCTGCCACGGCCCGCTTGCGGTCTCTTCCGGCGTGTTGCCGGACCTGCGCTGGTCGGCGATCACGGGCAACCGTGAAGCCTGGAAAGGCGTGGTGATGGACGGCAATCTCGCGGCCAATGGCATGGTGGGCTTCTCCGAATTCGTCACGCCGGACGAATCCGAGGCGATCCGCGCCTATGTCCTCGCCCAGGCCCATGCGGCCACCGGGAACGGATCTTCCGGAGGGGAGCCCTGATCACGGCAACCTTACCGCAAAGAGCATGGCGCAAAGCCCGGATCACGGTTAAGGTGGATGGATGCACATCCTCCTGGCCGTGATCACGATCCTCTCTGCCATCGGCATCTGGGCCTGGCGGCTCCGGATGGCGAAGCGCGGCCTTGATGAAGTGGCGGACCTCGCAAAAACGGTTGCCAATGCGCCGCGCCGGCTGGCGTTCCTGACCCGCGCCCAGAAGGGCGGGATCGACCTGATCGAGGATCCGCGTGAGGCGGCCGCGATCATGCTGATGATGATGGCGCTCGCCAAAGGCGGAACGCTGAGCGCGCGCCAGAGCGATGCGATCGAGCAGGAAATCCGCGACCATTTCGATTTTTCCGAAACCGAGGCTGAGGAACTCGCCGCCCATGCGGCCTGGGTGGCTTCCAGCCAGTTGCCGGGCCCGGAGGAAATGAAGCGGATGAGCCGCCAGATTGTGCGCTCCTCGCAGCTTGGGCCGAAGGAAATTGTCGATCTCGATGCAATGCTGGTGGCGGTATCCGAAGCCGAAGGCCTGCCCAGCCGGGCACAGCTGGCGCTCCTGCAGATTTACCGCGACATGGCCGGCCTGAAGACCTGATCCGGGCATTACCGAAAATCCATGGGCGGGGAATGGCCTGAAGGGTTGCCAGCGCCCCTGCGCGACCTTAGGCGTGAGGCCATGCCTGACCGGTTGCCGCCTGCCTATCTGAAGCGCTGCCGGACCGATCTCTGGTTTAACGGGTCGGTCTGCCGGCACGGGCAATTTCAGGGTTTCCTCGTCACCTCGAAGAATTCCGGCACCCATTGGATGACCTATATGCTGGCCGTTGCGCTGGCCGATACGTATGGCGTGCCGAGGCCGGCCTATTTCTCCGAACGGGCGCTGCGGCCCTATATCCGCCTGCCGAAGGACCCGGTTGTGCATCCGGCGCTTCCCGCGCTGGGGCGGAGCCATTCGATTCCGCACCGGCTGCTCGACTGGGGCTGGGCGAGGGGGATGATTTCGCCGGCGCCATATATCCTCGGCGTGCGCCATCCGATGAGCATTCTGGCCTCGCACTATGCCAAGTGGCGGGGTGAGCTGCAGGTCAGCTGGACCGAATACTTGCGCGGCGATCCGTCCGGTGACCGCTACCGGTGCGATCTTTACTGGATCGCGCGGTTCTGGAACCGCTGGGGCGATCTGCAGGCGCTGATGCCGGATGCGGTCCTGCGGCTGCATTATGAGGACCTGCGGCGAGAGCCTGAAAAGGTGCTTCACGCCATGCAGCGTCACTGGAAGCTGGACCTTGCGCCCGAAGCGATCGAGGCGGCGCTGATGGAAGGCACAAAGGAAGCCATGGCCGCGCGGATTGATCCGGACGGGGAGGCGAATGTGCTGCAGAACCGGAGCGAGACGCTGGAAACGCTGTTCGAAGGGGAGGCCGGGGAAATCTATGCGGGCCTCGTGAGCCGGCTTTTCCGGCATGACCTTGGATATGATCTCATGCGTCCGCCGGTTTCAGAGAGCCGCTCGAGCGGCCTTCGGGCCCATAGCTGATCCACCAGGGTTCGGCTTCGGCCTGTTTTTCCAGCTCGCGGAAAGTGGGATCCTCAAGGATCGCGGCGGCATAATCGGCGGCGGCGCCGGAAAGCGGCAATCCGTAGGTGCGGAAGCGGGTGACGACCGGCGTGAAGAAAGCGTCAGCGGCGGACCAGGCGCCGAAGAGGAAGGGGCCGGGCTCGCCGGTATTTAATCCGTATACGAAACGTAATCCGGACCAGAGGGTATTGATGCGGGCGATGTCGGCCTCGAGCGCCGGGGTAAATTCCGGGGCCGGGTGGCGGCTGCGGATGTCCATCGGGCAGAGGCTGCGCAGGGCGGCGAAACCGGAATGCATCTCGGAAGCTGCGGCGCGCGCAACGGCGCGGCGGGCGGCGTCCTTCGGCCAGACCGTGCCGGGGGCGGCCTGTTCGGCGAGGAATTCGGTGATGGCGAGGCTTTCCCAGATGGCGAGGCCATCCCAGAGGAGAAGGGGAACCTTCGCGGTCGGGCTGACGGCTTTCAGCCGCGCGGTGGTTTCGGGGAAATCGAGGGGGATGATCTCCTCCGCCACTGCGAGCCCGGCCTTGCGCAGGGCCAGCAAGGGCCGGATCGACCAGCTGGAATAGTTGAGATTGCCGGAGACGAATTTTCTCATTGGGGGTTTTCCTTCGCCGATGGCCCAGCGCGTTTCATGGATGGTGACGGCGCCGAAAACGCCCTGCAGCACGTAAGGGTCCTCAGCATGGAGCGCGCGGACGGCGTCCAGGCTCTCCGCCTCGATCAGGAAGACCGAGCCGACCATCTGGCCGGCGGAATCGATCAGCGGCCCGGCCATGCGCACGGGCGCGCCGATGTCAGCCGCCCAGGCAAGATGGGCCGGGCGGGCCGCCGCGCGCCGGGCAGCGCCGTCGGTTTCGTTATCGAGACAGTGGAGGCAGTAAAGAGGCATGGGCAGGGTTCCGGACTGGCGAGATGCGCACTGCCTGACACAGCTTCAAGGGCCTTGTCACGGGCGCAAACGGCGTCCGATCCGGAAGCTGAGGAAATCGGAGGCCCGGTGGTCCGGCGAACGCCATTCCCCCAAACTATACATTGAACGCTATATTGATTGTTCAGTGCTATGGTGTATCCTGAACGGATGACCCAGATGGACGATACACGCAAGCAGATCCTCCACGCCGCTGTGGAGCGGATACTGCACTATGGCTATGCCAAGACGACGATGGCGGAGATCGCCCGGGACTGTAATATGTCGGCGGGCAACATCTACCGGTTCTTCGCGTCCAAGATCGACATTGCCGAGGCGATGTCGGACAAGTTCAACGAGGAATCCTTCGCCATGATGGCGAAGATCGCCGACCGGCCTGTCCCGGCTGTCGAGCGGCTGCGGGAGCTGTTCCATTACGAGCTGGCGCGCACGTTCTCCGCGATTGCCGATGAGGCGAAGATCCTGGAAGTGGCCGAAGTGCTGTCCAAGGAACGCCCGCTTCACATGAATCACAAGCTCGCAACCGAGCGGACCTATCTGGTGAAGATCCTCGAGGATGGCGAACGCCGAGGCGAATTCCGCCCGCTGGCCAATGCCGAGGAGACCGCCGAGATGTGGCAGTCGGCGCTGATGAAATTCCGCTTCCCGCAGCTTTTCTCCAAGCTGACCCTGCCGAAACTGCAGCGGGAACTTGATGGCGTGCTGGACCTGTTGCTGGCGGCGCTGTCGCCCGGCGCGACCGTTCCGGCGCCCTGGGAAGGGGTGCCGCCCTCGCTGGAAGATGTGTGCCCGGTGACGGGGGCGCTGATCGAGCGGAAAGAAATAATCGCTGATCAGTGAATAAAATCGAAAACGTTCATTGATCAATCATCAGGGCGGTGCTATATTGAGGGCATGGGACGCGGCGGTCGCGGCCCAAGCAGCCAGAAAGCCCTCTCCGATGACCACCTCGACCCAAGAATCCCGCCAGGCCCTGTTCGCTTTCTTCGCGGCGGTGCCGTTTTCTGTCCTTGTGATGCTGGCCACGGTGGGTCTTGCGACCTATGTCGCCTGAAACGGACCGGCCACGGCCGGTTCCATTCGCTGAAGACGGCTCTTCCTCCCGGCCGGTCTTCGCTTAACGGGCGCCCTTCGCGGCGCCCGTTTTCATTTCGGGGCGACGGGAGCCTTGACCGCCTACCCATGTTTCGGCACGGTAAGTGCCATAATATGGGCCGAAGGGGGCGGGAATGAACGTTGTGAATGAGATGCTGCCGGCCAGTCCGGAACGGGTGAAGGCGATGCTGGAGCCCGGGCCCGAGGGGCCGATCTTCATGGTGAACCTCCTGAAGTTCAAAGACCGGGCCGAGTATGAGGACGGGCGCGAGAGCGGGCTATCCGGGCGCGAGGCGTATGCGATCTATGGCCGGGCGGTGATGGAGATCCTGCCGAAGTTCGGCGGGCAGGTCGTGTTTGCGGGCGATGTGACCTTCCTGGCGCTGGGGCAGGTGGAGGAGCTGTGGGATGAGGTGGCGATTGCCATGTATCCCGAGCGCGGGGCGATGGTGCGCATGTCGATGTCGCCGGAATGGCAGACGGCGGCTGTGCACCGGACGGCGGGGCTGAAAGGCCAGCTGAATATCGAGACGGTGATGCAGGCGGACATGCTGGCCGGGGGGCTGCTGGCGCGGCTGACCGGCTGAAATCAGGCTTTTGCGCCGCGCCGGCCAGCGCCGAAGACGGGATCGGCCTTTGCCGAGGCTTCGTCCAGCGGCCAGCGGGGGCGGGCGGCTGACGTCAGCCCGTCTGCGTCTGAGCCGGAGGCGAGGCGGAGCGCGCCGGCGAGGGCAATCATCGCGGCATTGTCTGTGCAGTGGCGCAGCGGCGGGGCGATGAGGCGGGCGCCTTTTTCGGCGGCAGCGGATTCCAGCGCGGCGCGGATCGCCTGGTTGGCGGCCACGCCGCCGGCGACGACGAAGCGTTTTTCGGCGGTGGGCCCGGCTATCCTTCGACTTCGCTCAGGATGAGCCGTCTCACCGGCAGGATGAGCCTCCTCGCTGGCGCCGTGAGCCTCAGGGCTCATGGTGAGCGAAGTCGAACCATGGGCGGGATCGAACGCGTCCAGCGCGCGGCGGGATTTTTCGGCGAGGACATCCCAGATCGCGGCCTGGAAGCTGGCGCAGATATCGGCTTTTTCCGCTTCGGTTTTCGCGGCTTCAGCGGCGCGGGCGACGGCGGTCTTGAGGCCGGCAAAGCTCATTTCGAGGCCGGGGCGGCTGAGCAGAGGGCGGGGGAAGGCGTGGGCCGCCGGGTTGCCGCTGGCGGCGAGGCGCTCGACGGCCGGGCCGCCCGGAAAGCCGAGGCCGAGGAGTTTGGCGACCTTGTCGAAGGCTTCGCCCACTGCGTCGTCAATCGTGGAGCCGAGGCGGCGATAATCGCCGAGGCCGCGCACTTCGAGGAACTGGCAATGCCCGCCGGAGACCAGCAGCAGCAGGTAAGGGAAGGGGCAGTCCTCGCTGAGCAGCGGGGAGAGGGCGTGGCCTTCGAGGTGGTTCACCGGGATGAAGGGCTTGCCGGCGGCCTGGGCGACGGCCTTGCCGGTCATCAGGCCGACGAGGACGCCGCCGATGAGGCCGGGCCCGGCGGTGGCGGCAACGCCGTCGAGATCGGCATAGGTGAGGCCGGCCGCGTTCATCGCGGCGGCGACGGTGAGGTCGGCAAGCTCGGCATGGGCGCGGGCGGCGATTTCCGGCACGACGCCGAGATAGGGCGCGTGCTCCTCAAGCTGGGTGCGGATGATGTCGGAGAAAAGCGTGACGCGGCCATCCTCAAGGCGCAGCACGGCGGCGGCGGTCTCGTCGCAGCTGGTTTCGATGCCGAGGATTGTGAGGGGGCGGGCCATGGGGCGGATATAGAGGGGCAGGGGGCGGGGCGGAAGCTGTCAAAGCCATCCTGCGCGCCTGCTCACCCCTCCTTCGTCACTCCCGGCCGGCGAAGCCGGTCTGGGAGCCTGTCTCCGGCGATCACCCCGGCATCGCGCGGAGAGGCGAGGAGCTGGGCCCCCAGATGCGCTGGCGTGCATCGGGGGTGACGAACACCGGTCACTCTTCCTCTGGCGGAATACAGAAAATTTCCCGGCGCTTGTAAGAAAGCCCGGCGCGGGCTGACTATGGGAGTATGAGCGGGCCATGCGACCAGGATCAGCGCTACCTTGAGGCAGCCGCCGCATATGGGCCGGCGATGCAGCGCCTCGCCCGCGCGATGGAGGCGGACGCGGCGCGGCGGCAGGACCTGTTGCAGGAAATGCATGTGGCACTGTGGCAGAGCTTGGGCGGGTTTGACGGGCGCTGCAGCCTGAAGACCTGGGTCTACCGGGTGGCGCACAATGTGGCGGCAAGCCATGTGGGGCGCGAGGCGCGTCACAGGCGCGGCCGGGTGGCGGAAGCGGCGATGGCGGACCTTCCGGCAACGGATGATCTGCCCGCGGAGTTTGAGCGGGACCGGGCGCGGGAGCGGCTCAACCGCTGGATCCGCGCGCTGAAGGCGCCGGACCGTCAGGTGATGACGCTGTATCTGGAAGAGCTTGCCGCAGCGGAGATTTCGGAGATTACCGGGCTGTCGCCCGGCGCAGTGGCAACGCGCATTTCAAGGCTGAAGGCGCAGGCAGCAAAGGATTTCAGGGAGAAAGGTCATGACTGAGCGCGATCCCCTGCAGGAACTTTGGCAGGAATTCCGGACAAACAAGGAAGAGGAGACTTTCAAGATGACGACGGCAGACATCCGGCTCAAGGCCGGGGCATTCCAGTCTAAGATCCGTACACGGAACCGGGTGGAGTATGCCGCGTCCGCGCTGGTGATCGGCATGTTTGCGTGGATGGCATGGCTCGTGCCGCCGGTGCTGGCGAAGGCCGGCGCGGTGCTGGTTGTTCTGGGTGCGGTGTATGTGGCCTGGCAGCTGCACCGGCGGGCCGGGGCGGCGGCAAAGGCGGGAATTGACCGGGCGGCGAGCCTGACGGCGTTTCACCGGGCGGAACTTGTGCGCCAGCGCGAGGCGCTGAGCACAGTGTGGCGCTGGTATCTCCTGCCCTTCGTGCCGGGCATCGCCCTGTTCCTGGCAGGGGTGAGCTTTGCGGCGGACAATCCGGCGCCGATGGCGGTGAAGCTTGTCTCTTTCGGGTTTTCGGCCGGCATCTGCGCGGCGGTGTTCGGAGGGGTCTGGTGGCTGAATGCGAAGGCGGTGAAGGCGCTTGATGCGGAGATCGAGGCGCTGGGGGAGTAGGAACTCAAGGATGGGGATTGCGTTTCGGGGCAAGCCCCTCACCCCCAACCCCCTCTCCCAAGGGAGAGGGGGCTTTTGTGCGGGGTGGATGAATGGTTTCGGAGACCTTTGAAACTTCGGGGCCCGGAAGAACCTGGCCTGAGGCAATTGGAGCGAGAGTGACGGCGTCCAGCGGAGGATGCCGGCGCCATGAGCCGCAAAGGGAGCGTTCTGGAATTCAGGAGGCCGCGCCACCGGCAGGTGGTGGCGCGCGGGCCAGTACGGTCTGGCAAGCTGAGATTCTCGCGCCGCAGGTATTCCCGGAAATGGGGGGTGCGGACATATTTGCGTGGGCTTGTCCTTGTACCGCTTCTGTTTCTTGCGGGCATGCAGATCGGAGAGCGGTTTGGCAGCACCGGCACGCCGCAGATGGCTGCGTCTTCATCGCGCGCAACGGCGGCTTTGACGCGGAGCGATACGCTGGTCGATGTCAATTGGGTGGACGGTGACAGCGGTACACTGAATGGGCGCTCGTTCCGGCTGCATGGCGTTGATGCCCCCGAAGGCAGCCCGTCGCGGGCAGAGTGCGTTCAGGAACAAGTCCGGGCTGAGGCTTCTGCTGGTGCGGCGAGAGCGCTGACGAGGAACGGAAAGGTCACGGTGCGTCAGTCGCACGGCTTCGACCGGTATGGCCGGGAGCTTGTTTCACTCTCTGTGGATGGGCGCGATGTGGCGACCTTGCTGATGGAGCAGGGGCATCTGAAGCGCTGGGATTATCCGGCGCAGCGAAAGCCCAACTGGTGTTGATGAACCGGTAGGGCTAGCCCCTTACCCCCAACCCCCTTGCTCAGGAAATCGCGATGCGATTTCTGATCTTCGCAAGCCCAAGGGAGAGGGGGCTTTGAGGATCAATCCCCATCCATCCGCAGCGCGGCGACAAACGCTTCCTGCGGGATTTCGACCTTGCCGAACTGGCGCATGCGGGCCTTGCCGGCTTTTTGCTTGTCGAGGAGTTTGCGTTTGCGGGTGGCGTCGCCGCCATAACATTTGGCGGTAACGTCTTTCCTCATGGCACTGATGGTTTCGCGCGCCACCACACGCCCGCCGATGGCGGCCTGGATCGGGATCTTGAACATCTGGCGCGGGATGAGTTCCTTCAACCGCTCGCACATCTGGCGGCCGCGGCTTTCGGCGCGGTCGCGGTGGACGAGCATGGCGAGGGCATCGACGGGCTCCTCATTGACGAGGATCTGCAGCTTGACGAGGTTTTCGGCGCGGTGGCCGATCAGGGTGTAGTCAAAGCTCGCATAGCCGCGCGAGATGGATTTGAGCCGGTCATAGAAGTCGAAGACGACCTCGTTGAGCGGCAGTTCGTATTTCACGCAGGCTCGTCCGCCTACGTAGGATAGTTCGGTCTGGATGCCGCGCCGGTCCTGGCAGAGTTTCAGGATCGAGCCGAGATATTCGTCCGGCGTGTAGATGGTGGCGGCAATCCACGGCTCGCGGATTTCGGAGATGCGCACGACATCCGGCATGTCGGCGGGGTTGTGCAGCTCGATCTCGGTGCCGTCGGTAATCGACATTTCATAAACGACGCTGGGCGCGGTCGCGATCAGGTCGAGGTCGAATTCGCGGCTGAGGCGTTCCTGGATGATTTCCAGGTGGAGGAGGCCGAGGAAGCCGCAGCGGAAGCCCATGCCGAGGGCGGCAGAGGTTTCCATTTCCCAGGTGAAGGAGGCGTCGTTCAGGCGCAGCTTGCCCATCGCGGCGCGAAGGTCGTCAAAGTCGCCGGCGTCCATCGGGAAGAGGCCGCAGAAGACAACCGGCTGGACATCCTTGTAGCCGGGCAATGCTTTGTCTGTAGGGCGCTTGTCCTCGGTGATGGTGTCGCCGATGGAGCAGTCGCCCACTTCCTTGATCGAGGCGACGAAATAGCCGACCTCGCCGGGGCCGAGGGCATCGGTTTCGGTGAGCTTGGGATTGAAGGTGCCGACCTTGTCGATCTCGTAGACGCCGCCGGTGCGCATCATGCGGATCGACTGCTTCTTCTTTAGGACGCCGTCATGCACGCGCACGATGACGACGACGCCGAGATAGGGGTCGTAATAGGCGTCCACGAGGGCGGCCTTGAGCGGGGCGGCGGGCTCGCCGGATTTCGGCGGGGGCAGTCGGGTGACGATGGCTTCGAGGACATCGGGGATGCCGAGGCCGGTCTTGGCGGAGATCTGGACCGCGTCGGACGCGTCGAGGCCGATGATCTCCTCGATCTGCTCCTTCACCCGGTCGACGTCTGCGGCCGGCAGGTCGATCTTGTTGAGGACGGGGACGATTTCATGGTTCTGGTCGATGGCCTGGTAAACGTTCGCAAGCGTCTGGGCCTCTACCCCTTGCGAGGCATCGACCACGAGGAGGGAGCCTTCGCAGGCAGCCAGGCACCGGGAGACTTCATAGGCAAAGTCGACATGGCCCGGCGTGTCCATGAGGTTCAGGACATAGTCCTCGCCATCCGCAGCGGTGTATTTCAGGCGCACGGTCTGCGCCTTGATGGTGATGCCGCGCTCCTTCTCGATATCCATGGAATCGAGCACCTGTTCGGTCATCTCCCGGTCGGAGAGGCCGCCGCAGGCCTGGATCAGGCGGTCGGCAAGGGTCGATTTCCCATGGTCGATATGGGCGATGATCGAGAAATTACGGATTCGGTCACGGGGTGTCATTCGCGGCATATAGCGTTGCTCTTCCGGGGCCGGAAGCGGTTTCAGCCTGCCCGTGTGCGCTATCGCCAGCCGAAGAGGCCGGCATAGTGGGGGGAGAGGCGCCGGGCGAGGCCGGAGACGGTCCCGGTGATGCGGTTGATGGCCTGCCGCAGCTGCGCAGTGAGCCGGCCTGCGGCTGGCCCGTCCGTGTTCTGGATCTGGTGGAAAACATAGCTCATCACGCAGATGCAGCCGAACAGGAAGAAGCCATAGGCCCAGGCGCCGGGCGTCGAGAGGTCCATCTGCGGGGAGAGATAGAGCAGGCTGTTACCGGCCCCGAAGGTGAAGAGGCTCGTCTGGCCGGCAAACACGACCCGGCGGCCGATTTTGACGTTGTTGCCATCATAGAGGACCAGGCAGGTGATGATCGCGGTCATGGCTGTGACCATGCCGAAGGCGAAATAGACCGGGTGGTTCTCGTTGCGCAGCAGCATGTTGGCGAGGTCGCGGATCGTCTGCATCGGGTCGCCAAAGGCGACGAAGAACCAGGTGAGGGTGGCTGCGCCGACGGCATACATGGCGAGCAGGGCGCCGAGGGCGTTCAGGATGTCGGTTCGGGTGGCGGACTCGCGGGTGAGGAAGGTGACGACGCGGCCGAACAACATGCCCCAGATGACGAAGGTCATTGCGTGGAGGACCGAGGGGCCGCCGACATCATGCTGCTCGCCGCCGATGAGGAAGCCGATCACCGGGTTGGAGAACTCCGCGAGCGTGGAGTTTCCGCGCACGATGATGTGGGAAATGATCGGGTAGGCGGCATGGATCCCGACGGCGAGGATCGACAGGGTGCGCACCCCGATCCGCATCCGCAGCCAGAGCAGGCCCGGCGCGACGGCGAGGGCGACGGCGTAGAATTTCAGGATGTCGGTATAGGGCGTGATGCCCATCATCAGGGCGCAGCGGATGGTGTAGCCGAGGGAGTTGATGCCCCCGAGCCAGGCCGCGACCAGCGAGAGCACATAAAGAAGGTAGCATTGCAGGGCGCGGGTCAGCAGGCGGGCAGTGACCTCGCGGCCTTCTCCGGCCTCGATCCGGGGCCGGTAAACGATTTCCAGCATCGTGCCGAAGAGGATGATGAAGATCGGGGGGGCGACCTGGATCACGAATTTCAGGGCCAGGTACAGGCCCTCATCCGGATTGTGATGGTTGTAGAGGCTGGCCTCCGTGATGGCGTGGCTGAACATCACGGTGAGGATGGCAACAGAACGGCAGATATCGAGGCCGATGATGCGGGACGATGGGTTGGCCGTGGCCATGGGGGATCAGTCTGATCAAGATGGAAGGCATTGCGCCGGTTGCCTTCCCCTGTACCGTGACGTGCCTGGAAAGGTGGCGGGGTCTACAACCCGCGATCTTTGTGCCGGCCATGCGTCTTTGTTTTGAATGCGTTAGATGCAAGACCGGCGCCATCCGGAAGAGTCAGTATTCACCATCCGAATCCCGCGCCTGCCCATGTCGCAGGCGCACGGTGGCTGGCGCAGAGGCGCGGAGAGCAGTATGGCTGTGCCGAGTTGGATCAGGGGAGCCGGTATGATCAGGTATGTTGTGACGGGACTTGCAGGATTGGCGGTAGCGGCGTGCGGGTCGTCGCCTGCAGACAAGGCAGGCCCCTCGGAAGGGGAAAGTGTGATGCAGGACACTGGCGGCGAGGCAGGCGGAATGCCGGAATACACCATGCCGACGCCTGAAGAAGCAGCGGCCGCAGCGGCGGCGGCGCAGGCCAAGGCCGAGGAAGGCGTGATCTATGTGGGCGCGGGTCTCAACGGCGGATCGGTCACTGTGCCGATGGGCGAGACGCTGCGCATCGAGCTGAAATCGGTGCCGACAGCGGGATATGTCTGGGTGATTGCGGAGAAGCCGGACTTCCTGGACCTGAAGGGCGAGGGCGGGCGGCCGACCGATCCGGCCCACCAGAACCTGCCGGGCTTTACCGGCGGTAACCATTATCTGAGCTTCGACCTGACGCCGACGGCAGCCGGCACCGGCGTGATCCGGCTGACCGAGGGGCGGCCCTGGGAGACCGATGAGCCGCCGATGGACGAATTTACCGTGACTGTGACTGTCCCCTAAGCGGAGCCGGCGCCTTTGGCAGACACCCAGCAGACCCCGCCCCGGACCGGCATTACCGCTGACGGCTTCCTGACCGACAGCTGGTATCTTGCTGCGCCGTCGGCGGAGCTGACGCCCGGGCGCCAGCAGCGGATCATGATGCTGGGCGAGCCGGTGGTGGTAGGGCGCACCCCGGCGGGGGAGGCGTTCGCGCTGCGGGACATCTGCCCGCACCGGCTGGTGCCATTGTCAGCCGGCCAGCAGGTGGAGACGGGCGGGGAGTGGACGCTGCAATGCCCCTATCATGGCTGGCGGTTTGGCACCGATGGCGGCTGCCGGCTGATGCCGAGCCTGACCGAAGACAGCCCGTATGATGCCACACGGGTGAAGGTGCGGCGCTATCCGGTGCATGAGGCGCACGGGGCGGTCTATATCTATGTGGCGCATGATGCGCGCCTTGGCGCCGAGCCCGCTGTGCCGCCGCCGGATTTCGGGCCGCTGCCGGATGCCCCCAAATTCGTGATCCATGATGTGTTCAATGCGCATATGGATGACGCGGTCGTCGGGCTGATGGACCCGGCGCATGTGCCCTTCGTGCACAACCAGTGGTGGTGGCGCCCGCCTTCGACAGGCCTCAAGCTGAAACAGAAGCCATTCATCCCGATCGAGCGGGGCTGGGCGATTGACCGCCACCCGCCGAGCGCGAACTCCAAGCTCTATCGCTGGGTGTTCGGCGGGAATGTGATGACGGAGATCTGTTTCCAGCTGCCGGGATACCGGTGGGAGATCATCTCCAATGCCAGCGCTCGGCTGCTGACGCTGACCTGTCTCACACCCGAAGCCCCGAAACGCACGCGGATTACCCAGTTCACCTGGTGGACCGGGGCGCCGCTGCTGAACCTCGCGATCCCGATGGCGAGGCGGATGGGCCGGACCTTCCTGGCGCAGGACGGCGAGATGGTGGACCTGCAGAACCAGGGCATGGCGCACCAGAAGGCGATGCTCTGGATCGACGATATCGACGTGCAGGCGAAATGGTACCAGACGCTGAAACGCGAATGGGCGGCCAGCCGCAGCGAGGGGCGGGGCTTCGTGAACCCGATCGAGCCGCGCGTGCTGAGCTGGATGAGCTGAGCGGTTTTTGCCGCCGCGCCGCCGCGAATTCGCCGCGAAGCCCTGCGATTTGACACTCCGCCGGACGGGCACATTTCTCCTCCACCCTCCGCCTGCCATGCGGCGGTTGCCGATGGCATCAACCCAAAAGGACTGTCCCCGATGAAATCCCTCCTGTTCGCAGCCGGTGCCGCAATGGCGCTTGTGGCCTGCTCGCCTGCGGCTGAGCCGCCGCCGGTCGCCCCGCCGGCCGTTGAGGCCCCCGCCGATGACTTCGCGGCCGAACCGGCGCCGCTGCCGACGATTTCGGCGCTGGCCGCCGGCACGCCGGAACTTTCAACCCTTGCCGCCGCGATTGCGGCCGCCGGCCTGACCGAAACGCTGAACAGCGAAGGCCCGTTCACGGTGTTCGCGCCGACGAACGAGGCCTTTGCCGCGCTGCCCGCCGGTACGCTCGACCAGCTCTTGCTGCCGGAAAGCCGCGACGCGCTGACTGACATCCTCGGCTATCATGTCGTGCTCGGCCAGGTGATGGCGGCGGATGTGCCGGATGCTGAAGCCGGAGTTGCGACCGCCAGCGTGGCGGGGCTTGATCTTTCTGTGCGCCGCGAGGCGGACGGCTCGGTGATGGTAAACCAGTACCGCGTGACCGGCGCGGACATCCAGGCCTCGAATGGCGTCGTGCACATCATCGACGGCGTGCTGATCCCGGCGGGCGGCGAGTAAATCCCGTTGCAGGACCGATGCGGGAGGGCGGGGGAGACCCCGCCCTTTTTTATGCCTTTCGGGCGATGATCACGGGGCGGGGATCCTTGTTCTTCGTTCCGTGGCGCTCGCGGCTGGTGATGATGAAGCCGGCGGCTTCGATCTCCGAGACGAGGGTGGCCTCTGTGACGGTGTCGACATAGGGCGCCTTGCCGATGGCGCGCATCACCGGGATGGCGAGGCGGATCATCGGGTTCATCTCGGCAAGGCTGACTGATTTGGAGAGGAACAGGCCGCCGGGCTTCAGGACTCGGTGGATGCCGGCCAGGGCGGCGGGCCGGTCGGGCAGGAGATGGAGGATGTTGAAGCCGATGGCGGCATCGAAGCGGGCCTCGCCCCAGCGGGGGTCTTCTGCGGCGCCGACCTCGAAGGTGACATTGCTGACGCCTTCGGCGGCGGCTTTCTCGCGGGCGATGGCGATCATTTCGTCTGAAATGTCCGTGGCGAGGATATGGCTGGCATGGGCGGCGAGCTTCAGGGCGGCGGTGCCTGTGCCGCAGCCGAATTCGAAGATCGCGCTGCCTGCCGGGACGAGTTCGCGGACGCGGCTCAGCGTGCGCTCGAAGCCGGCAGGGTCGCCGATGGCGCTCGCGGCGTATTTGCGGGCGGCCTTGTTCCAGAAGCGGACATTGGGGTCGGCTGATGTCATGGCGTCCTCCTGCGCCTCTTCTAGCAGGCCCGTGTGACGCCGTCTTGCGGCGCGGCGCGAACAAAAAGTGAAAACGGCAAGCTGTCTTTAACCAATGCGCCTGATAGGGTGGGTAGCATGAGCGCTTCGATTCGTATTCTTGGCATTGACCCTGGCCTCCGCCATACAGGCTGGGGCATCATCGAGCAGGCGGGCGCGCGGCTGATCCACGTGGCCCATGGCGTGATCCAGGCAGAGACGGACCTGTCGATGGCTGAACGCCTCGGCCAGATCTTCGAGGCGGTGGGCGAGCTGGCGCGCCATTATGAGCCCGGCGCAGCGGGGGTGGAGGAAACCATCGTCAACGCCAATCCGCGCTCGGCGCTGAAGCTCGGCCAGGCGCGGGGGGCGGCGATGGCCGCGCTTGCGATGGCGGGCGTGCCGGTGTCCGAATATGCGCCGCGCCAGATCAAGCTGGCGGTGGTCGGCACGGGCACGGCGGACAAGGAGCAGGTGAAGTTCATGGTGCAGCGATTGCTGCCCCGGGCCGGGGAGATGAAGCTGGACGCCGCCGATGCGCTCGCCTGCGCGATCTGTACGGCGCATCATCTGCCGGCGGAGCTTCGGCGGAAGGGGGCGGCGTGAGACATTATTCAGGGAGCAGAGCAACGCTCATCCTCAATACGACGCTCATCCTGAGCGAAGTCGAAGGATGGCCCGGCGCTCCGGCGCTCTCCTTCGACTTCGCTCAGGATGAGCGCCTCCAGGCGGGAGGCGGCTTATGATCATCGGGCGGCTGAAGGGCGAGGTGGCGGCGGTCGGGCTTGACCATGTGCTGATTGATGTGAACGGGGTTGGCTATGTGGCCCTCGCCGGCACGCGGCTGCTCGCGCGGCTGCAGACGGGCGACACGATCACCGCGCATGTCGAGACGCGGGTGACGGAAAGCTCGATCACACTGTTTGCGTTCGCGAGCGATGAAGAGCGCGCCTGGTTCGTGCGGCTGCAGGATGTGCCGGGCGTGGCGGGGAAATCGGCGCTGGCGATTCTCGATGGGCTATCGCCTGCGGATATCATGGACGCGATTGCGCTCGGCGATGCGGGCGCGTTCACGCGGGCCAAGGGCATCGGCAAGAAGCTCGGGGAACGGATCATTACCGAGCTTTCGGGCAAGGCGCCGCCGATGGGCCGGTTCGGGAAGTTTGAAGTGGCGGCGGTGGCGGGGCTTGCGTCTGCACCCGCGCCCGGCGGCACGGGGCCGCGCGCCGAGGCAATCAGTGCGCTGACGAATCTGGGGTATACGCCGGCCGAGGCTTCGCGGGCTGTTGCGGCGGCGGCGAAGGATGGGGCGGACGAGGTTGGCGCGCTGGTGAAGGGCGCGTTGAAGGAGCTGGCGCGGTGAGGCGTTACAGGGCCCTCACCTCCCATCGCTGCGCGATGGGCCCCTCCTCTCCCACTTTGTGGGAGAGGGGTCAGGTTGTGCCCGGGCGCTGC
>NZ_JBKBXW010000036.1:0-25493 GCF_046313735.1 Hyphomonas sp.
GGCAGTCGGTACTACGATCTGGGCTTCCGTGTCGCGAGGACGCTTCCGCCGTAAGGTGGAAGCTCACCTTCTGTCCTCTTTACATTTTTACCTGTTTCCCCTTCGCATCCGTCTCCCATCTCACCGCAGCACTGCCCCGTTCATTCCGGTACCCGCGAAGCGGGTTCGCGATATTTTTGCTCAGGGAACGGACCAATGCCGCTGCCGACTCAATCATGACCGATAGAATCATACTTGCGCTATCAGGGGAATCCCTCGACGCCTGAGGCACATGAAAAAGGATGCCAATCCCGGAAAGGTCATTGCGGAGCTGAGTTTCCAGTTCCTGGTCTGGGTGACCCAAAAGGTCGAAAAATTTCCGCGTACACACAAATTCACGATCGGAGACCGGATTCAGGGGCTCGTGATCGACATTCAGCAAGGCCTCGTCGAGGCTACCTACACGCGGGATCGGGCTGCGCTGCTGCGGCAGGCGCAGCTGCAACTCGAAAAACTCCGCTTCCTGTTCCGGCTTGCCGCCGAGATACGCCTCATCAATGCAGACAGCTATCAGCATGCCGCGCGCCAAATCGACGAGATCGGGCGAATGACAGGCGGCTGGCAGAAGGCCCACCATGCCCAGGCGCCACAACGACCTCTTTCCGCAGATCGCCTCCTTCGAGGCTCTGAGACGGGCAGCCCGGAAAGCGATCCGCGGCAAGCGTAGGAAACGCGGCGGCGCCGCCTTCCAGTTTGCTCTGGAGCGGGAGCTGCTTGCACTTGAGCGTGAGCTCCTTTCGGGCACTTACCGGACGGGCCGGTATGTCGAGATCGAACTTGTGCGCCCGAAGAAGCGGCTCGTTTCCGCCGCGCCGATGCGCGACCGCGTGGTCCAGCATGCGCTGATGGATGTGATCGGCCCGATCTTCGATCAGGGTTTCATCGGCAACAGTTTTGCCAATCGGATTGGCAAGGGCACCCACCGGGCGATTGGGACGTATGAGCGCTACCGCGATCGACATGCCCATGTCCTGCGCTGTGACATCTTCCGGTATTTTCCGGCGATCGATCATGAGATCCTCAAGCATGACTTCCGGCGGCGGATCAAATGCCCGCGCACGCTCATCCTCATGGATACGCTGATCGATGGGTCCAACCCGCAGGAACCGGTCAACCTGCATTTTCCGGGGGACGACCTGTTTGCGCCGTTTGCCCGCAGGCGCGGACTTCCCATCGGTAACCTGATGAGCCAGTTTTCGGCAAACCTCTATCTCGATCCGCTGGATCATTTCTGTACGGAAGTCCTGCGCGCGCCATACCTGCGTTACGTCGATGATTTTGCGCTCTTCCATGATGATCCGGCTGTGCTGGCAGGCTGGCGGGATCGTATTGCACAGTTCCTGGAAAAGCGCCGTCTGCGCCTGCACCCCCGGAAGACCTTCGTGGCTTCGACCGGCGAGCCCGCAGAGTTTCTCGGCATGCTCCTTCATGCGAACGGCAAGCGCGCCCTGCCGGAAACCAATATCCAGGCCTTCAAGGGTCGCCTGAAGGGTATGGTCCGTGCGGTGCACGCCGCAACCCTGTCGCACGAAGACATGGCAGCGAGGATTGCATCCTGGCAGGCCCATGCCAAGCATGCTCACACGTACGCCGCGCGGCGTGCGATTCTCGGGCGGGCGATGAGGCAGCTGCGCGCCGGGACCTGACCGGCCTCCTTGCTCGAACCGCGTGAACCGCGGCGGCTCCTGGAACAATACCCCGCAGAACCTGCGCTCCGCGAACCGCAACTGGAATACGCCCGGCAATCGGAACAACAATCTGGGCTTCCGTGTCGCGAGCACGCTTCAATTGCCAGGGCTGCCCGCGATCATGCGTCCGGGCAGGCGTGCCGGAAGCGTCCAGGGCCGGTCCTGAAGAAAGCCGGTTGCGCCGGCCCCGCCCCTCGCCTTGCCGGACATATGAGCCGGGGCGAGGGGCGGATCAGGCAGGCCCGACCGCTCCGATTGCCGCCAGCTCTGCCGCAATCGCGGCCACAACCAGTCGCTTCTCGTCCTCGAAGGCGTGGCGTGCGTAGACGCCGATCACGCCGGATGACGTGTGCTGCGTCAGGGCGCGGATTGCATCGAGGCTGCAGCCTTGCCGCTGGGCAAGGGTGACGGCGGTCCGGCGCAGGTCGTGCAGGCGCCAGTCAGGCCCGCCAAGGGCCTTTCGCAGTCCCTCCATGCCATTGGAGCTGCCCGTATAGGGGCGCTGGCCGAGGCTGCCCGTACCGAACAGGTAAGGGCCCTCCAGCTTCGGCCAGTGCCTGAGGATTGAGAGGGCAGGGGCGCTCAATGGAACGGCATGCAGCTTGCCGGATTTCATCCGGGCGCCCGGAATGGTCCAGGTGGCCCGCGCAAGATCGAGCTGGTCCCAGCGCATGGCTTCGACCGATCCCCGCCTCTGGGCTGTGAGCAGGCAGAGCTTCGCGATCGTCGCCATGACGCCGTCCTGGGCAAACAGCGCGGCGATCTCATCGTCGGTCAGGATCCGTTCCCGCGCCGCGACCGGCCTCGGCGGCTTCAGGTCGCGCAGGGGATTTAGGGGCACCAGGTCCCGCTCGGCGCACCAGCTCAGGAAGTGGGTGAGGTAAAGGTAGAGCTGGCGGCGCATCGCCGGCGTGTCGCCGAGGCTGTCCAGCAGGTCCGCGAGCGACCGGCGGGACAGGTCGATCAGCGCGCGCCTGCCAAAGCCCGGCAGGAGATGGACCTGGAATGCGCTGCGCTTGGACTCCGCGGTCCTCGGGGCATTGTTCGTCAGGCACCAGTCGAGGTAGCGCGAGGCCGCCTCCGCCACCGTCAGGTGCCGGGCCTCGACCCGCGCGGCGCGCTCCGCCTTGGGGTCGGCCCCGTCCGACGCCCGGGCGAGCTTTTCATGGGCGAGCCTGCGGGCATCAGCCAGCGACACGCCGGGATACCGGCCGAGCGTCATCGACCGGCGCGTCGTCGATCCGGGCAGCCGGTAGAACAGCCGCCACGACTTCGTCCCGTTCAGGGAAACAACGCACTGCAGCCCCGGCGCCCCGCCCACAAAGGCGGTCCCGGCAAGGCGCTGCACGTCGAGCGCGGTAAGCGGTTTCAGGCGGCTGGACATGATCAGGCTGTCAGCATCAGGGCGGGGAGGGCCCTGCAGTTAGAGGGTCAAGATTCGTGCCAAATTCGTGCCAAAAAATCCCGCCAGAGGCAATCCGCGGCGAACAGCCATGGACAGAGATGGAAGAATTGAATAATAAAAACAATGGAATGACGAATATCTGCGAACACCCGCGAAAGCGGGCAAACTGCCATGATACTAATTTGTAATCAGAGGGTCGCGGGTTCGAGTCCTGCAGCCGGCACCACTTTAGCCCGTGATTTTTCCAGCATTGCCTTAATCCGCCCTTCAGCGGTCTGGTGATAGCGTCTGGAGATGAGAAAAGGCCTTACCGGAATCCTGATGATTGCGGCGCTGCTGATCTGGCCGCTGGGCGAGGCGTTCCAGCTGGTCTCGGTCTGTTGCTGGGTGCTCTCGGTGCTCATCTGGATGCGCATGGACCATGGCACGGGCCGCGCCAGCTGGCGCCTCGGCTCTCGCCTTCCCTGGGCCAGCGATGTGGCGCGCACCGAAGCTAGCTTGCAGCCGCGCCCGGACCTCGCGCCAAACCGGTCTGACGACTGAACTGAGCCAACGGCCCAGCCTCACGCGGCTTCCTGGCAGCTTGACTTGGCAGGCCCTGGCGCCTGCAATGCGCAGTGTGCTTTTCGGAGGGAGGCCCACATGCGACCCATACTCTGTGCAACAGATTTTTCGGCGCGATCTGAACCGGCCATCGCGCGCGCCAGGCTGCTGGCATCGCAGTTCGGGGCGGAGCTGGTCATGGTCCATGTGCTGGATGAGGACCTGCCTGCGGCACTGAGAGACAACCACCGCGCATCTGTCGAGGCGATGGTGGCAGACGCAGCGGGGAAGGCCGGCGCACGCTGGCGGCTGGAAACAGGCGATGTCTACGAGGCACTGCTGGCCGCCGCAGAGGCCGAAGGCGCCGGGCTGATCGTGCTGGGCGCGCCGCGGCGCAATCTGCTCCGCGCGCTCTTCTCCGGCACAACGGCGGGGCGGGTGATCCGGCATTCCGGCTTGCCCGTGCTGATGGCGGCCCAGCCCGGCGCGGCGCCTTACCAACGGATGCTTCTCGCGGCGGACTTTTCGGCGGGAGCGAAGCGAGCGGCGGAGACGCTCCGGGACCTTGGCCTCGCAAAGGGCGCGAAGCTGACCGTGCTCAACGTGTTCGATGCGCCTGCGATGCAGGCGCTGACGCAGGCGCAGACGCCGCAGGCTGACATCGCCGCCTATCTGCTGGAGGAACGCATCCGGGCAACGGCGCTTCTGGACGGCTTCATTGCAGAGGCAGGGCTGGCCGGTGCAGACCCGATGCTCAAGCTGGCGCAGGCCTCGACCAGCCGGGTGATCCTGGCGGCCGCAAAGGAAGCGGGAGCAGACCTGATCGTCATGGGCACAAGGGGCCAGAGCGGCCTCACGCGCTTCCTGCTCGGCAGCGTGACGGAGGAGGTGCTCCGGGCCTCTGAAATTGACGTGCTGGCCGTGCCGCCGGCGCAGGGGGCTTAGGCCGGGGAGCCCGCCTTGCGCGGGCCTGCCAAATGCGGCAAGCCGGGCGGAAAATCGTGAGACGGGGAGCGCCGGAGCGGAATGCAACAGGCGGAAGATTTCAGGGCAGAGTGCCGCGCGCTGCATGCACTGGTCGCGGCGGCGCCCGTCTCGCGTTTCGCCGAGCCGACACAGTTCAAGGGCTGGGGCATTCATGACGTGCTGCAGCACCTGCATTTCTGGAACCGGATGGCCTTCCTGCAGCTGGAAGATGAAGCCGAACTCGTCCGCCTGCTGAAGGCGATGGCGGCGTCTGGCGGATCCATGCGGGCGTTCGAGAGCGCCAAGCTGGCTGGGCTGGAAGGTACGAAACTCGTCGATACCTGGGAGCGCCAGTTCGAGGAGACGGCAGACCGGTTTGCCGCTGCTGATCCCAAGGCGCGCCTTAAATGGGCGGGGCCGGACATGAGCGCGCGTTCCTCCATCACGGCACGGCTGATGGAGACCTGGGCGCACGGGCAGGAAGTCTATGATCATCTGGGTACGGTGCGCCGCAATGAAGACCGGATCGGCAATATCGTGATGCTCGGCGTGAACACATTCGGCTGGACCTATGCGACGCGGCGCGAGACGCCGCCCGGCGAGATGCCTTACCTTTTACTGACGGCGCCCTCCGGCGCGGTCTGGACACATGGGCGCGAGCAGGCAGGCGAGCGGATCGAGGGGCTCGCGGAGGAATTCTGCCAGGTCGTCACGCAGGTGCGCAATATCGCTGACACCTCGCTGAAGGTGACTGGCCCGGTCGCAGCGGACTGGATGTCCAAGGCGCAATGCTTTGCCGGCCCGCCTGCCGCGCCGCCCGCGCCCGGAACCCGGTTCACGGCGCACGCGCCAGCCAGCTGACTTATTCCGTACACACTCAAAGAAGGTTCAAGCCCCATGTCCATCCTCCTCCTCGAAAAGCGCGGCCCCATCGCCGTGATGACCCTGAACCGGCCTGAGATGATGAATGCGCTCGGCCAGGAGGGGGACGGCCCGGCGGTCGCCGCTGTCTGCGCCGAGATCATGGCGGACCCGCAGATCCGCTGCGCAGTGCTGACGGGCGCAGGGCGCGCCTTCTCCGCGGGCGGCGACGTGAAGGCCATGAAGGAGAAGACCGGCGCCTTCGGCGGCAGCCCGGCGGATATCCGCGAGGGCTATCGCCGGAACATCCACATGATCGTCCGTTCGCTGTATAATCTGGAAGTGCCGCTGGTCTCGGCCATCAATGGCCCGGCGATCGGGCTTGGCTGCGATGTGGCGTGCATGGCTGACATCCGCATCGCCTCGGAAACCGCGAAGATGGGGGTGACCTTCCTGAAGCTGGGCCTGATTCCCGGCGATGGCGGCGCCTGGCTGCTGCCGCGCCTGATCGGGGGATCGCGCGCGGCGGAACTCCTATTCACCGGGGATGTTATCGACGCGAAGACCGCGCTCGACTGGGGCCTTGTGAGCCGTGTGACGCACCCGGACAATCTGATGGACGAGGCGCTCGCCCTGGCCGGCAGGATTGCGCAGCAGCCGCCGCAGGCGTTGCGGCTTGCCAAGACGCTGATGCGCCATGGCACGACGGCGTCCTATGAGGCGATCATGGAAATGTCCGCCGCCTCGCAGGCGCTGATGCATGAGACCGATGACCATATCGAGGGCGTCAATGCGATCCTCGAAAAACGCGCGCCGGTGTTCAAGGGCAAGTAGCGCGCAAGCTGAAGATCCGGACAGGGAGCGTTCCCTTCCGGATGTGGCGGCAACAGGGTCCTGCGGATGGGGCGATGGCCCGATTTGTCCGGGGACGGAATGCTTACTCTACAGTTTGGTATTGGTGTCCCCGGCGTCCCGGAGCCTGCCGCCACCCGCAGTTTGAGCCAGGTCGTGATGACGAAACACGCCCGGCCCGACCCGAAGCCGGACGATCCGGCTTCGAGGAGCAGTATATGGCGGGGCGGGACCCGGTCGGATTGGATTTCTGGTGTTTTTTATTGTTGGAGCGCGCAGGACGGGCTTTGAGCGTTGTTTTGGCGGCATTTTCCAGGTCCCGGCCTTCGCCGGGATGACAGGGGAGGGGTGAGTTTTTGTGGGGATAGAGGCATACGAACCCGGCAGAAACAGGAGTGTTAGTTTTACACACTAACCTCTTTTTCATGTCACCCCGGCGGAAGCCGGGGCCCAGTTTCAAGCAATGTTGCGCTTCGGGATTCTGGATCCCGGCTTTCGCCGGGATAACAAGAATTGAGGTTAGGGAAAGCTACGCAACCACCCCTGCCGTATACAGAGCATCAATATCCGCTTCCGTGCGGCCGAGGGCGCGCAGGACGTCGCGGGTGTGCTGGCCGGGGGTTGGGGAAGGGCCTTTGGGGCCGTCATCGGCGCCCGGGAAACGGACGGGCGAGGCCGGTGAGGGATAGGTTGTGCCGTCGCCCTTGGCGCTGGGGGTCTGCACGATGGCGCCGGCGGCGTGGGCCTGCGGATCGGCAGCGACTTCGGCGAGGGTCTGCACCGGCGCCCAGGCGATGGACTCCGCATCAAGCCGGGCTGCGAGTTCGGCCATGTCATAGGCGCCGAAACCAGCGTCCAGGATGTCCACCACTTCGGCATTGTTGGCGCGCCGGCCCTTGGCGGAATTGAAGCAGGGATCGGCGGCGAGCTCCGGCCGGTTGATCACCCGGCAGAGCGGGGCCCAGTCGGTCTCGCCCTGACGCGCGACGATGCAGAACCATTTGCCGTCCCTTGTCTGGTAGAAGTTCGAGATCGGAACATTCTGCTCATGGCGCCCCTTGGTGGAGGCGACGCGGCCGAAGAAGAGCTGGATCGCAAGGTCGGAACCCATGGCATAAAGCCCGGTGCGGAAGAGGGAGGCTTCAACGAGGCGGCCCTTGCCGGTGCGCTGGGCCTCGACGAGGGCCGCGCAGATGCCGGCGGCGGCGGCGATGGAGGTCGTGTGATCGCCAAAGGCGGTGCGCAGGGGGAAGGGTTCCTGGCCCTTGGGGATGGTGAGGCTGGCGACGCCGGTGCGGCTCCAGAAGCTCGCAATGTCGAAGCCCGGCCGGTCGGCATCCGGGCCTTCGAGGCCATAGCCGGAGAGCGAGCAGTAGACGAGTTTCGGATTGAGGACGCGGATGGACTCGTAATCGAGGCCGGAGCGGGCGAGGCCGCCGGGGCGGACATTGGTGAGGAACACATCGGCGCCGGCGACGAGGTCTCGCAAGAGGGCCTGGCCATCAGGTTTGGACGTGTCCACGACAACCGACTGCTTGCCGCGATTGTCGAAATCGAAGACGGGATTGTCCTGGATGTCGGTGCCGATGGTGCGGAAGAAGAGGCGGATCGGGTCGCCGCCCGGCGGCTCGATCTTCACCACATCCGCGCCCCAGTCGCGCAGGATGCAGCCGGCGCCGGGGGCGGCCATATAGGTGGCGTATTCGATGACGCGGATGCCTTCCAGCATGGGATCCTCCCGGTATGGCCCTGATTTGCCGGGCAGACTAACCGGGCCCGTACTGGACGGCCAACCCGTGCCGCTGGGGCAGCGCCTCAGCCCGGGCGGCGGGCTGCGCCGGGTTCTTCTGACAGGGCGCGGGCCTGGCCGACCCAGTCGTCGCGCTCGATACGGCCCCGGAAGTGGAGGAGCTTGCCATCGACATAGGCGATGTCTGCCTCGGTCCATTCGGCGATCTGCCAGAAATAGAAGACGCCTACTTCGTGCAGGAGTTCGGTGAGGATCGGGCCGACACCGACGATGCGGGCGAGTTCGTCGCTTTCCCCGAAGGCGGCATGGGTCAGGAGGTTCGCCTCATCATCCGGCCTGCGGGCAGCGGCGATGGCCTTGAGATGGCGGCTGCGGGTGGCCGGATCGGCCGCTGGCGCCGTGGCCGGATCGGCGGGGGCGGTATGGGTGCCAGCGCCATTGGCCGCTTCAGAGCGCGGCTGGGCCGGTTCACCCCGGGCGCGCAGCATGTGGTGGATGGCGGTGACGCCGTATTCGAGCGCCGTCAGCCGGTCCTCAAGGGCGGTGATGTCCTCGCGGGAGATGTCCTGGCCGCTGCGGTCGCTGACGCTCTCCTGCAGTGCGGCGAGGCGGCGTTCGATCAGTTCGGCGCGGGGCAGGGCGCGCAGTTCGGCGCGCACCGAGCCGAGGGCTGCATCCACGGCGGCGAGCTGGCCATAGACGGGGTCAAGGTCCGGACCACGGCGGGCGGCGACCACGTTGAGGTCTGCTTCCATGCCGGCGAGGGTGGAGATGAGGGCTTCGTTGATTGGCGCGGTCGCCGTGAGGCGGGTTTCGATCTGGGCGATGCGGTCCGACAGGTCGATGCCGAGCTCGGACAGGCGCAGGTAGACCGGGCCGAGATCGGTGCCGGCGGGAATGTCGATATCGGCAATGGCGCCGCGCAGCGCTGCGAGCTGGCCGGCGAGGTCGGCGAGTTCGGCGCGCGCATCGAGGGCCGGCAGTTCTGCTTCGATGCCGGTGAGGCGTTCGGAGACCTGCGAGAGATCGACCTCCGGCAGCTCGATCTGCGAGAGCGTCAGGTCGAGCCGGGCAAGGCCGCTATGGACGGGGCCGAGGTCCACTTCCGGGATCCGGATGGCGGCGATGGCCGCGTCCAGCGCGTCGAGCCGGGCGGTGAGCGGCGCAAGGTCGGTCTCCGGGATATGGAAGGCGGCGAGACGCTGATCCAGCGCCGTGAGCCCGGATTGGAGCGGCGCAAGGTCCGGCTTTGGCAGGTCAGCCAGAAGCCGGGGCACGAGCTGGTCGAGCCGCTCGGAGAGTGCCTGGAAACGGGTTTCGAGGTTGGAGGCGGATGCCTGCTCTGCCGATGCCAGCCGGGTGACGAGCGCTTCGTGCTGCTGATCGCCGGCGCTCAGGCGGGCGCCGAGCGCGTCGAAGCGCTGGAACAGCGGCGCGAGGTCAGACTCTAGCAGATGGTGGGCATTCAGCGCCGCCGTGATTTCCTGGCGGACATCGTCCCGCGTCAGCGCGCGCCCTTCTGACAGGGCCGCCTCGACCTGCCGGGTGAGTTCGGCATGGGTTTCCGTGACATCGACAAAGCGGCGGCGAAGCCACCACCAGGCGAGCGCGGCGCCGAGACCTGCAGCCAGCAGCATGAAGAATATGATCTGGATCAGCAGGAACCACATGGGACGTCTCTGTTCTGGAGCGGGGTGGCGGGGGGCGTGGCGGGCATCATTCGTCTGCCCGAATGATGCGAAGTTCGATCCGCCGGTTGCGGGCGCGGCCTTCAGCGGTGGTGTTGTCAGCGACAGGCTCCGCCGCGCCGCGCCCTTCGGCGACAAGGCGCCCGGCGGGCACGCCGCGATGGATGAGGGCGGCGCGGACGGCTTTGGCCCGGTCGAGGCTCAGCGCCTCGTTCAGGGATGCGCTGCCGGTGGAGTCGGTATGGCCTGTAACGCGCAACATGCCCGGGCAATCGGCAGCGGCGCGCGCGGCCAGATCGAGCACCGGGCCGCTGGCGACCTGGATCATGGTGCTGCCAGTGCCGAATTCGATGCGGGCGGCTTCGAGCAGGCTGGACAGTTCCGCCTGGCAGGTCTCGACGGTTTCGGTGGAAACGACCTCGATGCTGGCGGGGATGCCCGCCGGGACAAGGCTCTCGGCCTGGGTCTGCAGCGTTTCGCCGGGCTCGTCCGCCGTCTCGCAATGTAGCCGGAAGCCGTCGTCAGCGAAGGCGGCGATGCCCGCTTCGCACGCCTCGAGCAGCGCGACGCTGCCGGACGCGAGCGCGTCAAATCCTTCCGGAGCTGTTGCCCCGAGGATTTCCAGTTGATCGGCGATGTCGCTCACGGCGTTTACTGCCTGCAAGCTGCGGGCCGCGTCCATCACCGTATCATAGCTCGCCTGATCCGGCAGGGCGCCGCTGAGGGTGAGGCGTGTGCCGGAGCGGCGGAACTGGAAGCCCGGTTCGGGCGGGCTGTCGCCGGTCTCAGGGGTGATGCTGAGGGTGTTCGCCTGGGGGCGGGCAGTCGCGGTGGTGGCGGCAGCCGGCGCTGCGAAGCCGGTTGTGACGCGGGTGACGGGCCGCGCGCTGCCGAGCCAGGTCTGGCGCCGTGCGGCGCGCACCGCATCTGCAGCGCGCACAGCGGCTTCTGGGGTGGGGGGGCTACCTTCGAGGCGGACCCATTGGCCGGACACCGTGACCGCCGCCCAGTCCTCGCCCGCTGCTGCCAGAGCGCGCGTCGCGGCCTCGCGGGCGCCCGCCTGGATGACATTGAAGGCCACAACCGTCAGGCAGATCATGAACAGGACGATCAGGCCAACAAGGGGCGGGACGGCCCCGGGAAAGAAAGGCGCCGCCGGATCAGCGCGGCGGTACAGCCGGCCGGTCGCGGCGTGTGGCCGAATGGCTGCAGGCGTGGCGGCCGCAGGCGTAGCGGCCGGTGCGTCGTCTTCCATGCTGGCCCCTGTTTCGACCCGGCTGGCAGGGCACCTGCCGGAGTCTTCTTTTATCCCCAAGTAAAGCCATAATGGCAGGCCCGCCGCAATACAGAGACACGGGCACCATATGTCATGGATGTATCAGAAAAGTGGTATCCTGCCCTGTAAATAAATAAGTTTTCCTGATGCAGGGCGCCGGGGCGTGATGCAGGATTATGCAATGCTGCCTGCAGGACTTCCCGCAATGGGAGAATGTTTGCGGTTTTACTCTGGCAGGAAGAGTATTCATCGCGGAAGGATGGCTTGAAAAGCCAGCGCGGCAGCGGGTTTACATGGCGCAATGATGCAAGAGCTTGATACAGGATTGCCCGGTTTTGGGACATTGCCGGACGGGGTCCTCGCCGCGCTCGTGCCGCTGGAGCTGTCGGGCATGGCCGGATTCCCGCTGCCGCCTGAGGAGGAAGCGTCCATCGCCCGGCTGAGGACGGCGCCCCTTCAAGACGCGCGGCGGGCAGTGCTGACGGCCCGGCGGCTGCAACTTGCTGAATGGACCGGGGAGGCGCCAGAGGCGCTGCACCTCGGGAAGACCGGCGAGGGCGCGCCGGTTATGATCCATCCGCAAGGCTGGACGGTGTCTTTCTCGGATGCTGACCGCGTGGCGGCGATGGCGGCGGCGCCGGGGTGGCGCGCGCTGGGCATTGATGTGGTGCGGGCCGGACCGCGCGACTGGCGGGCGATGCTGAACATGGTGTGTGCGCCCGATGAGGCAGCGGCGTTTCTGGCAAAGTGGACGCGGGAGAATGAGGCGGCGACCGCCTTCAACCGGATGTGGGCCATCAAGGAGGCAGCGCTGAAGGCGGGCGGCCGCGGAATGCGCGCCGGGGCGAAGACTGTACGGGTACGGATTGGCTGGCTGGAGGGCCCGGCAGCGTTTGAGCTCTCCCTATCCGGACGGGTGCTGGAGGGCGTCTCCGTAGAGGCGGGCGGTGTGTTTGCGTGTCTGGTGGCTGGGCCGGTCACCCGTCCCGCGTGAACGCGATGGTCAGCGGATTGGCCTCATAGATTCGCAGGCCGTCGCACCAGAGCGAGCCCCGGCCCGTGACGAGGCGGCGGCGGGCATCGCCGGCGATATCCGTGATTTCCATGACGGTTGTCACCTGCTTCTTTTCGGGCGTGACCTGTCCGCGATAGGTCCACTTCACCGGCATTCCGGCGGCGAGCGTTTCGGCGCGAGCGCCGGGCATGTCATCGGTCAGGCCCTTGAGGATACTCGCCCGCATCAGGAGCTGGACGAGGGCATCGAGGCCGAGCGAGCCCGGCTGGACCGGATCGCCGAAGAAGTGCGCTTTGAAATACCACGCATGCGGATCTACAGCCTGCCGCCCCCGGGCGAGGCCGAGACCCGCCGCGCCGCCGTGCGGATCGAAATAATCTGCGGTATCGAGCATCCGGAGCTGGCCGGCGGCGAGGCGGTCATCCGACGGGGACAGGTCTTGCTGGGCGGGCGGCAGGGCGAGGCAGGCCTTGTCTGCGGCGTTGGCAGCGAGGCCCGCCTGGCGCACGAGCGCGGCTGCAGGGAAGAAGCCGAACCGCGTCATCAGGCGCATCACTGGCGCGCCGGATTTCAGGCGGGCATCCAGCTCGAAGGTGACGATGGTCATGGGGCCAACCTTCGAGTAGGCTGTCAGGGTCGTCTCGACACAGATGGTTCCGTCGCCGGGCTTCAGGGTACGGAAGACATGGCCGTCGCCTTCGAGGTTGCGGAACCGGTCGCCGCCATCAAGGGCGAAACCGCAATGGCTGGCGAGCCAGCCGCAAGGCTGAAGCACGATTTCCGAGAGCACGGAGAAAGGCATCTCGCCATTCCGGTTGCAGCCGAAATACCACGCATCCGGAGGGATATCGTATTCGGCGGAGACGCGGGCGCCGGCCTTGCGCACGCCGGGGCGTTCGGTGACATCCGTGACGCGGGACATCATGTGATAGGGCGGCTGGGGCAGGCGGGGAACGGAGCCTTCAGTGTCGAAACGCTGATACATCTCTCCGAAGGCGGAGGAAGGCGCACCATTGGCGCAGTCAAGCAGGGCGGCATAATCACCCCTGCTTTCGCGCTGCGGCCCGACCCGGACAGGCGCGGGCGAGACGCGGGGCGCGGGCCCGTTGCGGCGCAGCTGGATGCCGAAGCGGGGGCAGTAGAAGACCTTGCGCCCATCACTACGGGCGAGCAGGGCGGCGAAGATTTTCGGGGTCTCGCCGTCTATGATTTCATCAATGAAGACTTCATAGGTGATCTCATGATCCGTATCCGGAATGACCTGCCCCCGGCAGATGAACTTCGCGGTTTCGCCGGGGATGGGTTCGAAGACATGGCCGTCTCGTGTCAGCGTCAGGCCAAGGGCCGTGGCGTAGAATTCGAGCGCCTGAACGGCGGCTTCGGCCATCAGCGTGCCGGGCATACAGGGGTCGTTATGGAAGTGGCCCTGATAGAACCAGGCATCGGTAGGCGCGAAGGCGCGGGCCTTGAGATAGCCGCGCTTCCATGGCCCGCCTTCGGGGTCGAATTCCGGGACTTCGTGGATCAGGGCGAGATGGTCATCCGGCAGGTGTACCGGGAAGGAATGTGCGGCGGAGAGTTCGAAGCCCGGGCCGAAACAGTCATATGTGTTGCCGGACTGGAAGCGCGAGACATCGGCCTGCGAGAAGGCGCGTCTGGCGCTGGCGCGGGAGATGTCTATGGGGGCGATGTTGGGCGTGGGCGGCGGGCTGGTGGCCGCGTCCCAGGCGACGCCCTTGCCGGAGGCGAGTTCTGCATCCGAGAAGAACCCCGCCTGACCCTGGCGCACGGAGAAGACGGGGCGGCCAGCGGATTCGCAATCATACTGGAAGAAGAACATCCGTACCCCGCCGAAATTGGCGTGCTGGGTGATCTCGATCTGGAATTTCAGCGTGTCGCCGGCCCGCGGCAGGCCGCTGTCATGGAAGGTGATCTCGCAGCCCAGCAGGCGGTAGACGCGCTCGTCGCGATTTTTCAGGTCGGCGCCCATCCAGCCGATCAGGGTGAGGTCGGCCTGTCCGCACTCGATCAGCGGGCCCGGGCGGATGCGGCCCTTGTGGAGCATCCAGTGGCCTTCGGTGAGGTCCGTCTCTGTCCAGATGACGCCTTTGCCTTCGACGCCGGCTTCGGCCTCGATGCCGGTGATACGATCGACGAGCAGAAGCGGCGGGGCGGGCAGGCGGACGTTGCGGGCGTAGCGGTCCTGCTCGGCAAAGGCCGGGCCGAAGAAATCCGACATCGGGCCGCGCGAGGCTTTCTCGATTGCCTCCCGGTTCCAGGATTTGCCACTGGGCGCGCGCCGCATGAGGGGCTGGCGGCCGGACAGGACGGCTTCTGGCTGGGGCAATGTTGAAGACGGCGTTCCGCCGGGGGGCGGCGGGAAGGGGACCGGGGCCGGGGGCGGCGCGGTGGGCGAGAGACGGGCGTAGACCGGAGGTGGAAGCGGCGGCGCAAGAGGCAGGCCGGGCGGGCAGGTGAACGGCGTACCGACTTTCGGGATCACCGGCGGAGCAGAGTGCGCCCCGCGGCTGACCGGCAGGGGCGGAGCAGAGCGCCAGGGATGAGCCCGCGCCGCGTCGAGCCGGGCGGCAATCGCGGCGATCTGCACATCCCGGCCTTCCGCGAAGAGGGCGGCGGCGAGGCGGGCGATCTGTGTCAGGTCTGCGGACTCAATTTCATCTGTAGCCAGAGCAAGGTGAGGCTTGTCTTTCAGCGTCAGGCGGATCGACTGGGTGAGGGAGTCGCGAGGGCCGACTTCGACAAAGGTCCGTACACCGTCTTCCCAGGCCTGGCGGACGGTGGCGGGGAAATCAACTGTGGTGACTGCCTGACGCGTCAGCATGTCCGCGACTTTGGCCTTGGTGGGCTTGTAGGCGGCGTTGATGGCATTGGCGTAGAGGCGGGGGCCATCCGCGATGCGGGAGACGGGGCGGGTGTGCAGCTGACGCCATTTTTCGGCGAAGGGCTTCATGGCGCTGGCATGGACGATGAGGTGCTGGTGCATCAGCGCGCCGGCCCCTTTGCCGATGGCATCGGCGACGGCGCGGCACGCCTCGGCGCGGCCGCCGATCATCGAATCCATTTCGGAATAGATGATCATGATCTCGACATTCGGATGGGCCGCAACGGCGGCGCGGACCTTATCTATTGGCGCGCGCAGGCGCCAGTTGGTCCAGTCCGAGGGCACGTTCCGGCCCCATGCTTCCCGGGCGGTTTCGAATTCCCCACCGAGATGGCGCTCGTACATGGCGGCGTTGGAGATATCCTCCAGAAGGCCGCCCATATCGTTCCAGTACCCGAAGGCGAAGAGCGCGTTCGACTCGCCGAGGGAGAGGCCGATGGCGGCCTCCGGCTGCAATCCGAGGACTTCGCGCAGGAGGATCACATGCGCCTGTGTCAGCAGGCTGACGGCGCAGAGCTGCTCGAATTCGGTGAGGCTCGATTTGGCGAGAACCGGGGTCATCGCCTGCGCCGCAGGGATCCCGGCCAGTTTCGCGGCGACTTCTGGGAAGGCGGACAGGAGGCCGCGGCCCATGCGGGGATAGGAGGCGGCCGAGCCGGTGAAGGCGAAGGCGAGTTCGCCTTGCGCCGCGCTGTCGCCATAGAATACGCCGTCCCCGGACGGGTGTGCGCCATCCTCGAGGGACTGAGCGGCGGTGCGGCTGAGGGCTGCAAGGTCTTCCGCCGAGTTTGCAAGGAGAGCGATGCGGCAGCGGCCCCGGCCGCCCTGATCCCCTTTGCCGAGGCGCTTTGCGAGGGCAGGGCGTGAGCCTGCAGCAGCCCAGAAGAGATGCGGCGCCGGGCGGAGCATGTCCGGGGACGAAGGGACCGGCGCCGGTGTGACGGTGATCTGCGGTGCGGATACGGCAGACCCCATTTCAAAGGGCGCAGCAGCGCTGGCGAGACAAGGCGCGGCGAGGCCGGCCTCATCCATGGGCGCAAGCCCCCGCGCGGCGAGAGCCAGCCGGGCGGCGACGGAGAACAGATCATCCGCCGCCGGAGCATGGCCATAGACGGCAGAGAATATGGGCGTGCTGGCAGGCCAGCCTGTCTCTTGGGCTGATGGCGCAACAGTTCCGTAGATGCGGTCTCCGGCGGCCTCTGCATCTGCGCGCCGCTTGAGGACGATCGCGGCGGCCTTGTCGCCAGGGGCGTCGATGGTATGTGCACTGACGGGTTCCGTGCCGAAGTCTGCCGCCGCCACGACGGCAAGGTCGAGGGAGCCCTGGCGCAGCGCATCGCAGGCGGCATCTAGAGCGGAGAGGCCGGAGCCTTCCTCTGCGGAGATGGCAAAGCCGCGTCCGCGAAAATCCTCAGCAACGGTCAGCCGGTTGGCTGTCATGTTGGCCATGGCGCCGAGCACGTCGGCGGCGACGAGCGGCGGGGCGATGGCGTCGATGTCTGCAGCGGTTGCGGCTCCTGCAGCAGCGATCCGCTCACGAAGGAGCCAGCGCGCGGAATCATTGGCGCAGCGAACGCCGGTGAACACACCGCAGGCCTCGGGCGCGGGGCGACTGACGCCTTCCAAAGCCATCGAGGCGGTGTCAAGGATCGCGAGTTGCTGGGCTTCGGCGCGCAGGAGATCGGCCGGCGGCGTGCGGGCGCGGACGGGATCGGCGCCAACAGTCGTTGCCACCGGCGCCGGCGCGATGGGGGCATTCATCAGGCGGCGGAGAACCGCGCGTTCGCCCCTGTCGGGGCCTGCCATGAGGCCGATGCCGCAGATGACGATGTCGTCAGTGGGCGGATCGTCTGCAGGCAGCGTCTTGCCGTTGACATAGCCTGCGCGGGGCTCGTGCTGTTCGAGGATCAGGTGGGAATTGTTGCCGCCGAAGCCGAAATTGCTGATCGCTGCGCGCCGGGGCGCGCCATTGCGGCGCCAGGGCTCAGCCTCACGCAGCGGCTGCATCCCATTGCCGGCAAGGGCCGGGATGAGCGCGCCGTCCAATGGCGTCGGGGCCAGCGTTTCATGGCGGAAGGAGGAGGTGAGTTTCAGGAGGCTGGCAAGGCCCGCAACCGTGATGAGGTGGCCAGTGTTGGCTTTGAGGGAGCCGATCGGAAGCGGACGGCTGCCAAAGACGGAGGCGGAGGCGGCAATCTCGACACCGTCGCCGACGGGCGTTCCGGTGGCGTGGCATTCGAGGTATTGCACCGTATCCGGATTTATGCCCGAGACTTCATACGCGCGGCGCATGGCTTCAGCCTGGCCGCCAGAATCGGGGGCGAGCAGGCCTTTGCGGCGGCCATCATTCGAGAGACCGATGCCGCGGATGACGCCGTGGACGGTGTCGCCCGCCTTCACGTCTGACAGGCGTTTCAGGATGACCGCGGCGGCGCCCTCGGAGGGGACGAGTCCATCTGCGCCCGAAATGAAGGGGCGCGAGCGGCCCGTGGGGCTCAGCGCCTTCAGGGCGCTGAAGCCGATATGGAGGATGAGATTGTCGGTGGCGTTGACAGCGGCGACGGCGGCGATATCGACCTGGCGGGCGGCGAGTTTGCGGCAGGCAATCTCAAGCGCGTAGAGCGAGGAGGCGCAGGCGGCATCGAGGGCGAAGGCCGGGCCTGTGGCACCGATGGCTTCCGCGATCAGTTTTGCGGGGTAGCCGGAATTCAGAAGGTCCGTGGACGGCCGGTCTGTGCGACCATGTTGCCAGATGTCAGCGGCGTATGCGGCCTTGGCGCGGCTGGGATACATGAGGTTTGCGAGGATCACGGCGCGGCGATGCGGGGCGATACTCTCGAAGTCTATACCGGCTGCGGCGCTGCGCACCGCCTCCAGCGGCCAGCGGCAGACGGGGTCGAGTTCGGGGGCATCAGATGGCGTATCTTCGACGAGGCCGGAGACCCAGGCCGGATTGCCAGCGCCGCGCTCCGGGAAGCCGAGGCGAGCGGGCGGCACGCGGGATGTGACGACGCGCTTTTCCGCGACGATGTTCCAGAGGTCTTCCGGGCTGCGCGCGGCGGGCAGGACACAGCCTTCGCCGACGATCGCGATGGGCTCAAACCGGCTCACGCCTCGCCCTCCATCGTGCCGACAACGAGTTCAATATCTTCAAAGGCTCCGCCGAGAAGTTCGCGTGCGAAAATACGGGCGCCGTCTTCCAGCGGAATGAGCGGCACGCCCTGCGCGCGGAAATGCTCCGCAAGCGTCGCATCCACCATGCCGCCTTCCCACGGGCCCCAGTCGAACACTTTCACGCGGACCCCGGGCTGGCTGGCAGCAATATCGCGGCCTGTATTGGCGAGGATGGCATTGGCCATCGCATAGTCCGCCTGCCCACGATTTCCGAAGAAGGCGGAGGCGGAGGAGAAGAGCGCGAGATGTTTCAGGGGGCGTCCGTTCAGGGCGTGGAGAAGGTTGAAGAGGCCATCGGCTTTCGGCGCGAAGACGCGCTTCAATTCGTCCTCGGTTTTTTCATCGGCGAGGCGGTCTGCGATGATGCCGGCGCCGTGGATGAGGCCGGTGATGGCGCCGAAGGTGCTGCCGATCTGGTTGATCGCGGCGACGACAGAGCCTGCGTCTGCGGTGTCCATGGGGATGTAGTGGGCCGCTGCGCCGGTTTCGTGAATGCCGGCGAGGGTCGTACGGATTTCGAGGCCGGCGAGGGTAGCGCGGGCGGCTTTGTCGATGGCGGCGGGGGCAGGCTTTTCGCCGCGCGCGCGGGCAGCAAGGGCGAGCGCGCCGCGCAGGGATTTGAGGTCGGCCGTCTCGGCGATTCCTTCCGGCCACGGAGCAAGCGATGAGCGACCCGCCAGCAGGAAAGTACCGCCTGCGAGGCGCGCTAGTTCGATGGCGCAGGCCGCCGTGACGCCGCGCGCGCCGCCGGTGACCAGCCAGACGGCGCCGGGATCTGCAGGCGGCATGTTCTGTGCGGGCGGGGATGTGCGCAGCAGCGGGCGGGAGGCGGAATACGACGCGTCGAACCAGAGGTCCGTCTGCGCACTCTTGAGCCAGGGCAGAAGGTGGGCGGCGGATGCCGGATCATCCGAGGGCAGAGTGAAACACACCGACCGCACATCCGGCCATTCGATGCGCAGCGTGCGGGCGAGGCCTTCGAGGCCGGATGCGCTCCTGGCGCTCTGCAGGAAAACAAGGGTTGCGCCGGGGCGCTTTGCGGCGCGGGCAGCCAGCAGCGCGGCCCAGTGACGCTCCGCCAGGGGCGCGTCCGCGAGCCCTTCGGTGATGAGGGTGAGGTTTGCGTTGCCCGTGGGCGTCTGCACCATCGGTGCTGGCAGGCCGCCCCCGGCCAATGCGGCGGCCAGCGCGCCGGCATAGCCCGTCGCCGCGCCGGTTATTTCTGCGGGGCCATCGGGCAGGGTGGCTGCAGGCGTATGGACCGCCTGCCATGTGACGGCGCGGACCTCGCTCAGATAGGGCCGGAAAGATGGTTCGGGACGGCGGGCCGGCTCAGCGCCGCTGCCATCCCTCAGGCAAAAAAATCGGCGATTTTCCGGATCGTGCGCAGCTCCGCGAGGTGTTCGGGGTCGACCTCCGGCAGGGCGGGATAGCGGTCGCGCAGAGCCGAGAGGATTTCGACCTGCTTGATCGAGTCCACGCCAAGCTCGCCTTCGAGGTCCATGTCGTCTTCGAGCATGTCTTCCGGATAGCCGGTTTTCTCGGCGATCAGGCTACGGACGGAATCGGCGGAGACCGCGCCATTCGCGGCCGGGGCCGCGGGCGCGTGGCTGGCAGCGGGCGCAGCGGCAGGCTGGGCAGGGGCGGGCGCAGGGGCCGCGCCTGCGATCATTGCGGCGATGGCCGAGATGGTGCGCAGTTCGACGAGGCGTTCGGGCTCGATCTCAGGCAACTCCGGCATCCGGTCGCGCAGGGTGGAGAGGATTTCGACCTGCTTGATTGAGTCGACGCCAAGCTCGCCTTCGAGATCCATGTCAGCTTCGAGCATGTCTTCGGGGTAGCCGGTCTTTTCAGAAATGATGGCGCGGACAAGCGCGACCGGATCGGGACCAGCGGCAGCCGCCGGACGGGACGCCGGGGCGGGAGCCGGAGCTGGCGCAGGCGCCGGGGCGGGTGCAGGGGCAGCCTGCTGAACAGGGGGAGGAGCAGGGGCTGGGCGCACAGGCTCGGGCGCGGCGTGGCCATTGGTGTAGGCGCCGTTTGGTTTCGCGGCCACGGGGGCAGGCGGCGGCGGCGCGATGGCCATGGGTTGCTGCGCTGCGGGCACGGACGGCGCGGACTGAACGGGGAGCTGCGCGCCGCCGAGGAGGGAGGCAGCCGCGTTGAGATAGGCCGTGTGGGCGGCGGCGGTGGTGTGGAGGTAATCCTGATGGCGGAGGGACACTTCCTGCCAGATGCGCTCGACAGCGCTGGCCGGGGCAACCGGCGGCGGCAGCAGGGCGGGCGGGAGAGCGGCGGATTTGCGGTCGGGTTCGGACATGGCCGGGGGGATCCTTTCCGGGGGCGGCGGGAGGGGGGCGGAAGCGGGGGAGTCTGTCTGGGTTGCCGCTGGCTGCGGCGAGGGCGGCGCAGCTGCGCGCGGCGGATTGATCGGGGCGCGGCCGGCGGCGCCATCCTTGGGCGGGTAGGGCCGGTCGTGATTGGCGCCGGTGAGCATCACGGCATGGCGCGAAGGCAAAGGCTTGGGCGTGGGGGCGGGCGCCTCGGCGAAGAGGGCGGCGTAATCGACAGCGAGGCCGGCCACGCTGAGCGCGCCGAGCGCGGTCAGGAATTGCGCGGCGCCGTTGGTGCGCTTGTTGTCGAGCGCAATGGCCGTATGCGGACGGGTGCCCAGCGTGTCGCCGACGAGGCCGGTGACGACATTGCCGGGGCCGACTTCGAGGAAAAGGCGCGCGCCGGCCTCATACATCGCCTCGATCTCTTCGCGGAAGCGCACAGGCGAGGCGATCTGCGAGGCAATGGCGGCGGCCATGTCTGCGGCCTTGGCCTTGTAGGGCGCGGCGGTTGCGTTGGCGAAGACGGTGAGGCGGGGCTTGCGCAGCTTCTGGGCGTCGAGGGTTTGCTGGAAGGGCCCGACGGCGCTGCTGACGACGCTGGAATGGAAGGCGGTGGCGACGGGCAGGCGGAAGGATTTGAATCCGAGTGCGGCGACCTTTGGCTCGGCAGCCTGAATGGCGGCGAGGGGACCGGAGAGGACGACCTGGCTCGGCCCATTGTCGTTCGCGATGACGAGGCCGCCGCCAATCTCGTCCACAAGGCTGCGGATGGACGCGGCTTCGCACTGGACGGCAAGCATGGCGCCTTCGCTGGAGGCGGCGGCGTCTGCCATGCACTGGCCGCGCGCTGCGGCGATGGTCAGGGCGGTGTCTGCATCGAAGGCGCCGCCGAGATGCAGGGCCATGATCTCGCCGAAGGAGTGCCCGCCGGTCATTTCGGGGCTCACGCCGGCGGCTTCGAGCAGGGCAAGATGAGAGAGCGCGACGGCGGCGATGGCCGGCTGGGCGTGCTGCATCGCGGTGAGGCGCTGGGTCTGGTTGCCGAATTCGACCTGGTCAAAGGCTGCCGGGGGAAAGGCGAGGCGGTGCAGTTTCAGCGGGCCGGTGACGGGATGGCTCGCGGCAGCGTCCCACACCCGGCGGGCAGCGGGGAAAGCCATCGCAAGATCAGCGCCCATGCCGACATACTGGCTACCCTGACCGGAGAAGACGAAGGCGATCTTGCCTTGGCTGGCCGGCTCGAGGCTGAGGCTGCAACCTTGTGGCAGGGGCGCGCGGCCGGCGGTGCCATCCTTCAGGATCGCGGCGATGCGGGCGGCCTTGGTGAGGAGGTCGTCCGGCGTGGTTGCGACGATGGCGAGGCGGGCAGGGGCTGCGGGTTCAAAGCCGGTGTGGGTCGCGCTGGCGGCAGCGGCGAGGCCATCTTCCGTGGGCGGATGGGCCGCGAGGACGGTGAGTGCGGCGGAGAGACCGGACGCATCCTTCGCGTGGAGCAGGAAGAGTTCGGCCGGCAGGACGCGCGGGGCCGGGGCGGCGTTCGGGCCGGTATATTCCTCAAGCGTCACATGGAAATTGCTGCCGCCGAAGCCGAAGGAGCTGACCGAGGCGCGGCGCGGACGGCTGTCAGCACTGACCCAGGGGCGGGGCTCTGTATTGAGATAGAAACAGGCGCTGTCGCGGATCGCTTCGGCGGGTTCCTCGATCTTGAGCGTCGGCGGGAGCACCTTGCGGCGCAGCGCCTCGACCGCCTTGATCAGGCTGGCAGAGCCGGCGGCGGCCTTGGTGTGGCCGATCTGGGACTTGACCGAGCCGATGGCGCACCACGGACCCGTGCCGGATGCGGCTTCGCCGAAAACGTGATGGAGGCCTTCGATCTCTGCCTTGTCGCCGGCGCGGGTGCCAGTGCCATGGGCTTCGACGAGATCGACAGCTTCAGGGCCATAGCCGGCCTGCTGGTAAGCGCGGCGCAGCGCGCGGGCCTGGCCGGAGGGGAGCGGGGTGTAGATCGCGGTGCCCTTGCCATCCGAGCCGCCGCCGAGGCCGCGAATGATCGCATGGATGCGGTTGCCATCGCGCTCAGCATCCGAGAGCCGGCGCAGGGCCAGCATTCCGATGCCTTCGCCGAGCATGGTGCCGTCGGCCTGTGTCGAGAAGGGCCGGCAATCGCCAGTCGGCGAGAGGGCCGGCGTCTTCGAGAAGCACATGAACATCAGGATGTCGTTCAGCGCGTCGACCCCGCCGGTGAGGACCATGTCGGAATCCCCGGCGCGCAGTTCGTGCATGGCGATCTGCAGCGCGGAGAGGCTGGAGGCGCAGGCGGCATCGGTCACATAATTGCTGCCGCCAAGGTCGAGCCGGTTGGCGATGCGGCCGGCAACGACATTGCCGAGGAGGCCGGGGAAGGTGCTCTCTTTCCAGTCGGCATAGTGCGCTTCGATGCGGCGGGCGATGGCCTGCACTTCATCCTCCGGCAGGCCGGACTGGCGCAGGGCGTTGACCCAGGCGGGGCGCTGCAGGCGGCCAGCCATATGGGCGGTGAGTTCGGTGGCGGACGCCACGCCGAGGATGACGCTGGTGCGCGTCCGGTCGAACTTACCGCTGGAGTCGCGCTCGAAATCATCCAGCGTCATCTTTGCCGCAACGAGGGCGAGGAGCTGGGCGGAGTCGGTCGTCTGAAGCTGGGCAGGCGGAATGCCGAAGGCCAGCGGATCGAAGGCGACGGGCGAGAGGAAGCCGCCGCGCCGGCCATAGGTGCGGTCCGGGGCGAGCGGGTTCTGGTCGTAATAATCCTCAATCAGCCAATGGGTTGGCGGGGTATCGGTGAGGAGGTCGCGCGCCTCGAAGATGTCGCGCCAGAAGCCGGTCGTGTCGCCGCGCCCAGGGAAGATGGCGCCGAGGCCGACGATTGCGATGGGGTCGGCCTGGGCAGGGCTGGGAGGGGGGACGGCATCGGTCATCGGATCACTCGAACCTGATCGGGCGGTAGCTGAATAGCTCGGCGGGGACGGCCACACCGGCGGCGCGAAGCTGGCCCGCTCTGGTTATCCGCGCGGCGCCTTCCATGAGGTTAAGGGCGATCTGGCGGACGGTGCGGTTTTCAACCGGCTCCAGGAAGCTGCCGGCCACCCATTCGTTGAAGGCGCCCATGGCCGGGCCGCACCAGATCTGGAAATCCGCCTTGCGGGTCTCGACCCCTTCGCGGGCCCATTGCGCGCCCATGAACAGGTAGCGCCGGGCGACGAGGGCGAGGCGCTTGTTGCCGTCCTTGTCCGCGCGGGTGGCTTCTGCGGGATTGACGGACTGGATGTAGGCGCGGGTTGACGCCCAGGCAGCATCGAAGGTTTCGCCCAGCACATCGTCGATCCATTTGCGGTCGGCCTCTGGCAAGGTCTCGTAGCTTTCCCCGCTGCGATAGAAGCCGTGAAATTTGCGCCCGCGCATGGCGAACAGCGTGCCGCGCTTCAGCACCTGAACCTGCACGCCCTGTTCGAACATGTCGGCGGCGGGCGCCATGGCGACATCGGCCGGGCCGGCCTTGGCGAGCAATGCGCGCCCGGGTGGGGCGAGGCCGGATTCGACGGCGCTCTGGTTGATCGTGCCGGTGAGCACATAGGCCGCGCCCATCTGGAACGCGGCGGCGACGGCCTGCGGGGTGGCGATGCCGCCAGCGAGGCCGATGCGGATATCGCTCTCGGCGAAGCCATGCCGGGCGGCGATCCGCGACCGGGCCGCAGAGAGCGAGCTGTAGAGAACGCTGGCCGGGCGATTATCGGTATGGCCGCCGGAATCGGATTCTGCCGTGATCTCGGCGGCCACGGGAACCATCGAGGCAAGGTCAGCCTGCGCGGGCGTCAGCGCGCCGGAGGCGACGAGGTCCTGCAGCATCTTTTCCGGCGGCGGCGCCATGAAGGCTTCGGCGACTTCGGCGCGGGAGACCTTGGCGAAGACATGGTTCTGGCGCGTGACGCTGCCATCCGGCGAACGGGCAAGGCCGAGCGCGGTGTAGCGTACGACATCCGGCGTCAGGCGCATGAAGGCGGAGGCCGACACGCGGCGGACGCCCTCGGCGAGGAAGAGGTCGATGACCGCTTTTTCCTGTCCCGGCTCCTGCGGGGAATGGATGAGGTTGGCGCCCCAGGCGGGACTGCCGGCACCAAGGGCCGACTTGATGGTGGCAAGGCCGGCGCGGATTTCCGGGATCGGGAGACCGGCGCTGCCATAGAAGCCGAGGCCGCCGCAGCGCACCGCTTCAATCACCATCTGCGGCGTGGCGATGCCGCGTGCCATTTCGCCGGCAACATAGCAGAAGCGTGCGCCATGAAGGGCCGAGAACGCCCGGTCGCCCAACCATTCTGGGTAGACGGGCGGCAAGGCATAGGCAGGGGAGGCAGTATCCCCGCGCGGCGCGCCCGCCAGGACGGACAGGCTGCCATCCGGCGAGGCCACAAGCAATGCGGGCTCTCGCGGAGCCTCGATCGCGCGCCGGGTGTGATCTGTCACAGTCATTGCCTTTCTGGCCGGTCAGGCGATCCTTCGAATCGTCAGCGACGACCTTAGGGCGCTTCCCGGCAGGAGGACAACTGAAAAGCCGGAAAAAGGCGTGTTTACGTACCGCCCGTGCTGGATGTTTCTATCGCTGTGCGAAGGACGCCGCGAAAGTGCACACAAGCTGCCCGAAATCTGGACGGGATGGCCGGCGCAAGACGGTGCGGGCACACTGCTGCTGCAAACATTACGGATGACTTCAACAAAACAGGAGTTCTAACTTCTTCTGGGCGGGCTTTGGCAAAAGGTGTTGGAGATAAATGCGCCAATCTAACCACGGAGTCCTCAGGATGGGGAACGGAGTCGAAGACCAAAATCTTTCAAATAGCGGCAGTGAACCTCCCCGGGTTTACCGGAGGCTCCTTTTCTTGAGAGATTGGAGCCATGACAGAGCAGAGAAGACAGGGGCGGTATTCGCCTGAGGTGCGTGAGCGCGCCGTAAGAATGGTTGAG
>NZ_JBKBXW010000037.1:0-22457 GCF_046313735.1 Hyphomonas sp.
CCGGACTGTGATTCCGGCGGGGTCGTCTGGGCATGGTCGTCTCCTGTGTCCGGCAAAATAGCCGATCTGCAGGCAGAAATCTCACCTAACCACCGTGTTCAGTTTTCCCGAGCCACCTCTCTACAGAAACCAAGAACCACATTTGCCTCATTAACAGGCACTCCAAAACATTTGTTACAACATCCGCGTGAGTTGAGTTTTACATTGATTTCATGGGTCAGCAACGGGCCGGGTCGGCTCCGGCGGTCATCGTCTAAGAGCGGCAGGGTCACTTAAGTCCTGTCACAGGCCATGATAAGAACGGGCATGACACCCCCGCATATGCTCCCTCCGCCAGCGATCGCCGAGCTGCATCACGATCTGATCAGCATCGAACTGATTTGCCGCATCAGCACCTGCCGTCACAGCCTCGTCCTGCCTGTTGACGCATTTGGTGCAGATGAGACCGTCATCACAATCGGGCGCCGGGCCCGGTGTTCGAGGTGTGGCGCAAGGTCCGCAAACGTGCATCCGCGCTGGAAGCCGGTTAAGGGTGCCGGGCGTCCGCTGTGACAGAAGTGCGTTCGGCGGGCAGTTGAGGCCGACTGGTTTAACTGGGTATGTGCCTCAACTCTGAGGCGGGCAGCGGACGCTGCAGGCGCAGGCTTGCCTCACCGCCCGCCATCCATGCCGCCAGCTCATCAGGGTCTGTCAGGATCACTGGCATTGCCTTGGGGTGTATCGGTTCGACAACGGCGTTGGGCTCGGTGGTGAGGAAGGCATAGAGTTCAAGTTCAGCGGCTGCCCTCTGGCGCCTTGATTTGCCCTCGACTGCGACAAGGCGTGTGTCGCCCGACCATGCCCGCCAGATGCCGGCGAAAAAGCCCTGCGCCTCTGTGGTCTCGAACCAGGCATTCTCGCGGCCCTTACCGGGGACGGGCTCGGAAAAGGACGCGAATGGGACCAGGCAGCGATACTCCGGGCGCAGAAGGTATTCTCGGTTCACGTCTTGCCACCACCGGCTTTCCAGGTTGCGTATATTGGTGATCGGAGGCGCCCATTTTCCGTCCTTATCTTTCGGGCTTGTTGGCGGAAAGCCCCATCGCAGGATGTCGATCTCCAGGCCATCTCCGGCATGACGGATGATGGGCCCATTGCTGTCAGCGCCGACATAGCCTTCGGGCAGGTTTCCGGCTGAAGCGCCCAGAGAAATTTTTTTGCCAAGTGCCTTGTTTGCGGCGTCCATGACGCCGCCCGGCGAACCGAAGGAATAGAGGTTGCACATTCAATCAACCGCGGTTTGAGGATTTTGCTGCAGCCAAAAAAGCAGGGCCAGAGCCCTGCCCTTATATGGTGTGATGGGACCCTTATTAACGGCCAGACCGTAATTCTTGAGATTTCAGGAAAAGCCGACGTCACGCCATAGAGTTAAGTGCAATCTGGCGCCCGCAAGCCCACATCACCCCTTCCTGTTGACCGACGAGCGTCGCGCACACCTGCACACTCGTATATTCAATCATCGCCCACATAAGCAGCCATAGGCTCACCTCCCTAATCCCTGCTCAATTCCTATCGTCCAGCTGACACCTGCCGATGTTCGCTTGAACGCCATGTCCCTACCCCGATGGCGTTCCATCTCGGGCCTCCAGGGCACAAGTGCAAATTCCTTCGCATTTCCAACAACCGCAACTCTCCCCTGCCCCAGATTGATCGCCTTCTCGAACCGGCCTTCAAACCTGTCTCCCGGTACCAGCTCCACAGCGGCGCGTCCGGTTGATGAAGCAAGCATGCCTGATGCCCTCCGCAACTCCATGACGCGCAGCCGGGCGTGCAAGGCTTCCCCCACCTCGCTGTTTCCCCTTTCAAGCCAGCCCTTCTCGTGAAGAAAGGTGAGGCGCGCCTGCCGGACCTTCGCGAGCACATCGCCGGGAACCCCCGCTCCCTCTGTATCGAGCCATGTTAGACCCGCATGCCGGACCTGCTCTTTGAGCGGGAGCCAGGACCGGACCTGAACCTCAAGCCGCCCCGTCCGCGCGGCATCATAGTCGGCAGCGCGCCGGGCCAAGTCCTGCGGCACCTGCCACACCCCCTCGCTGTCGCATTGGACAATACCGGCGCGTCGCAAGGCCTCCAGGCGTCGGACATGTCCCTGCCGCCACGCACGGGTCGCAGCTGGATCGGCAACAAGATGCAGCGCGTCCGCATACATCCCCCCAGAGCGCTCGGCGATGTTCAGGATGGAGGCATCCATCTCCCTGAGTTTCGGGGTCCGTGCCCTGACCTCCACTATCGCGCCCTCGGGTGGGGTCGTCCCGGGCTCCCGGAGCCCGATATCCACAATCCAGCGAGTCCCATGAAAATCCCCCACAATCAGGCTTCGCCGGTCACGCAATTCATCCTCCGGAACAGACGCTACCACCGAGCCGAGAAGCTTCTCCAAGCCATGCGCGGCAGGCTCGAACGTTCGAAGCGTCTGGTCGGGTGCGGAATCTCGGTTCTTCGCTGCCAGGGATTTCAGGATATCACGGCGCTGCCCCAGCGCCTTCAGCGTGTCCTCCCAGCCGGGTGTCAACGTCCATGCGCCCCTGCCAGCCGGTTGAGCAAGGCCTAGTCTTTCCAAATACTGCAACCGGGCTCGGCGCAACGCTTCCTCAAACCGCCCCTGCGGACCGCGCCCATCTGCGATGCGGATTTGGTACTCTGTGGCTTCCGCAAGCAGGCTTCTGTCGAGGCCGGTAAACCGCTCCAGGGTCACCGCCCGCTGCCGCGCCTGAGCAATCTCGAGATCACGCCTTGGACCAAGACGCTCGGTCACGATGTCCTGCGCCCGGGAAGCAAGCCCCCGCTTGATGTAGTCCGGCGCAATGACGAGATCCCTGTCGTCCGCGTCCTTGCCGCGGATCACGATATGGGTGTGCGGATGGCCGGTATTGTGGTGATCCACGGCGAGCCAGTCGAGGCGCGTTCCGAGATCAGATTCCACCTGCGCCATCAGGGTGCGCGTCGTGTCCTTCAGGTCGCCAAGCTGACCTGCATCTTCCGCCGACACAATGAACCGGAACTGGTGGCGATCTTCCTCGCAGCGCTCAAGGAATGCGTCAGCATCAGCTTCGACGCCGTCCCGTGAGTAGAGCTGGCCCCCGGAACCATCGCGTTCCACGCCGTCCCGCTGGATGTAACCCAGATGCGCTTTAAGGGCCCCGGCACCACCGCCTCGCGGCGCCCTCGCGAGGTGGGCCTTCACGACGACACGCCGCAGCCGGAATGCCGGCAGCCGTTGACTCCGTACTTCAAGGGACCGCGCACTCGCCCCTCCGCGCCCAATGTCAGCACCTGTGAACTGCACCTTTTGAGATTTCCGGCCGAGACGCGCCTCAGACTTTCTTGCGCGCTTCTTGAAGAGCAAACCGCTGGTGCGGCCCCGGTCACCGATCCGGCCCAGACGCGGTGTAAATTCATCCGTCATTTGAAGATTCCCCAATCAGGATATGGCGCCAGCTGGATCTGCTGAAAATGCTGGAGATCGCGCCAAACCCGGCGTCTCGACCCCGTGCAACGGGCACCGAAAAATCGTTGTGCAGACAAGGCGAAAGGCAAGGCCTGGCGCCAACCCTTTTATCTTGCCCTACCGGGTCCGCCTTCCCCACCCTTGCAGCCAATTGCACCGCCTTGCCCTAGTTTGCAGATTGCCCGTGAACGGATGAACCGAAGAATGGCACCGCGACACCCAGAATGTCCGCTTCGCGGACCGCTCCGAAATAGCGCCCATCCAGGGAGGACGGGTGCGGGGAGAGCAGGAACAGCTCGCCTTCCTCGAGCGTGATGCACCCGTCCCAGGCCGGTAGATCGCGGCCTTTTTCATCTGACAAGTGCGCTTTCGCGACGAGCTCATCATTGATGAATACATCCACTCCATCCCGGCAAAGCCTGTCTCCCGGAACCCCTGAAACCCGCTTCAGAAGTGGCGAGTCTTCGCCGACATATCCACGCGCCTCAGCCCACTCCGCTGGCCCGCTCCTGGCTGAGAGAACGACCCATCGGCCCTTGGTGAATGGCTCGTCTCTCAGCCAGTAAAGCCCTTCCGGCGCGCTCGCTGTCCGGTTCCAGATGACCTTCTCCGGTGGATCAAACACGAGACCAAACAAGGCCGCCGATCCTCCCAGCACGAGCGCGAGCGCGTATCCGGATTTCATCGGGATTGCCCTGCCCGGCTGGATGTCGAAGAGAATTCCCGGCGCCCGGACCAGTCGATGAGGCTCGCCCGCGTATAGAAAACACGGGTGCCGTGCTTGCGGTAAATCGGGCCTTTTCCTTCGCAGCGATAATGGTCGAGCGTGGAGCGCGTCAGCCTAAGAAAGGCAGCGGCTTCCTGCACGTTCAGGAGCACGTGTTCATCTTTTGCGTCGGGGTTCGTTGGCACTTTTCCGGACATCACTGGTTTCCTTTCTTCAGTTCGTTCGTGATGGGATAATGCTGCCAGCGCCTGCGCTGGATTGGAGGGGGAAAATTGCGCACGCGCATTTTCCCCCTCCCTTCAGGGCCGGGGCCTGAACGCAGAAAAGCCGCCCCGGAGGTCCCTCCGGAGCGGCTCTCTGAGGCTGAATTTCCCGGCTTAGTCGCGGGGGTTCCAGAGGATCACGTGGCGGCCCTTCCTGCCTTTGACCGGGGCGAGGTTCGCGAAGATCTTCCGGGGGCCGATCTGCGGATCTGCGAGCGTGATCGAGAGGTAATCCCGGCCTGAAGCCTTCGCCTTGCGCATCCAGCCGCCGCCGATTTCGGTCGAGGTCTCACCGGCGAAGATGCGGTAGTCCGGCTGGCCATCTCCGGCTTTTTCGGCGTTCTTCTCGATGCGGATCGCAGCTGACAGGTTCATCATTGCGAGGGTGCCTTCGAAGCCGGCTTTGGTTTCCGTGACATATCCGAGTGCGTTTGCCATGGGGGTCTCCTTTTCGTTTCCTTGGCTGTCTTCCGGGAACCCCTTGTTCCCGTCGACGCCGGACCGAAAGGACGGCCTGCGCCGGGTCTGAACCCGTCAGGGGCGCAACGCAGTGGAGCACCTGACCGGCGATGAATTTTGGCGCGCGAGGAATGCGCCGAAGGCGCAGGGGAAAATTCTTCGCCGGTTAGGTTTCAGGCCCGGCGCAGGTCGTCCAGGTCCAACGGCAAGAGACGGAAACAAGGGGTCCGCGAGAGGCAGGTTGTGGCAACGAATGAGGCCCCCTGTTCCGCAACGCATTGCGGGATAGCTCGGAAAGTCAGACGCAATTTCGGACGGCAAGACGCGCGGTTTGAACCGCCTTCTCCCTGATCCGCACATAGAGACCCTCGCGCAAGAAAAAGCCGCCCGGCGGCAAACACCGGGCGGCTCCATCCCGCCTGAGAGGAGACGAAGAACTCAGGCAGCTGTGGCTTCGCAGTTGGAGGCTCGGTGCGGGATTGCTCCGTCACATCCGCTTCGAACAATCCGGCAATCCGGTCCCAGGCATCAACCGGCGGACTGGCTGCGCCCTCGATATGGCGCGTGGGCGGCACCTGCATCCACCCCGGCATCCATGAGCCGACGAGCGAGGCCTTGCGGGCAACGAGTGCCTCTGCGAGCAGCGCCTTATGCGCCTTTACGGTGGCGTTCTCGGCCTCGCGCGCCGCCTCTGACGAAGCGGCGTCTGCGATAAAAGCGGTGATCACCCGCTTGTCGCGCAAGAGGTCGAAGAACGCCTCGTCGGGTTTCCAGGACTCCGCCGGGTCAGTGTCGCAGGCGTGAAGCGCTGCTTCAACAACCGGCCCGCCGGAGTCGATTGTCTCGGCGATAGCCAGCGCCATGATCTGCATCACTTCGGCGTCGGACATGGCCAGCAATGCGGCGAATGTCTCGCAGAGATGATAAGCGTCCCCGCTGCGGCGCGGGACCGGCGCGCTGAGGGCCTCGAACAGGGTCTCCACGCCCTCCCGCGCGGCGACAAGTTCGGCGGCAGCAGACCCGCCCTCGACGCTTGCAAGTGTCGCTTCCTTCACGGCGCCTGGCATGTGCTGGCGCACGTTCCAGAGAGACGAACCGCACAGCGCATTCGCCGCCGTGAGGCGCAGCGCGATGCGCGGATTGCGGACCAGGCTCGCCCGCGCGGCGGCGTGCCGGTGCAGGCCGATATAGTCCGCCATCGGGCCGGACATCTCGGGCCGTATGTCTGCTTGCGGCGCCACTTTGCCGCCAGCCATAGCCGCCCTGGACTTGCGGGCCTCGGCTGCCTTTAGCCAGCCTTCATGGAACGTCACCGTGCCATCATGGCGCTGTTCGACGATGACCTTGCCGCCCCGCTTCTTGGTCGTCTGGACATAGTCCCAGCGCTGGAAGTAAGCGCCGCGTTCCAACAGGACCACATCTGCCCAGCCGCGCTGGTGGTAGCCATCGACGCGCTCAGTGATCACCGCTCTTTGCGCCTCCCAGAATGCGGCGGCATCAGCAAACACAGCCGCCTCGCCGAACAGGTCGGCGGTCACCCCGCCGGTGTAACCGGCAAGGTCGAACAGGGCCTTGTCGGTCGTGATCGCACTGCCGCCGGTGATCCACGCGCGGCAGGCCCGCCCCATCGGGGCGCGCTCAGTTTCGCTGGTCCAGAGTTTGAGCCAATCCGCCTGCCGGGCAGGTGTGGCAAGCGTCAGCGCGCGAACGGTTTCCCGGTCGAGCTCCTGATCAGCGTAAAGCTTGCGGATCGGCGCGCTGAGCGCAGCGAGCGCCAGCACACGCCGGACGTTCAGTTCCGTCACACCGAAGAAGCCAGCGATCTCCTCGACACTTCTTCCCTCGTCGTGAAGCTTCCGGAATGCCGTGTACTGCTCCATCTCGGTGGCAGGCAGGCGCGCCACATTTTCGATGATCGAGGCTTCTATGGCAGACGCCGGATCGCCTTCCGCCATCACGGCGCAGGGCACCAGCGGATCAGCGCCCGTCTCCTTCGCAATCTGTTGAAGCGCAAAGAACCGGCGGCGTCCGGCAACGATGCCGAAGCCGCCGCCTTCGCGCCGGACGAGCAGGGTCTGGCGGATGCCCTTCTCCCGGATCGATGGCAGGATGTCGGAGATATCCGGCGCCTTGCGCCCATGGCGCATGTTGAGTTTTGAAATGCTGAGCTTGCTGAGCTCGATGTGGATCAGGTCAGGTTGTGACATGGGGAAATTCCTCAGAATGGAAACAGGTGTGGGGGCGCAAGGGCCAGGCCCAGCCGCCATGGCGGCAGGTGCCAGTTGATCGGCACGTAGGGTGCACCGAAGGTGTCGAGTGAGGCATCCGGCGCGCTGGCGCCGAGATCGAAGTCCCGAATTATCAGGTCCGGCCTTCGGCCCGCGACCCAGATTGCCGTGACAAATCCCTGCTCAATGTCGAGTGTCAGCGAGGGGCGCGGACCGAGAAGCTGTTCGAAAATGTCCGGCATCAGGCGCCCTCCTTCGCTTGCGCATGCGCGGCGAGCCGGGTGAGCGTTTCACGGGCCACAGCCATGCTCTCCGGGAGGAGTTCGTTTGCGACCTCCCTGAGGTAGCTGTTATCCGTCCCCGGATAGTTGGCCTCGATCCCCCAGAGGCTTGCCGCATGGGATGCAAGTGGAACACCTTCCAGCGACACACTGAGTACGATCCCGCAATAGAACCAGTCACCTTTACGCCAGCCATCCATGATGGCTTCGGCCTTGGCCTGTGCCTCGGCAAACCGCTGGCGGTGGTTTGGCCCGGGACCAATGAATCCCGGCGCATCCTTGTAGAGTGAGGGCCAGAAACCGTCCTGGCGTTGATCCGGCGCATCCGGACAATCGTCCGGTACAACCTGCGCCAGGACGGTGAAGGGCCCGGCCTCACAGGTGAGGACATCGCCGGGGCAGACATAGGATTGAAAGCCTTGGGTGAACTTCATGCTTCGCCCTCCGCGAACAGGCCCGCGATGGCGAGCCAGTGCGGGAAGTAGACGGCGCGTTCGCCGCGATCGTCGCGTTCACAAGCCCGCGCGTCCGGCTCACAGCCGCCCTGCGGGGCGCGGCAGGCAAGGCAGAAGCCCTCGGACCAGTCGTCCGCCTGCTGCAGTTCTTCAAGCGTGAACCGGTGCTGGGTGGTTTCGGGAGTCATATCCGCGCCCTCCCCTTACCGTGACCAGAAGATGTGGACTTGGTCGAAGCCCGTCTGAAACACCATGATCTCGCCGTTCAGCGCCATGTCGCGGGCGAGCGCCTGCCAGTCGATATAGTAGCTGAGGCTCTCAGGGATCGCGGTGCCGAGTTCGGTGTGAAGCTCTTCGGCAAAGTTGGCAGCGCTGCGATACTCGCCGGCATAATCTTCAAACGCGGCCCGTGCCTGCTCAAGGTCGTTGCCGAAGTGTCCATAGATGCGGGAGCCAAGTTCGCCATATTCGCCGATGAACTCGGCAAGGTCGCACACGGTCTCAAACGAGGCGTATTCCGAGAGGTGCGCGCCTTCGAAGCCTTCATAGTCGTGGATCGCCCATTCCTCGGCATCCGGCTCCGGGCTCTCCGCCAGCATGGCGCGCACCTCTGCGGCGATCTCGTCCTGCGTCGTGGCATCGATCCAGCGCCCGTGCAGCCGGCCATTATTGTAAGCGGCAAGGCAGGCAACGTAGATGCGGGGTCTGTCCTGAAGCGTTGGTTCAACCGTGGTTCCAAGAAATGCAACGGCAGTGGATTGGTCAGTCATGTTTGTCTCCTCACGCCGCACCTCGTGATGATCCTCCGCTGACGGGGGTGGGCGGCGAGAAGGCGCTTGGCCGGAGCGCATAAGGGCGCCGCGCAAGGGGAAGCTGAAGGTAGGATGCCCACGGACAGTTATAAACGATTCAGTCCCGCCCCCTTGCGCGGGGACCGCGCTCCGGCAAACGCGCCGTCCGCCCACCGCCGGCTGAGGAGGAACAACGTTGAGGCGGAGGTAAGCTCGACAAGACCTGCCACGGGCGCTGCCAACTGGAACGGGCTGAAGATCAACCCGGCAGTCATGCTTCAGCTCAGAGCGGCTCTGTCCCTGCTTCGAGGAGAGACAGATATCGTTGATAGACGAACACGCGCCCCCGCGCCTTGCCGGTGATCTCTTCGACAATGCCGAGGGCCTGCAGGCGCTCGAGCGCTGCCGTCGCGGTGGGGAATGTTACGCCAGAAAGCTCGGCGGCGGTGCCGATCGTCAGGAGCGGGCGCTTCTGAAGAAGGACATGCAAAGCCTGGGCGGCCGGCGCCCCGCGACCGAGTCCGGCGATCTGTGCGGCATCTTCGGCGAAGATTGCCGAGATCGACCGCGCTGCTTCATGCGCCTGATGCGCCACATCCCGTACGCCGGTCAGGAAGAATTCGAGCCAAGTTTCCCATCGGCCTTGCTCGCGCACTTCCTGGAGGAGCGCATAATAGGTCGCCCGGTGGGATTTGAGATAGAGGCTCAGATAGAGGAGCGGCTCATCAAGGATCCCCTGCTCGCAGAGATATAGCGTGATCAGCAGGCGCCCGAGTCGTCCATTTCCGTCCAGGAACGGGTGGATCGTCTCGAACTGAACATGCGCGAGCCCCGCCTTTATAAGAGGCGGCAGGCCAGAGTCCGTCTCGTGCAGGAAGGCCTCGAGATTACTCATGAGATCCAGCACGTGCTGAGGCGGAGGCGGCACGAACAGGGCGTTGCCGGGCCGTGTCCCGCCGATCCAGTTCTGCGAGCGGCGGAACTCGCCAGGCTGCTTCGTGCTTCCCCTGCCTGAGGACAGGAGAATGCCATGCATTTCCTTCAGCAGCCGGAGCGACATCGGGAAACCGCCACGAATGCGCTCGAGGCCGTGGGTCAGAGCCGCAACATAGGTCGAGACCTCCTCGACATCGTCGAGCGGTACGCCGGGCGCAGCCTCATCTTCGTAAAGCAGCAGGTCGGACAGCGAGGACTGCGTCCCTTCTATCTGGGACGACAGCAGCGCTTCCTTGCGCACATACATGTAGAGGAACAGCGAGGTGTTGGGCGCCACGCTGCGAACGCCGTCCAGCCTGCCAAGCGCGAGCATCGCCTCGCTAGCGAGGACCGACAAACCAGCCATGTCGATCGGTGGCCGGGGCGGCAGATCCGGCGGCAGGAAGGCGCGCACGGTCTCGCCGGTGACGGTGCTCGTCACCCATTTGCCCTTCCGGCCGGAGTCTTCCTGTGCTGCCATGATCCATCCTTTAATAGCGCCCAATCGTTATTAAAGGATAATCAATTAGAGTTTAATAGCCTGGCCTGCCAGTCAAAAGCTGGCACCTCTCCTGCAGCCCACATGCGCAGGGCGCGGCCAACATTCGTGCAGCACCTGGTTCAGCGCCCCTGGCAGCCCAGTCGCCCCAAGTAAAGACTCGCGCGGCCCGCCCGAATCTTTCCATGACTGCCCCGTCATGGCGTTGCACATCCGAGATTTCCGTCAAAGTGATACCGCCGGGCTCTCCCGGCTCAGCCCGGCGGCGCACCGGCTCGGCGACCCGCCAGAATTCACCTCGGGCGACCGCATCCTTGCGGGACTGCGAGAAGATCGTCTGGCGGCCGCCATCTGGTTCAAGCTTGAAGGCAAGACCGGTATGATCTCCGCCATCATCGTCGCCAGGACCGCCTTCTGGCAATCGGATGTCCAGGAACTCATTGCAGAAGCCAGCCTCTGGCTTGCATTACGCGGTGTCACTTGCATCGAGATGAAGACCGTTCCGGAAGACAGCGCACTGCTGGCCGGGCTCCGGGACATGCACTTCAAGGCTGACGAACGCGCCGGCACGATGTGCCGGCTTGTGCCAGCCCGAAGCGCCGCCTGAACACGGCCACCTATCGAACGCCCGCGACCCCTCTGTCCGCAATCACCTCAGACACCCTTGATCCAAAAGAAACCTGCGGACAGTGGGAAGCGCGCGGCGGCCGGTCCGCCGGCGAGCCCCAGCCGCAGACCTGAAGACCGACCACCGGATCCTCAGTGAGCCTCGCCGGGCAGGCCGCCAGGCCGGACAGCCCCGCGCACCTCGCGCGGGCGGACCGCAAACAAACCAGAGGCTTTTCAGGCAACCTTCTGATTGGGCCCGATCTGGGCGCCGAGCAATTCCATGAGATATCCGCCGTCACGCAGTGCCTCGGCTTTGCGGACAAGGTACTTCACCGCGTCGCGCAGCGAGCCCCTGTCATCATTCCAGGCGTCGGCAACACGCGCTTCGCCATAGAGGAGCACTGCGATCTCCCGGCGGCTCATGCCCCTTTCCAGGCAGTCGAGCGCGATCAGGCCGTTGCGAAGGATCTGTGTCGTCTTGGTCCAGAGCGGGACCGAGAGATCCGGCCCGTCGCCATAAAGTTGCAGCACCGCTTTCTGCCCCCGGGCCATCCGCTCATAGGCCTCAATATCGGGCAGGGTAAACTTCATCCGGACTGGCTCCAGTCCGATCAGCGGCAAACCCGTGCATCTGACCTGGACAACGCAACCCTTGCCGCGCACCAGAAGATACTCCCGGCCCAGCCGGTCAATGATGTAAGTGATCTTCGCGATTGGAAGCGTGCGTTTCCAAAGATTGCAGGTTTCACCGGGCCCGCACGGGCTGCAATGGATTTCGACCTGGCCTGGGTAAGCGGCCTCGCTCCACACAGCGTCTGCCTGAAAGCCGTTGAGCGCGGGATCCGGCAGGAAGAGGAGCCCCCAGCGCCCTGCCAGCTTCTGTTCAGAACGGGACTTCAGCATTCGGATGGGCGCGCAGGGCGCAATCGATACTGAAGGGCTGAGATCTGTACACAGAGCGTAATCCCGCTGGAAGCGGTGATTTCGCCTGAGATACTCCCAGGCCCAGCGATCCATGGAAAGCCGGGACAGATAGTCATAGCCCACAAGGGCGGCATTCGACTCCAGCGTGAATGTCTTCATCAGGCATCCTCCGTTTGCAACGGCGAATGCAAGATTGATTCCACCTTAGCGAATTTTTTCCGTTAGCCATGCATCTTCAGGTTCAGGGGCCGCAATCGCCAATTGCCTTGAATGTAGCCCGGGCTGCGCCTGTCCCTGCGTCCTTGAAATCCGGCATTCTGCAGTGCGCTGCAAGTCATCGCGCGCGCCTGCACAAAATGGCCCCCGCTCCAACTCGTCTGGCACTACCATCTCAGGAACAATGCAGGAAACCCAAAGACGTGGAACTGCCAGATGACGGACCTTCACCTGAACACAAGCGCCGAGCGCCATCAGGCCATGCTGCAGACCGCCTTCTGCCCTGTTGTCCGCGCGGCGCTTGAGAGCGACACTACCCTCGAAGTGATGGCCAATCCGGATGGGAGCGTCTGGATAGAAGACTCCGGCCGCGGCCTGATCCGGACCGGACATGTCCTCAGTGAGGGCGACCGTGACCGGGTGATCCGACTGGTCGCCTCCGGCCTCGCCGCCGAAGCCTCGCTCAAATCCTCAATCGTCTCCGCAGAGCTCCCTGGCACGGGAGAACGCTTTGAAGGTGTCCTGCCGCCCGTATCTACGGCGCCCTGCTATTCGATCCGGAAGCTCGCCCGCACGCCGTTCACGCTGACAGACTATGTCCGCCAGGGTGCGCTCTCGCCGGCACTTGCGGGCGCGCTCAAAGCGCTGGTCGCCGAGCGTGCGAACATTGTCATCGCGGGCGGCACCTCATCGGGCAAGACGAGCTTTGCCAATGCGCTGCTTGGCGAAGGCGGCTTCAGCGGTGAGCGGATCGTCATCCTCGAGGATACGCGCGAACTCACCTGCCCCGCCGCCAATCTCGTTTCCCTGAGAACGCAAGGTCCGCGCGTCACGCTGCGCGAACTCGTGCGCTCGACGCTTCGCCTGCGCCCCGACCGGATCATTGTCGGCGAGGTTCGAGGGCAAGAAGCGCTCGATCTTCTCAAGGCCTGGAACACCGGCCATCCGGGCGGCCTCACAACGCTTCACGCAAATTCAGCGCTCGGCGCGCTGAGCCGTCTCGAACAGCTCGTCAGCGAAGGCACAGCCCGCGTGCCCTTCGAGCTGATTGCGGAAGCGGTCGACGTCATCGTGTTCATGTCCCGTGCCAGTGGCCAGCGCCGCATCGAAGACGCCGTCCGCGTCCTGGAATTCTCCGGTGAAGGCTACCGCACCGAGCCAGTTCTTTCCCGCTCCCTATCCCTCGTCAATCAAGGAGATGCCTCATGACGAAATCACGACGCCTCACCCTTAGGGCCATCCCGGCCCTCAGCCTCGCGCTCGCGCTTGGGCTGGCCCTGCCAGCGCATGCTGCCGGAACCGGCATGCCCTGGGAAGGACCGCTCACGCAGATCCTCTCATCGATCGAAGGGCCGGTCGCCCGCATCGTGGCGGTGATCATCATCACGATCACGGGTCTCACGCTGGCGTTCGGAGAAACCTCCGGCGGCTTCCGCAAGCTCATCCAGATCGTCTTCGGCCTCTCGATCGCGTTCGCGGCGACGAGCTTCTTCCTCACCTTCTTCTCATTTGGCGGCGGGGCGCTGATCTGATGACCGACGGGTTCGAGATTCCGCTGCACCGGTCGCTCACCGAGCCCGTTCTGATGGCAGGCGCGCCGCGCAATCTCGCGATCTCGATCGGCACACTCGCAGCCGCTGTGGGTCTCGGCCTGCAGCTCTGGATCCCCGGCCTTCTCATCTGGCTCCTCGGGCATTCGGCGGCTGTCTTCCTCGCCCGCAGGGACCCTGACTTCATGGCGACGCTCATCCGCGCGCTCCGGCACAAGGAACATCTCTCATGCTGAACCTCCATGAATATGCCGCTGCCCCGCGCCTGCTCGCCGACTACCTGCCCTGGGCGGCGCTGGTGGCGCCGGGCGTCGTCCTCAACAAGGACGGCGCGTTCCAGACGACATTCCGCTATCGCGGGCCGGACCTGGAAAGCTCGACCGAGTCCGAACTGATCGCAGTGATGGCCCGGGTCAACAACGCGCTGCGCCGGTTCGGGTCGGGCTGGGCGCTGTTCTTCGAAGCGGTCCGCGAGGAAGCGGAAGATTATCCGGCGTCAGACTTTCCGGATCCCGTTTCCTGGCTGATCGATGAGGAGCGCGCCGCCCACGCCGAGGAAGCCGGATCAAGATTTGAGAGCGCTTATTACCTCACCCTGCTCTGGCTACCGCCGCCCGATACCGGCGCGCGCGCGGAGAAAGCGCTGGTTGAGCGCCCCGAGCGCCCGGACGGCGAAGGCTGGCGCGAACGTCTCCTGGTTTTCCAGCAGCAGGCGGCGCGCACCTTCGACCTCTTGTCGCTCGCGCTGGCAGAGATCGCGCCGCTCTCGGACGCGGAGACGCTGACCTACCTGCATGCCTGCATTTCCAGCCGGCGCCACAAGGTGGCCGCCCCGGAAATCCCTGTCTTCCTTGATGCGGTCCTTGCCGACGAGCCATTCACTGGCGGGCTCGAACCGATGATCGGAGAGGCGCATCTCCGGGTCCTGACAATTCTCGGCTTTCCGGGATCAACGGTGCCGGGGATACTGGACGAGCTGAACCGCCAGGGTTTTGCCTATCGATGGGCGACACGGTTCATCGCCATGGACAAGGCGGAAGCCGAGAAAGTCCTTGGACGCAAACGCCGGCACTGGTTTTCCAAACGCAAGTCAGTGGGCGCGGTCCTGCGAGAGACGATGTTCAATGAGCCCACGGCGCTTCTGGACAGCGACGCCGACAACAAGGCGCTCGATGCAGACGCCGCGCTTCAGGAACTCGGCAGCGATCTTGTGGCCTATGGCTATGTGACCACGAGTATCACGGTTGCCGACACAGATCCGCGGTTGGCCGAAGAACGCGCCCGGCAGACCGAGCGCATCATCAATGGCAAGGGCTTCACAGTCATCCGGGAGTCCCTCAATGCGGTCGATGCCTGGCTCGGCAGCCTTCCGGGACATGTCTATGCCAATATCCGCCAGCCGATCCTCAATACGCTGAACCTTGCCCATATGGTGCCGCTCTCGGCGGTCTGGGCGGGCGACCGGCAGAACCGGCATCTTGGTGCTCCGGCGCTGATCGAGGCGCGCACAGACGGGACGACCCCGTTCCGCCTGAACCTGCATGCCGGCGATGTCGGGCACACCCTCATCCTCGGCCCGACCGGCGCAGGCAAGTCGGTCCTGCTCGCGATGCTGGCCCTGCAATGGCAGCGCTATGCCGGTGCGCAGGTCTTCCTGTTCGACAAGGGCCGCTCAGCGCGCGCCGCCGTGCTCGGCATGGGCGGCGTGCATCTCGATCTCGGCGGCGCACGGCTCCCCCGGCTCCAACCGCTCAAAAACATCGACCAGCCAATAGAGGCGAGCTTTGCAGCGGGCTGGCTCGCCGGTCTCATGGCCGGGGAAGGCGTCAAACTGACGCCCGAACTCAAGGCGCGGCTCTGGCAGGGGCTCACCTCGCTCGCCTCGGCACCTCCATCCGAACGTACACTGACGGGCTTAGTTCTCCTGCTGCAGGATGAGGCGCTCAGAACCGCGCTGCATCCGTTCACGCTGGCGGGCCCCCACGGGCACCTGCTCGACGCGGACAAGGAAGACCTCGCCCTCGCCAGTATCACCTGTTTCGAGATGGAAGAGCTGATGCAGCAGGGCGCCGCCGCGACGGCCGTGCTCACCTATCTCTTCCATCGGCTCGAAGCGCGCTTTGATGGCAAGCCCACGCTCCTGATGCTGGACGAAGCCTGGCTGTTCCTGGATGCGCCGGTGTTTGCGGCCCGGCTGCGGGATTGGCTCAAGACGCTGCGCAAGAAGAATGTGGCGGTGGTGTTTGCCACCCAGTCGCTTTCCGACATCAGCGCAAGCGCAATTGCTCCGGCGATCCTCGAAAGCTGCCTGACGCGGATATTCCTCGCCAATGAACGCGCGCAGGAGCCGGCTCTGCGCGAGACCTATGAGCGGTTCGGGCTCAATGCGCGCCAGATCGAAATCATCGGGCGGGGGGCCCCCAAGCGGGACTATTACTTCCAGTCGCCCAAAGGCAGCCGGCCGTTCGATCTCAGCCTCGGCCCGGTCGCGCTCGCCTTCGCCGCCGCCGGCTCGCCGGAAGACCAGACCATTCTTGACCGGGTCATGGCCGAGACTGAAGGTGAAGGCTTCGCCGAGACCTGGCTTCATGAAAAGGGCCTCGCCTGGGCAGCAGACCTGCTCGCCCGCTGGCCCGGTCATCCCTCCGCCGAACAGCCCGCAAGCTCATCCCTCCTTCCACAGATCCTCGCTGCCGAATGAGACACTCCATGCGCCGACCCTTTGCCTGCTTCCTGATCACAACCCTGCCGCTGGTCGCCCTGCCGGTGACCGGCCTTCTCGCCCCGCCGGCCGCCGCGCAGATGATGGTCTATGACCCGGCCAACCATGCCCAGAACATTCTCCAAGCCGTTCGCGCGCTGCAGGAGCTCGAAGGCCAGGTCCAGCAGCTCGCCCATGAGATCCAGATGCTGGAGAACATGGCCCGCAATCTTGAAACCATGCCTGTTTCCGTCGCCGAAAGCATTATCGGCCAGCGGATCCTGCAGATCGAGGCGGTGCTGCGCCGGGCCCGCGGCATCGGCTATTCCATGGCCGATATCGAGCGCGCGTTTGAGGCGGCCTATCCGGAGGACTACGGCGCCGCGACGCCGGGCGCGGTTCTGGTTGAAGACGCCCGCGCCCGCTGGCGGCAATCCCGGGACGCCTTCCGCGAGACGCTGGAAATCTCCGCGGCGGCCCTTGCCGGCAATGAGGACGATGCGGGCGCCGTCCGCCGCCTTGTGACCGAAAGCCATAATGCCGCCGGCGCGCTGCAGGCCGCTCAGGCCGGCAATGAGCTTGCCGCCATGACCACCCAGCAGCTGATGCAGATCGAAGCGATGCTGGCTGCCCAGCACCGGGCGGTCGCGCTCGAGGAAGCGCGCAGGCTCGCCGAAGAGACCCGCGGCCGTGCGCGGCTCCAATCCTTCCTCGGCAGCGGGGACTGAGCGCCATGGACGAGATGGACGTCATCGACCGGTTTCTCGACACCTTCATCCGCTATATCGATAGCGGGTTCGGGCTGCTTGAGGGCGATGTCGCTTACCTCACGACGACGTTGATCGTCATCGACATCACGCTGGCGGGCCTGTTCTGGGCCCTGTCCGAAAATGCCGATGTGATCGCCGGGCTGATCAAGAAGGTGCTTTATGTCGGCTTCTTTGCCTTCCTGATCGGCAATTTCTCCCTCCTCGCCGGCATCGTGTTCGACAGCTTTGCGGGGCTCGGGCTCAAAGCCAGTGGCAGTCTCATTACAGCCGAAGACCTGATGCGGCCGGGCTACATTGCCGGGGTCGGATTCGAGGCTGCGCTGCCTTTACTGGATGAGGCGGGTGAGCTGATGGGGCCGATCGCCTTCTTCAACAATTTCATCCTGATCGCGGTGCTGATGATTGCCTGGGCGGTGATCCTGATCGCCTTCTTCGTGCTCGCGGTCCAGCTCTTCGTCACCATCCTCGAGTTCAAGCTGACCACACTGGCCGGCTTTGTGCTCGTGCCTTTCGCGCTCTGGAACAAGACGTCGTTCCTCGCTGAACGCGTCCTCGGCAATGTCATCACGTCCGGCCTGAAGCTGATGGTGCTCGCGGTCATTATCGGTATCGGCTCGACCCTCTTTACGACCGTCACCGACGCTTTTGCCGGAACCGGTGATGTAACGCTGGCGGAAGTCATGGGCACCGTGCTCGCCGCCATCGTCTTCCTCTGGATGGGGATCTTTGGGCCAGGCATGGCAAGCGGTCTCATCACGGGCGCCCCGCAGCTCGGCGCTGGCTCGGCCATTGGCGCGGCCGCGGGCGTCGCAGCTGGCACGGTCGCCGCCGGCCTTGGCGCCAGGGCCGCCGCTGGCGCTGCCGCAGGCGGCGCGGCGAGCGCGGTCAAGGCCGGGGCTTCGATGGCGGGCGGCGCGCGTACAGCATTCGACCTCGGTGCAATAGCTTCGGGAAAAACAGGCACTGCTGCTTTCGCAGCCGGTCTTGGCGGGGTTGCCCAGGCGGCGGGCGACACGGTGCGCCGCGCCGCCGCACGGCCCTCCACCGGCGTACGCGATGCCTACCGGCGCGGCGCCCGCGGGGCGTTCGACTCAACCGGCGGCTCAGCGTCTGCGCCCCCGGAAACCTCGTCCTCCTCACCGCCCGAAAAGAGCCCCGGCTGGGCGCGCGGAATGCGCACCTCCCAGCGCCTCGGCGAGGCCCGTCAGCTGGCGATGCACAGCCTGCGCGACGGGGACCGCGGCTCTCCGGGCGCGGCCCCCTCTCTGAAAAACAAGGACGAATAACCCCATGCGCTTCAAACGCCCCAACGCCCATTATGGCACGTCGCCCTCTCCCGAGACGCCCTACCAGAAGGCTGGACAGGTCTGGGATGAGCGGATCGGATCGGCCCGGGTTCAGGCGAAGAACTGGCGGCTGATGGCGCTCGGTTGCCTGGCGCTGTCGTTTGCGGCCTCCGGCGCGCTGGTCTGGCGAAGCCTCCAGTCGACGGTGACGCCCTATATCGTCGAGGTCGATGAGACCGGGGCGGCCAGAGCCGTCGGTCCTGCGACAGAGCCCTATACGCCGAGCGATGCGCAGATCGCCCACCATCTCGCCGGGTTCATCACATCCGTCCGCAGCCTGTCGATCGATCCGGTCGTGGTCCGCGGCAACTGGCTTAAAGCCTATACCTTCGCCGGGCCTGCCGCTGCGACCACGCTCTCCGAATATGCCCGGGAGAATGATCCGTTTGCCGCGATTGGACGGCGTTCGCGCACGGTCGATGTCGTCAGCATTGTCCGCGTCAGCGCCGACAGCTTCCAGGCGCGCTGGACCGAGAAGACCTATGAGGGCGGCGCGCTGACCGGCGCCAAGCGGTTCACCGGCGTATTCTCGGTCGCGGTCCAGCCCCCGAAGGACGCCGAAACCCTCCGCGCCAATCCCCTCGGCCTCTATGTCCGCTCGCTCAGCTGGAGCGAAGACCTTGTCACAGGAGACAGACAATGAACCGCATCCTGCTTGCCTCTCCGGCGATCGCCCTGCTGGCGGCTTGCGCCACCCCGCCGCCGCCTGAGCCGGTGTTCGAAGCCGCAGACTTCATCGCGGCGATTCCACTGGAAGAGCCGGGCCCCGAACGGGTGGAGATTGTCGAAACGGCGATCGCCCTGCCCCTGCCCGGCCAACTCAAACCGGTTGAGTCCGAAGCAGCAGCACGCACACCCAGTCCCCAGACCCCGGCGATGACGGTGAAGGAAGGCCGCGCCAGCGCGGTGATCGAGCCCTCCTCGGAAGGGTTCGTCAATGCCGTCCAGGTCTATCCTTACACGGAAGGGGCCCTCTACCGCCTCTATACGAGCCCCGGCCAGGTCACGGATATTGCCCTCCAGCCGGGAGAGACGCTGGTGTCGGTATCGGCGGGTGACACCGTGCGCTGGGTCGTCGGGGATACTGCGTCCGGGTCGGGCCCTGCAGCCCGGGCGCATATCCTGGTCAAGCCGGTCGCTGCCGGCCTGCGCACAAATCTGATGATTGCGACCGACCGGCGAACCTATCATCTCGAACTGGAATCGACGCCGGCCACCTATATGGCCGCCCTGTCCTGGCGCTATCCGCAGGATGAGTTTGCCGGCCTCTCTGCCCGAAATGCCAGTGCGGCGCGTCAGGACGCGGTCCCGGTCCAACGCGGTCTCAGCCTTGAGAGCCTCAATTTCAATTACCGCATCGCGGGCGACAGCCCGGACTGGAAACCTGTCCGCGTGTTTGACGACGGGCGCCAGGTGTTCATCCAGATGCCGGCAGCTGTCTCCGCCTCCGACATGCCGCCGCTCTTTGTATTGTCGTCGAGTGGGGAAGCTGAGCTCGTCAATTACAGGGTCAGGGGACACTATTACTTTGTCGACCGGCTGTTTACTGCCGCCGAGCTCAGGCACGGGACAAGGAAGCAGACGGTCGTGCGGATCTCTAAGGTGAGCGCGGCGCGCCGGTCTCGCTGGTTCGGGGATTGATCCAATGACCGAGCCACCCCCGTTCAAGGAAGCGGCCCGGCAGCTGCAGATCCGTTCAGCGCCGAAGCCCGCCGCCCGGATCAATCGTAGGCTGCTCCTGGCCGGCGCAGGCCTTGGCACGCTCGGCCTGTTTGCGGCGACGTCCGTCGCCCTGGCGCCGCCGCGTGCGGCAGAGCCCGCCCGGCAGGAAGAGCTCGTCGCGGCCGGGAAGCGCAAGCCGGACGGGTTCTCGGCGCTGCCGGCCGACTATACCGCGCTCAAGGACGTACCGGTGCTGGGCGCGCCTTATTCCGGAGATCTGGGCGCCACCATGCTGGCGACCGAGCGCGCCTTTGGTATCGAGCCAGAATACCAGGCCGAGTACCGGACAGATTTCCGGGCGCGGCCGGAAGACCAGGCAGCGCGAAGCGCAAGGCTTGAAGAAGCCGCCCGGGCTGAGGAAGCCGCCCGCGCGCCGGTGCTGTTCCGGATCGGCAGCGCGGCCCCGCTCCAGGCCCCTGCGTCCGCCGCAGATGGTACAAGGCTCGACCTGCCCTCAGAGCTTCTCGCGCTCACACGGCAATACCCGCCGGGGACAACGGGCCAGGACCCGGATGCAAACCTCCAGTCCCGCAAGGCCGCCTTTGCAAGCGAGCGCTCCTCCGGGCCGGTTTACAATCCCGACAGGGTGCAGGACCCGCTCTCGCCCTACCAGCTGATGGCGGGCTCCCTGATCCCGGCGAGCCTGATCACGGGGATAAATTCTGACCTGCCGGGTACGGTCATCGCGCAGGTCACGCAGAACGTCTATGACACGGTGCGCGGTCAGCACCTTCTCATCCCGCACGGCAGCCGCCTGATCGGCCGCTACCAGTCGGAAGTCTCGTTCGGACAGGACCGCGCGCTGGTCATCTGGGACCGGATCATCTTCCCGGACGGGGCCTCAATCCTGATTTCAGAGCCGGCAAGTGACACATCCGGATATGCGGGTCTGAAAGACCGGACCGACAATCACTGGGACAAGGTGTTTGCAGCCGCCGGGCTCGCAACCCTGCTTGGCATCGGCGCTGAGCTTGGCCCCGGCGAGGACAGCGACATTGAACGCGCGATCCGGCGCGGGACCACAGATACCATCAACCAGGCCGGCCAGCGCGCGGTCAGCCGCAGCCTCGGTGTCCAGCCTTCGATCACGATCCGTCCCGGCTGGCCGGTCAATGTGATCGTCACCCGCGACCTTGTCCTTCGCCCGTACAGGGAGACAGCCCCATGAACCTCCGTCTTGGAAAACTCGCCGACCGAACGCCAGTGAAGCTCACCCTGGCACTCGATCCTGAAACTGCCGCGGCTCTGCAGGATTATGCGGCGGTCTACCAGGAGACTTATGGCGAAACCGAGCGCAGCGAAACGCTCGCCGCCGCCATGATCGACATGTTCCTGGCCTCAGACGCCGGGTTCAGACGGGCCCGGAAGGCCCTGCCCACCCATGCCAACAAAGGAGACTGACCCATGGCACAGATCGGCGCATTCACACTCAAGGATGGAACATGGACGGGGACCATCCGTACCATGACCATCAATGTCAAAGCCCAGCTTGTTCCTAACAAGGACAAGGCAAACGGAGCACCTGATTACAGGCTCTACGCTGGCGGCGCCGAACTCGGCGCGGCGTGGCGGCAGGATTCAAAGGACGGCGAGACACCTTATCTCGCCGTCAAACTTGATGATCCGAGTTTCACAAAGCCAATGCGAGCTGCCTTCTTCGAAAACGAAAAGGAAGGCACCGGCGTCATGGTCTGGAACCGGCCCAAATAAGCAACAGCATGTCTGTCAGCGACCAGGATCTCGAAGAAGCCCTCGGCATCGCCGCAAAGATCGTTGATCTTTATGGTTACACTTATTGGCCCATCTTCGAGCGCCTGGAAACAGAACTGACGGAACGCAGCAAAAGACGATCGAGGGTCATGGCGCGGCTCAGCCAGTCTCGACCTGTTCGGGGAAGGCCCACGAAAGACCCAAGACCAGCCCGCAGGCTCAACGGCGAAGGAATTGAGAATTCACAAGGCAATTAAGAGTGAAGTCGGTGTGTCCGCCTTGAAGACCCCACCCTTCTATCCTTCAACTGCTTACAGACGCTGCTCCAGGCCCTTAAAAGAGGAAATGATCGATAAAACACCCTTTTATTAATCACTTTTGCCATATAAAGTGATCTAAAACGCAGGACCTGATCGATCATGGACTGGAACTGGCAGCTTCGCGACTGGCCGGACTTCATCCGGGACCGGCAGGAACTTTGTGCCCGCGAGGCTCGTTTTCTGGAGCAGGCCGGCGTCCTGATCGGCACGTCGCGCAATATTTCTGATGAAGACAGGATCGACCTGAGCATTTCAGTAATGAGCCTGGAAGCAATCGATACGTCTCAGATCGAGGGGGAAACGCTGGACCGTGCAAGTGTCCAGTCCTCCATCCAACGTGCCCTTGGTCTGAAGACCGCCCGGACATCGGCGCGTCCTGCAGAAAGCGGGATCGCGGACATGATGGTCGACCTGCTGCAGACAA
>NZ_JBKBXW010000038.1:0-21739 GCF_046313735.1 Hyphomonas sp.
CCGCGAACGGATCATAGGAGAGGATCGGCGCCAGCCAGCGCTCTGCCGTGCGAAGGTCCCAGCCCTTGCGCGCGGCATAATCCTCCACCTGGTCCCGCCCGATGCGGCCGACGGCGAAATACACACTTGACGGATGAGAGAGGTACAGCCCGGACACACTCGCCGCCGGGAACATGGCATAGCTTGACGTGAGCTCCACACCGATGCGCTTTTCCGCCTCAAGCAGGCGGAACAGTGTCGCCTTCTCGGTATGGTCGGGCTGGCACGGATAGCCCGGCGCGGGGCGGATGCCCTGGTACTTCTCGGCGATCAGGTCTGCATTCGACAGCGCTTCTTCCGGCGCATAGGCCCAGAGCTCCTTTCGCACTTTCTCGTGCATGTATTCCGCCATAGCCTCGGCAAACCGGTCGGCGAGCGCCTTGACCATGATCGAGGAATAATCATCGCCTTTCGCGGCAAAACGCTGGGCAATTTCCTCCGCCTCCGCACCGGATGTGACACAGAAGCCGCCGACCCAGTCCTCGCCCTCCGGCGCAACAAAATCCGACAGCGCGAAGTTGGGCTGGCCATTATCTTTCAGCATCTGCTGGCGAAGTGTCAGGAACGCCTCACCGTTTGCCAGTGCAATATCATCGCCGGCAGAATTCGCGCGCCAGAATCCCACAACCGCTTTCGGCTTCAGCCAGCCCTCGCCGACAAGCTGCTGCATCATCGCCTGCGTATCGCGCCACAGGCTGGAGGCCGCTTCACCGACAATCTTGTCCTCGAGAATCGCGGGATACCGCCCCGCGAGGTCCCAGGCGGAGAAATACGGCGTCCAGTCAATATAGCGTGCGAGCGTGCCGAGATCGATATCGCTGAAGGTCCGTACACCCTCAAACGCGGGCTTCGGCGGCGTATAGGCCTGCCAGTCAAACTTGAGTTTGGCCGCCCGCGCTTCTGCAATCGGCAGGCGCGGTTTGGGGGGGCCATCCTTGCGAGCCTCGCGCATCCGTTCATAGCGCGCGCGAACTTCTGAAAGGAACACTGGCCGGTCATCCTCGTTCAGCAGTGAACTGACGACCCCGACCGCACGGCTCGCATCCACCACATGCACGACCGGCGCCGAACGGATCGCGGGCTCGATCTTCACTGCGGTATGCGCGGCGCTCGTCGTCGCCCCGCCGATCAGCAGGGGTTGTTTCATGCCGAGGCGCTGCATCTCGGCAGCGACATACACCATTTCATCCAGGCTTGGCGTAATGAGGCCGGACAGGCCGATAATATCGGCCTTTTCCTTTTCCGCCGTATCAAGGATTTTTTCGGCCGGCACCATGACGCCGAGATCAATGATCTCATACCCGTTGCAGGCAAGCACGACGCCGACAATATTCTTGCCGATGTCGTGCACATCGCCCTTGACCGTTGCGAGCACGACCTTGCCATTGGAGCTGCGCTCGAGGCCCAGTTCGCGCTTCTCCGCCTCCATGAACGGCTCGAGCCATGCAACAGCCTGCTTCATCACGCGGGCGGACTTCACCACCTGCGGCAGGAACATCTTTCCCGCGCCAAACAGATCGCCGACGACATTCATCCCCGCCATCAGCGGACCTTCGATCACATGCAGCGGCCGCGCCACAGTCAGGCGGACCTCCTCCGTATCCTGATCGATGAACTCGGTGATGCCATGTACGAGGGCATGTTCCAGCCGCTTTGCCACGGGCAGCTCGCGCCAGGACAAATCTTTCTCGCGCACCTTGCCCTTCTGGCCCTTGAAGCGTTCGGCAAGCTCGACCAGCCGGTCCGTCGCATCGCCGCGCCGGTTGAGGATCACATCCTCTACCGCTTCGCGCAGTTCCGGCTCGATATCATCATAGATGTCCAGCTGGCCGGCATTGACGATTCCCATGTCCATCCCCGCCGGGATGGCATGGTAGAGAAACACCGAATGCATCGCCCGGCGGACAGGCTCGTTTCCGCGAAAGCTGAACGATACATTCGAGAGCCCGCCGGAGATATGACAGCCCGGGCAGGTCTCGCGGATGACCTTTGTCGCTTCGATGAAGTCGAGCGCGTAGGTGTTGTGCTCCTCGATCCCTGTCGCCACTGCAAAGATGTTCGGATCAAAAATAATGTCCTCTGGCGGGAAGCCGACTTCTTCCGTCAGGATACGGAAGGCGCGCTGGCAGATCTCGATTTTGCGCGGCGCGGTGTCGGCCTGTCCCTGCTCATCGAATGCCATGACGACGACTGCGGCGCCATAGGACAGGCAAGCCTCGGCCTGTTCGCGGAACTTGTCCTCGCCTTCCTTCATGGAGATCGAGTTGACGATGGCCTTTCCCTGCACGCATTTCAGGCCCGCCTCGATCACCTCCCATTTGGACGAGTCGATCATGACAGGCACGCGGGCGATATCGGGTTCTGCCGCAATCAGGTTCAGATAGGTCGTCATGGCGTGGACGCCGTCGAGCATCCCCTCATCCATGTTCACGTCAATGATCTGCGCGCCATTCTCGACCTGTTGGCGCGCAACATCGACGGCTTCGGCATAGCGCCCGTCCGTGATCATCTTGCGGAACGCCGCCGATCCCGTAACGTTTGTCCGTTCACCGATATTGATGAAAGTGGCCCGTGCCTCACTCATTCCCGTATTCTTCCGCGTTCCAGCGACCAGTTGCCGTCTTCAATGACCGGCAATCCGTCCGTCGCCTGATTGTAAATGTAGATCCATCCCTCTGCCCCTGTGGGGCTGCCGCCAGCGTCCAGCAGGGGAATCCGGCGGCGCACATAGAGCGATGTTTCCAGATCTTCTGTCACATCCTCATATTCATCCATCGCCTCGACGACACTGGTATCCCGGATGCGCCAGAGCACGCCGTGGCAAAGCCCGCCGCCCGCCACCACGCCGGGAAAGCCACCGATGTCATACATCCGCCCCCGGAACAGGCAGGGCGTCAGCCATTCCCCGGCTTCAGCCAATGGAATATGCTCCGGCCCGCCCGCTGCGCCATATTTCAGCAGGCCATAAAACGCAAACAGGTCGCCGGGCCGCACATCTTCCCGCGTCACGACGCCACCGTGAAGGGTTCCAGCCCCGACAGGCGCATCGCACGCGGCAGCTCAGGTACGCTTCTCGGAGGTGCAGATTTCACCGCCTGGGCAATCGCCGCGATATGACCCGGCGATGTGCCGCAGCATCCGCCGAGCACGTTCACAAGGCCGCTCTGCGCCCATTCTTTCAGGTGCGCCGCCGTCTGGTCCGGCATCTCGTCATACTCGCCGAAGGCGTTCGGCAGGCCAGCATTGGGATAGGCAATCACGCGCGTATCAGCCACGCGGCTGATGGCAGCGATGTGCTGACGCATGAGATCAGCGCCGAGCGCGCAGTTGAGCCCGATGGCCCAGGGCCGCGCATGGCGCACGGAATTCCAGAAGGCTTCAGCCGTCTGCCCACTGAGCGTCCGGCCCGAGGCGTCCGTGATCGTGCCCGATATCACGATGGGCAAATCGATGCCCCTTTCCTTCCGCAGGTCGAGCAGCGCCTTGATCGCTGCCTTGGCGTTCAGCGTGTCGAACACGGTCTCGATCAGGAAGAAATCCAGATATGGCGCCATTGCCTCGGCCTGCTCGTAATAGGCGGCCCGCACGTCATCAAAGGTCACGTCCCGGTATCCCGGATCGTTGACATTCGGGCTGAGGGAAAGCGTCTTGTTCGTCGGCCCAATGGCCCCCATGACGCCCACCGGTCGGCCGAGAACAGCCTCCGCCGCATCGGCCACCTCGCGCGCGATACGGGCGCCTTCACGCGCAATCTCTACGGCAAGGGACTCCATCTTGTAGTCCGCCATTGCGATCGTGGTGGCGGAGAAGGTGTTTGTCTCTACAAAGTCCGCCCCGGCATCAACGTACCGGCGATGGATTTCACCGATCACATCGGGCCGGGTCAGGTTGAGCAGATCGTTATTCCCCTTGAGAGGCACGGGCCAGTCGGCAAACCTCTGCCCACGGAAGTCTTCCTCAGTCAGCTTGTAGCCTTGAATCTGCGTGCCCATCGCGCCGTCGAGAACCAGAATTCTCTCATCCGCAAGCTGATCAAACGCTGCGCGCCTTGCATTGCTGTCCATGGCTCAGGCCGCCTCTGCTGCCGGGGGTTTCACGCCGAGCAAGCGGCAGGTCGACAGCGCGAGTCCTGCCCGGTTCAGCGTATAGAAATGAAAGTCTTCGACGCCTTCCTCATGCAGCTTGTGGCAAAGCTCCGCCGCCACCGTTGCCGTCACGAAGTCCCGCGTCTCTTCATCCGCATCCAGCCCGTCATACAGCTCGTGCAGCCAGGCCGGGATAGATGCACCGCACAGGCCCGCTATCCGCTTCAGGCCATTGAAGTTCGGCTGCAGCATGATGCCCGGCAGAATGGGCATCGTGACACCGCCGGCCCGCGCTTTCTCAAGGAAGCGCAGATAAACTTCCGGCTCGAAGAAAAACTGTGTGATCGCCCGGTCAGCGCCCGCATCCTGCTTGGCTTTCAGGAACGCGATTTCTGCGTCCCAGCCCATGTTCTCCGGGTGCAGTTCCGGATAGCAGGAGACCGAAATCTCGAAACATTTCCCAAGCTCAGGCCGGTGCTCCCTCAGCCCGCGGATGAGGTCTACGGAGTCCTGAAATCCGCCGGGATGCGGCTCGAACTTCGCGCCCATGCCCGCGGGCGGATCCCCGCGCAGCGCCACGATATGTCTGACACCGGCCTGCCAGTAACTCTCGGCCACCGCCAGGACTTCCTCCTTTGTGGCCGAAACGCAGGTCAGGTGGCCCGCAGGCAGGAGGGATGTCTCCGCCACGATCCGGCGAACCGTGTCATGCGTGCGCTCGCGCGTCGAACCGCCGGCGCCATAGGTGACGGAGACAAACTCAGGCTGGACCGGCTCGAGCCGCTGGATCGTCTCCCAGAGGCGGGCGTGCATCGCCTCGGTCTTGGGCGGAAAAAACTCGAACGAGACGCGCACATCCCGTGTGCGCGCCTGCGCATCTGCGACCCGGCGGATCATGCGGCTTTCTCCCTGAAAAGGGCGGGCTTCACAGCCCGCCAGATATTGACGGTCAGACCGGGCTGATCTGGCCCGGTCGGCGGCGCAAAGCTCAACGGTCTGTCGAGCCGCAGGCCCGCTTCACCGGCCCACGCCTCGATCGCGTCCTCGCGAACCCCGAGCCGGTGATGGCCATGCTCGCTCCGCAGGAACTCGAGATCGTGGGCAGCGAAATCAATGACCAGCAGCCGCCCGCCCGGCGCGAGCACCCGCGCCGCTTCGGCGATGGCATCGCCTGGCGCATCTAGAAAGTGCAGGACCTGATGAATAATGACCAGATCCGCGCTCGCCGCCTCAAACGGCACGGCGCTGACATCTCCGAAGCGGACCCGTGCATTGCGCACCCCAGCCGCTTCGAGGTTGCTGCGCGCAACAGTCAGCATCCGGTGGCTGAAATCAATGCCTTCCGCCTCGGTCACGTGCGGGGCAAACAGCGCGAGCATCCGGCCTGTTCCGGTCCCGAAATCGATCATCCGCCCGAACGGCCCGGGCCCTGCGAGGTCCAGCAGCGCCGATTCTATGGCTTCATTCGGATAGTGGAGCGCGCGCACGGTGTCCCAGGTCTCCGCGACACTGGAGAAATACGCCTCGGCCGCTGCGGCCCGGTCCGCCATGACCGCGCGAAGCTGTGCCAGGTCCGCCTCGAATTCGGCGACATCCGCGCCGAGAAGCCCGAACAAGGCGTCCAGCAATGCCTTGCCTTCACCCCTGCGCGCGGCGCGGTAAAACACAAACGCGCCCTCTGGCAACCGCTCTGCAAGACCGGCTTCGGAAAGCGCCTTCAAATGGTGAGAGAGGCGCGGCTGACTTTGACCCAGAACCTGGACAAGCTCCCCCACCGACAGATCATGATGGCGAAGCAGCGCGAGCAGGCGAAGCCGGGTCGGCTCACCTGCTGCTCGCAACCTGTCCAGCAGACTATCGAAGGTCTCATTCATGAAATCATATAAACCAACTTTTATATGATTGGCAATCGCCCTGCAGGCAACCAGTGCGGCACTTCTTGCGTATCAGTTGCATCTCTTGCGGCGTTTCTCTCCCGCAAAAGTCGAAACTGGAAACTGCCCGTTGAACGTGAGGGGCGGGCTTGCCATCTACAGCGCTGAAAGTGGCGCCAGCTTAGCCAGACACCCCGCTCTGCAGGGTATAGGGCACATGGCTTGCACACCCGGTCAGTGTTGACGTGCAGGCCGGCTGCCGCACGGCGATGAGCAAGCCTTGAGGATATGCAATCTCATGAAACCTGTCATTGCCGGCGCCGCATTCATGGCCGTTGCGCTAGGGGCATGCGCCACCGCGCCTGCTGCCGGTGGCGCAGACCTGGATGATCCTTACGAAACGTTCAACCGCCGGATGTTTGCGTTCAATGCGGGTGTGGACCGGTATGCGCTCGGGCCTGCTGCGCGGACCTACAAGACTGTAACTCCGGCCTATGGGCGGGACCGGATCACGGATTTCCTGCGCAACCTTCGCAGCCCGGTCGTCCTCGTCAATGATATTCTGCAAGGCGAAGTCGACCGCGCTGCCACAACGGCCGGCCGTTTTGCTCTGAACACCACTTTCGGGGTGCTTGGAATCTGGGATGTTGCGACGCCGGCCGGGCTTGAACGCCACACAGAAGATTTTGGCCAGACGCTCGCCGTCTGGGGCGTCGAAAGCGGCCCCTACCTGATCCTTCCGATCATCGGGCCGACGACACCGCGCGACCTTCTCGGCACCGCGACCGACCGGGCCTTCGACCCGCTGGTCTGGATCCAGATCGACAATGATGAGGACACGGACCTCGCCGTGCGCGGAACCCTTGGCGTATTCGGCGCGTTGAATGCCAGAGCCCGCCTCGAGGACCAGATCGCTGCCCTGAATGCCCAGCCGGAGCCATACATCGCCCTTAGACGGATCTATTCATCTTCGCGTCAGGCTGAGATCCTTAATGGTCGCATCAATGAGGACACGATCTATGATGACCTGCCCGACTTCGATGCCTTTGATGAATTCGACGACTTTGATGACCCGGTTGACTGACATCGCCTCAGGACCTGAATGAAGGAGTTGCTCCCTTGACGCGCATATTCATCCCAATCCTGCTCGCGCTCGGCTTTATGGCCGTCTCCCTCCCGGCCCATGCCAGCAAGAGCGCAGAGGCCTATGTGGAGCAGAACGCAAATGAAGTGCTGGCCACCCTGAACAGCCCCTCATTGTCCGCTGAGGAGCGGACGCGGAAGTTCAGTGAATACATGGACCAGTTTGCTGACTTCAATGCGATCTCGAATTTCGTGATCGGCAAATATGCACGCCGCTTCACAGCAGACGAGCTCGCGCGCTACCGGCGAGTCTTTCGCACCTATGCCCTCGCCGTTTACGAAAACCAGCTCGACGCCTATCGGGGCGAAGCGGTGGTCGTTCAGGGCTCGGTTGACCGTTCTCCGACTGAATCCATTGTCAACACGACGATCCGGCGGCGCGATGGCCGCGACATGAATGTTCGCTGGCGGGTCCAGGCCAATGGGGACCGCTATCAGGTGATCGATGTCGCGCTGAATATCGAAGGCAGCCTCATCTGGCTGGCGATTGAACAACGCGCCCAGTTCATCGCCCTGCTGGACCGGACGAACGGGTCAGCCGATGAGCTGATCGGCCTGATCGAGCGGATGACCGCTGACTTGCGGAATCCGCCGCCAGCCCGCCGCTAAGGTAACAGCGCCAGTTACGAGAAACGCCCCGGCTCAATCCAGCCGGGGCGATTCCTTATCTGATGAACTTGCCCGGTGCAGGGTCAGGGTGATCCTGCTGCCACAGGCGACAGGCTGAACGTCACTGGCGTGCCCGGGCCCAGATCGATGCCGAGATAAACCCAGACGATCATCAACAGGACACCAGATACCAGCAGCCAGACCGAATAGGGCAGCATCATTGCAGTCAGGCTGCCGAGGCCGAAATCCTTTTGCCAGCGCTGCGCGAAGATCAGGATCAGCGGGAAATACACCATCAGCGGCGTGATGATGTTCGTCGCCCCGTCGCCCACGCGGTAGGCCGCCGTGGCGCCCTCCGGGCTCACCCCCAGGAGCATCAGCATCGGCACCAGCACCGGCGCGAGCAGCGCCCATTTGGCGCTTGCCGAGCCAACAAACAGGTTCAGGAAGCCGGTGAACACCACGATCAGCCCCAGCACGATCGGCAGCGGCAATCCGGAATGCTCGATCGCATCGGCCCCGTGCACGGCGGTGATGAGGCCAAGGTTCGACCAGTTGAACATCGCCACAAAATGCGCCGCCGCGAAGGCGAGGACGAGGTAGTAGCCCATATCCTTCATCGCCTCGGCCATCATGCCGACAAGGTCGCGGTGGTTGTTGATCGTGCCGGCGGCAGATCCGTACGCCCATCCAGCGGCGAGGAAGAGGATGAAGAACGCGCCAACAAGGGAGCGGAAGAACGGGGCCATCCGGTCATACCATTCCTTCTCGCCGATCTGATCGGCCGTCAGCCCCTGCGCGGCAAAGTCCGCATCGCTCAGGTATAGCGGGGAATCCGGCCCCAGCGTCATGAACGCCCACAGCGCGCACACCGCCAGGATTGCAAGACCCGCCCGGCCGAGACCTTTCTTCTGCTCCGGCGTCAGCGGCTTGTCCTCATCGCCGTAGGCCTCCGCCTGTTTCGCGTCCGGCGTCCATTTGCCCAGCCGCGGCTCGATGATCTTGTCGGTCACGAACCAGATGATCGGCAGATAGAGCAGCAGAAGAACCGAGATGAAGGTCCAGTTTCCGGCAAAATTCACCTGCCAGGAAGTGTCGAGACCGCTGCCGGTCACTGCCGTTTCGGTAATACCGAACAGCAGCGCATCAAGCTGGCCCGGCGCGATGTTTGCCGAAAACCCGCCCGACACGCCTGCAAAAGCCGCCGCAATCCCGGCCAGCGGGTGGCGCCCGACCGAGGCAAACAGCACCGCCGCGAGCGGGATCATCACCACGTAACCCGCATCCGCCGCATGGTTCGACACCATCGCCACGGCTGCCACCACAGGCGTCAGCAGGAATTTCGGCGCCCCGCGCACGGCTGAACGGATGCCGCTCGCAAACAGGCCGGACCGCTCCGCCACGCCCGCGCCCAGCATCACCACCAGCACGTAACCCAGCGGATGGAAGTGCGTGAACGTCGTCGGCATCTCCACCCACAGCCGCTGCAGGTTGGCTGAGGAGAGCAGGCTCTGCGAGGTGATCATCACCGGCGTCCCGTCGGCCTGCAGCTGTGTCGGGTGCGGCGCTGAGACGCCCAGCATCGCGCAGGCCACCGAAATCAGGATCAGCCCGAAGATGAGGTAGAAGAACAGGAAGACCGGGTCAGGCAATTTGTTGCCTGTACGCTCGACAAAGCCGAGAAAACCTTTCTGCCGCTCTGCAGCTGCCGCCTCACTCATTCGAATACTCCCATCGCAACCCGGGCGAACTGTGCGGATGACGGGCGCAATGGCAAGGCCCTTCTGTCAGAAATGTTACACGCGCTTCCAACCGCGCCATGGCATCACAGCCGGATGTAATCAGACACGATCCGTACCCCCGCGCCAGGTTCAGCGGGCTTCTCCAGCCGCACATGCCAGCCTTCACGGGCAAGGAGCGTGTTCACCTCGATCATCGCGTCCACTCGGGTGAAATTGTCCTTATGCCGGCCTGTCCATTCCGGCGAAAGCGCCCGCGCCCGCGTCCAGATCTCCGCCCGGTCCGTCCCGGCCAGGAAAAGGTAATTATGCTGCTCCCCGAACAGGTCCGGCGTATAGCCGCCCAGATTGACAAACCAGAGCCCGCGCGCTGCCCCTTCCGGCGCCAATCCTGCCTCCTCGGCTGGGCCGGCCCGCACTTCCACCTCCCAGCCATCGACCGCGGCCAACTCGGCATATCCATCCATATGCAGCGAGGATGGCTTGCCCCACCATCCGGCGCGCAGGTCCGGCACCGTCGCCTCAAGCGTCTCGCCGACTACGAAGCGCAAATCATGCACCTCGATATTGGCGCGCGGATGATCCCCGCCGACGAACACAGCAAAAAGTTTCATGGGATACCCTCAGAATAGGAGCTTCAACGCCACGCTCTGTCTCCCGGCAAGGAACAGCAAGCGGATTCTGTCCGTTTGCCACCCATCTTATCTGCCGTTGCCCGCAGGGAACACATATGCAACTTAGAGCAGCGAATTTCCGCTGACCGCATTTCCGGGTGATACTGGCTGCCCATGAGTATTCAGTTTGAGTTTCTGGGTTGCGAAGAAGTGGGAAATGCGCTGGGCGAAGGCGTCCTGTGGCGAGAGAGCGACCAGACGGTCTGGTGGACCGATATACTCTCATGCCGGCTATACCGGATGAGTTGGCCGGCGCGGGAAGTGAAGGCCTTCATGGTCCCGGAGCGCCTCGGTTCGTTCGGCTTTGTGGCGGGCGATGATGATTGCCTCGTCTGCGCGTTTGAAACCGGCTTTGCATTGTTCTGGCCAGAAACGGCAGCGATCAGATGGCTCTCCCATCCAGCCGGTTTACAGCCAAAGAACATCCGTATGAATGATGGCAAGGTCGCCCCGGATGGGCGCTTCTGGGCGGGATCCATGAAGGATGGAGGCGGCAAGCTGGAAGCCGAGACGGGCTTCTACAGGCTTTGTCCGAAATCCGGCGCGGACCTGATGATAGCTGGGCTGGGCATCCCGAATGGCCTTGCCTGGGCCCCTTCAGGCGAAGAATTTTATTTCTCGGATACAGTCAGCGGGACGGTCTACAGCGCGCGCGTGGCGGCTGATGCCGGCACGGTCAGTGCCACGCCTTTCACACAGTTGGCCCCCGGGACACCGGATGGCGCAGCATTTGACACGGCGGGCCGTTATTGGGCGGCGCTGTGGGACACAGGAAAGATCGCAGTCATATCCGCAGATACCGCAATCACTCAGGAGTTCCGCCTGCCTGTGCCCCGGCCAACCTGTATTGCGTTCGGCGGAGCGGAGCGCAATATTGCCTTCGTGACCTCGGCTCGAACCGGCCTGGATGAGGACGCCCTGAACGCGTTTCCACTCTCCGGCGGCCTGTTGATTTACCAGACAAATGCTTGCGGCCTCACCGCTTCCCGCTTCATTCCCTGAAGCCTTACGAAAAATCCGGAAGCCACAGGCCTTCCGGCATGTCCTGGTAGCACACAGGGCGCAGGAAGCGGCGGATGGCCATCGTGCCGACAGATGTCGCGCCGAAATTGCTCGTGGCAGGGTACGGGCCGGAATGAACCATGGCATCGGCCACTTCAACGCCTGTCGGAAAGCCGTTGAACAGGATCCGGCCTGCGATCCGCTCCAGAGAGGGGAGCAGGCCAACAGCGAGATCATGATCCGTAGGCTGCATATGAATTGTCGCCGTCAGTTGCCCTGACAGCGTTTCGGCAGCACGCGGGAAATCGTCCGGCCCCTGCAGAACGACAATTATCCCAGCAGGGCCGAAGACTTCTTCGGCAAGGACGGGATTGCTGAGCCAGGCATCGAAGGAAGCGCGGAACAGTGACGGAGCGCCGAGGCGGCCACTGGCCTGATGGGCGACAAGAGTTTCAACGCCCGGGACCTCCCGGATGTGGTTACATCCTTTCTTGTAGGATGCGGCTATGGCGTCTGTCAGCATGATCTGCGGCGCAGACTTGTTCAGTGCCGTGATGGCTGCGCTTGTAAACGCGTCCAATTCCGACCCCTGCGCTGCGAAAACGATGCCGGGGTTGGTGCAGAACTGCCCGGCACCGAGCGTCAGCGACGTGGCCCAGCCTTCGCCGATCTGGGTTGCTCGTTCGCGCAAAGCGTCTGGCAGCAGGAACACAGGGTTCACCGAGCCGAACTCGCCATAGAACGGGATGGGCTCCGGGCGCGCCGCACAAATGTCAAACAAGGCCCTGCCGGCACGCAGGGAACCCGTGAATGCGGCGGCCCTGATCAGCGGATGTGAAACGAGGGCGGCGCCAACCTCATGCGTCTCGCCCTGGACGAACCCGAAGACGCCCGCCGGCATGCCGCAGGCCTCAATTGCCTCTGAGATCGCGCGCGCGACCAGTTCGCCAGTGCGCGGATGAGCGGGATGCGCCTTGACGACCACCGGGCAGCCCGCAGCGAGGGCTGCAGCCGTGTCGCCGCCAGCGGTAGAGAAGGCGAGCGGGAAGTTCGAAGCGCCAAACACCGCGACGGGGCCAATGGGCCGCTGGACGAGGCGAAGGTCCGGCCGGGGTGCGGGCTGGCGATCCGGTTGGGCCGGAGTGTGCCGCCGGTCGAGATAGCCGCCTGCACGGATATGCTCCGCAAACAGACGGAGCTGGCCCGTGGTCCGGCCCCGCTCACCGTTGAGCCTCGCAGCCGGGAGGCCGGTCTCTGCAGTGCCGGCTGCGGTGATGTCTTCGGCGCGGGCCTCAATGCAGTCCGCGATTTTTTCCAGAAAGGCCGCACGCTGCTCCCGTGTCGTCTGGGAATAGGATTTGAACGCCACATGAGCCGCCCGCGCCGCGAGATCGATTTCCGGGGCGCCCCCGCTGGACACTTTGAACTCCAGCCCGTCGAGCCCCAGGGATTTGAAGCGCTTGTCTGATGCGTGCCATTCTCCCTCGATCAGATGGTATCCGGACAATGTTTCGGTCATGAGCAAACTTTCAGCAGACTTGGAGCCGGGCGGTGATGGGGATTCAGGCGGTTCGACGAACCGTCTTTGTACGTTGTTTTTTTGAAGCGAGGCCTGGTTGATTGAGGCGCTGGAAACAGACGAATACGAGCACCAGAAGGCCTATGACGATCTTCGTCCACCAGCTGTTGAGGGCGCCATTGAAGGCGATGTAGGTCTGGACAAGCCCCATGAGCAAAACGCCGCCGAGCGTGCCGATCACATAGCCGGATCCACCCGCCAGCAAGGTGCCGCCGATGACGACAGCCGCGATTGCGTCCAACTCCATGCCGACTGCGGCAAGGGCGTAGCCGGACGAAGTATAAAAAGAAAACATGATGCCCGCGAGAGCCGCGAGGAAGGAACTGAGCGCGTAAATGCCTATAGTCGTTCGCGCGATCGGCACCGCCATGAGACGCGCCGATTCCGGATTGCCGCCGATGGCGTACACATAGGTGCCGAAGCGGCGATAGTGCGCGAGCACCAGTGCGCCACACAGAATGATCACCAGGATGAGCGCCTGCGCGCTCAGAAAAGCGCGGCCCGGCAACATGACGCCAGCAGCGTTCACGGCATGGTAGAAGTCATGCTCGATCGGGATCGACCGCTCACTGACGACGACCGCGAGCCCGCGCATCAGGAACATTCCGGCAAGCGTGACTATGAAAGGCTGGAGTTTGTAGGCGTGGATCAGGCAGCCCATGCTGGCGCCAAAGACTGCACCGATCATCAGGGCAAGCGGAAAGACAAGATAGAGCGGCCAGCCGGACTGTATCAGTACTGCAGTCAGAACACCCGTGAACGCAATCACAGAGCCGACGGACAGATCTATTCCGCCAGAAAGGATCACGAATGTCATGCCGATGGCGGTCACGGCGAGAAAGGCATTATCCGTAAACAGATTCAGAAAGACGCGGAGGGTTCCGAACCCTTCATACTGAAGGGATCCCAAAAGGAAGAGGGCTGCGAACAAGCCGTAGGTAATGAAGACAGGCGTATGACGGGAATCGATCATGTGACCCGCCTCGCCCGCAGGGTGGCAATCTGCGCCTGAAAGGCCGGGGATTGCAGCAGGAGCACGCAAATGATCACCAGCGCCTTGATCACGAGATTGAACTTGGGCGGAATTCCCGACAGCACGATCGCGGTATTGAGAGACTGGATGATCAGCGCGCCAATGACTGCCAGAATGAGGGAGTATCGCCCGCCCATCAGGCTCGCGCCGCCGATGACGACCGCGAGGATCGCGTCAAGCTCAATCCAGAGGCCGACATTGTTGGCGTCCGCGCCCTGGATGTCAGCTGTTGCGACAAGGCCGGCAAGGGCGGCGCACAGACCGGCGAGGGCGTATACGGACAGCTTCACTGAACGCACCGGGATGCCGGCATAACGGCTGGCAGCGGCGTTCGCGCCGACTGCTTCGATGAACAGGCCAAGCGCTGTTGCGCGCGTCAGGGCAAGCAAACCGGCGAGGAGAGCTGCGACCAGCCAGATCGGCGTTGGCAGGCCCAGAATAGTGCCGACGCCGATGAAAGCGAACGCCTCATTCTGGAACGTCACGATCTGGCCGTCATTGATCAGTTGCGCAACACCCCGGCCAGCGACGAGCAGGATGAGCGTTGCGACAATCGGCTGGACGACGAGCCCCGCCACGAGTGTGCCGTTCATGAGGCCTGCGGCAAGGCCCGCGCAGAGCCCTGCGCCAATGACCATCCAGATCGGGAATGCTCCGCCCACGATCATATTGGCAGCAACAGCGCCAGCAATTGCCATCACTGCGCCGACGGACAGATCAATGCCGCCGGTTGCAATGACGAGCGACATGCCGAGAGCGATAAGGGCAATCGGTGCGCCGCGATTGAAGATATCAACAAGACCGCCGATCAGCCGCCCATCTCGAACGGTGAAAGTAAAGAATGCGGGATTCAGAACCAGGATTACCAGCCAGATCAGGCCAAGCGCGAGGAGCGGCCAGAGCATACGGCGGCGCTGCAAAGCCGACAGAATTGCTCCGGGGCCGGTCATGACGCGATTGCCTGCAGGAGGTTGTCTTCGGTGATGTCTCCGCCTTCCAGTTCGGCGATCTGGCGAAAGTCGCGGAGCACGATGACGCGGTGGCTGAAGGCGACAAGCTCTTCGAGTTCGGACGAAGTGACGATCAGTGTCATGCCACGATGGCAGAGCTCCCGGATCAGGCGGAGGATTTCGGCATGGGCACCGATATCGATGCCCCGCGTGGGCTCATCCAGGAGCAGAACACCGGGCGCAATGGCGAGCCAGCGGGCGAGAATGACTTTCTGCTGGTTCCCTCCGCTGAGTAATCTGACTGCCTTTTCGCCATCAGGTGTTGCAATCCTGAAGTCTGCGATGGCCTTGTCCGCCAGAGCGCGCTGCTCCCTGATTGTCAGTGGACGCCACCAGCCGCGCTGGGCCTGGAGCGCAAGAATGATGTTCTCGCGAACGCTCAGCTCACCGACAATGCCGTCAGCTTTCCGGTCTTCCGGGCAAAGGGCGATGCCGGCGGCTATGGCATTGCTCGGGCAGGTTAGATGCACCGGCCGGCCGTCGCGGCAAATCTCGCCGCTTGAGAGCCTGTCGACGCCAAACAGTGCGCGGCAGACTTCTGTGCGCCCGCTGCCAAGCAGCCCGGAGAGGCCGATGGCTTCTCCGGGGCGGGCGATGAAGCTGATATCCTGAACGGAGCCCTCAATGCAGGCATTCTCGATGGAAAGGGCGGCGCCCTCGTTTGCGGATGCGGCGCCGCGCGAAGCCGGTTCGCCGGCGGCGAGGCCCTGGAGTTCATAGCCGAGCATGTGTTCAATCAGTTTTGCGCGGGGCAGTTGCGCAGCCTCGAACGTGCCAATCTTCATAACGTTTCGCAGGACCGTGATCCGGTCAGCGAGGGCGTAGACCTGATCCAGGAAGTGAGTGACGAAGATGATGCCCAATCCCTCCGCCCTCAGGCCACGGAGGAGATCGAACAGGGCCTGCACTTCTGTCTTGTCGAGACTGGCGGTCGGCTCGTCCAGCACGAGAATTTGAGCCGACTGCTGCACACCGCGCGCGATGGCGATGAGCTGCTGGACGGCCACCGAGAACTGACCGAGGGGCCGGGTGACATCGATATCCAGCCGGAACCGCTCCAGAATGTGCCGGGCGGACTCATTCATCCGCCTCCAGTCGGTGAGGCCGAAGCGTTCAGGCTCCTGCCCAAGCATCAGGTTCTGGGCGACGGACAGGTTCGGGAGCAGGTTGACTTCCTGATACACCGTACTGATGCCAGCCGCTTGCGCATCCGCAACTGATCGTGGCGACAAGGCCGCACCGCCGAGTTGCATGTCCCCGTCATCGCGCGGATAAACACCTGTCAGCACTTTTATGAGGGTTGATTTACCTGCGCCGTTCTCGCCGAGAAGCGCGTGGATTTCCCCTGCAGTCACCTCAAAATCAACATCATCGAGCGCCGTGACGCCCGGAAATACTTTCCGGACGCCCGTCAGTGAAAGAAGCGGCGCTGGGGTGTTCATCGTGTCAGCGCGCCTCGCCGGATGTCCGCCTGCGGTATTCTTCGGCGGCGGTTTCCTGAGTGAACAGATCCCCGTTTACCGGGATGAGTTTCGGAACGCTTTCGCCCCGCAGATGCGCTTCAATCGCATCAAAAGCGGGCCCGCCCATATGGGGGCTGAGCTCGACGGTGGCGTTCGCGTCACCATCGGACATCGCCTTGAAGATATCCGGCACAGCGTCAACGGAGACCACCAGAATGTCGCGGCCCGGCGCGACACCTGCTTCCTTCATGGCTATGATCGCGCCGAGCGCCATCTCGTCATTGTGGGCCCAGACGGCGCAGATATCTTTTGGGTTCATGGCGCGCAGGAATGTCACCATGATGTCCTTGCCGCGTGTTCGTGTGAAATCTGCCGTCTGTGACATGACGATCCGGGCGTTCGGATAGTCTGCGATCACCTCATTGAAGCCGCTCATGCGATCAATCGCGGCGGAGGCACCGACAGTGCCCTGAAGTTCGACAATGGCGCAGTCTCCGCCCGTCTCGTCCATCAGCCAGCGGGCAGCCTTGCGGCCCTCCTCGACGAAATCCGAGGCAACGCGGGTGAGATAAAGGCTGTCATCCTCCAGCGCCATGTTCCGGTCGATGATGACAACCGGGATGCCGGCGCGCTGGGCTTCGGTCAGCACAGGCCGCCAGCCTGTTTCGACCACCGGTGCAATGATGATAGCATCAACGCCCTGTGCAATGAAACTGCGGACGGCGCGAATCTGGTTTTCCTGCTTCTGCTGGGCGTCGGAGAATCTGAGGGTGATATCCCGGTTGCGGGCTTCGGACTGCACAGCCTGGGTGAAGGATGTGCGCCAGCCACTTTCAGAGCCGATCTGGGAGAAGCCGACCGTGAGCCGTCCGTCAGCGGAGCGTTCGGCCTCTTCCGATCCGCAAGCGGCGATCAGTATGGCGCCGGCGATCAGGGCCAGTATCTGTTTCATGGTGTCCTCCCTTGTTCCTCATATCCATCCGCCATCGACGATAAACGCCTGCGCCGTGCACATTCGTGCATCATCCGAGGCGAGGAACAGCGCCATTGCGCAGATATCCTGTGGCAGAAGTTCTTCCTTGAGCGATTGCCCGCGCTCGATCTCGCGCTTGACCTCCTCGCCGACCCAGAGGGCTCTCTGCTTCGAAGTCATCACCCAGCCGGGCACGAGCGTGTTGATGCGGATATTGTCTGTTCCGAGATCACGCGCGAGGCCGCGGGTGAGGCCTTCGATGGCGGCTTTGGAGGTGGTGTAGCCGGTCATGCCGCCCTGGCATTCATACCAGCTCATCGAGCCGAAATTGATGATTGATCCCCCGCCAGCCTGCAGCATCTGGGGGTGGACGGCCTGAATGGCAAAGAAAACGTGGCGGAGGTTTACCGCGATACGGTCATCCCATTCGGCGGGGGTGATACTGCTAAAGTCGTGCCGGGTATCGTCGGCAGCATTGTTGATCAGTATACTGATAGTCCCCTGTGCTTCGCCAGCTTTGGCGATTGCTTCGTTCAGCGCGCTGATGTCGCGCAGGTCGCAATCGAAGAACAGGGCGCCGGTTGCTGATGCGAGGGCGTGGCCCGCTTCAGCCTGCCGGTCGGCGAAGCTGACCTTGCAGTTCTGCGCAGCGAAGGCGGCGACGAGTTCAGCGCCAATGCCGGTTGCGCCGCCAGTGATGAACACACTCCGGCCCGCGAGGCTGGGATAGATGTTGGTCAGGGGCGGAGGTGCGGTCATGTCAGAGGCTCAATGGGAATGTGGTGGGACACCTGCGCCGCGACAGCCGATCAGAAAGTCAAAGTCACAGCCTTCATCCGCCTGCAGAACATGGCGGCGATAAAGCCCCTCATAGCCGCCAGCGGGCGGCAGGGTCAGGTTCACGCGGAGAACAGACAGACGCGCTTCGATTTCGGCGTCCGAGACTTCAAGATGCAGGCGGCCGGCGCGGGCGTCCAGTTCGATCATGTCGCCGTCCTGCACGATGGCGAGGGGACCAAGCTCGGCCGCTTCTGGGGTAACATGCAGGACGACAGTACCAAAGGCCGTGCCGCTCATACGCGCATCGGAGATGCGGACGATATCGGTGATGCCGCGTTTCAGGAGCTTGGGCGGCAGGCCCATATTCCCGACTTCGGCCATGCCGGGATAGCCCTTCGGCCCGCAATTGCGCAGCACCATGATACAGGTCTCGTCGATATCGAGTTCCGGATCCGCATAGCGCGCTTTGTAGTCATTGAAATTCTCAAACACGACGGCACGGCCGCGATGGGCGAGCAGTCCGGGCGTCGCGGCGGAGACTTTCAGCACAGCGCCGCGCGGTGCGAGATTGCCTCTGAGGACGCAAATGCCGCCGCTTTCGACGAGCGGGTTATCAACAGGGCGGATCACTTCGTCATTATGGCAGGGCGCGTCTTTCACATTGGTCCAGATCGCCTGGCCATTCGCAGTCAGGGCGTCGCGATGTAGCAGGCCCATCTCTCCGAGGCGTCGGAGAACGGCGGGAAGACCGCCGGCATAGTAAAACTCCTCCATCAGGAAGCGCCCGGAGGGTTGAAGGTCCACTAATGTCGGCACATTTGCGCCAAGGACCTGCCAGTCATCCAGCGTCAAATCCACGCCGATGCGCTGGGCAATGGCTTTCAGGTGAATGACCGCATTGGTGGACCCGCCGATGGCCGCATTCGCGCGGATGGCATTCTCGAAGGCAGCGCGCGTCAGCAGTTTCGACAGGACGAGATCTTCCCGCACCATCTCCACCGCGCGCATGCCGGACATGTGCGCAAGGACATAGCGGCGCGCATCGACCGCCGGGATGGCCGCGTTCTCCGGCAAGGTCACGCCAAGCGCCTCGGCCATGCAGGCCATGGTGGAGGCTGTGCCCATCGTGTTGCAGGATCCGGCCGAGCGGGACATGGACTGCTCCGCAGCCATGAACTCCTTCATGTCGATCTGTCCGGCATTCAGCTGCTCATTCATGCGCCAGACGAGCGTGCCGGAGCCGACGGCCTTGCCGCGATGGTATCCGTTCAGCATCGGCCCGCCGCTGACGACAATCGCGGGCACATCGCAGCTCGCCGCGCCCATCAGCAGGGCCGGTGTGGTCTTGTCGCAGCCGACAAGAAGGACAACGCCGTCCACGGGATTGCCGCGAATGGCTTCCTCCACATCCATGCTCGCGAGGTTGCGGGTCATCATGGCGGTGGGGCGAAGGTTCGATTCGCCATTGGAGAAGACCGGGAACTCCACCGGCAGGCCGCCGGCCTCATAGACGCCTTGCTTTACCCGATCTGCGAGGCCGCGGAGATGGGCGTTGCAGGGTGTCAGCTCCGACCATGTGTTGCAGATGCCGATGACTGGCTTGCCCTCGAACTGATGGGCCGGAATCCCCTGATTCTTCATCCAGGAGCGGTACATGAAGCCGTTCTTGTCGGCGGTACCGAACCAGGCCTGCGACCTCAGTGTCTTCTTGTCGCCCGCCATGCAGCGCCCTGCCCCCTGCTTTCGCCAGTCATTTTCGCCGGCGGCTTGATTTCACGGCTTTGGTCATACAATATGATCAATGAGCTGCCAACACATTGGTTTAAGTCATGGCCCTGAAACCCCGGAACCTCACTGAACAACTGGTCGAAACGCTGGGCCGGCGCATCGTGTCTGGCGACTATCCTGTCGGCCAGAGGCTGCCGAGCGAGCAGTATTTCGGGGCGGAGTTCGATGTAAGCCGGCCGATCCTTCGCGAGGTCACCAAGGTACTGATGGCAAAGGGACTGGTTGAATCCCGCTCACGGGTTGGCACAATCGTGCGGACACGAGAATCTTGGTCGATGCTCGACCCCGATGTGCTGCGCTGGACGATCGAGACGCTGCCGGAGCAGGCTTTCATCGATTTCCTGTTTGAGACCCGCATGGTGTATGAACCCGGTGCGGCGGCGCTGGCGGCCAAGCATGCCGATGCTGCTGACCTTGAGCGGATCAACGCCGCCTACCAGGCGATGGAAGACGCCGACACTGCGTTCGACCTGCTCGACCCGGATCTTGAATTCCATCTGGCGATTGTGGACGCGACGAAGAACCCCTTCCTCGCCCATATCGGCCGGACGCTGCACAACGCTCTCAGATTTTCCATCGAGCTGACGAGCCGGCATCCGGAGACACACGACCTTTCGCTGCCGCGCCACAAAGCCGTCTGCGATGCGATCCTGCAGCGCGACAGCGCGCTGGCCGCTGAGGCGATGCAGGTGTTGCTGGAGGAGTCGCGGCAGGATTTCGGCGAAGTCTCCGGCATCTCCGGGTCTCGAATACAATGAACCTCGTTCAATTCCTCGATGATGGCGGTGAAGCCCGCGTCGCACGGGTGGTAAATGATACCACACTGGCGCCTCTCGCACTGGCGATGTCGATGTATGAATTTGTGCAGGATGTGCTGAAGCAGGGTGTCAGCCTTCCCGATGCTGCGCAGGCAGCCGAAGGCACCGCGCGGATTTCCTATGATGATCTGTGGTCGGAAGGACGGCTAATGCCGCCGATCATGCATCCGGACCCCGCGCACCTGCTGGTGACAGGCACGGGGCTCACCCATCTCGGCAGCGCCGACGCGCGAGATGCGATGCATGCGAAACTGTCGGCTGGCGACGACGCGCTGACAGACTCGATGAAAATGTTCCGTATGGGACTGGAAGGCGGCAAGCCGCAGAGTGGCGAAGGCGGCGTCCAGCCCGAATGGTTCTATAAGGGGGATGGGGCGAGCATCGCGCCGCCCGGGGGCGATCTCATATCGCCGGACTTTGCACTGGATGGCGGCGAAGAACCAGAAATCGCGGGCATTTATGTGATCGATGCGACCGGCCGGCCAAGGCGGCTGGGCTTTTGTGTCGGCAATGAATTCTCCGATCACAAGACAGAACGGATCAACTACCTCTATCTCGCGCATTCGAAACTGCGCCCCTGCTCCATGGGGCCGGAGTTGCGGATTGGCGAATTGCCAGGCACGGTTCTTGGCCGCTCCCGAATTCTCCGCGACGGGCAAACCATCTGGGAAAAGCCTTTCCTGAGCGGCGAAGACAATATGAGCCATTCGGTCAGGAACCTTGAGGCACATCACTTCAAGTATGCCGCGTTCCGGCGGCCAGGTGACGTGCACGTACATTTCTTCGGGACCGCAACACTGAGCTTCTCGGACAGCTTTGAGGCGCAGACGGGCGATGTGTTCGAGATATCGGCCGAAGGCTTCGGCAGGCCCCTCAGGAACAGGATTGTGCAGGGATCAACAGGGACGGGAATACAGCCATTGCCACTGTAGCGATGAAGGCGGTGACCCAGCCCCCGGAATTCCGGCCATGAATTTGCAGACTCTCTCGATTAGAGAGGATGACACATGCTGAACCTCCCCGGGTTTACCGGAGGCTCCTTTTCTTGAGAGATTGGAGCCATGACAGAGCAGAGAAGACAGGGGCGGTATTCGCCTGAGGTGCGTGAGCGCGCCGTAAGAATGGTTGAG
>NZ_JBKBXW010000039.1:0-17459 GCF_046313735.1 Hyphomonas sp.
CGCCATCGGGAACAAACCCCCGGCGGCGCTGATCAATCATGCTGGCGTCACCAGTCCGCCAGTGTGAAAAAGGCCGGAAAACTCTAGCCGGTAGTGGTCCAGACTTGGGTCTCAGAGCATCTAATCGAGAGAGTCTGCAAATTCATGGCCGGAATTCCGGGGGCTGGGTCAACTGCCCTACTCCATGTCACCCCGGCGGACGCCGGGGCCCAGAGACGTTGAGTGCGGCGCTTGTGAGTCTGGGTCCCGGCGTTCGCCGGGATGACAAAGTAAGACGCATACGGATAACAGGATTGAAACAGCTTCAGCCGGACAGGGCTTCCCCTTCCGGTTTTGCTGGCCTTGAGGTCCTGCGGAAGGGGCTGGGGCCCATCATGTCCGGGGACGGTAGGATATTCAAGGTTTGACAGTTCTGTCCCCGTGGCCACGGAGCCGTCCCCATCCGCAGTTTGGCCGGCCGGGAGACTCCCATAACCCGGACGGCCGACCCGAAGCCGGAAAGCCCGGCTTCGAAGAGGAGTATCGCATGGGGCGAACCCGGTCGGATTGGGAGGGGTGGTTTTTCCGGGTGCCCGGCTGCGGAGCTTTCAGGGCGCGCCCGGTTTGGAGCTGTGAAACCCCATAAAATACTGGGCCCCGGCGTTCGCCGGGGTGACATGGAAAAAGCTTGGTGGCCGGGCGAAGCCGGCTTCAAAAACGTGGATAGGGCCTTGCTTGCGCCGCAGAGTCTGGCGGGCGGCTCAGCGTTCCTTGGGATCGAGCGCGTCGCGCAGGCCGTCGCCGATGAAGTTCAGGCAGAGCAGCGTGACCGACATGACGACCGCCGGAGCAATCAGGATCCAGGGCTTTTCTTCCATCACGCGCGTGCCCTCGGAGATCAGCACGCCCAGCGAAGTCAGCGGCTCGTTCACGCCGAGGCCGAGGAAGGAGAGGAAGCTCTCCGCAAGGATCACGACGGGGATCGTCAGCGTCACATAGACCGCGACCGGGCCGATGACATTCGGCAGGATGTGGCGCGTGATGATGCCGGCCTGCGAGACACCGGCGGCGCGGGCCGCCTCGATGAATTCCTTGCCTTTCAGGGCGAGCGTCTGGCCGCGCACGATGCGGCTCATGGTCAGCCATTCGATGGCGCCGATGGCGGCGAAGATCAGCACGATGTTGCGCTCGAACACCGTCAGCAGCAGGATGACAAAGAAGATGAAGGGCAGGGCATAGAGCACATCGACAATGCGCATCATGAAATTGTCGACCCGGCCGCCGAGATAGCCGGCGGTGGCGCCCCAGGTGACGCCGATGATGAGGCTGACGAGTGTGGCGACGAGGCCGACCGTGAGCGAGATGCGCAGGCCGACCATAAGGCGGGCCATCAGGTCGCGGCCCTGCAGGTCGGTGCCCAGGATGTGCCAGTTCTGCAGCGTCGGCGCGATCATCCGGGCGTCGGAAATCGTGCGGTAGTCATGCACCCACACCATCGGGCCGAACACGGCCATCAGCACGATGAAGCCGAGCACCCACATCGAGGCGACGGCCGCCTTGTTGCGGAAAAGGCGCGCGCGGGCATCATCCCAGAGCGAGCGGCCGCCGGTGATGGCGGTGCGCACGGTTTCGGCGCGGCCGGTGGGGTCGAGGATCGGATCGAGGCTCGCCATCAGTCGTACTTCACTTTCGGGTCGAGCATCGCATAGAGGATGTCGGCAATGAGGTTGAGCACGATGATCAGCGCCGCATAGACGATGATTGCCCCCATCACGAGGGTATAGTCGCGGTTGAGCGCCCCATCGACGAAATAGCTGCCAAGGCCCGGCAGGCCGAAGATCTTCTCGATCACGACCGAGCCGGTCATCACCTTGGCGGTCGCGGGGCCGGCATAGGAGACGAGCGGCATCAGCGCGGCCGGCAGGGCGTGGCGGAGGATCACGTCGCGCTCGGCGAGGCCCTTGGCGCGGGCGGTGCGGATATGGTTGGAGCGCATCGTCTCGATGATCGAGGCGCGCATCAGGCGCGAGATAATGGCGATCTGCGGCAGGGCGAGGGTCAGCACCGGCAGGGTCATGTTGTGCCAGCTCATGCCGATGTTCGGCCATGTGCCGAGCCCGCCCACGGCAAAGATGCCGGCGCCGAGGGCGAAGATGAGGATGAAGATCGGGCCCGTCACGAAGGTGGGGATGGAGATGCCTGCCATGGCGACCCCCATCACGCCATAATCGCCCGCTGTATTCTGCCTGAGGCCCGCGAATATCCCGAGCGCGGTGCCGAGGATCAGCGCGACCAGCATGGTCAGGCTGCCAAGCGCCAGCGAAATCGGCAGGCCGTCTGCGATCAGCTCGTTCACGCTCTTGCCGAGCGTCTTGTAGGAGGGGCCGAAATCGCCCTGCACGACACCGGCGACATAGGAGAAGTATTGCTCGTGCAGCGGCTTGTCGAAGCCGAACTTCTCGGCAATCGCCCGCTCGGTGGCCGGGGGCAGGCGGCGGTCTGAATCGAACGGTCCGCCGGGCGCGGCGCGCATCATCAGGAAGGCGACCGTGATGATGGCCAGCATCGTCGGAATCGCGATCAGCAGGCGCCGGGCGGTATAGCCCCAGGGAATACGTCGTACGGCGCGCTGCAGCGTTTTCACCGGCGGATAGCCTCTGGTCACAAAGGGTTGAACGGTCTAAGCCACGCCCGGCTTGGCAAGGCCCCACTTCCTTCCTAGCTTGCCAGGCGGCGGGATCAAGCAATCGGCTGCAAGTTCAGGAGTTTTCGAGCATGGTTGACATTCGGCGCGTCACTCCGGATTTCGCGGTCGCCCCGCAGATCACCGAAGAGGATGTCGAGGCGATTGCCGCAGCAGGTTTCAAGACGCTGATCGCCAACCGCCCGGACGGTGAAGGCGGGGTGGACCAGCCGCGCATGGGCGCGATCCGCGTCAAGGCGGAGGCGCTCGGGCTGACCTTTGCGGCGCTGCCATTCTCAGGCGCCCCGACGCCGGAAATCGTCGAGCGGATGAACCATATCCTGAACGAGGCGCCCCAGCCCGTGCTCGCCTATTGCCGCACCGGCACCCGCTCGGTCACCGCCTGGGCGCTGGGCCATGCGGGGCAGGGCGCCGCTGACGACATCATCGAGGCCGCAGCGGGGGCCGGATATGACCTCTCCAGCCTGCGCGACCTGCTCTAAGTTACTGTAAGTTGAGGGCCCCGACACAGTTGCGCCGCAAAGCGGGTGTTGAAGCGGAGGCAGAGCCGTGCAAGGGAAATGCCCGCATGGGGCCGGATGCTGAGGCACCAGGAGTAAAGGCAATGTCAGGCCGCTTGTGGACCGACGATTTCAAGTTTGATGCAGGCACAATCCTGGTCAAGAAAACCGGCCACCGGATTGTTCCGGACCTGGCGCTGCTGCACAGCATCTTCACCTGGTTCTGCTTTTATTTCTTCGTCCAGACCTGGCGCACTTCGCGGATGCTGGCCGGTCACCGCCGCCCGCGCATGGCCTTCCATCCGGACAAGCCCCGGCCCTGGTATTTCATCTGGTCGGTGATGCATGTTTCCGGCGCCAGGCTCGTCGATGACACGGCCGAGGCCGACATCGTCATGCAGTTCGATGATTCGACCGAGACCCATAACAGCCTGCCGCGCGTGCGCCCCGGCGCCCACCTCCTGAACTTCAACTGCACGGACATCTCCAAATCCCGCGTCGCGGCGGCCTTCGAGAAGGTCAGCGGCGAGGGGCTGGCGGTCGATCCGCGCACCTTCATGGGCCGGATGGTTGAGAAATCCGAGCTGAACGCCGCCCATGATGGCCGCGTGCTCGAAGGCCCGCTGGACGCACCGGTGCCGGGCAAGACCTATCAGCGCCTGATCGACAACGAAATTCCCGGCGGGCTGGTCGAGGACCTGCGCTGCTGCCTCGTCGGTGGGAAGGCGATCATCGTGTTCCGCAAGCGCCGCCCGCTGGCGCGCCGTTTCCTCAACGAGAATGTCGAAGTGCTGCTCGACGAGCCGAAGAATTGCTATTCAGCTGATGAAATCACCGTGATCGAGGCCTTTGCTGCCGAAATCGGGCTCGACTGGGGCGGGGTGGATGTCCTACGCGACAAGGCGACGGGGAAGATCTTCATCGTCGATGCGAACAAGACCGATATGGGCCCGCCAGTTGCGCTGAAGCTCGGGGCGAAACTCCGGGCCACAAGGCGGATGGCGCGGGCCTTCGCCGAGACGTTCGCAGCGGCGCCGCGCTGATCGCTCCCCCGGCACACGGGTTCGAGGAACAGTATGGCAATTCCCTTCATTCGCGAGATCGAGTTCGAGTATGGCCGCGTCGATCAGGTCTCGCCGCTGATCCGCCGCGTGATCGCGAACAATCCCGGCCCGTTCACCTATACCGGCACCGGCGTCTACATCATCGGGCAGGGGCGCGTTGCGGTGATTGATCCCGGCCCGGACCTGAAGGAGCATTTCGAGGCGCTCAAGCGCGCCCTCGAGGGCGAAACGGTCAGCCATGTGCTCGTCACCCACGGCCATTCCGACCATTCCCCGCTGGCGCCGGTGCTGGCCGAATGGGCCGGCTGCTGCACCTATGCCTGGAATAACGGCGTCCACACCGCCAAGGACGAGCTTGGCAGCCCGGATGACCTGCGCTTCGTGCCGGATGTCTATGTTCGCGACGGCCATATCTTCGAAGGCCCCGGCTGGACGCTGGAGGCGATCGAGACGCCGGGCCATACGTCCAACCATCTCTGCTTTGCCCTGCATGAGGAAAACGCCTGTTTCACCGGCGACCATATCATGGGCTGGTCCACCACGGTCGTCTCGCCGCCGGATGGCGACATGGGCGACTATATGGCGAGCCTCGAGAAGATCCGCGCGCGCGGCTTCGAGACGCTCTGGCCGACGCATGGCGAGGCGGTGCGGGGCAGGGACTTCGTCAACACCTTCATCACTGAATACGCCAATCACCGCAAAGCGCGCGAGGCGGCCATCCTGGCGCAGATGCAGGCGGGCGTGACGCACATTCCGGATATTGTCTCGGTGCTTTATGCCGAGGTCGACAAGCGCCTGCACCCGGCCGCCGCGATGAGCGTGCTCGGCCACATGATGGACCTGATCCGCCGGGGCGTTGTCGCTTCGCCGGATGCGGCGCCGACCCCGCGCTCGCATTTCGAACTTGCCTCCTGAATGGGGCGGCTGCGGCAAACCTTCCCCTTGCGCGCTCGTTGCGGGGCAAGGACGGTCAGTAACTGACATTTGTGCGGCGAAGTCTTTGCAGCTTGCCCCCGGTCTGGCACCAAGGGTGACAGAACGGTCATGAGCTGCGGAGGCGGCCGGCCATCCAGTTGAGGAGTGACAACGCGATGACCCTGAAATCCCTGATGGCCGGAGCGGCAGCCTCGCTCCTCGTGCTCGGCCTTGCAGCCTGTGGCGGCCCGCGCGGCGATGATGTGCCCACCCTCCGGCGCGGCATCTCGGCCAAGGTCGACACGCTCGATCCGCACAAATCCTCCGCCGCCTGGGAAAACATCGTCATCGGCGACATGATCATCGGCCTGATGACCGACGGGGTGGACGGCCAGCCTGTTCCCGGCATGGCCGAGCGCTGGGAAACCGACGAGACCGGAACGGTCTGGACCTTCCATCTGGGTGATTATGTCTGGTCGGACGGGGTGCCCGTCACGGCGCACGATTTCGAGTTTGCGATGCGGCGCATCCAGCTGCCGGAAACGGCCTCGCAATATGCCTCGCTCCTCTGGCTGATCCGCAATGCGCAGGCGGTGAATGCCGGCGAGGTGCCGCCCGAGCAGCTTGGCGTGCGGGCGATTGACCACAAGACGCTGGAAATCACGCTGGATTCCCCGGCGCCTTACTTCCTCGGCCTGCTGACGCATTACACGACCTTCCCGGTGCCGCGCCATGCGGTGGAACGCTACGGCGATGCCTGGATCCGGCCGGAGAACATCGTGGTCAACGGACCCTACCGGCTGGCCTTCTGGCGCACGGGCGACCAGCTCGTCTCGGAAAAGAACCCGACCGGCTTCGGCGCGGCGGAAGCCTGTTTCGACCGGGTCGTCTATTTCGAGCTCGAGAATGAGACCGCCGTCGAGAACAAGATCGCGGCCGGCGAACTCGACATCAACAATTTCTTCTCCGGCGCCCGCCAGGCCGAGATCGAGGCGCGTTTCCCCGGCTGGCCGCGCACCTATCCCGGCCTGCTGACCACCTATTGGAGCTTCAATATGGAGCGCACGCCGTTTGACGATGTGCGCGTGCGCAAGGCGCTGTCGCTGGCCCTCGACCGGGAGTTCATGGTCCGCAGCGTTCTGGCGCCGGGCTTCCAGCCGGCCTATGCGCTGGTGCCGCCGGCCATGGCGAATTACGAGACGGATCGTCCGGCCGTCTACTGGGCGGAGACGCCGCGCGCCGAGCGCCTCGAACAGGCGCGCGCCCTGCTGCAGGAAGCCGGCTATGGCCCGGGCAATCCGCTGCGCTTCGAATTCATCCACCGCTCGACCGGCGACAATCCGAAGGTCGCGCCCATCGCCCAGCAGAACTGGGCCGAGATCGGCAACTGGGTCCAGCCGGTGATCGTGCGGCAGGATACTAAAGTGCTGTATGCGCGCCTGCGGGAGAAGGATTTCGTGGTCGCTGATGGGGCCTGGCTCGCCGATTATGACGACCCGCTGAACTTCCTTTACCTGCTGATGTCGGAGACCGGGCAGCAGAACTATAGCGGCTATGCCAATCCCGAATATGACCGGCTGATCGAGGCTGCGATCCGGGAGCTCGACCTTGTGCGCCGCGCCGAGCTGTTTGCCGAGGCGGAAAAGCTGATGCTGGAAGACTATCCCATCACGCCGATGTGGAACCAGGTGACGCAGGACCTTGTCGACCCGACGCTGACCGGCTGGGTGGGCAATGCCAAGAACAACCACCGCTCGCGGTTCCTTTGCCGGGATGGTATGAAGGCTGAGTGAGCTGACAGCGCGCTGCGCAGGAGGGCAGGGTGGAGCATGACGCGGAAGCTGCGGGCCTTGCTTCGGCCGGGGCGCTCAGCAGCGGAATGCGTCATCCGGTGGACACCGGCGAGCCGTGTCGCAATTGCGGCACGCTGGTCACCGAACGCTTCTGCCCTGCCTGCGGCCAGCTGGGCGCGAGCTTCCAGCGCCCGGGCTACAGCCTGATTGCCAGCAGCATCGGCGACCTGTTCGCCTTTGATGGCCGATTGTGGCGCACCCTGCCCGCGCTGCTCTTCCGGCCGGGGCGGGTGACGCGGGACTATATCGACGGCAAGCGGGCCCGCTATGTGCCGCCCTTCCGGCTGTTCCTGCTGTCCTCGGTGATTTTCTACATCATCGTGTTCGGCGTGCTGGAGCGCCAGCCCTGGATGCTGGAGTTCCGCTTCAATCCGGCGATGATCTCTGGCCGGACGATGCAGTTTGATGGCGTCACCCTGTCGCTCGGCGATGATGAGGCGGTCACGGAATTGCGCGCCCGGCTGGATGAGGCGGTGCTGGATCCCGCGCAGCGCGCGGCGGTCGAGGCGGCGCTGGAGGAAGCGCGCAGCGGCGATGTGATGAGGCAGTTCATCCGGCCGGACGGGTCGATCGACCGGGAGATGCTGCGCGCGGCGATCGCCGAAGAAGCCGGGCCGGAGATGCCCCCCGCTCAGGTCGCCGCCGCGCAGGCCTCGGCAGACCGGGTGGTGCGGATTTACGAGAACCAGACAAGGGTGGCCCAGCGGCTGAAGGAATGGGCCCCGCGCCTGACGCTGCTGTTCATGCCGGTCTTCTCGCTGCTGCTGGCTTTTTCCTATGCCTGGCATCGGCGGAAATACATCTATGACAACCTGATCACCGGCCTGCATTTCCAGACCTTCCTGCATGTGCTGCTCGGCGCGCTTGTGCTGGCGTCCGTGGCCTTTCCGAAATTCGCGCCTTTCTCGCCTCTCGTGGCAATCCCGGCGATGTTCGCGTATCTCGGCCGCACGCTGCGGGTGGCGTATGATACCGGGCATATCCTGGCCGGCCTGAGGGCCACTTTCCTGCTCTTCGCCGGCTTTGTGGTCGTCTCGATTCTCGGCGGGCTGCTCGTGATCGTCACCTTCGTGATGGTGTAGGCACGGCGATGCTGGTGACCCTGGAAGCCCTCACCCGCCAGGCGGGTCAGCTGAAAGCCGCCGGCCGGGTGGAGGAAGCCCTTGGCCTCTACCGGCAGGCGGCGCAGCGGTTTCCCACGAACGGCGTGGCGCTTCACAACCTCGCCAGCCTGCTGGGCGATCTCGGCCAGCACAAGGAGGCGGCAGAGATCGCGGCCCGGGCGCTGAAGACGGGACTCGACGCACCGGAAACCTGGCTGGTGCTGGCGCGGGCAGAGATGGGGCGGGGCGAGCTGGACGCGGCGCGCCGGGCCTACCGCGAAGTGCTGCGGCGCCGGCCGAATGCGCTGCCGGCGCAGTTCGAGGCGGCGCAGCTGATCTGGATGACCACGGCAGACCGGTTTCAGGCGCTGCGCGGTCTGGAGGCGGCCCTGCGCCGGCCGGGGGCGGACCCGATGCTGCTGATGGTGAAGGCGCAGGCGCTGGAATTCATGGGCGATGTTCCTGCAGCGCTGGGGGCCCTTGTGGGGCCGGCGGAAGAGCCGGGCTGCCCGGTGCAAATGCTTGCCTATGCGGCGCACCTGTCTGCCGAAGCGGGCGACCCGGCCCTGGCGATCCGGTTTGCGGAAGCCGCTGTGCGAACCGCGCCGGCCGATCCGGCAACGCGGGAGGCGCTTGCCCGCGCGCGGCTGGCGGCCGGGGATGCGCCGGGTGCAGAGCAAATTCTTTCACCCCTGTCAGCGCAGTTTCCGGGCCTGCAGCATGTGCGCGCGCTGCTGGCCACAGCCTGGCGGATGATGGGCGATGCCCGCTACCGGGCGCTCTACGATTATGACCGGTTCGTGCAGGCGCGCCCGCTGAGCGTGCCGGAGGGGTGGACGAGCCTTGAGGCTTATGTCGCGCAGCTGGCGGCGGAACTGAAAGCGGCGCATCCGTTCCGGACCCATCCGTTCGGGCATTCGCTGCGCCAGGGCAGCCAGCTTCCGGATGTGCTGCAGCTGCAGAGCCCGGCTCTCGCCGCATTCGGCGAGGCGCTGTCAGGTCCGCTGGGCGCCTATCTGGAGGCGCTGGGGCAGGGGGAGGGGCCGCTGCCGGGCCGCAATACCGGCCGGGCGCAGGTTGCGGGCAGCTGGTCGGTCTGGCTGCGGCCGGGCGGCTATCATGTCGACCATGTGCACCAGGAGGGGTGGATTTCCTCGGCCTGCTATATCGAACTGCCCGGCGCGGTGAATGCCGGCGGCCGGGAAGGATGGCTGCGGTTCGGCAAGCCGGGGCTGAGCCTGCCGGAGGCGCTTCCCGCCGAACACTGGGTGCGCCCCGAGCCCGGGCTGGTGGCGCTGTTCCCGTCCTATATGTGGCACGGCACCGAGCCGTTCAGCGGGGACGAGCCGAGGCTGACCATGGCCTTCGACCTCGTGCCCGCCTGAGGGCGCGGCGGCGTCAGGAAACGCGCTTCACCCGGAAGGCCGGGCTGCCGTCAATATTCATCAGGAAGCTGCCCAGCGCCGCGCGCCGGATGCGGGCCTCGGAGGCGCGCCGGAGGGTCGAGGCGTTGACACGGGTCGTGTCGATCTGTTCCCAGACCTGCCCGTTCTCGAGGGTCACGATGGCGCGCTGCGACACATTGCTGATCCGCGCCGAGCGGACTTTTTCGGTGACTTCGGTGACTTCGCCGCGCTGGCCGTCTCCGCTCCGCTGCAGCAATGCGCCGAGGCTGGGCAGGGACAGGCCGAAGGAGTCGCGCTCAAGTTGCTCGATCGCGGCGGTGTCGATGGCCTGGACCTCGCCGGCCTGCTGGCGCTGCTGAAGCTCTGTGACAGCCTTGTCAAAACAGGCGAGGCGCTCGGCATCATTTTCGACAGCGCGACACGCGTACACCCCCGCCATCGGATCAGACGGCTGCGCGAACGCCGGGGAAGCGGCGTATGTCGCCAGAATCACGAAGCCGAGCGATTGCGTCAACGTTTTGTAAAGGGCCATTTGTTTCTCTCCGGCGACCATGCCGGGAACAATCTTGCTCGATTTCTTCCCAACCGCTACCGGCTGGTTCAGTTTTCCGCCAGCTGCCGGCCTGTATTCCCTGCAATCTGCAGCTAATTAGTCACACTCGGAGAATTTGTCGAAGGTTTTGCGACACTGTGGTTGACTGCCACCGCACGGCTTTGGTTACTGCGCGGTAAGGTCCGGGAGTCGGGCTGACATCGAACGCTCAGAACTGCGCTGAAGCCTGTCTTCGCTCGGGCGCGCAATTTTTTTGGAGGTTAACTTGAACGAAGCTACTTGGAAAAAGCGGCTGCTGTCGTCGACCCTGTTTGCCGGCGCGATGCTGGCAGTCGGCGGCCCGATGGCCGCAGCGCAGGAAGTCGATGAAACGCCCGTCGAGACCGTGTCGTCGACCGACGTTGAAGGCGAAGCGCGCCAGCAGCGCATCACCGTCACCGGCTCGCGCCTCGTCCGCCGCGACGAAGTTGCAGAGAGCCCGATCGTCACGGTTGGCCAGGATGCGTTCACGACCAGCGGTCTGACCACGGTCGAGCAGTACCTCAACACGCTGCCGCAGATCACGCCCAGCCTGTCGTCGCAGTCGAACAACCCGAGCTCCAACGGCCGCGCCGTTCTGGACCTTCGCGGTCTTGGTTCGGGCCGTAACCTCGTCCTCGTCGATGGCCGCCGTGGCATGCCCTCCTTCGCGGGCGGTACGGTTGACATCAACACCATCCCCGCTGCTCTGATCGAGCGCGTCGAAGTGATCACCGGCGGTGCCGCTTCGACCTACGGCGCTGACGCTGTGGCCGGTGTTGCCAACTTCATCCTGCGCAAGGACTTCGAGGGAGTCGAGTTCGACGGCCAGTACCGCGCAGCGCTGGAAGAAGGCGATGCGGTCGAGTGGGGCGCAGGCGTCACCATGGGCAGCTCGTTTGCCGAGGGCCGCGGCAATGCCATCCTGTCGATGAACTACTTCACCCGTGAAGTCGTCGGCAAAGGCGCACGTGCCTTCTCGGCCCAGGCCAGCAGCGCGACCGGCATCTTCCCGGGCGGCTCTTTCGTGCCCGGCACGAACGCACCGAGCGACGCAGCTGTGGCTGCCATCTTCGGCGCAAACCAGTGTAACGCTGGCGGCACCTACGGCTTTAACCCCGATGGCTCGCTGTTCTGCGTCGGCGTTGGCGGCAACCCGAACCGCAACGTGGTCGGCTATACCGGCCCGCAGTCGGACATTGCGACCCGCTTCTTCCCTGACTTCTTCTCCTACAACTTCGAGCCGGACAACAACCTCGTCCTGCCGCTGAACCGTTGGAACGTCTACACTTCGGCGGACTATCAGGTGAACGACTATGTCCGGGCCTATGGCCAGTTCATCTTCACCAACTACAACGCCACCCAGGAGCTGGCCCCGACGCCGGCAGCTGTCGGCACCGTGCCGGTCACCAACCCCTTCATCGGGCCGCAGCTGGCGGCGCTGCTCGCATCGCGGCCGAACCCGGATGCTCCGTTCACCTTCAACAAGCGTTTCAACGATCTGGGCGGCCGGACCGGCGCGACGGACCACAATGTCTGGCAAATGACGCTGGGCTTTGACGGTTCGCTGCTCGGCACCGAGACCTGGACCTATGACGTTTACTGGTCGTATGGCCGTTCGTCGCTGAACGAGATTCAGGGCGGTAACGTCCGTCTGGACCGCACCCGCGAACTGCTGAACGCAGCCGATGGCGGCGCCTCGCTCTGTGCTGGCGGCCTCAACCTGTTCGGCGCTGCGCCGATCAGCCAGGCTTGCCGGGATCGCATCTCGCTGCGGGCGAAAAACCTCACCGAGATCGAACAGCAGATCATCGAAGCTGTGATCCAGGGCGAAGTCATCGAACTGCCGGCTGGCCCGATCCAGGCTGCTTTCGGTGTCCAGTACCGCGAACTCGACTTCAACTTCCTGCCTGACTCCGGCCTGACGCCGGGCGTTGTGGCCGGCTTCAACGAGCAGCTGCCGACCTCCGGCTATCTCGACTGGTACGACGCCTACACCGAGGCACTCGTTCCGGTGCTGAAAGACCTGCCCTTCATCGAAGAGCTGAACCTGACGCTCGGCTACCGGGTGACGGACAACAGCCGTTCGGGCTCGTCCGACACCTACAAGATCAACGGCGACTGGAAGGTCAACGATAACTTCCGCTTCCGCGGTGGCTATCAGAAAGCCATCCGGGCACCGAGCATCACCGAGCTGTTCGCTCCGGTGCTGAACAACTTCCCGAACTTCACCAACCAGGACCCCTGCAACACCACGGGTGCTAACCTGACCGCTTCCTTCGGTCGTGGCGGTCCGAATGGTGCGCAGGTTGCTGCACTTTGTGCGGTGCAGTCGGCAGTTGCCGGTGGCCCGAACTATGTCCAGCCCGCTGGCCAGGCCCGCGGTCTCGTCGGCGGCAACGACCAGCTGCAGCCGGAGACCTCGAACTCCTACACCTTCGGCTTCGTGGCCAGCTCGCCCTTCACCGGGAACTCCTTCGTGGAGAGCCTCGGCCTGACGGTCGACTACTGGGCCATCGAACTGGAAGATGTCATCGCGTCGGTCGGCGCGGCAACGATCGTCCAGCGCTGCTTCAACCGAGATGGTGCGAACCCGAACTTCGACCCCAGCAACATCTGGTGTACGCTGTTCCAGCGTGACCAGAGCGATGGCGGCGTCATCAACCTGCAGCAGTTCTCCCGGAACCAGGCCTTCCTCGAAACGAGCGGCGTCGACGTGACCGCGCGTTGGGGTGTGGACCTCGGCACCATGGGCGCCCTGAACTGGAACCTGATCGCAACCTGGGTTGAGAAGTCCACGAGCCAGACGACGAACGTTGACCCGGTCAACGACTTCGTTGGCACGATCGGTTCGGGCACGGGTTCGGCAACGCCGGAGTGGAAATTCACGCTCAACACGGGCTATTCAAACGACCGTGTGAACATGAACCTGCGCACGCGCTACATCGACAACATGAAGCACGCCGGAACGGTCACAGGCGGCAGCCCGCTGACCAACACCCCGGTGCCGGCAACCTGGTATCTCGACCTGAACGGTACCTATGCGCTGACGGACTTCGTGACACTGCGCGCAGGTATCAACAACCTGCTCGACCAGCAGCCGCGTCTCTACTCGCCGAACATCCAGGCCAACACCGACCCGTCGACCTATGACGTGGTTGGCCGCGCGGCCTTCGTGGGTGTGAACCTGCGCTTCTGATCCGGCCTGAGGCCTGCCTGGCAGGCCTCAACGCCAAGACTGCAGGCGGCGGTCCTTCGGGGCCGCCGCTTTCTTTTTGGGCTTGTTGCCAGGCATCGCGGCCCCTCGATGCCCCGTGCCCCCCCTGATGAGGGGGGTGACGGGGGCGGGGGAGTTTTGCATAGGTCGCGGCGGACACTAGCTGCAGGCTGAGGTGGGGACCGGACCGTGACGCAGAAATCAATTCGTGGACTGATGATGGCTCTGGGGCTTGCTGCTGCGGCAGCCTGCGCGAGCTCGCCGGCGGCTGCACCAGCAGCGCCGGGTGCTTTCGCGGCCGAGCAGCCCGGCCTGCAATGGCGGCGCATCATCCAGACGGAGCAGCGCTTCTCGGTCTATATCAGCGAGCCAGCGGTGCGCGAGGGCGACATCGTCCGGTTCCGGATGGTCTATGTGTACCAGCCGGGCGCGGTGAGCCTCTATGGCCGCGAGGTTGCCTGGCAGGAATATGATGATGTGCGGCTCGACTGCGCGGCCGAGCGTGTCGTGATGGGCAATCGGACGCGGTATGCCGTCAATGGCGAGGCGTTTGGGCAGGATGCCGATAATACCTCCGCGCAGATCATCGGCCATGCCGTGTTCCGGTCGCAGGACGTGCATTGCAAGGCGAAGCCCTGGACGGGCATGAACCTCGTCTCCGGCGGGCCGGGATGGATTGCGCGGGCGCGCGCGGCGATCCTTGAGGACAGCCCGCTTTAAGCCTTTGCGTCAGCCAGCGTGCCAGCGGGCATAGAGCGCCGTCGGCAGGAGGCGGTCCGAGCCTTGCTGGGGCAGGGCCATCTCGCCCATCTCGAGAACGCCGCCGAAATCTTCCGTCCGGTCACGGACGGCCTGGGCGAGGGCAAGATAGGACAGGCGTACGGCATAGGCGGTGGCGATGATGAACAGCGGCCGGTCGCTCATCAGGCCGCGGACGGCGTCCAGCAGCGCCGGCAGGTCTTCCTCGAAACGCCAGGTTTCGTTCTTCGGGCCGCGGCCGAATTTCGGCGGGTCGAGCACGATGGCGTCATAGCGGTTGCCGCGGCGGATCTCGCGGGCGGCAAACTTCATGGCATCATCAGCGATCCAGCGGATGGGCTTGTCGCCAAGGCCGGAGAGGTCCTGGTTCTCGCGGCCATAGCCGTTGGATTTGGGGCTCGCATCGAGGTGGACCACTTCGGCGCCGGCGGCGGCGCAGGCCAGCGACATCATGCCGGTATAGCCGAACAGGTTCAGCACTTTCACCGGGCGGCGGGCGGCGCGGATCGCTTCTTGCGCAAATCGCCAGTGTACGGAGTGTTCCTGGAACACGCCCATATGCCGGAAGGCGGTGCGCCGGGCGGTGAAGGTCAGGCCGTTCCAGCGCATCGGCCAGCTTTCGGCGGCGCGGGGGGAGAGGATTTCCCAGTTGCCGGCGCCGTCCTCGTCCTGCGCCTTGGTGACGAAGCGGGCGTCGGCGCGCCAGGTCTCCACCGGCCGGGCGGGCTGCCAGAAGGCCTGCGGGTCGGGGCGGATCACGGTTTGCGAACCGAAGCGCTCCAGTTTCTGCAGATGGCCGCTGTCGAGGAGGGCGTAATCCTCCCAGTCATCGGCGATGAGGAGGCGGGTCTCTGTGCGCAGGCTCATGCATAGCCCCGCTGGCGCCAGGCCTCATAGATCATGACGGCGCTCGCCTGGGCGAGGTTCAGGCTGTCGGCGCCGCCGCGCATGGGGATGAGGGCGAGGGTGTCACAGGCGTCCTCGATCCAGTCCGGCAGGCCGGCCTGTTCATTGCCCATCAGGATGACGGCGCCTTTGTTCAGGTCTGCCCCGTCATGGCGGACCGTGCCATTGACCGAGGCGGCAGTGAGCGAGAGGCCGGCCGCCTTGCGCCAGGTGTCAAAGTCGCAGAAGCCGGATGCGGCGAAGGGCATGTCGAACAGCGAGCCCATCGAGGCGCGGACGGCTTCGAAGCTGTAGGGGTCGCAGGTTGTGCCGAGGAGGATGACGCCGCTGAGGCCGGCGCAGTCCGCCGTGCGCAGGATGGTGCCGAGATTGCCGGGGTCGCGCACTTCAAAGAGGGCGATGTAGAGGCCGCCGGAGGCCGGGGCCGGCAGGTCAGCCAGCGAGAGGTGGCGCTGGCGGAAGGCGGCGACGACGCTCTGCGCGTTGTCCTTCTGGGTGATCTTGCTCATCAGCCGTTCCGGCACGAGCACGACCCGCGCGCCGGCAGCCTCGGCGCTGGCGGCGATGGACGCAATCGCGGCGCGGTCTGCCATATCTGCCGCAATCACGACGGTTTCGGCGTGCCAGCCCCGGGCGAGGCCTTCGGCCACGATGCGGGCGCCTTCGGCCAGGAACAGGCCCGTTTCGGCGCGCTCCTTCTTCCGCTCTAGGCTTTTCAGCAACTTGATCAGCGGATTCGACGGGCTGGTGATGTATTCGGGCGGATTTTTCATCGTGGGGGAGAGGCCTGTTGGCTCCGGCTTGCGGTCTGTTATGGCTTAGGGCATCCCTCGGGGCAGAGGGTCGTGCCGGATTGTGGATCAGGGAGGTCAGCGACGTAATGCGCCTGCTTGACTATCTGATTGGTGGCTTTGCCCTCCTGACCCTGCCCGTGCTTGTCTGGTGGGGCATCTACCAATCCCCCCAGAGCGCTGTAAACCTTGAAGCCCGGCTTGAGAATGCAGCAAGGGCGGCGCTGTCTGGCCCCGATGTCGCCTGGGCCGAGGTGCGGATGAATGGCCAGACAGCGGTTCTGTCCGGGAATGCCCCGTCCGAGGATGCCGTGCAGGAGGCAGCGGCGCGCATCCTGCGCAGCAGCGGGCCCGGCGGCCTGATCCTCGGCGGCGTCACGCAGGTCGAGCGGCGCACGAGCGCGGCGCCGCCGGTGTCGCCCTTCGTCTGGCAGGCAGAAAAGACCGGCGAGGGGCTCATCATCCTGTCGGGCCATGTGCCCTCGCAGGCGATCCGGCGGCGGCTGGTGGAGGAAGTGAGGCTTGCGGCCCGCAGCGCGGTGGAGGACCAGATGGTGCTGGCCGCCGGGGCGCCCGAGGGCAATTTCCAGGGCGTGGCGCGTCTTGCCATCAGCAACCTCGCAAAGCTGGAAACGGGCCGGGCGGAGATCCGCGATCACCGGCTGCGGCTTGAGGGCGAGACGCGCGATGCCGCTGTGCGCAAGGGGGTGGTTTCGGCGATCTCGTCGGTGGCCGCGCCGTTCCGGGGCGAGCCCCTGCTGGGCGGCGGGGGCGACTGGCGGGCGCGCCATGAAGGCGGCGCGCTGGTGCTGTCCGGGCGGATCCCGGGCGAGGCCGAGCGGCGGCAGATCCTCGCGATTGCGCGGCAGGGGGCAGGGGGGAACGTCCTGGACGCGATGGAAACCGGCAGCGCCCCGGATCCGGCGTTGCTGGCCGGGATTGCGGCTGGTCTGGCGCATTTCGCCGGGTTCACGAGCGGGGAGATGGTCTATGACCGCGCGCTCGGCCGTTTCGTGTTCACCGGGGAAGCCCCGGCGAGCCGGTTGTTTTTCCTGCGCGAGGACCTCGCCCGCAGCCCGTTGCGCCAGCGGAGCATCATTGCGGCGGAAGGGCCCGGCGATGGCGGGGCGCTGGTGGCGGTTGCGGCGTTTGAGGCGGCCGGGGCGGCAACGCCGTGCGAGAGGGCGGCGGGGGCTGTGCTCGCCGCCGGGCCGCTCAGCTTTGCGCCGGGCACCGCGCGGATTGCGCGGGAGAGCGCTGCAGCGCTCGATGCGCTGGCGGCGGCGGGGGCAGCGTGCCCGGCCGGCACGCATTTCGAGCTGGCGGCTGCAGGTTCCGGCGCGCAACAGGGACTTGACCTTGCGCGCCAGGCCGCGCTTTCAGAGTTTATGGCAGAAGCGGGTTTCGCAGCCCACCGCCTGGAGGTTATCACCTCTGCGGCAGGCGGACCCGATGGCCGCGTGACCGACCTCAGGATCAAGCACCGGAGCCCTGAATGACCTGGCTGATCGCCCATATGTGGATTATTGCGTGCGGCGCGGCCGTTCTGGCGCTGTTGTTCGGCTGGTCGCTGCGGGGGATGTTCCTTGTCGGCCGGCTGCGCCGGGCTGAAGTCGAGCGCGAGCTGACCAAGGTGGAGCTGTCCGAGGCGCGCGAGGAGATCGAGCGGCTGTTTGCGGCCCAGCGGAAGG
>NZ_JBKBXW010000040.1:0-14863 GCF_046313735.1 Hyphomonas sp.
AGGTGCTGCACGGCCTTGCGTTTGACATCGGGCGTCAGAAGTTTTTTGAGGCAAGATCCTTCAGCGCCGCATTGTCCAGCATCGCCTCGGCCAGCAGGCGCTTCAGCTTGCCGTTCTCGGCCTCCAGCGTCCGCAGCCGCTGGGCGTCCGACACTGTCATCCCGCCAAATTTGGCCTTCAGCTTGTAAAACGTCGCATCCGAAAGCCCGTACTTGCGGCAAATGTCTGCCGTCTTCACGCCGCTCTCGTGCTCCCGGATCATCGCAATGATCTGCTCGTCTGAAAATCTGCTCTTGCGCATGTGTCATCCTCTCTGATCGAGAGAGTCTGCAAATTCATGGCCGGAATGCCGGGGGCTGGGTCAGGACCGTTCGACACTGCGCGAGGCTATGGGCGCGAAGTCTGTTTGTCATCAGAGACTTCCGGCAGGGATTTCGGTGCTGTCGTCGGCCCCATGCACCAGCGCCAAGGCCTGGTGATCGGCCGCCACGGAGCCGTCCTTCTGACCGCCCTGCACCTTCGTGTCGGTCTCCGTCACCGGATTATCTCGCGAACGGGACGACCCCGTCAGCGCTGTAACCCACTGGAAATGAGAGGATGTTTTGCACCGTCCCGGGACCATCGAGGGGCGCTCGAAGAGAGACGCAGGCCATTCGGAGACCCAGTCCGCGTCAAGCGCCCAGTCTCCGAAGGGCAGACAGCCCTGCCAACGCCCTTTGAAACAGAAAGAAAAAAGGCCCCAATCGGGGCCCTTGGACGGATTCTGTATCTGAATGTGGCGGAGAGACAGGGATTCGAACCCTGGAGACGGTCTCCCGTCTACACACTTTCCAGGCGTGCGCCTTCGACCACTCGGCCACCTCTCCGTATCCACCATCGGGCAGAAGCCGCGGGAGATACCGGATGACCCGCCCGCTCGCAAGCATGTGATTGCCGCAAATCGCAGGAAGGCCCATATCTGCCGCCAGAATCGCCCTTGCCCCAGCCTATCCGATGAGGCCCGCCCATGTTCTTCAAGAAAGCCGCCGACCTGCCGACGCCCGAAACCGCCCTGAAGGGCCGGCCCCAGCCAATCCCGACCGCCGCGGTCCATTACGTCACCGGCCGGGCGCTGGAAGCGGCCCCGCCGGAGGGCTTCGAGACGGCGGTGTTCGGCCTTGGCTGTTTCTGGGGCGCCGAGCGCGTCTTCTGGCAGACGCCGGGCGTCTGGCTGACGCGGGTGGGCTATGCTGGCGGCATCACGCCCAACCCGACCTATGAGGAGGTCTGCTCGGGCCGCACGGGCCATACCGAGATCGTGGAGGTCCAGTTCGACCCGCGCGAAGTGAGCTTCGCGGCGCTCGTGAAGCTGTTCCTCGAAAGCCACGACCCGACGCAGGGGATGCGCCAGGGCAATGATGTGGGCACGCAGTACCGCTCGGCAATCTACACCATCTCGGGCGAGCAGGCCGCGACCGCCGCGCAGATGATCGCCGATTATGAGGCCGCCCTTGCCGCCGCCGGCCACCGCGCGAAGGTGACGACCGAGGTGAAGCCGCTGGACGTCGCCTACCTCGCCGAGGACTACCACCAGCAATACCTCGCCAAGAACCCGAACGGCTATTGCGGCATCGGCGGAACGGGCGTCAGCTGCCCCCTGCCCCCTGTCCCGGCGGGCTGAAACCCAGCCATCCCTGCAGCCCTTTAGCCCCGGCACATGTCGTACCGGCGCAGGCCGGGACCCAGATTTGAAAGCATTTTTTCTGGGTCCCGGCATTCGCCGGGATAACATGAAGTTGAGTTTGGGGGTTGGCCCGCTGCCCGGCCTTACGAGCCGAAGTTCAGCGAAAACCGCTTGCGCGATTCGATCATCGACTGGGCCTTGAACAGCGCGTCAGACGCCGCCTGCGCCCGCACGATGGCCGCATCGGCGCGCAGGCCTTCGACCGCCTGCGACAGTTGCAGGATCGCCTCGCGCACAAGGTTCTGGTCGAACTGGCGCTCGGCCCGCACGATCAGCGCCCGGCCAAGGTCGAGCCGTGCCTGGATGATCAGGCCGGTATCGGCAGCGGCGCTCGCGGCTTCCAGATGCTGGCGGCGCATCACGATCACCTGGTTCAGCGCCGTCAGGTCGCCCAGATCCTCGGCCACGCGCACGCCCGAGGCGCAGAAATCCGCCTCGATCTCGCTGCGCAGGCGCTGCGAAACCGCCGGCTGGCCGTCCAGCACGCGGCCAAGCTCTGCGGCCAGCAGCTGGATCTTCTCGGCCCGGAAGGCCTGCGGATCGCTCAGCGCCGGCTGAAGCTGCTTGGCCAGAAGGTAAACCATGGCCCGGGCGAGGACATCATTATGGGTCTTGCGGCTGGCTGGCAGGGCAATCGTGAACAGGCGCGCCTCGGCGGCCGAAAGCCCGCCGCCCCGGCTGAGGCCATACAGCTCCAGCCCGGTTTCGCCGCGCCCTTCCACGGCCGACCAGACGAACAGGTCCGCATCGGCCAGCCGCATCAGCTGGCGGGCGCGTTTGACGGTTTTCGTTTCCAGCCCGCCGCGCATGGCGCCAAGGCCGACCACGCTGAACGGCGCGCCGAAGCTGAACACCGGAAGATGCTCGCGCAGCGAGGCGTTGATCCAGTTGCCAATCTTGCGCTTGCCGGGCGGCGGGCAGATCATCAGCCGGAAGCCCGGCGCCTTGCTGGCCTTGGCCGCACGGGCGCGCGAGGCTTCGCCGAGGCTGGCCAGCGCCAGCCCCGCGCGGCGCGCGAACAGCACAAACAGGAAAACGAACGCGATGGCGCAGACAGCCGCCCCTGCCAGGGCCAGCCATTCTGAACCCGGCAGGTTCGCTCTCAGCCAGTTTTCCGCGCTTTGGGCCCAGCCGGGGATAGACATCAGAGTTTACCTCTACTCCCGATTGGCGATACGTTTCCGGCACGCTTATGGCAACAGGGAAAGGCTGTTTTGGCCCGTCATGCCGGAATATTTGACGCGTTTTGCCCCTTCGCCGACAGGCCGCCTGCACCTTGGACACGCCCTGTCGGCGGCGTCGGTCTGGGATGCGGCCGGCAAGGCAGGCGGGCGGGTGCTGCTGCGAATAGAAGATATCGACCAGACCCGCTGCCGCCCCGAATACGAAACAGCGATCCTGGAAGACCTCGCCTGGCTCGGCCATCGCTGGCACGGGCCGGTGCGGCGCCAGTCCGAACACTTTGCCGATTATGCCGCCGTTCTGGCGCAGCTTGAGGCGCGCGGGCTGATCTATCGCTGTTTCCGCACCCGGCGCGAACTGGTCGCCTGCCTGCCCGCCGGGGCCGATCCGGCCGAAGGCGGCTTTACCGGCAGGCCCCTGAAACCCGCCGAGGAGGCTGAACGTCTCAGCCGGGGGGCGCCCTTCGCCTGGCGCCTGTCGCTGGCCGCAGCGCGGGAGGCGCTGGGGCCTCGTTACTGTGCCCTGACCTATCTTGAGGAGAGGAATGGCCGGCTCGCCGCAGTGCGCGCCGATCCCGCCCCTTTTGGCGATGTTGTCCTCGCCCGCAAGGATACGCCGGCCAGCTATCACCTCGCCTGCTGCCATGATGATGCGCTGCAGGGCGTCACCCATGTCGTGCGGGGCGAGGACCTGCGCGTGGTGACCGCCATCCACGCCCTGCTGCAGGCGCTGATGGGCTGGCCAGCCCCTGTTTACAGCTTCCATCCGCTGCTGATGGGGCCGGACGGGAAGAAACTGTCGAAAAGCCATGCTGCAAAAAGCCTCGCCGAATATCGCGGCGCCGGGATGACAGCCGGCGATATCCGCGCCATGACGGCGCCCGCATGACCGCTACATCCCCCGCCGCAGACCCCTCCCCTCTGCCCGCCCCGGCGGGGCGCGCCTGGCTGGGTCCACTTATGGTACTCACCGGCGGCGCCGCGCTCGGTTTTGCGCCCATCGGCCTTCGCCTTGGCCTCGATGAGCTTGGGGCCCAGGCCATTGCCTTCTGGCGGTATCTCTTTGCGATTCCGATCCTGTTCCCGCTGGTCCTTCTCGCCCAGCGGCGCCTTCCCGCCCGGCCAAATGCCGCCATCATCCTCGCGGGCATCTTCTTCACCTTCGATATGGCCCTCTGGCACTGGGCGCTGACGCTCACCAGCGTTTCGAATGCCACCTTCATCGTCAATCTCGGCAATGCCGGCGTCGGGCTTGCCGCCTGGCTGTTCCTGAAGGAACGCCCGGGCATGACCTGGTTCTGGGCCGCTGGCCTCGCCATTCTCGGCGCCGCCGCCCTCTCCCTCGGAGGCCCCGGCCTTTCCGGCGGGGCACTTAAGGGTGATCTTCTGGCTTTCATCGCCGCCGGCTTCATCGCGGGCTACATGCTGTTTTCCAAACTCGCCCGCCGCAGCCTGGGCGGGATCGAGGCGATGTTCTGGCTCAGCGTCGTCGAAGCAGCGGTCGCTTTGCCGATCGTGTTCATCGCCGGTGAAAACCTCTTTCCCGCCAGCGCTTCCGGCTTCCTGATGCCACTGCTCCTGACACTGATTGTCCAGGTCGCCGGGCAAGGCCTGATCATCACCGGCCTCGGCAGCACGAACACGGCTGTGGCCGGAATCCTTGTCCTTGCCCAGCCGGTCGTCGCCGCCGCCATTGCGTGGCACGCTTTCGCAGAACCCCTCACCGCGATCCAGGCTGCCGGTGCCGGCGTGATTCTCATCGCCGTCTGGCTCTCCCAGCAGGGAAAGCCCCGTCCGGGTCGCTCCGGTCTCGTAACCGTCACATGAATGGGGTAAGGCGGGACTACCCCGAAGCCTGATTCCCCCGGAGGTCCCCCATGCGTATGACCCTCGCCGCGCTCGTTTCCCTCGGCGCCCTCGCCGCTGCCTGCGCCACTGTTGCCTACCAGCCCGCAAGCGAGCCCACGAACCTCGGCTTTGCCGCGCGCACCCCTTCCCTACCGGTTCAGGCCGAAGACCCTTACTTTACCACCGCCGCTACCGCTGTTGACGCAAGAGCCACCGCCCGGGGACTCAGCCCGGCGAAGAATGTCATCCTGTTCGTCGGCGACGGCATGGGCATTTCAACCATCACCGCTGCCCGCATCTATGCCGGCCAGTCGCTTGGCATCGACGGCGAGAGCTATCAGCTGGCGATGGACACCCTCCCCTGGGCAGGTTTGTCGCGCACTTATAGCCACAATTTCCAGGTCTCCGATTCCGCCGCCACCGCCACCGCGATGACCACGGGCGTCAAAACCCGTTCCGGCGTCCTCGGCGTGACGAGCGAAGCGATGCTCGGCAATTGCGCCACCCTGCCCGGCAATGAAACCCTCTCCCTGTTCGAGATGGCCGCCCGCGCCGGCCTCTCGACCGGCGTCGTCACCACCACCCGCATCACCCACGCAACACCCGCCGCCACCTTTGCAAGTATTCCGCACAGGGATTGGGAGAGCGACGCCAACATGCGCGGCGCCGCCTCTGACACCTGCCGCGATATTGCCCGCCAGCTGATCGAGACACCGGTCAATTTCGACATCGCCCTCGGCGGCGGCCGCTCGAAATTCCTGCCCGCGGGTACTCCGGACCCGGAATATCCAGACCAGACCGGGGAACGCGCCGACGGCCGCGACCTGACCCGTGAGTGGACCGAGAAATCCCCGAACCATCGCTACATCTTCGACAGTGCGGGCTTCAACAAGATCGACTTCAACTCCGATCTCCGCGTCCTCGGCCTGTTCGAGCCATCGCACATGCAATTCGAACTCGATCGCGAGAATGATCCGGCAGGCGAACCTTCCCTCGCGGACATGACCCGCGCGGCCATCACCCGCCTATCCCGCAATGAGGATGGCTTCATCCTGATGGTCGAAGGCGGCCGGATCGACCATGCCCATCATGGCGGCAATGCCATCCGCGCGCTGGAAGACACGCTCGCCTTCGACGCCGCCATTGCGGCCGCGATGGAAATGACAAGCGGCGAAGATACACTGATCATTGTCACTGCTGACCATTCGCACACATTGACGATTGCCGGCTATCCGCAGCGCGGAAATCCCATCCTTGGACTGACGGTTTCCGGCCTCGGCGGCGAGGGTGGGTCGACCGGTCTCGACGGCCTTCCGTACACGACGCTTTCCTACGCCAACGGCCCCGGCGCCTGCCGGCGCGTCCAGGATGGCCCAGATGGCATCCCGTCACTCGACTGCGCCCGTCAGGATCTCACGAGCATTGACACCACCGCCCCGAACTTCCAGCAACCCGCCCTCGTGCCGATGGGTTCGGAAACCCATGCGGGCGAAGATGTCGCCATCCTTGCCCGAGGCCCCGGCGCCGCGCTTATCTCCGGCGTGCTGGAGCAGAACGAGATCTTCCACGTCATGGGCCGCGCCCTCGGCCTCGTGAAAGCGCCGCAGGCGGACGAATAGTAGGCGCTCAGCGGCCGGGCGCCTTCAGAGCCCCGCTGGCGAGAAGCGGGACGAGATAAGTGGTCGCGAGCACTGTGTTGGGCACGATGTTCAGCGCAAACCCCGTCGCGACGGACAATGCTCCGTCCACGGCATACCATATTACCAGCGCAATCGTCAGCCCCCGCCAGGCTGGCGCACCGGTCGCATGAATGGCGGGCAGGAGCAGCAGTATCGTTGCGCCCCAACCCAGCGTCACCGCCCCCATCAGCGCGACCGAGAATCGCAGGCCCGCCGCCTCAAGATCAAATGATCCGGGCGGAAGCCCGCCCAGCACCTCATAAAGCCACCGCACCAGTCCGTCCGTAGCCGGAAAACTCCCCGACATCAGGATCACCCCGAACAAAACAACCGACCAGCACCACAGGGTCATCGTTGTTTTCCAGATTCCGTGCATGTGCCACTCCTCGTTTGATGCGCCTGAAGCCATCAGACTGGCGCCGGCACGTAATCGGATCAATTACCTCAGAGGTCATGGACGCGGCTCTCTGCAGCTGGCATCAACATCGCCATGACCCGGCTTCCACCCGAACCTTCGCGATTTGCCGCCCTGCTCCGCCGTTTCCGGACCGCTCGCCGGATGAGCCAGCTTGACCTTGCCCTCGCCTGCAACATTTCCGCCCGCCACCTCTCTTTCCTCGAGACCGGCCGGGCGAGCCCCAGCCGGGACATGGTGCTTGAACTCGCCGAGGGCCTTGTCCTGCCGCTGGGTGAGCGCAACACCCTGTTGCAGGCAGCAGGTTTCGCCGCGCTCTTTCCGGCCTCGCCGCTGACATCGGACGTACTCGGACCATTTCGCGAGATGCTCTCCGAGATGATGGCCCGGCACGCGCCGTACCCGGCACTGCTCTGCGACAGGCACTGGAACCTCCTGGTCGCAAATCCGGTTGCTGCGCTTCTGCTTTCGTCGCTCACAGCGGACAGCGGAGAGAGCAATCTCATCCGCATCCTGACGGCCAGTGGAGCCGCAGAAGCCGCCATCGCAAACTATGGCGAAATGCTCGCCGAAATGCACGGCCGCATCCGCCTCGAAGCCCTCGAAGCAGCCGCCGATCCCGTCCTCGAGGACCTTATGGAAGCCCTCAATGCCGCCTGCGCGCGCCATGGAATATCTCCGGGCTCGCAAGCCCGCAGTCCGCTCCTCCCCCTGATCCTCAGGTCCCCGGCGGGCGAGCTTCGCTTCCTGTCCGCCATCGCCCAGTTCGGAACCAGCGAGGATGTGACCGTCCGCGACCTTCGCCTCGAACTCCTCTTCCCCGCCAATGACGCAACAAAAGCCGCCATCCGGGCAATCGCCGCCGAAGCCTCCGGCCATCCCCTCCCCTAACGTCAGTCTGGCCAAAACCGCGCCCTTGGGCGATGCTGTCGCCCAGAAACACAACCAGAAACACAAGAAGCCAAATCCCCGGGAGGATACTCATGAAAGCTGCCGTCATGCGGGCGCCGCAAGCGCCCCTGTCGATCGAGGAGGTGACCATCTCCAAGCCCGGCCCGCGCGAAGTGCTTGTGCGGCTGAAAGCCATTGGGGTCTGCCATTCCGATGTCCATTTCTGGGATGGCGCATTCCCGGCGGAATTGCCCGTCATCCTCGGGCATGAGAGCGCCGGCATCGTGGAGGAAGTCGGCTCGATGGTCTCCGCTGTGAAGCCGGGCGACCATGTCATCTCGATCCTCTCGCCCTTCTGCGGCACCTGCGAATATTGCCTCACGGGCCATATGTCCGTGTGCCACACAGTCAACCGCGACCAGTTCCAGCGCGTTCCGACCGAAGCGCCGCGCCTGTCGATCAAGGGCGAAAAAGTCGGCCAGTTCCTGAACCTGTCTTCCTTTGCCGAACAGATCCTCGTGCACGAGAACACGCTGTGCGCCATCGACAAGGACATGCCGTTTGACCGCGCAGCGCTGATCGGATGCGGCGTGATTACCGGGGTCGGGTCGGTGTTCCATTCGGCGGCGGTCGAGCCGGGATCGACCGTTGCGGTCATCGGTTGCGGCGGCGTTGGGCTCGCTGCAATCAACGGCGCGCAGATTGCCGGGGCAAGCCGGATCATCGCAGTGGACCTGTCGGACCAGAAGCTGCAACTGGCGACACGCTTTGGCGCAACGGATGTCGTTAATCCGTCCAAGGTCAATGCCATCGAACTGGTGAAAGAGTTGACGCGCGGCGGCGTGCATTATTCCTTTGAATGCGTCGGCGCGAAACAAACGGCTGAAATGGCGTATCATATGCTCCGTCCACGGGGTGTTGCCACGGTGATCGGCATGATTGCGCCCGGCGTGAATATCGAGATTCCGGGGATCGAACTGCTCGTCACCGAGAAACGCCTTCAGGGCGCCGTCATGGGATCGAACCGGTTCCGGGTCGATTTCCCGCGCCTGATCGACCTTTACAAGCAGGGCCGACTGCATCTCGATGACCTGATTTCTGACCGGATCGGCCTCGACGGAATCACGGCCGCGATGCAGAACCTGAAGGATAACAAGGGCTCTGTCGCTCGTCAGGTTGTTGTCCTGAACTGATCCGTCGACTGATCACAGATCCTTGCCGACTGCTTCTCCGAGGGCGGAAAATCCGTCCTCGGCGAGACAGCGGGAAAGCTCCCAGGCGATGCGCGCGGCAAGGCCGGGGCCTTCATAGACGAGCATCGAATAAAGCTGCACGGCAGACGCGCCGGCGCGCACTTTGACATAAGCATCCCGGCCACTGGCAATCCCGCCCGCGCCGATCAGGTCAAATCCGCCCTCGAGGCGCCGGGCAAACTGGCGTAATACTTCCGTTGACGGATGAAAAAGCGGCGCACCGGAAAGCCCGCCAGCCTCCGACTTTTCCTCGCTTCGCAGGCTTGCCGGGCGGGCCAGCGTAGTGTTGGAAATGATCAGCCCGCTGAGCCAGCTGCCATCAGCCCCGAGCACACTGCAGATATCCGCCACTGCCTCTTCATCCAGGTCCGGCGCCACTTTCAGGAATACCGGCTTTCCCTGCCGGTCAGCCGCGCCACATCGCGCCAGAAGCGCCGTCAGGGAGGCGCGGTCCTGAAGACCCCGCAAGCCCGGCGTATTGGGCGAGGAAATGTTGATCGTGATATAGTCCGCATACGGCGCCACGGCTTCGATGCCGGTGACATAATCCGCGATCCGGTCTTCGCTGTCCTTGTTGGCGCCAACGTTCGCGCCGATCGGAACGGGGCGAGAAAAGGAGGCGAGCCGGGCCGCAAACGGCTCGAGCCCTTCATTGTTGAAGCCCATCCGGTTGATCACCGCGCGGTCTTCTGTCAGCCGGAACAGGCGCGGGCGCGGATTGCCCTCCTGCGCGCGCGGCGTCACTGTTCCGCATTCGACAAAGCCGAAGCCGAACCGAGCCATCGCGGCGGGCACTTCGCAATTCTTGTCAAATCCCGCCGCAAGCCCGACCGGCGAACAGAGCCGCAGGCCCGAGCGGGACATCACCACCCTTGTGGACACTGGCAGCTCCGGTGCCTGAGCCGGTACGCCGAGCCCTCTGCTCAGCATACGGATCGTGACTGTGTGGGCCGTTTCCGGTGGCAACAGGCGGACAAGACGGGCACCGGCGGCAGCAATCATACGACATCCTCCGGGATGAGCAGAACACCGTCCGGCCCCGGATCAAGCCAGACCGAAAGCTCTGCATCCGAGACCCTGAGCGGCCCATAGACATGCGGGAACAATTCGCCATTGCGCGAGGCCTCCCAGCGCAGGTGATCCAGCGCAGATGCATCGAACCGGAGCAGCCTGACAGACCCCTTCCCCGCAAAATGGCGCCGAGCGGTTTCCGCCAATTGTCCGGCTGCGGAGAGGTGAACATAGCCGTCGGCTGTGTCCAGCGCGGTTGCTGTCACACCGATGGCTTCGGCTTCCTGCCATTCCGCCGCGGTCAGGAGTTTGTAGACGGGCACAGGCTGCATTGCGGGTCGCGCTGGTTCAGCCGGCATGAGCGGGCGCGGCGGCGGCGAGCGCGGGCCGCGCCATTTCCCAGGTTCCGGCTTCGGTGCGGCAGGCGGCGAAACGGCCGCGTTCCTGCCCCGGCAGGGCATAGGACACATCGCGGCACATGATCCGGACACTGACATCTGGCTGCGCATCATAGGCGCGCTGGACCGGCTTGGGCGCGCGAGTCTGTTCCAGCTGGAGTTCAAGGCGCCGGCCATCGGGCGTCATGAGGGACCGCGCGGCGCCGTCTTCGGCCAGCGCGATAATGGCAATCAGGTCTGCTTTCAGGACTGCAAGCGCCGTGGCGGAGAGCGGGGACGCCGAGGTGCGTTCAATCCGTTCACCGAGGAAAACATCGACTGTGCGCTCGGCCTGCGGAGGCGCAGAGAGCAGCGGGCGAACCTGCGGCTCCGGCGCAATCAGCGCAGCAGGCGCTTCGCGGACCACCGGGCTGACATTCTCCGTCACAAGCGCCGCCAATTGGGGCCGCGCCGGTTTCAGCGACGCCGATCCGCGGGGCACAGCCGGAGCGGCGGGCGGACGCGCCTCTGCAGGCGAGACGACCGCAGCGGCGAGGGTTGCCGCGCGGCGGCTCGCTTCTGCGGTTGCAGCAGCTTCGGCAGCGGCAGCGGCGAGTCTCTGCGCTTCAAGCTCAGCGAGACGGCGGGCTTCTGCCGCGTCCGCTGCGCGGCGGGCTTCGATCTCGGCGAGGCGCCGGGCCTCGGCATCGGCGGCTTCCTGCGCGCGCAGCGCAGCGAGGCGGCGTTCTTCGGCGGCGGCGGCCTGGCGTTGCGCCTCAAGGTCTGCGAGGCGGCGAGCCTCGGCATCAGCCGCCGCAGCGCGGGCCGCCCGGTCAGCTTCGGCGCGGGCGGCAGCATCGGCCGCGCGGCGGGCCTCGATTTCGGCAAGGCGTTGCTGCTCTGCCAGAAGCGCCGCTGCGCGTTCGGCCTCCAGGGCAGCGACCCGCTCAGCTTCGGCCCGGGCGGCGGCGGCGGCGGCTTCCTCAGCGGCGAGGCGGTCTGTCTCGAGCGCGGCAATCCGGTCTGCCTCTTCGCGGGCAAGGCGTTCGCGCTCCGCCGCTTCGGCGCGCGCGCCGGCCGTTGCGAGGTCCGCTTCGGCGGCGAGACGGCGGGCTTCGGTTTCGGCGATGGCGGCGGCGGCGATCTGTTCGGCTTCCAGCTCCAGCACCCGGGCCGCTTCGCGCTCGGCTGCCTCGAACGCCTCAATGCGGGCTTTCAGCAAATCCGCCGCGCCGCGATAATCGAACCACGGCGTGGGCGCAGTTTCGGCCGGAAGCGCGGCGGCATCAATGGCCGCCACCGAGACCGCAGACGCTGCCGCCGTGGCAAAGCTGTTCTCCGTCCGGGCGCCGCCTTCGGGCGAGGGCGTGGGCGCCGCAAAGCGGCCCGAGGCGACCTCGTCGATCGCAAGATAGGCGAGGCCGGCGAGCCCGGCGACCGCGAGACCGGCAAAAGCAAGCGGGCCAATGCCGCGCCGGTCTTCTTCCAGCTCGACAAGGAACACGTCCTCGGAGGCTTCGGGTTCAGCCTGCTCAGGCTGGATGACCGGCGGCGGGGAGCGGGTTTCGGGCGCCCGGGGCGTGGGCGCTTCATACGCCTCGTGGCGCGGCTCCGGAGCCGGCACCGGCACAGGAACCGGACGCGGAGGCGGCGCGGGCGCACGGACCTGCGGCGCGATCACGGCTGCAGCGGCAACCGGCTGAGCTGCAGGCGCCACAACAGGACGCACCACAGGGCGCGGGGGCTCCGGCATGCGGCGCACCGGGCGGGCCACGACGGTTGCCGGTGTCATCCGCACCGGCCCGCGCGGGGCTTCCGGCGTGCCTTTTTTCGGGTCCAGCCCGGCGAGAATGGCCAGGGTCGATTGCGGCCGCACACCGTCGCGCGACTTCAGCCGCGAACGGAAATGCGCATCCGCCGCACATTCCGGGATCGACGCGCGCTCATCCAGCATGGCCCAGTTCCTCTACACGGACGGTGAACATCCTGCCCCGCCCCGTTAACCTCTTTACTATATCGTCCTCCTGACACTCAAACCATAATATTCCTTGTAAGGCGGCGCCTTGTCAGGGCGGATGCGGGACTTTATGGCAACACATCCCGTTTCCTGCGCCAGAAAGACCGCCAGATTCCCATGTCCAAGACCCGCCCTGCCCCGAAAAAGGTCGTGCTTGCCTATTCCGGCGGGCTCGACACCTCGATCATCCTGAAATGGCTGCAGACCGAATTCGGCGCCGAGGTTGTCACCTTCACGGCTGATCTCGGCCAGGGCGAGGAACTGGAGCCCGCCCGGGAAAAGGCCCTGAAGCTCGGCATCAAGCCGGAGAACATCTTCATCGAGGATGTGCGCGAAGAATTCGTGCGCGACTTCGTCTTCCCGATGTTCCGCGCGAACGCCCTTTATGAGGGCGTCTACCTGCTCGGCACCTCGATTGCCCGGCCGCTGATTGCCAAGCGCCAGATCGAGATTGCCGATATGGTCGGCGCCGATGCCGTTTGCCATGGGGCGACCGGCAAGGGGAATGACCAGGTCCGCTTCGAGCTTGGCTATTACGGCCTGAACCCGGACATTCGCGTGATCGCCCCCTGGCGCGACTGGAGCTTCAAATCCCGGTCGGACCTTATCGCCTTTGCCGAACAGCACGGCATCCCGATTGCCAGGGACAAGCGCGGCGAAGCACCCTTCTCTGTGGACGCAAACCTCCTGCACACCTCGTCCGAAGGGAAGGCGCTGGAAGATCCGGCGGTGGAATGCCCGGACTTCGTTTATCAGCGTACGGTCAATCCGGAGGATGCGCCGGACACGCCGGAATACATCACCATCGCCTTCGAGAAGGGCGATGCGATTGCCGTGAATGGCGAGGCGCTGTCGCCGGCGGCGCTGCTGACAAAGCTGAACGAGATTGGCGGGCGGCACGGCGTTGGCCGGCTGGACCTGCTCGAGAACCGGTTTGTCGGCATGAAATCGCGCGGCATGTATGAAACGCCGGGCGGCACGCTGCTGCTGATCGCCCACCGGGGCATCGAACAGGCCACGCTGGACCGGGGCGCAGCGCACCTGAAGGATGAGCTGATGCCGAAATATGCCGAGCTCATCTATAATGGCTTCTGGTGGAGCCCGGAGCGGGAGATGCTGCAGGCGGCGATTGACCATTCGCAGCGTTTCGTCACCGGCGAGGTTCGCCTGAAACTCTATAAGGGGTCGGCGCATCTGGTGGGCCGGTCTTCGCCCTATAGTCTGTATTCGGAAAAAATCGTGACCTTCGAGGATGACCATGGCGCCTATGACCAGAAGGATGCCGAGGGCTTCATCAAGCTGAACGCGCTGCGCCTGCGCCTGCTTGCGGGCCGCGACCGGAAATACGGAAAGAACTGACCGGCGATGAGCGCAGGCCGCCCTCCCCTGTCCGAGCCTGAGCGTCTGCTTGCGGCGCTGGCGCACCTTGCGGGCATCATAGATGCCCGCGCGCTGGAGGGCGATGCCGGGACGAGCTGGACGGCGCGGCTGCTCTCGCGCGGCCCGGATGCGGCGGCCGCCAAGGTAGCCGAGGAAGGCGCCGAACTGGCCGAAGCCGTGCGCCGCGAAAGCGACGAACGGGTGGCGAGCGAAGCGGCGGACCTGTTCTTCCATATCCTCGTGGCCCTGCGCGCACGGGGCGTGCCGCTGGATGCGGTCGCCGAAATGCTGGAAAACCGTCAGGGTACGTCCGGCCTTGCCGAGAAGGCCGCGCGCAAGCCGGATTGATCCGTCTACGATGTATCGGGCGGAATGCCCGCCCAGGCCTCTGGCCTCGCGAGACGGTCGAGGCGCAGCATCAGCGCGTCAATTGGGGCGGGCAGGCGGCGGAGATGCGCGCTGCGGAGGGGCAGGTCGCGCAGGCGGATGAGGGATGTGCGGCGCTGGCTCAGGGCGAGGCGGCGGGCATGGCGGGCGGGGTCGGCCATGATTGCGGTGAGGCGGGCGAGCGCGGCCATGATGAGCGCCCAGTGGAGCGCGGGGGGATCGGGGTCTGCTGGCGTGGCGCAGCGGGGCCGCCGGAGGGGCGGCAGGACGGGTTCAGTGAGGGTCAGCGGCGCCTCGCCCGGACGGGTGCGCCCGGCATCACGCGGCGCGCCGGGGCGAGCTTCCGGTAACGGAGGCAGCGCGATGTCTGCGGCGAGGACATGGATGTAGCGGCGCACGAGCGCAGCGGCGGCGGCGAGATGCGCGCGGGCTTCAAGTGCAATGGCGGCAAAGCCCTCCGGCCCGGCGGCGCGCAGCAGCTGGCCAAGCGCGGCGATGAGCTGCGCGATGCGGGACCAGAGGTCCGGCCGGGGATGGGCCTGCGATGACATGGCGGGGAGTATAGGCCGGGCGGGAACTGGGTCGGATTGGATTTCTGCCATCGCCGTCCGGGCTCCGGCCCGGATTTGATCCGGGGCGGAGGGCGGGAGCGATGCTTTGCCCTGTATTCACTTGCTTTCTAGGTCCCGGATATTTGCTGC
>NZ_JBKBXW010000041.1:0-13271 GCF_046313735.1 Hyphomonas sp.
ATGAACGCCTTCTGCGCGTCCGTGAACTTCGATGCTCGCATCCTTCTGTCTCCTCCCAGCCAGGTTCCAGGATACCGGAAACTCCAAGCCGAAACGATCCAGTTTGTTGGGGGCAGAGCACGAGACAGGGCGTATCGAGTGCAAAGGCAGGCCGCCGGTCGGTAAACCAGCTCAGCGTGTCTCGGCTCGGGCCGCTCGAAGAGGAACCGCCGGTAGACCCCTTTAGTCTGGAAGTTCTCATTTGCGTCCGCTATCGCTGGTGCGTTCAATCTAAACGTTAGCGAACTAGCATGACGGTTCAATGTCAAATACGAAAACCGGGTTTATAGTTGATTACCCCGCCGGCCCTCGCCGGCCGCCGCCGCCGTCCTGACGGCGGGAGAGGTAGGCGAGGCGTTCGAAGAGGGCGACGTCCTGCTCGTTCTTCAGGAGCGCGCCGTGCAGCGGCGGGGTCAGGCGCTCGGGGTCCTTCTCGCGCAGGGTTTCGAGGTCGATGTCCTCGTTCATCAGGAGTTTCAGCCAGTCGAGCAGCTCTGACGTGGACGGCTTCTTCTTCACGCCCGGCAGTTCGCGCATGGAATAGAAGGTCGAGAGCGCGTCGCCCACGAGCTTCTTCTTGATGCCGGGGAAGTGGACATCGATGATGGCGCGCATCGTCGGCTCGTCCGGGAATTTGATGAAGTGGAAGAAGCAGCGGCGCAGGAAGGCGTCGGGCAGTTCTTTCTCGTTGTTCGAGGTGATGATGACGATGGGGCGCTGCTTCGCCTTGATCGTCTCGCCGGTCTCGTAGACGAAGAACTCCATCCGGTCGAGCTCCTGCAGGAGGTCGTTCGGGAATTCGATGTCGGCCTTGTCGATCTCGTCGATCAGGAGGACGGGCCGCTTCTTGGCGGTGAACGCCTCCCAGAGCTTGCCCTTCTTAATGTAGTTCTTGACGTCCTTGGCGCGCTCCTCGCCCATCTGGCCATCGCGCAGGCGGGAGACAGCGTCGTATTCGTAGAGGCCCTGGTTCGCCTTGGTGGTCGATTTGATGTGCCACTCGATCAGCTCGGCGCCGAGCGCCTTGGCAACCTCAATCGCCAGCACCGTCTTGCCGGTGCCGGGCTCGCCCTTGATCAGCAGGGGGCGCTCCAGCGAGATCGCGGCGTTGACAGCCACGCGCAGGTCATCTGTCGCCACATAATCCTTCGTGCCTTCGAAACGCATCCGCCCGGTTCCTCTCAACCTCTGACTCCGACCCCCGACAATAAGGCCGGGCGGGGCCTGAGCAAGCGCTGACCTGAAGGAAAGTGCTGCGCTGCCGCATGGAATTTCCTTTGGGGAAGTTGCGGCCCATGCTACATAAATCTGGCCATGCGCGCCGCCACAGTGGCTCAAGCTTCAACTGAGCGCCGCGCTGTTCGGGACGGGAAGCCGGGCCGGCTGTCCAGACCCCGGATACCGCAGGACTTATGATCCAATGCCGTCAGATGACGGGCGCATGGCACTCACCTTTATCGGCTGACCCCGCGTTACAGCGTTGACTCATCGGCTTAATTTCGGGCGGCTTAATGTCCGGCAAGCAAGCGTTAACGCCTTTGTGCAAATTTCACACGATCCGAACCATGCGGTTGGAACGGGGGGGCGGAACGGGATGCCACTGAAACTTTCACTGAAGCCGGGCGAAACATTCGTCGTGAACGGCGCCGTGGTCCGTAATGGTGACCGGCGCGGCGTGCTGCTGCTTGAGACCCAGGCCCGTATCCTGCGTGAGAAGGATATCCTGAGCCCCGCCGAGGCGTCGACGCCGGCGGCGCGCGCCTATTTCGCCGTAATGCAGATGTACCTCCTCGGCGAAGTCGACGGGCCTTGCTATTCGCAGGCCGCCGAGGCGCTGGCCGGCCTGATGGCCGAGATGCCGGAGGCCCGCGACGAGGTGCTGCAGATTTCCGCCGATGTTGTTGCCGGCGACCTCTACAAGGCGCTCAGCCGTTGCCGCAAGCTGATGCAGGCGGCGGGCGGGGAGGCGGAATGATGGCCGATGGCAGCCCGCTGCAAGCCCGCTTCGGCGGGGCCGCAAGGACGTTGAGTATTGACGAGGCGATCCGCGTGCTCGAGGCCGGACAGGGCGACGGCATCGCGGTCGATCTCGGCGGCGGGCGCATTGCCCGGGCCGATACGCCGCGCGGCGCCGACGGCCTGTTGCAGCGCCTGCGCGGGCACAAGATGCTGCTGTCGCAGGCAGCCTCCGGCGCGGATGTCGCGCGCTTTCGCAGCCATCCGCCGGAGATACAGGTTGCCCCGGCCGTGCGCGAAATCCTTGACGCAGCGGCGCGCAGGTCCTAGCGGCAGCGCGCCATGTCGCCCGAGCTGATTTCCCTTTTCACCGCCGCCTTCGTCACCTTCTTCGTGCTGATCGATGCACCGGGGGTGGCGCCGATCTTTGCGAGCCTGACCGCGCGCGGAACGCCCGCCTGGCGGCGCAAAATGGCGGTCAAATCGGTCTTCGTCGCGACAATCATCCTGCTGATGTTTGCGTTCGGCGGGGCCTGGCTGCTGGACGCGATGCATATCTCGATCGATGCCTTCCGCGCAGCGGGCGGGGTGCTCCTGTTCCTCATCGCGCTCGACATGGTGTTCGAGAAACGCACCGAACGGCGCGAGCACCGGGCCGAAGAGGTTCTCGAGGAGCAGCAGAAACGTCCGGAGCCGGATGATATTTCGGTCTTCCCGATGGGCATTCCGATGATTGCCGGGCCGGGATCCATCGCCACCGCCATGTTCTATATGAGCGAGGCCCAGAGCATCCTGCATCAGGGCGTCGTGCTGGCGGCCATTGGCATGAACCTGCTGATCACGCTGGTGATCTTCCTCGCCGCGGGGCCGCTCGTGCGCCTGATGGGGGCGAGCGTGGCCGGCGCGCTGACACGCATCCTGGGCGTGATCCTTGCGGCCCTGTCGGCACAGCTCATCATCGATGGCATCCGGGGCGCGTTCAACATCGGCTGACCCTGTCAGCTGGCGTCCGGCACTGTGCCCTGCGGCTCCGGCTTCGGCTTTGGCAGCCGGATGTAGGTCCGCACGACCGATAACATCAGCCAGAACAGGAGCATGCCTGCGGCCGTCAGGGTCATGATCTCCAGCACCATGTTGCGGTTCCAGCTGATGCTGGCATCGGCGGCCCGCAGCGCATCGCGCCCGCGCTCCCGCACCAGCACAATCAGACGCTCGCCACCGGCTTCCGTCAGCAGGCGCGCGCGGCGCAGGTCCGCCCCATCCTCAACCACCGACAGGATCGTCAGCGTTCCATTCGGGCTCGTCCGCATGGCGATCCGCTGGATCTGCTGCAGGTCGGCTTCCAGCTCGTCCAGCCGCGCATGTTGGGTCGTCTCGACATAGGCCGCACGCACGCGCTCGGCGCGCTGTTCGGACGTGGCAAGCCCGCTGAAGGCTTCGGTCAGCGCTTCGATCAGGGCCTCGTCGGGCAGGGCGGCATCGGCCCGCGCTGTCAGGTAATCGGTGAAGGCCGGGGTGAGGCGCTGGGAGCGCTGCGCGGATTTCAGGATGGAAACGGCGAGGGCCGCCGACTCCGACAGCCCGTCGCTATGGTCAATCTGGACAAGCCCCAGGCCTGTCAGCTTGACGACGAGTTCATCGGACCGGTCGCCGTCCAGCCAGCGTTGCGACTGATTGGCGAGGTCGGCAAAACTGCCGAGCAGCTGGAAACGGCGTTCCTGCTCGGCAATCATGCCGCCGGCGGCGATCACCTGGGGTGCGTCCGGTTCGGCGGCAAGCGGAGCGGCGTCTTCTTCGCCGGTGCCGGCGGTTTCGGGGCTGGGCAGGCCGGCCTCGGCATCGCTGTCAGCGGGTTCGCCGGGGGCGCTCGCGGCAGCGCCTCCGCCCGGTGGCCGGAACCGGCCGGTCGTCTCGATGCGCAGCGCGATCGGCTCCGGCAGCTTGTGCAGAGCCGCGCGGGTCAGGCGCTCATCCATTGTGCCGCCGCGATCCGCCTCGGCGCGCAGGCGGATCTGCTCGCCGGCTTCACGGCCCAGCATCTCCGGCGCGGCGAGCAGGTATCCCCGGACGGCGGCCATGTCGTGGCCGGCAAGCTCTGCGGCGATCCGGTCCTGCCAGTAGGGCAGCTTGCGGTCCTCGTCGCGCGGGCCGGTCTGGGCGAGGTCGCTGAGCATCCTTCCGGTTGCGAGCCGAAGGGCATCGGCTGCGCTTTCCGACATACCGCGATCATCATAGGCGTTGGCCACAGCGCGGGCCCCGATCACCGGCATCAGGATCAGCAGCGAATTGAACATCACTGCCAGCATCCAGCCGGCCTTACGTGAACGTTCTTTGCGTTGACGGCGCATTCGCAGCTCGAAAAACGTTAGGGGGCGATGGCGGAGAATGTGGCTTCATAGAGCGTAGGGGGCACGCAAAGATCAAGTGCTGGTCTGCAACTTGCAGTCTTCTGCAGCAAGGATGCGCGGCAGACGAGCCGAAACTGACAGCACTTTGGCACGAAATTGTCGTAATTCTCTGAAAAGATTGAGATTAGGAACGCAGTCAGAGTGATTGCAGGGAATCGAGAGGCGCTCTATATGGCTCGCAAACGTGTAGTGGAGTCTGCCATGAGCATTGATCTCTCCGACGATTACCGGCCTTCGGAAGACGAAGAGTTCATGAACGAGCGTCAGCTCGCTTATTTCCGGCGAATGCTCGAGGCGTGGAAGGCTGATATTCTCAGCGGCGCGAAGCAGACCATCAACAATCTCCAGGGTGATTCAGGATCGCTGCCCGATCTTGTCGACCGTGCTTCGGCGGAGAGCGACAAGGCGCTGGAACTGCGCACGCGGGACCGCCAGCGCAAGCTGATCTCCAAGATCGACGCGGCGCTCCGCCGGATTGATGACGGCACCTACGGGTATTGCGAGGCAACCGGCGAGCCGATCGGTATTCGCCGCCTTGAAGCCCGCCCGACCGCGACGCTGAGCCTTGAGGCGCAGGAGCGCCATGAGCGCAAGGAACGCACGCTGCGCGACGACTGATCCCGCTGCCTGAACCGCACCCTTCAAGACACAAAAAAGGCGGCACTCCCAATCAGGAGGCCGCCTTTTTCCCAGTCACCGGTTCCCACGCCTTTGGCGGTCTCGTGTAGGCTTCTTTCGGGCTACGGGGACATCATGCACCGGACTTCCGAATCAGGCCTTACCCGGGTCTGAGCAGACGGTAAAAATTCCGGCCTTCAGGGTGAATCAAAATGCCGCCTCCCGTTAATCTGCGCAGCCGGGCAGTAAATCCTAACGCGCCGTTAACCTGAGCGAAGGCAAAATGACCCAATGACCGCAGCGCCCTCCCTATCCGACGCCGGAACCCGTCCTGACCCTTCAGGCGACAGCTGGGATGTTTCGCCCCGCCTGCGCCGCCGGATCATGATGGAGCCAGCCCCTGTGCGCGAGCGGGCCGAGCCTGAGCGCCCGCTGCCGACAACTCGCGGGATCGTGACCCCGGCGGAGATCGAGGCGCTGCTGCGGCCTGACTTGTCGGACATGGACCTGCCGCCCGAACCGCAACCCATGGAATTCAACGCTGGCGCAGCGCCGGGGCTGGATGCGGCAGACGTTGAAGCCCGCCGGATTGCGGCGCGGCTGTCCCGGATGATGCGCGAGGCGTGCGGGCTTGCGGCGGCGATCACGGTGGAGCGCGCCGAGCCGAAGCCTTCCAACGCCGCGCTGGGCCGCGCCGCGCAGCCGGGCGGGGCGATCGTGTGCGCCGCCGATGCGACGGGCGATGTCGCCGCGATGCTGGTACTGAGCCCGGGCATTGCCCAGAAGATGATCGAGACCGCATGTGGCGGGCGCAGCAGCGCGGCGCGCGCGCAAGCCTTGAGCCCGATCGACATGGCGCTGCTGGAAGGCCTGTCGCGGCCGCTGATGCGGGTGCTGGGCGAGGAATATTCCTTTGCCGGTATCGAGACGGACCCCGTGTTTGCCGCGTCCATCGCGGCGCCGGGGGCGAAGTATGAGCTGACCCTGTCGATCCGGGCCGGCGACGAGACCTGGCCGGCCCAGCTGATCGTGCCGGCGGGCCTCCTCGCAGCAACGCCGGAGCCGCAGGCTGCCGCCGCAGCGCCTGCTGCGGGCACGGGCGCGCTGACTGTGCTGTTGACGGCGCGGCTGGCGCGTGTGGACCTGCCGCTCTCGCGCCTGACCGGGCTGCGCCCCGGCGCAACGCTGATGCTGGGCCTTCCGGCGAACCAGCCGGTGGAGCTCATCTCCGGTGACCGGAATGGCACGCTGGCCGCAGAGGCCGAGATCGGCCGCAAGGGCAACCGGATGGCGCTGAAGATCACCCGGCGAGGCCCGGCGCTGAGAGCCCTCAACCCGGCCCATTCCGGATAAACTCCGCCTCAATTTCGAAGCGGACAATATCCGTGATCAGGCCGGAATAGCGGTCTATGCCGAACTCCGACCGGTTGATTTCTGCGCTGGCGGAAAAGCCCGCCACATCGGCGCCGCGCAGCCGGTCATAGGCGCTGCCATTGAAGCGGACATCCAGTGTTATGGGACGCGTCCGGCCGCGCAGGGTCAGGTCGCCGGCGACTTCGGCGCTGGCCGGTCCGGTCAGGCGGACGCTGCGGGACCGGAATATGGCCTGCGGATGGTTGGCCGCGTCCAGCCAGTCCCGGCCTGTCAGCTGCGCCTCGAAGTCCCGGTTGGCGACATTCAGCGACGCAATGTCGATGATCGCTTCCACCTCTGCGCTGCCGGGATCGGCGGGGTCGCCGGAGAGGCTCGCCTCGAACCGGTCGAAGCGGCCGACATAATCTGCAAACCCCAGATGGTTTATGCGGAAGAGGAGGGCGGCATGAGCGGTGTCGAGCCGGAAGTCTCCGGGCCGAAGGGTCGCTGCCTCGCGGTCGAGGGCTGGCGTGAGAAGTGCGGCGGCCAGCGAGTTGCAACCGGTCAGGGCGAGCGCGCCGAAGGCGAGCGCTGCCCCGATCCGGCTGCCTTGAAACCTCAGCCTGCTGCTTCGCGTGCGATCCATGCCTCGACATTCTCCTCCAGTACCGCGAGCGGTACCGCGCCGTCTCTCAGTACGACATCATGGAAGTCGCGGATGTCGAACCGGTCGCCGAGGGCTTCCTCGGCACGGGCGTGCAGGTCGAGGATCTTGATCATGCCGATCTTGTAGGCGGTCGCCTGGCCCGGCATCACGATATAGCGGTTGATGGCGCTTTCGGCGTCGCCTTCCGGGTTCGGTGTGTTGTCGAGCAGGTACTGGATCGCCTCTTCGCGGGTCCAGCGCTTGGCATGGAGGCCGGTGTCCACGACGAGGCGGGCAGAGCGCCAGATCTCCATCGCGAGGCGGCCGAAGTCTGAATAAGGGTCGGAATAATAGCCGAGCTCTTTCGGGATCAGTTCGGAATAGAGGCCCCAGCCCTCGGAATACGCGGTGTAGCCGCCGAAGCGGCGGAAGCGCGGGATGCCTTCCAGCTCCTGCGCGATCGCGATCTGCATGTGGTGGCCGGGGATGCCTTCATGGAAGGCGAGGGCTTCCAGCTGGTAGGTCGGCATGTCGGCCATGCGGTAGAGGTTGGCGAAGTAGATGCCCGGCCGGCTGCCATCCGGGGCAGGGCGGGAATAGAACGCCTTGCCGGCGGAGCGCTCGCGGAAGGGCTCGACCGCCTGCACGATCATCTGCGCCTTCGGGAAGGTGTTGAACAGGTTCGGCAGGTCCGCTTCCATCAGGGCGATGGCCGCGCGGGCCTCCTCCAGATAGGTTTCGCGGCCCTCCGGCGTGTCGGGCAGGTAGAATTGCGGGTCGGTCCGCATGAACTCGAAGAAGTCCTTGAGGCTGCCCTCGAAGCCTACCTGCACCATGATGGCGCGCATCTCCTCATGGATGCGGGCGACATCGGCGAGGCCGATCTCATGGATTTCCTCGGCGGTGAGATCCGTGGTCGTCATGGCGCGCAGGCGGGCGGCATAGAAGGCTTCGCCATCGGGCAGTTTCCAGGCGCCGTCATCGGTCGTGGCAACAGCCTGCTGGCGCAGGAGTTCCTCGATGGCCGCCTCATAGGCCGGGCCGACAGCTGCGCGCAGGGCGTCGGCGGCCCGGTCCAGCAGATCGGCAGCGGCCTCTTCGGTCAGGCGATCATTCAGGACGAGCGAGTCGATCTTGCTGCGGAAGTCCGCCATCAGCGGGCTGTCGGGGGCATCTGCAGTCTCATCGAAGGGATAACCCGTGATGACGCCGCGGGCATCGTTCAGCACGAAATCATAGACGAACAGCGGCGGCTGGATGCCGGCTTCAGCGGCGTTCCGGGCGTTTTCGACCTGTCCGCCGAGATAGGCCGGCACGCCGTTCAGGCGCGAGATGTAGGCCTCGGCATCGGCAGCGTCGTTGATGCGGTGGAAGTTCACCAGGAAGGCCGGCAGGGACGACTGGACCCCGCCCATCTGGTTGAAGATGTACCGGTGCTGGCGGAACGGAGCGTTCGCTTCGGCGCGCTCCAGTTCATACTCGGCCAGCCGCCAGGACAGCTGGGACTGCGCGTCCAGCTTGTCGTAATCGAACAGGGCGCGCATTTCGGCGACATTCGCCTGCTGGATGGCGAGGCTCTCGGCTTCAAACTCCGGGGAAGGATCGTTCCACTCGCCATATCGGTCGCGCATGCCGAGCGTGGTCTGGCGCATCGGCTCGCGGGCCAGCATCTCGTCAAATTTCTGCTCGAACCACGCATTCAGCCGGGCCGATTCGGCGGCAACCTGTTCTGCAGTGACTGCTGCGGGGGCGGATGGTTGCGGGGCATCGGGCGTGGCGCAGGCGGCCATGGCAGCCAGGGCTGCCGCCAGGACGAGGCGGGATGGAGTCATGATGTGCGAAATCCTCTACAGAAGCATCAAGGTCTGCTACCTGCATTAACGCCTTTTTTGCTTTCGTTAACCACTGGCATGCGAAACTTGCTATTCTGGCAGGCGGCCTCTCCATGAGTCGGATGAGGACGGCAGCGCAATCGGTAAGGGCGGTCCCGGCAGGAGGCTGCCCGTCGGAGTGGCGGTAAACCATGAGTCATGACGCAGACCTTCTCGACCTGACAGCCCCCGTACCGGGTGCGTCCGGGGCTGGCGGCGGCGAGGCCGTCCGCAGCGGGGAGGCCCGCAAGGTCGACCTGTTCCAGCTGGGGTTCTGGGCCTGCCTCCTGTTGTCGATTGCGGCGGCCAGCATTTCGCTGGCGATGCCGAATGCTTCCGGCCCGGCCGGATCAATCCTGCTCATCACGATGGCGTCCGGCGGTCTCGTTTTCCTGCTCTGGACGCTGCGGGGGGCGGGCCGGTTCATCGGGCTCTTCCCGGAACGCGGCGCAGCGGCCCGGCTCGCGGATGCGGCAGCGCCCCGCTACACCTGGATCGAGGCACTGGATGAGGCCGTGCTGGTGACCGATCCCGGCGGCGCGCCGGTTGCGGCGAACAAGGCTTATGGCGATCTGACCGAACTGGCCCTGATTGCCGGGCAGGCCGAGACGGGACCTGTGACCGTGGACCGGCTGTTCGGGGCGAGCCCGGGCCTCGCGGCGCCGGTCTACCGGCTGGCGCGGGCGGCCAAAGCCGGTGCCTCCAAGCGCGAAGTGTTGCCGCCGATTGCCTTCGGCAGCGAGCAGGTGCCGGCCCAGTTCGAGATCAACGTCTCGCAGCTCGGCAAGGGCCGCGTGCTGTGGCGCATCCGTCGCATCGCCGGCCAGATGGAAGCGACCGGCGCGGCTGACCTCAAATCCCTCTATGTCGAGGACGCCCCGATGGGGTTTTTCGCCGCCCGCCCGGACGGCACGATCACTTATGCCAATGCCTGGCTGCGCGAGCTGCTCGGCCTGCCGGAAACGGCAAAGAATATCCGGACCGACGACATCATGCGCCCGGAATTCGTCAAGCTGCTCGGCCGGGACCGCAAGTCCGGCGCGCCGGGGCGGGCTGACATCCAACTGCGCGCGCGCGACGGGGTGGAGATCCCGGTGCAGGCGATCACCAGCTGGAGCGGGCGCGGCGCGGATGCGAGCGGCCGGACGATCATTCTCGCCAACCCGCAGGTGATGAATGGCGGCGAGGAGCGCTTCTCCTTCCAGCGCGCCTCGCGCCCGCTGCGCCCCGATGGCGACCCGATGTTCGACGACGCGCCCTTTGGCGCTGTGCGCCTGGATGGGGACAGTGTCGACGGCGCGGTCATCCTCGATGCCAACCGGGCCCTGATGGAGATTACGTCCGGACGGGCAACGCCGGGCACGCGGTTCGGCGATCTCTTCACCTCCGAAGAGGGCGAGACAGCGGTTACCGGACTTCTGGTCGAGGCAATCGACAAGCCGGTTGCGCTGACGACTGCCGGGGACGAGGCGAAACATGTCAGCGTGTTCGTGACGCTGGGCTCGAGCGGGCGCCCGTCTGTGGCCTATGTCATCGACATCACAGAGCAGCGCATTCTCGAAAAGAGCCTCGCCCAGGGCGAGAAGATGCGCTCGATCGGTGAGCTTGCCGGCAAGGTGGCGCATGATTTCAACAATGTGCTGCAGGGCGTGCTGTTCAACCATGATGCCCTGATCAAGCGGCATCCGGTCGGCGATCCGTCCTATGAGAACATCAACTCGATCTATGAGCTGACCGCGCGGGCAAGCGAACTGGTGCGTATGCTGATGGCCTATGCGCGGGTGCAGACCTTCCGGCGGGAAATGTTCAACTTCAGCGACTTCATGTCCGAATATGCGATCCTCCTGCGCCAGATGGTGGACGAGCGGATCGAGGTCGACATCAAGCATGGCCGGGATGTGCCCTGGGTGAAGGCGGACCGGAACCAGCTGGAAACCGCCATCCTGAACCTTGCGGTCAATGCGCGTGACGCGATGATTTCGCATCGCGGCGGCGGAACGCTGAAGATCCGGACATCGCGGGCGACGGCCCAGCATGCCCATGAGCGCGGCTTTTCCTATGTGGAAGAGGGCGAATACCTGCTGATGGAGATCGAGGATTCCGGGCACGGAATTCCGCGGGAAATCCGGGACGAGATTTTCCAGCCTTTCTTCACCACCAAGGAGAAGGGCCATGGCACCGGGCTTGGCCTTGCGACCGTGTTCGGGATCATCAAACAGTCCGGCGGATACATCGATGTCACATCGGCCGTCGGCAAGGGCACGACTTTCTATATCTACCTGCCCGCCCTGAAGGCGGAGGAAATCCCGGAGCCGGCGGAGCTGACGAAGCTCGTTCCGTCGCCGGCGCGCCGGATGGATATGTCTGGGCGCGGACGGATCCTGCTGGTCGAGGATGAGGACAGTGTCCGCTCCATCGCTGTCAGGCACCTGCGCAGCGGGGGCTATGAGGTCGATGATGCGGCGGACGGCGAGGAAGCCCTCGAAATCCTCAAGGACAAGGCGGGACAGTTCGATCTTGTCATTTCCGATGTCGTCATGCCCGGCATGGACGGACCGGCGATGATCCGCGAAGCCAAGGACTATCTGGGCCATGCGCGGGTGATCTTCATTTCCGGTTATGCCGAGCGGGACATTGCCCGGCAGCTGGACGAGAACCGATCAGTTTCCTTCCTGCCGAAGCCGTTTACGACGCGCCAGCTGGCCGAGCGGATCAAGCTGGAACTCGGCACCCTGCGGGCCGGGGCCGAGCCGGAGGAAGCCGAAGCGCCGGCGGCTTGACTTTGATGGCTGCGGAGCCATCGTCCCGCTGATCCGGTAGTGGAGCAGGACGCATGCGCGCAGGTTTGATGGCGGCGGCTCTCGTGGCAATAGCGTCTGGGGCGGGCGCCTCTCCAGTGCCCGGCAATCCACAGGAGCCTGCGGTGGAAAGCGCAGATGAGGCCAGTTTTGAGCCCTGCCTTGAGACGGCGTTCTCGCCGGAGGCCTATCCGGTTTTCCTGGAGGCCGAGCATGCCATGTTCGAGCGGCGCGAGCCTCGCCGCACGGCGGAACTGCTCGACCAGCTGGCGTTGAGGGGCCTGTCCTGTTTCGAGCATTTCCCGGTGACGATACTGCGCACCAATGCGGAACTTGCGATCCGGGACCCGGAATTCATTTATGGTGAAAATTACGCGCGGCCCCGGCTGATGCCGGTGTTTGACCTGTCCATCCACCCGATTGCCTATCCGCCCGCCGCAGAGGCCGCCGGGATCGAGGGCGACTGTAGCGTGACGTTCGACGCGGCGCGGACGGGCGAGACCCGGCGGGTCCGGGCGTCATGCACTGACCCACTGCTGGTTGCCACGGCTGAAGATCATGTGCGCCGCTCGCGGTTCGAGCCTGTCACGGAACGGGGGCGGGCAGTCGAAGTGCCCGGCGCCCAGCTGCGGTTTGCTTTCCGACTGGAACCTCAGGACGCCGAGGAAGTTGCCGCCTACGACCGGTTCGTCACCACAAGGCGCTGAGTACGCGCGCGAAGGCCTCGGCGCGTTCGTGGCAGGCCCAGTGGCCAGCGCCGCGCTCGACATGCAGCGGCGTGCCCCAGCGTTTTGAGAAACGCTCCGCGACACTCAGATCCACGAAAGGATCGGTTTCGCCCCAGAAAAGCTGTCCGCGCGCGGGCAGGCGGACGAGGTCATCTACCCATTCGCCCCGGAAACGCAGGCCGATGGCGGAGCGGTAAAGCCCGAGGATCGACTGGCGCATCCGCTTGTCGACATGCGGCACTTCTTCGGCAGCGAGGCTTGCCGGCATCCCGCCTTCGATCAGGGCCGCCTGAAGGCGCGGCTGGTTGCGCATTCCGAGCATGACGAGTTCGCCGAGCACGGGGGTTGCCCACATGCGGGCTGTTCTGTGGCCGGAATATTCCGGATCGATCACCGCATTTGTCACGCACCAGCTGGCCACAAGATCTGGCCGCAGGCTGGCTGCGCGCAGCGTCAGCAGGGCGCCCCAGTCATGGCCGACGATGTGGACAGGTTTTCCGGCGGCTTCCATCTGGCCGACCAGCCAGGTGGCATACTGGTCCTTGTCCGGACGGAATCCCTGCGGCAGCGGCACGCCAAATCCCGGCAGGGCAGGCGCACGGTAGTCTTCCGGCCCAAGCCCCAGCGCCGCAATCAGCGGTTGCCAGAGGACCGGTGTATCCGGAACGCCGTGTACGAACAGAATCAATGTCTCGCCTCCCGCTTACAGCGAGCCAAGAGTAGCGTACCGGACTGGCGCCGCAATGCCGCCCCCGCGTCAGCCGCCCGCAAAACGTGACTTGGCCCGAGACAGGCGCCGGCCGAGATGATCCATGAAGGCCCGCACGCGGGGGTTCTGGCGCAGGTCTGAATGG
>NZ_JBKBXW010000042.1:0-12185 GCF_046313735.1 Hyphomonas sp.
TGAACGCCTTCTGCGCGTCCGTGAACTTCGATGCTCGCATCCTTCTGTCTCCTCCCAGCCAGGTTCCAGGATACCGGAAACTCCAAGCCGAAACGATCCAGTTTGTTGGGGGCAGAGCACGCCCTGCACCGAATGACGTCTCAATCAGCATGGCCGCCGCGCCGGGCGCCTGTGCGTGCGCAGAACGGCACACCGATACCGGGCGCGCCCTAACACATCGCCGCTGGACCGAACAGGCAGCGTCTCACCCGCAGCCCCACTCCCTGTTAGTGCCGGTCATGGCTGAAGCCGGCCAGCGGGGCCTGGAAGCATCATTTGGGTGGTCTCAGCGCGGGTGCCGCAGTGTCCCGGCGCACTCAAGGCGCGCCAAGGACCTCGACGTTGATAGATCTGATCGTCAGGCGGTGGCCATTGGGGTTGATCCCGATGAAGTCGCCAAGCCCCTGTTTCATTGGGGGCACATCATATTCGAACACCGCAACGCGCGCTTCCGGCCCGGTTTCAAACGCCATCCAGCCGCTGTTGCCGACCTCATTGGTCGAATAGGCGAGATAGGCCTCGCCTGCCGTTTCGGAGGATGTGACCAGATGAATGCGGATCCGGTTGCCCGAGGCCGCAAGTTCAACGGCGTCGGAAACCTGGAAGCTGAGGCCGGCCGTCTTGCCGCCGCTGGCGACGCGGCCGGGCAGGGCGCCGGATACGGTGACGCACCCGCCCTCATCCAGTTCAGTCAGGAGGCCGTCCGGAACGATGACCTTCTCGAGGCCACCGGAATAAACCTCCCTACCCGGAAGCTGGACGGCCGGGGCCGGAGCGGCGGAAGGCGCCGGGCCGGGATCAGCGAGGCTCACAGCCCCTGCCTGGGACTCCGCCGGCTTGCCGGCTTTCGATTTCTTGCCGCCGGAAAACAACTTCCACATGATGCCTCGTCCCCTTGAAACCTGCTGCCTGACCCTGCCACCCCGCCAGCCTGGGGCCGGCTAGCCGGCCACTTCAACCGCGATCAGCTTGACGGTCAGCGTGTGGCCGTTGGGATCGATCCCGATGAAATCTCCGTTACCCAGGTTCATCGCCGACACATCATACTCCAGCGTTGTGACCTTTTCTTCCCTGCTCACCGGAAAGGACATCCAGCCGCTATTGCCGACTTCATTGGTCGAGTAGGCGAGGAAGGCAACGCCGTCGGCCTCGCTCGAGACCACGACATGGATGCGGACGAGGTTGCCCGATGCCGCCATCTCAACCGCTTCCGGAACGGGGAAAGAAGCGCCGCCCGTCCGCCCGCCGGATACCGGCCCGTCAAGCACGCCCGACAAGACGAGGTGGTTGCCCGCCGGCGTCAATGAAGCGGTAAGGGCAGGCGGAATGACGAGACCATCGAGGCCGCCGCGATAGATCGGCGTGCCGCGCGCTGCTGTTTGCGCGACCAGGTCAACGACCGGGGCGGCGGCCGCCGGGGCAGGCGCATCGGCCGCGTCCGGATTGGTCAGGTTGAGCTGGTCGCAGCCAGCAAGGGCCATCGACAGGGCCAAAGCTCCGAAGGCAAACCGGTAACGCATGCGATCACTCCTAATCCAGCCACGCTCGCAATCCCTTATTGAATAAGGATTGAGGCGGCAAGATGGTACCTTCAACGGAATCAGCAGGACCGGAGATTCTGCCCGCCTATACTTCACGCATACGCTGCGATCTGCTGCTTTATTTCTGCGGGTGTCAGGTGCGCGCGGGCGGAATAGATGTTGTTCAGGACCCCGGCAAACTTGACGGTGAACGCCTGTTCCCGAGCAGAATAAACGCTTTTGTCGAGTTTTGCGGTCCCGTCAGTCACGGATGCGATGTCGGGCTGGGCTTCAGGGCGGATGAAATGGCACACGCGGGTCAGCAGCGCAGATTTGGAATCGAAGATTTCTTCATAGTATATCCGAAGAGGATGTATGTTGTTCTGAAGAAAAAACTGCTCCAGCGCCTGCTCCTGCCCAACAATGTGCAGTATTTCTGTCCAAAGATCGGCATCCGACACATCGACTTCCGATGGCTTTGTTTCGGGCGCGGCTTTTTTCTGGGAATTCTGAAAATCGTGCCAGACGCCTGATTTTTTGGCAACGGCGAAGGAAAGCGCCTGCTTGACGAGGTTCCAGCGCCGCATGTCGATCCACGAAAAATTCGTTCCGGAGAAGGTTGCCTTCACATCGACGAGGCGCGAGAGCGCGAACAGCCTGTGCGGATTGATCTTGAAACCAAAGCATCCGTTATCGGAGTATTTGTCGACGACCCCGCAGAACACGTCTGAAAAGTCCTGCGCCTCTTCGAACTTCCACTGGTGCGGAAGGACGACTTCGCTGAAATATTCCCGAGGATTTCCGAAACCGTTCAGCTGGGACAGGGCCGTCGCGAGCCAGGTCGAGCCTGATCGCCCTGTCATGACGATCATGTAGCCGCGATTGACCCGCGGCGTTGCAAACGCTGCTGACAGGTCCAGCGGCTGCCCCGGCAGGCTGACGGACTTCGAGGCGAGGAATTTCTCAATGTCGCTCATGGGCAGGTTTCCTGATGTCTCTGCTCGGGGCTGCAGGCCGCAGTAAACGGCCATACAATCTGTATACGCAATGGAAAACGGTCTGGACGGCGGACGATACCAGTATCCTCAGCCCCCCGTCCGCCAAGGTATCAGGCCTTGTAGTTGACGCGCGCCGCGACGGCCGCAAAGGACGGATCCCGCTCCAGTTCCGCCAGATAGGCGGCCCGGATGATGCGCGCGACAGCTTCATCGTCGCGGGCCGGATTTTCCTCCCGCGCCACTTCCACCTCATGTGCTTCGTGCGGGGTTTCCAGAAACTCAATAATCGTATCGAGCTTGTCCTTCGCTTCTTCGATCTGAACCGTCATGGATTTATTCGGATGGGCGGCGCAGAAATCAGCCAGATAGCCCGTGGTTTCCTTCCACCGCGCCATCTCCTTGCGCACCTGTGCAATGATCACAACACGCCGCTCGACTTCGCTGAGGTTCTTGTTGAACACTTGCGGGCGCCAGGCGCGGACGGTGCTGCTGATCGTGCTGAATGGATGGCGGACGGCGTGGATGACCTTCGTCTGCGGAAAGAGTGTCAGCATTCTCTCCGGAACGCCGGAGTTCAGACCATACCGGATTTCCTTGAAGCCCCAGCGCGTCTTGCCCGCCGGAAGACGCTGCGAGAACAGGGAGTGCACCAGGTCGCGTTCAGCCCGTGTCAGGTCGTCCTTGGAGAAGGGGCTGATCTAGGCGGCGCGTGTGCCGTCGCGCTTCAGGGTCTTGTACGGATCTTCCTTAGCATAGGGAAAGCTGAATTCGTTGAGGGCCTTGCTCTTGTGCGGAAGGCTGAAGGCATGAAACAGACTGCGGAGCATTCCGTCATGCTCGCCCCAGATCCAGATATCCGAGATGCCGCACAGCGCTGTCTGAAGGTAAGTGGAGCCGCAACGGCCTGTGCCCAGAATCATGATCGGCCGGATATCATCAGCGCTCGTATCTGCCTTTGGCGGGGTCGCTTGCTTCTGCATCGGTGGCATCCAGAGGTATTGTTTCTGTACGGAGCAGCCCGTTCTGGGCCGCTGAAGGTGTGAGAATGGTTCAGCTGCCCAAAGGTGTCCTGCTCAGCCAGTTGTAAACTGCGAAATCGTCAGCCAGCCGCAATTCGATGTTCCGCCGCGCCTCTTCCGAAAGGTATGTGGGGAACAGCGCGGCGCCATTCTCATAGTTCGACTGGTAATCGCCTTTGGATTGGGGAACTGGCTTCTTGCGCTCCGGCACGTGGCCGAGCACAGACGCATACAGACGGTCCAGATCGTCGGCGAGCGATGCAACATCCACCACAAACATCCGGTCTGCCGGCACCGATTGCAGCAGGGGCAGCGGCGTGTACCAGGCCTGGCCAAAACCCATATGCGCGAAATGCGAGAATTTGAACGCGGAATCCCGGGTTTCAGGATCGTCCGACCCAAGAGCAATCCCGAGTTCGTTCACGGTCGGAAACCTCTTGTACCACTTGTCGTAGTTGGTTTCCTTTTCCTTCTCCTTGAAGTGCAGGTTGTGTTTGTCCCAATTGAACGCGGAGACGAACCGCCCGACAGGCTCCCGCTTGGCGATCAGGATATCAAACTGGTCTGCATTATCGCGCAAGGCCTGCTCGATGAGCTGGTTCGCATTGTAGACGTGCATCTCGAACAGTGTGAACCGGTCATCGAGATGGCTGTAGAGGTGGCGGCCAATGCTCTCGCCCGCGCATTTTCCGACATGAATGAACAGGATGCGCCGGCCTTCCGTGGCCAGCATCGTTTCGACATCCGGATTGATCTTTGATCGCATCATGTTCTTCGACTGCAAGCCCGGCCCCTTTTTCTGTTTCCGGTATAGGGACGCTCGGCCCGCTGTCTACTGACTTTTCAGGTGCCGCTCACAGGCCTCGAGGTGCTGGCGCTGCATGTCCCGCCGGTAGGGGGGCAGGTCCACCTGCTTGCCGGTGTAGGCATGCATCGAGGCGATCTCGCCGAGGTGCTTGTCCACCTTCAGGGCGTGGGTGACGCTGACCTTGTGGCGGCGGTGGGTGTTCAGCGGCTCTGCCAGCCAGCTGATCCGGGCCCCCGGCTGCGCGCAGATCTCCGCATAGAGCCGCCAGTCCCCGGCCACGCTGTAGCCGTAAAGCTCCTCGCCCACGCTGTCGAAGGCCGCCAGCAGGGCATCGCGCCGGAAGATGACACCCGAGACATTCAGGATGACATTCTTCACCGACAGGAACCGGGCCAGGAAGTCCCGGCCATCCATGGCGAAGGATGCATTGAAGGCGTTCGGCTCGGCCTCGTTGATATAGGGCACATAGCTGTCGCCCGTTGGCGCCCCGGTTTCATCGATCTGCCGGCTGTCCGTGAAGCCCAGCACGCTGCCATCCCGCTGCATCCGCGCCACCAGGCGGCTGACAAAGGCCGGGTCGGCGAGGTCGTCGGCTTCGGCAATCCAGAGATAGTCCCCGCGCGCGAGCTCTGCCGCCTTGCGCCACTGGCGGAAGGCGGAGCCGGTGTTCTGGGCATTGACGTGCAGGTCGATCTGCCGGCCCGCGGCTTCGGCGGTCTGCCGGATCACCGCGATGCTGTTGTCGGGTGAGGCATCATCCAGGACGATCACCTCCTTCAGGGGGATGTCCTGGTCGAACACGCTCTGCAGGCGCGGGCCGATATAGGCCTCGTACTTGTAGTTGGGCACCGCCGCCGAGACGGCCGGCAGGCCTGGGATCAGCCGCTGGGCGAGGCCGAACACATAGGACGGGAAATGGAAGCTCCGGATGATCTCTTGGCGCTTCGCCTCGTTGTCGGCGGCCCGCGGGGTGTCGATCAGCTCATTGAAGGCGGTCGCTGCGCCATTCGGATTGTCCGGCGCCAGAAGCACACCGTGCTGGCGGATCAGGTCGTCGCAGCCGCCGCAGCCTTCATGCCCCACGACCGGCAGGCCGCAGGCGAGCGCCTCCAGCACGACAGAGGGGAAAGGATCCTCGCGGGAGGACAGGTAGAAGGCGTCGGCCGCAGCGAAGAAGCGGGCAACATCGTCGCGGTGCCCGATGATCCGGACGCGCTTTGCGAGGCCGGTCGTGTCGATCTCCGGCAGGAACCAGTTGCTTGCCTCGCCCGAGGGCGCGCCCGCCCAGATGAACGCCACATCCTCCCGGACGCTGCACAGCGACAGGCCCGCCGACACAAACCGGTCGATGCCCTTGCGCAGGTCTGCATAGCCGACCCCCAGCACGATGCGGGTGTCAGGCGACAGGCCGAGCTCTGCGCGCACGCCATGGTCTCCGCGCGGCATCTCGATGACGCTGGTATTGTAGAGGCCCTGCGGGAAGATCTGAGGATTTTTGGGCCGCAGCCCGGCAACCGCCTCGAACCCGTCGCGGACGACTTCGGCCGGAAAGATCGCGTAGTCTGAATGCTGCGCGATTTCGCGCGCATCCTGGGCAAGCCCTGCACTGCGCAGGAGGTTCGGCAACTCATGGATCAGCGAGACGGTATTTAAGCCGGCTTCCTTCAGGTCCCGCACGATCCGTCCGGCGACGGTCGTGTTGGTGATTGCGATCGAGAAACCCTGCTCCTTCAGGCTGCGGGCAAGGTCTGCCTGGCTGCCCTCGAATGTGTCCGCGAACGTGACCGGGCCGATCTGTTCCATGGTTTCGGTGACGGTCACGTGTGAGCCGTCCAGCGTGTAGGAACTCAGGATGAGGAAGGAGACCTCGATCCCGAAATTATTCTTCAGTGTGCTGCCGATATGGCACAGCAGTTTCTGGGCGCCGAAGGCAAACGTATCATGGCCAACCAGCAGGATCTGCTGCTTTGCCGGCACCGTCAGCGGTTCGGCAGGTAGCTCGGTGCTCTCTTCCCGCTTGAACACGACCCGCGAGAGGCTGTTGAGATAGGCCGAGCCATAATGCACGTCGGGCTCGAGATAGGCGCCCTCGGCCCATTCGTTCCAGGCATTGATGCAGACGAAGGGCTCTCCGTGAACCGGCGCGGTCTCGGCCTGCTGGACGGCCCATTCCAGCCAGTCGGAGAACAATTCCGGCGTGGAGTATGCGGTGATCGTGCTCCGGCCGGGCCGGCGTGCGTCATTGTCCCAGGACGGAAACACCGTCCGGATCAGAGGAAAGTCCGGTTTCGGATCGCTCTTGGCGGCCTCGACGATGCTCTCATAGGTCGGCACAGAGCCCGAAAACCTCGCGTCGAACAGGCCGACCTTGTGCTTGATGTCATGAACCTTGTTCAGAACCTTGTGCGGCGGAAACTCGATCGCGCCATCAAGACCGAATTCCCTCGGGTCATTGTCGCCGAAGGCCTGCGCCTGGAAGATCAGCGGATCAAGGCCATGGCGTTCGCGGAAGATGTTCCGCCATTTTTCCATGCGATCGACCGTGTCCGGAATATGTCCGGGCCGGTAGATGAAGAAGAGGGGACGGTCGCCGATCCGGATATAGCGGCGATCCTTCATGTGGCGGGCGACATCGTCAATGAAGGGGATGTCGTCCTCCTCCAGATATGTCTGTGCAAGGATCATTTCCTTTTCCGAGCCGTCCCATGTCCGGGTCCAGTTCTCGTTCGCCCACATCAGGCAGATCGGAAAATCCAGCGTCGGGTCGGCGAGGAAACGCTCCATCGGCGTCTCGAGCACGCGCTTGCCGTCGAACCAGTAATGATAGAAACAGAAACCGTGGAGCCCGGCCGCCTTCGCCATCTCGATCTGGCGGCGCATCACATCGCTCTCGGCCAGGTCATAGCAGCCAAGGTCGCGCGGAATGCGCGGCTGGATGTGTCCCTTGAACCTCGGCATCGCGCGGGCCAACTGGCGCCATTCGGTGAAGCCCTTGCCCCATTGCTTGTCGTTCACCTCGATCGGGTGGAACTGCGGCAGGTAATAGGCCAGCACTTTTGCGCGCTTCTCGCGCCCGGCGCCGATCGATGGATCGAACTCCTCGAAATGCGGCCCCGGGGACACGGCAAAGGCCTGCGCATGATAGGTGCTGGAATCCGAGCCGGCGCCCATGATCGCGAGCGACCGGCCCTCATTTGCCCCGGCGATGCAATAATGCAGGAACGGGTTGATGCCGGACTGGGCCACATCCGGATGCATCGACTGGTAATGCCAGACCGAGAACCACGGCGTCGGATTGCGCCCTTCCTTCCAGCCCTTCTCAAGGAAGTGGGAGGCCGGATCAGCCGGGCGCTCGGCCTCGGCAAAGCCGCTCAGATAGAACTCCTCGTCGAAGAGTTCGAGGATCGCATCGCGGTCCGGATGCGGCGAGATGAAGGCTTGCTCGGTTACAGACGGCGGCGGCGTCAATTGCGGCGGGGCAGGTGCGGCCTCAGACTGGGCAGCGGCCGGTTTCTTCTCCGGCGCGGCTGCCTTCTTCTCCGCCGAGGCCGGCTGGGATTCCGCCGCGCCCCGAACGGGCAGGCGGCCCTCGTTGCGGCCAGACTGAAGGTAATGGAGCAGCGGGTTCATTCCGGAAGCGGCCACATCCGGATAGGTGTCGAGGTACCAGCCGGTGTCGAATTGCGGATGCGGATTGCGCCGCTGCCGCCAGCCGTGCAGCACATAATGCGTCAGCGGGTCCATGCCGGTGACTTCGACATCCGGATAGTTGCGGAAGTACCATTCGGTGTCGAACAGCGGCCCCGGATTGCGGCCCTCGGCCCAGCCGATGCTCATGTAATGCTCCACGGCGGATACCCCGGCCGCGGCGACGTCCGTGTAAGTCGCGAGGTACCAAGCCTCATCGACCAGCTGCGTCACGTCGACTGGCCATACACGGCCGGACCGCTTCGCCTCAATCAAAGATTCCTGCATGGATCCACCCGTATTGCCTCGTGTAAATTTGAGTCCTGCAGTGTCCCCTGCAGCCTCCACAGCACAACCGACCCGGTAAAGTAGCTGTCAGCGGAAAGTCAACAGCCTAGCGAGTCCTCGCAGCGGTTTCGTGATTTTCCACGAAGTACTTGTTTGTAATGCGTGCACCTGATGTCTCAACTGCTCAATCGTCTGGACCGCAAGGTAATTGTTGTGACGCATTTCTGACATTTGTTGCTGGGCCGTCTGCGCCGCCGCGAGGGCAGAGCGCAGCTCCGACAGTTCGGCTTCCTGTGCTTCTGCTTCGGCCCGCCTTTGCTGGTCGGCCAGCTGGTGATCGGTCTTGAGTGACAGAACCTCGCTGCGCGAGAGGCGCAGATTGCGGGTAGCTTCGTGCAGCGATGCCTGCAGTTCGGCGGCCCGCTTGGCCTCCGAGGCGATCTGGGCCTGCAGCAGGTTCTTGTCCTGCTCTGCCTGCTCCAGCAATTGCCCGCGCCGCTGGGCTTCATCGCCCCGCTGGGTGATCACCTCGTCTTTTTCAGCCAGGCGCTGAACGAGGCGGTCTATTTCAGTTTTCTGGACTTTCGCGGCTTCCTGAGCGTCGGAAAGTTTCGTCTGGAGGCCTGAAATCTTCGCGGTGAAGTCCGCTGCGGAGGCGGCAGCCTGGGCTGTTGCCTGCTCGAGTTTCTGCGTCAGTTCGCTGCGCATGAGGCGCAGCTCCTTGATCTTCGTCGACAGCTCTGCCGCGCGGGCCTCGCTGTCAGACTCCAGCGTTGCGACCGTCTGGCGAAGCGCGGCGAGTTCTTCGTCCTGGGCGGCAAGCGTGGTTTTGAGCTGCGCCGCTTCTGCCTCGCTGGCTGCTATCCGCTCTTGCGCGCCCTTGAGGGCGGCGCTGGCTTCGCGCGCACTGGTGTCCAGTGAGGCGATCCTGGCCTCTGCATCCGCATGGCTGGTGCGCAGGGCGGCGAGATCGCCGAGGGCCCCGTTCAGCGACGCCTCGATGGCGCTGCGCGCCTGCTCCAGGGCCTCAAGTTCCTGCTCGCGGGCGGCCGTTTGGGCCTGCGCTGCCGCGATGCTGTTCTCAAGCTCGGCAATCCGCGCGGCGGCCGAGGCCTTCTGCTGCTCAAGGGTCGCGATCTGCTCATTGCGCGAGGCGATGTCGGTTTGCGCGGCGGCGAGGCCGGCCTCGGCATCGGCGAGCGCCGTTCCGGTTTCCGTGGCGGTGGCTTCAAGGCCGGCAATCCGCTCTGCAGCCGAGGCCTGCTGCTGCTCCAGCGCCGCGATCTGTTCATCGCGCGAGGCGATGCTGGCTTGCGCAGCAGTATGCGCGGCTTCGAGCTCTTCAATGCGCCGTGTGGCGGCCGCGAATTTCTCGCGCAGCGGGCCCAGCTCTTCCCAGGCCCCTTGCAGGGACGCCTCAAGGTCTTTCCGGCCCGTCTGCTGCTCGGCCAGCTTGGCTTCCAAGTCTGCAATCCGGGCCTTGTCTGCTGCGGCGGTCTCTCGCAGAGGCCCAAGTTCGTCCCATGCGCCCTTGAGCGAGGCTTCCAGCGTGTTCCGCTCTTGCCGGATCTCATTGATCTGCTTGTTGCGCTGGCGGATCTCAGCCGCCGCCGCATCAATCTTCTCCTGAGCATCGACCAGTTTGGTGGCGGCGTCCTGCACGGCCGCGTCCAGCTCCGCGACACGGGCATCTGCCTCGGCCACTCTGGTCCGCAGGGGCGGCAGCTCGCTCCACGCGTTTTTCAGCGACGCGGCCATCTCTTCATTAGCTTCCTGAAGGCCGGCAAGCTGCTGGTCCCGGCTGGCAATGACCGCAGCAGATGCCTCGGCCCTGGCTTGTGCGTCTGCGAGTTTTGTTGCCGTGCTTTCGGCTGAGGTTTCGAGTTCCGCAATCCGCGCTTCGCCCTCGGCAAGTTTCGCTTTCAGCGGCGTCAGTTCATCCCACGCGCTTTTCAGCGAGGCGGCAACTTCGTCCCTGGCCTGCTGCAGGGCGGCAAGCTCCTGGTCCCGGCCAGCGATGATGGCGGCGGAGGCTTCGATCCGGGCTTGTGTATCAGCCACCTTCAGCGCCGTGGCCTGGACGGAGGCTTCCAGCTCCGCAATGCGGGTCTCTGCCGCTGCGTATTTCTCGCGCAGCGGAGCCAGCTCGTCCCAGGCGCCATTGAGGGAGAGCTCGACAGCTTCCTTGGCGCGCTGCAGCTCTGCCAGTTGCTTGTCGCGTTCTGCCTTTTCCTTCTCGGCCTGCGCAATCTTCCGCGCATCCGCCATCCGCTGCGACAGGAGCAGGTCGCTCAGCTCAAGCAGGTGGCTGTTGGTGGCCCAGAAGGCACCGATCTGGCGTCCGAGCCGTGGCGGCAGGTCGATATCCTGTCCCGGCGCTGCGTCTGCCCAGACAGAGAGCGCGCCGAACAGTTCCGGCACCACTTTCGGGATTCCGGATGCGCGCTCCAGTTCGCGCACGGAGATCCGGTTGTGTCGCAGATCAGGGGTCAGGAACTCCTCGGCATATTCGATATATGCCGGGCTGGTGGGCGAGGGCGAAGACAGGTCAAACGCGCCGGCGATGCGCTGCAGCTCGCCGCGAGGGTCTGCCATCAGGTTGGCATAGGATACGCAGACCCTGCGGCAGCCGGCCGAGTGCTCCAGCGCCGCCCAGCTGTATTTCAGCCAGAGCATCATCGCCTGCGTCTGTTCGATCCCGTCGCGCTTGCGCAGCGACTCGGCGACTTCCAGCGGGTTGCGCAAGGCCAGCAGGTATTGGTGATCGATGCCCAGATCGTCGAAGATACAGCGCCAGAACGGCAGCAGGATGGAGGTTCGCGGGTCCTTGAACGCGAAGAGGGGCGCGCCGGCGAGCTTGCGCTCCAGCAGCGCGCTCGCCTCGAACCGCTCGGATTTGAATTCATCGCGGACCAGGCGGCTGGCTTCGATCAGGGACAGCCTGCTCCAGCCATTGCCGAGCTTTTCCAGCAGTCTTTCATTGAAACGATTAACGTCGACGTCTTCCCAGAAGCCCTTTTCGTTATTGCCGGGAATAGCCTGGAAGAGGTGGTCGCCAAGCTCGACGCCAAGCGCGCGAAGGCCGCGTGTAATTGCGCTGGTGCCGCTCCGGTGCATCCCCAGAACCGCAATAATCTTTGGTTTCGTCATGTCGTCCTGCTTTCCACGTTCCGGTATAGGTCCGGCAATACCCGCAAGGGCAACAAATTCTCCAAATTGGCGAAGTTCTGGTCCTGATTCCCCTCACAGGCCTGCCAGCCAGAGCGCCGCCATCGCGCACCCGGCACCGAATACCCGCTTAAGCTGATCACTTGGTTTATGGCGTATGGCCAATTTGAGCTTTCTGCCTCCCATGCGTCCGGCGGGTGTCCTCTACCGGGAAACAGGTGTCCGGTATGGCCCTTTGATGGCATCATCCGGGCGTATTTCGAGCCATGTTCTGCGGCGAAAGGTTTGATTTTTCTGCTTTCGTGGCCAAATCGCCACAACCGGGACGAAAAGCAACTGGGCGCTTGAGCCACCCGTCCGATCAGCCTATCAGTTGCGTAATGTTTGGAGTCGCCGTGTCCGAAGCTGTCTACATCTCCAGGGGCGGACAGACTGACTACCTGGTCGGCCTCAAGGACCTGTATTCCGGACTGAAGCGGACCGAGCTCTGGCGGGCCTTCGCCTTCGACGAAATCCAGCAACGCTACCGGCGCAGCCGCCTTGGCCTCGCCTGGGTGGTCGTCTCCTACCTGATCTTCGTCTGTGCCATCGCGATCTTCTTCGGCGGCTTTTCCAGCAAGCAGGAAATGGATTTCCTCGCCCATGTGGCGGTGAGCTA
>NZ_JBKBXW010000043.1:0-7978 GCF_046313735.1 Hyphomonas sp.
ACAGCGCCTCGCCCGCATGGGCGCGGGGCGAGAAGGCGTTGCGGTCGTTGATCCGGGAGCGGAGCGATACCTGACGCACTTCTTCGCGTAGCGGCGCGGCCTCTGCTGGGCGCGGCGGCGAGGCCTGCGGGACCGCTACCTCTGGTTCGGGCGCAGGTTCTTCCGGCACAGGTTCCGGATCAGACGCAGGCGCGCGCGGCGCGGGAGTTGCCGGCAGGCGCGGTTCAGTGCGCGCGGCCGGCTGCGGCTGTGGTTCAGGCTGGACCGGCCGGGCGGGCGGCGGCGTTTGAGGTGCAGCGCGCGGCACAGGCGCCTGTGAAGGACGCGGATCGGCGGCCGGCAGCTGGGCAGCAGCAAGCTGGCCAACAGAGGGCGCCCCACCGGTTTCAGGTCGAGGTGCAGGAGCGGGGGCGGCCGGAACATCCGGTTCAGGCGCAGGGGCCATCTCCGCCACCGGCGCGGCGGGCGCCATCTCCTGCAGGGGCCTTTCCGGCGCAGCGGCGGACAGCGCGATGTCTTCGCGCACCTCCGCAAGCGGCATCGCGGCTGGCGGCTGGCTCGCCGCCGGAATCGCGGGCATGTCGACCGCCTCGCGCGGCGCAAAGAATGCAGCCGCCGCCAGCACGCCGGTCCAGGCGAGCACCATCGCAAAGGCTGCGTAGATGAACCAGCGCACTTGAAGAACCTCGCCGCCTGCCCCGCCCGCCTGCGAAACATCACGGCGTTCCGGCAAAATCAAGGCGCGCCGGGCACCCGCCCGATTGCGCGCCCGGGAAAAATCACTAACGCTCACCACCCTGACGGGGCTGTCACACGGGGAAAATGGGCATGATCTATGCGCTCGCGGCTTATATTGTCCTGCAATTCGCCATCGCCCTCTGGGCCAGCCGCTATGTGCGCACCGAAGCAGATTACTTTGTCGGAGGGCGGCGATTCGGCCTCCTGATGGTCGGGGTCTCGGTCTTCGCCACCTGGTTCGGGGCAGAGACGGTCATGGGCGCGTCCGGCGCCATCGCGGATGAAGGCCTCGCCGGCGGGCGCGCCGACCCCTTCGGCTACACGATCTGCCTGATCGGCATGGCGCTCTTCCTAGCTTACAAGCTGCGCGATGCCGGGGTGATGACCTTCCCGGACTATATGCAGCAGCGTTTCGGTCCCCGCGCCGAAGTGCTCGCCGCCATCCTGACCATCCCGACCTCGATCATCTGGGCCTCCGCCCAGCTGCTCGCCATGGGGCAGATCCTGGCTGAAACCGCCGGCATCGCGCTCGGCATCGCCCTGTTCGGCGGCGCCGTCCTGATCATCGCCTATACCACCATCGGCGGCCTCCTCGGCGACGCGCTGACCGACATGGTGCAGGGCGCCGTGATGATGATCGGCCTGTTCATCCTGCTGCTGACCCTGCTGGCATCGGGGGACTTTGCCTTCAGCGAGATCACGCCCGACCAGCTGCAATGGCGCATCACCGACGAGGACGGGGAAACCGAAAGCTGGCTCGCCGCGCTCGACACCTGGATGATCCCCATCCTCGGCTCACTCGTCGCGCAGGAGGCGATTTCGCGATTCCTTGGCGCAAAGAGTGCCAGCATTGCCCGCAAAGGCTGTTTCCTCGCTGCCGGGCTCTACCTCGTCTTCGGCTCGATCCCGCTGGCCATCGGCCTGCTCGGCCACGCGGCCGGCTTCGAGGCAGCCTCCACCGACAGCTACCTGCCCGAGCTTGCCCGGCAATACCTTTCACCCGTGCTTTATGTGCTGCTGATGGGCGCGATCATCTCGGCGATCCTCTCAACCGTCGACACCACCCTGCTTGCAGTCTCGGCCATCGCCAGCCGCAACCTCATCGACCGGGTCGGCAAGAACCTGCCGGAGCCGCGCAAGCTGATGTTCGGCCGCTCGCTGACCCTGATTGCCGGTCTTGCCGCCTGGGCCATCGCCGCCTCGGGTGAGACCATCAAGGGCCTTGTCGAGATCGCTTCGTCCTTCGGGTCCGCCGGCATCGTCGTCGCGCTGCTGATCGGCCTGCACACCCGCTATGGCGGCGAGCGGGCAGCCCTCGCAGCGCTGATCACCGGCGCGCTGATGAGCTTCCTCGGCTATGGGGTGCCTGCCTGGGCGGTCAGCCTGTTCAGCGAAGCCGCCGCCGAAGGGATGCCCGGCTGGACACAGGGCTTCGAAGGCTCGTTCATCTTCTCGATCCTCAGCGCCATCGCCGCTTACATCGCGGTGGCAGAGCTTGACCGGCGCGGTATCCTCGCAAAATCGCAAAAAGAAAGCCCGGCTGCATCGTGAGACGCGCCGGGCTAAGTGGGGTCCCGAAGGGGGAGGAAACGCCCAATCGGAGGAATGATCGGGTTATGCCCGGGACCCTTGGCATGTCTCGTAGATAGGCCATTTACGCTGCATTGCAACATGCGACACAGCAGGCCAACCATGCATTCCTGCATATATTACGTGAAATTCACGTTCCCTGACGCATAGGCGACCGCCGCAGCGCCTCTGTTTCCGCCGTCAGGAAGTCGCGGAACGCGCCCACCCGCTTCGAACGGCGCAAGTCGCTGGGATATATGAAATAAAGGTCGAAAATCGGCCCCGTCACATCCGGCAGAACCCGCTGCAGGCGGGGCATCGTGGCCGCCATATAGTCCGGCACATCGGCGATTCCGAGCCCTGCATCCACGGCGCGGAGCATGGCAAACACATTGTTCACCTTCAGGGTCGCGAGGCGCGGCGGTGCGTCATCCCGCCCCACACGGCAGGCAAAGGCCATCTCGATCAGGGGTGTGGACTCGTCGCCATAGGCAATGATCCGGTGGTTATCGAGGTCTTCCGGCGTGCGCGGCACCCCGTGCGCCTTCAGGTATTCCGGCGCGGCATAGAGGTTGGTCTGCACCGTGCCGAGCTTGCGCTGGATCAGGTCCGCCTTGTCCGCCGCCCACAGCCGGATAGCGCATTCGGCCTCCAGCTTCAGGAGGTCATATTCCAGCTGGTCATCGAGGCGCAGGTCCAGACGCAGGTCCGGATGCCGCCGGATGAAATTGCCGAGGCGCGGCACCAGCCAAATCGAGCCGAATGCCACTGGCGCCGAGACGATCAGCTCTCCCTGCGGGGTTTCCTGCTGATCGCGCAGCGCCGAATTGGCCGACTGGGCGGCCTGCGCCATCTCCTGCGTCGAGCGGTAGAGCGTGTGGCCCGCATCGGTCAGCACGAGCCCGCGCGCATGACGCTGGAACAGCGACACGGCCAGCTGCTCCTCCAGCGCCGCAATCTGGCGCGAGACGGCCGACTGCGAAATGCCGAGCCGCTCGCCGGCCAGCGTCAGGCTGCCGGACTCGGCCGCCGCGTGAAAGGATCTCAGCTTGCCCCAATCCATGGGAATGGGTTGTGACGGGTGTTGACCCCTGCGGCAAGGGGGCATGACGGCCCGCTTCGCGCGGCGTCAGCATTTTCAAGGCATGGCCAGCGGCCTAGACAGGAGGCACACTTAGAAGACTCCGGGAAGGAAACCCCTCATGCAGATCACCTCTGATACCGCCGCCATCGTCACCGGAGGCGCCTCCGGCCTCGGCCAGGCCACCGCCCGCGCGCTCGCAAAGGCGGGCGCAAAGGTCACCATCTTCGACATCAACCAGGAAGCGGGCGAAGCCACCGCGAAGGAAATCGGGGGCCTGTTCTGCAACGTCAACATTATGGACGAAGCCTCCTGCGTCGCCGGTTTTGAGAAGGCCCGCGTCGCCCATGGGCAGGAGCGCGTCACCGTGCATTGCGCGATGGCCTCCAAGGGCGGCAAGACCCTCTCCTGGGACAAGGAAAACGCCCGCTACAAGCGCCTCACCACCGAGGATTATGAGTTTGGCGCGCGCGGTGTGCTCGTTGCTTCCTACCGGATCGCCTCGCTCTCGGCGGAAGGCATGGCCTACCTGCCGGAACTGGAGGATGGCGAACGCGGCTGCATCACCCTGACCGCCTCCGTCGCCGCACAGGACGGCCAGATCGGGCAGGTCGTGTATGGATCCTGTAAGGCCGGCGTCAACGGCCTCGTCCTGCCCATGGCGCGCGACCTCATGGACATCGGCATCCGCGTCAATTCGATCATGCCCGGCATCTTCGCCACGCCCCTGATGCTGCGCGCGTCTGACAAGGTTCTGAATTCGCTGGCTTCTTCTGTCCCCTTCCCGAAACGCCTCGGCAAGCCGGAAGAATACGCCTCCCTCGCGATGGAACTCGTCCGCAACTCCTACTTCAACGGCCAATGCCTCCGCCTCGACGGCGGCATCCGCATGGCGCCGAGATAAAGAACGCCCGGGGCTGTTCGCGGGCTTCGCCTGCGGCCCCTGCGCCTGTGCGTTGCTTGTTGGATTGCTCGCCGCTGTCCCCGCCTCCCGGCGGGGCGGCTGCGCATGCGCCTTGGTCGTGGGGTGCCTGCCCCAGACCTTTCCTTCGTCACTCCCGATCCGGCGATTGCCGGTCTGGGAGCCCATCTCCGAATGCCCCCGTTCAGGGGATGGCCGCGCGGCACAAATTGCTGCATCTTCCCGGTTCGCCGTGATGACTGGAGAGTCAGATGCCCCGCCTCATCCCCGCTGCTGCTGCGCTCCTGCTCTCCGCCCTGCCTGCCTCCGCCGAAAGCTGGGGCGTCAGCGACAAGCCGGCCGATGCCGGCGATGGCCGCTCGATGTGCATGATCTGGTATGGTACCAGCGCGCCGATGATGAACATCACCCTGATGAGCGACCGCAACTTCATAAGCGTCGTTGCAAGCCCGCTCACCGCCGTCGCAGACGACGCCGATGTCCGCCTTTCCTATCCCAGCGGCCGTGGTGGCACAGGCAAGCTGCGCAAGGTGGACCAACGGCCCGATGGCATATTCGTCTTCTTTCCGGATGCGGCGATCGACGCAATCCTCGGCGAGTTCGTCGCCCCCGGCACCTTCACCCTCACCTCCGGAGATGTCAGCGTCAGCTTTCCCTCGCCGGGCCTGCAGAGCGCCATCGGCCCCCTGAAATCCTGCGCAGCGCAGTTCCGGGATGTTCAGGGCATGAAGTAAGCAGCCGCTACTGACTCGCCCACAAGATCCGTGCGATCCACGCAATCTCGCTCGGGCGAAACTCCCGGGACGGATAATCCGGGTTCAGCGAAGCCAGTTCCACCGTCCGCGCATTCCTGCGCGCCAGCACCTTGGCCATCACTTCGCCCTCTACAGTCTTCGCCACCACCCGGTCGCCCGGTTTCACGGCGACGCCCGGCGCCACGATGATCCGGTCGCCCGCGCGATAGGCCGGCTCCATCGAATCGCCGCTGATCTGCAGCGCATAGACCGTCTCCGTGCCGAGCCCCGGAAACCGCACCTCGTCCCAGCCCGCGCCGACAGGAAACCCGGCATCGTCGAAAAACCCGTCCTGCCCGGCCTGCGCAAAGCCGATCAGCGGAGCCGAGCCACCCCGGCGGCCTTCCACCAGCGCCGCAAAATCATCAAACCCGGCGCCCACCGCCTCCAGCACGCGCGCCAGGCTCTCGGTCGTCGGCCAGCGCGGGCGGCCATCGGGCCCCTCCCGCTTAGACGGATTGAACGCGGTCGGGTCCAGCCCCGCACGTCTCGCAAGGCCGGACGGCGTCAGCCCGTGATGCGCGGCCAGCTGGTCTATGCCTCGCCAGATATCCCGGTTCTGCATGCGTGCGCCTCTCTGTGCGGGCTGTGGAATGATTTCCTATACTAGGAATAATAGCCTTGCGTCAACGCTCCCGCGGCGTCCAATCGGACGGCGGCACATCCCGGCGGCGCAGGCGCAGCGCCAGGCCGATCGCCACCCCTGCGCCAATCGCAATCGTCAGGTCAGTCACCACCGTCAGCACCAGCGTCATTAGAAGCAGCAGCCGGTCCTCCAGCCGCAGGCGCAGATGCTCCCGCCAGCGTTCGGGCTCGCTCATGTTCCAGGCCGTCAGCATCAGGAGCCCCGCCAGCGCCGGCAACGCCAGCTGCCCCGCGAGGCCGGAGGCGAACAGCAGGATGAGCAGCAGCGTCAGCGCATGGATGATGCCCGCCACTGGCGTGCGCCCACCCGCCTTCACATTCGTCGCCGTGCGCGCAATCGCGCCAGTGGCGGGCAGGCCGCCGAACAGGCCGGAGCCGAGATTAGCCGCCCCTTGTGCAATCAGCTCCGCATTTGGACGATGCCTGCCCCCGATCATCCGGTCCGCCACAATCGCCGAGAGCAGAGACTCCACGCCCGCCAGGAAGGCAATCACAAGCGCAGACGGCAGCAGCGCCTGCAGCCGAGCCAGGCTGATCTCCGGCATCACCGGCATCGGCAGGCCGGGCGCCAAGGCGCCAAACCGGCCAGACACGGTCTCCACCGGCAGATTCGTCATCACCGCCGCAGCCGAGGTCAACCCCACCGCGACGATCAGTCCCGGCCATTTCGGCGCGAGGCGGCGCAACACGATGATCATAGCGATGGTCACTGCGCCAATGCCGAGGGCGGCCGGCGAAACGCTCTCCCGCCCCGCCCAGAGCGCCGGTATCTTGTGCAGGAAATCCGCCGGCAGAGTCTGGATATCCAGCCCGAAAAGATCCTTGAGCTGACTGGTTGCGATCAGGATCGCGATGCCGATGGTAAAGCCGCTGATCACCGCTTCGGGAACATACTGGATCAGATTGCCCAGCCGCAGGAACCCTGCCAGCAGCAAGATCCCCCCCGCCATCAGCGTCGCCAGTACCAGCCCGTCATATCCATGCTGCGCGATCACGCCGTAGACCACGACGATGAACGCGCCCGTCGGCCCGCCGATCTGCACCCGGCTGCCGCCCAGCGCCGAGATCAGGAGACCCGCTACGATCGCCGTCACCAGCCCGGTGGCGGGGTCAGCGCCCGAGGCAATCGCGATCGCGAGGCTCAGCGGCAGGGCCACCATCGCAACAGTCACACCGGCAAACAGATCTGCCGCGAACAGTTTCAAATTGTAGGATTTGAGGGTCGTCAGAAGCTTCGGTGTCACATCGCTGGCGGGCGCGACGATTTGCGGGCGTCCGTGCTGATCCGCAAGCTAACCCCCGCGCCCTGCCTTCACAACTGCGGCGTGAATTCGCAGGCGCTCAATACCGCCAGACGCCGCCCGCGCCCGGCCCGTCTGGCACCAAATGTTTCTGCGCCACCGAATAGACCCGCGCCTCGCCCATCGCGAACGCCATGCAGCCTTCCGGGAACACCGCCGAAAACGCCCTATCCAGAATATTCAGCCCGCCGGCAAACGCCCCCATCGCCGGCATCACCAGCCGCGCGCCATCAGACGCAAAACACCGCCGCCGCACCGCGCGCCCGCGTCCCGCCACCTTCGCCACGGGGTGCAGATGCCCAGCGACTTCGCCTGTCTCCCCCTCCGGCTCATGCCGGAAGACGAGCGGCCCGAGGCGGAGCACCTTCGCCGCCCGGCCGCCCAGATGCGCCGGCGGGTCGGGGTCATGATTGCCCTCGATCCACACCCAGTCATGCGCTGCCGTCAGCGCCCGGATCCTGTCTGCATACGTCTCAGGCAGGCGCCGCTCGGACTGGCGGTCATGGAAACTGTCACCCAGCGAGAGGATTATCTCCGGCCGCAGCCGCGCCGCCAGGGCCTCGACGCGCGCCAGCGTCGCGCCCGTATCATAAGGCGGCAGCATCTGCCCGGCGGCGGCATAGTTCGAGCCCTTCTCCAGGTGCAGGTCCGACACCACAAGCACTCGCCGCGCAGCCCACCACAGCGCCCCCTCCGGCAATGGCGCCAGCATCTCCCCGGCGAGGTGGAGCAATGTCTGTTTCGGCTGGGTTGCGGCAACGGTCATTGGCACAAGACTTGGGCTGAAGCGGGGGCCGGGTCAACGGCTGTGCGCCCTGCTCCTCCCCCGTTTACGGGGGAGGTGGATCGCTGCGAAGCAGCGAGACGGAGGGGGGAAGCGGCACCATGCTTCGCGGGGGGCGCCCCCCCCCCCCGCGCCCCCCCCCCC
>NZ_JBKBXW010000043.1:7988-10256 GCF_046313735.1 Hyphomonas sp.
ACCATGCTTCGCTCCCCCCTCCGCCCCTTCGGGGCACCTCCCCCGCAGGCGGGGGAGGATAGGCAAGCGAGGCCCTCACCCCATCGCATCCCTCACCAGATCCTCTTCCGCCTCCCGCAGCACAGCCTCCATCGCAGAGGCCCCGAACACCGGCTCGCGGCCCACTTCCAGCATCACCGGCACGGCGAACGGGCTAATCTTTTCCAGCCGCTGATGCACGATCCGCCCTTCGATCCGCGCCAGCATGTCCGACAGGCGCCGCACATCCAAGAGGCCGGTCGCCGCGTCCGCCCGCGTCGCCTGCAGGAGGATATGGTCGGGCTCATGGCTCCTCAGCACATCAAAGATCAGGTCAGTGGAAAACGTCACCTGCCGGGAGTTTTTCTCCGACCCCGGAAGGTTCCGGTGGATCAGCCCCGAGATCAGCGCGCAGTGCGCAAAGGTCCGCTTCATCAGCGCGCTCTCGTCCAGCCATTCTTCGAGGTCATCGCCCAGCATGTCCGGGTGGAAAATCTCCGCCATGTCCAGCCCGCGCATATCCTCCAGGCCCCAGACCGCCATCGCATACTCGCTTGCCACAAAGCCTGTCGGCTTCGCCCCCGCCCGCTCCAGCCGCCGCGTCACCAGCATTCCGAGCGTCTGATGCGCCAGGCGCCCCTCGAACGGATAGGAGACGAGATAATGCCGCCCGGCGCGCGGAAACGTCTCGACTAGGAGATGATCCGCTGGCGGAATGGTTGAGCGCAGCGCCTGTATCTCGAACCATTCCCGCACAGGGTCTGGCAGGCCCGCCCATTGGCCTGGATCATGGATCATCTGCCGCACGCGCTCGGCCAGGAATGTCGTCAGCGGAAACTTCCCGCCATTATAGCTCGGGATCGCCGGGCTCTCCGATTGCGCCGGCGCCACCAGCGCGTCCATCCCTTCAATCCCGATGAGCCGCAACACCTGCCCCCCGAACAGGAACGTATCCCCAGGTGTCAGCAGACTGAGGAAATACTCCTCCATCTCGCCGAGCTTGCGGCCACCCCGAATTAGTTTCTTGCTCGGCGCTGTTGCCTCACCTTCGGTTCGGCGCGCCTGCGCCTGCGCGTTGCTTGTAAGCCCCCTCTCCCTTGAGGGAGAGGGAGTTGGGGGTGAGGGGCTTGCGGCCGACGCCCCACCTCCCACCGCCAACCGCACACTGAGCATCGGCGCCTCGACAATCGCGCCCACATTCATCCGGTGCGCCTGCCTGTCGCGCGGCGTGCGCGCCGTCCACAGCCCGTCGCTCCGCCGCACGATCCGGTGAAACCGGTCATAACTCTTCAGCGCATAGCCGCCGGTCGCCACAAAATCGACAATCCGCTCGAACGTCTCCCAATCGAGATCCGCATACGGAGCAGCCCGGCGCACCTCGTCATACAGCGCCGCAAGCCGAAACCCCTCCCCGCAGGCCCGCCCCATCACATGCTGGGCGAGGATATCCAGCGCCCCCACTCTCGGCCCCTCGCCATCAATCTCACCAGCCTCCACTGCGGCTTCCGCCGCGCGGCATTCGAGCACCTCGAACCGGTTCGTCGGCACAAGGAGGGCCTGGCTCGCCTCATCCATCCGGTGGTTCGAGCGGCCAATCCGCTGGATCAGCCGCGCCGCGCCCTTCGGCGCGCCCATCTGGATCACAAGGTCCACCTCGCCCCAGTCGATCCCGAGATCGAGTGTGGAGGTGCACACCACCGCCTTGATCTCCCCCGCCGCCATCGCCGCTTCCACCCGCGCGCGTTGCTCGCGCGCCAGCGATCCGTGATGCAGCGCAATCGGCAAGCCGTCCTCATTCGCCGCCCATAACTCCTGGAAGAGCAGCTCCGCCTGGCTGCGCGTATTGACGAAGACCAGCGCCATCTTCGCCTTGCGGATGGCCTCATACACCTCCCCCACCGCAAACCGCCCCGAATGCCCCGACCACGGAATCCGCTCCCGCGAGATCAGGATATCCACCTCGGCTTTCACCCCGCCAGGGGCGGCAATTACGCGAACACCTGTTTTGCTTGAATTGCTCGCCGCTGTTCCACCGCCTCCGGCGCCGGGCGGCTGCGCCTGCGCTTCGCTTGTGGGGGCATCTGGCCCTGAGGCTGAGCGCACGGTCTCAAGCCCCCTCTCCCTCAAGGGAGAGGGGGTTGGGGGTGAGGGGCTAGCGGCAGGCGCTGCGTCCCGCCCGCGGGGGGGGCGCCCCGCGCGCCCCCCCGCCCCAGCGGCGGGGGGGGGGGGGGGGCGGGGCGCCGCCGCCGC
>NZ_JBKBXW010000044.1:0-8657 GCF_046313735.1 Hyphomonas sp.
AGATTTCGACGGCGGCGGGGGAGAGCGTGTCTCCGATGAGGACTTTAGGCATTGCGTTCTCCATTGCGCCAGTCGGCGCGGGTGAGTTGATAAACGAGGCATTGGTCGGGTCCGAAAGTGCGCGGCCCGAGAAGTTTGAAACCGAGAGATTCATAAAAGCGGTGGGCGGTGGTGTTATCCGCCAACGGATCAATCAGGATGTGCTGGCAGAGCGGATCGGAAAAGCAGCGCTCGAACGCCAGATGCATCATCTGCGTCCCGTAACCCTTGCCGAGGCAGTCGGCTTCGCCAATCCAGATGTCGATGGCCCAGGAATGTTCCGGGCAATCGTCTCCCCAGTAATGGCTTTCCTCTTCACGGCAGTCGATGGTCTGAACAAAGCCGATGGGCCGGTCGCCCAGCATCGCGATCAGGAATTCCCGCCAGGGCACATCGCGCCCCAGCTGGTTTTCCCAGTCCCACGCGTTCCAGTCATCATCCCCGCCTGTGCCCTGCACATGCGGCTGCTCATCCCAATGAAGGATGAGGGCAAGGTCTGACGGGGTTGCGGAGCGAAGCGTGATCATCCTGGTGTCCCTGTCATCCCGGAAGCTGCGAAGCAGCTATCCGGGACCTTGTTGCCAAAAGGCGGAAGGTCCCGGCTCTTCGCTGCGCTCCGGCCGGGATGACAATTGCTAAAGTTTCGCCGCTTCCTCATGGAAGGCCCAGTCGAGCCAGGGGAGAAGCTTCTTCACGTCCAACGGTTCGACCGACCCGCCGACCCATATCCGCAGCCCCGGAGGCGCCTTCGCATAGCCAGCGGCGTCGAAACAGGCATTCTCCGTCTCCAGACGTTTCATCATGCGTTTGATGAAATCGCGCTGGCCGTCTTCATCCAAGGCCGCGACGCGTGCATCCTTGATCCGGAAGGTGACGCCGGTATTCGAGCGGACCGCCGCATCCTCGCAGAGGAACTCGATCCAGTTCGACTTGTTGACCCAATGGGCGAGGATTTCGAGGCTCTCATCCGAGCGGGCCTTGACGCGCTTCCACCCGCCAATCCGCTCGACCCAGTCCAGCGCGAGGAGATAATCCTCAACGCACAGCATCGACGGCGTATTGATCGTCGCGCCTTCAAACAAGGCCTCGTCCAGCTTGCCGCCCTTGGTCATACGGAACAGTTTCGGCAGCGGCCGGTCCGGCGTGTAGCTCTCAAGCCGTTTCACGGCGTTGGGCGACAGGATCAGCATCCCGTGCGCCGCTTCCCCGCCCAAGCATTTCTGCCAGCTATAGGTGATCACATCGAGCTTTTCCCAGGCGATGTCCTGGCTGAACGCAGCAGACGTCGCGTCGCAGATCACGACCCGGTCCGGGTTCGGCTTGATCCAGTCGGCATTGCGCACGCGCACGCCGGAAGTCGTCCCGTTCCAGGTGAACACGATATCGGCGTCATCGCGCGCCTTGGCGAAGTCCGGCAACTGGCCGTAATCGGCGACATGGGTCTTGCAGTTTTCAAGCTTCAGCTGCTTGACCGCGTCGGTCACCCAGTCCTGCCCGAAGCTCTCCCAGGCGAACACATCGACCGGCTTCGGGCCGAGCATCGACCACATGCACATCTCAACCGCGCCGGTATCGGAGGCGGGCACGATGGCGACACGGTAGTCTTCGGGAATGCCGAGGATCAGCCGTGTGCGGTCAATCGCAGCCTTCAGCTTCTTCTTGGCGTCGCCCGAACGGTGCGAGCGGCCAAGGGCGGCAGTCACGAGATTTTGAAGGGAAAAGCCCGGATATTTCGCGGTGGGGCCCGACGAAAAATGCGGGCAGGCAGGGCGCACGGCCGGCTTGGCGGTGGTCACGTTCATCTGTTTTACTCCTATCCTTACAGATAGGCTGGGCGCCGTTGGGGGCGCCTGGCCCGCCGCGTCATTCGCATAGTTTCCGTGCAGATACAAACGGGATTTTCTGCGGCCTATCTCAGGACAAATCCGAGAAGGATGGCCGCCTGGCCAAAGAAATACAGATGCCACAAGGAGATGGACGGCCAGAAACGGGTCGGTTCGCCGCTTGGCCGGCGGAAGAGTTCATTGGCGAGAATCGCATCAGACAGGATGAACATCAGTGCGCCGATCAGCACGAGGCCGTAGCCCGCTGGCAAGGCAATTGCCGCTGCGCCCATCACCAGGATTACCGCGCCATAGGCAAAGACCGGCCAGCGCATCGCCCCCAGCGAGGGCGACAGCCAGGCGATATACCCCGCCCCCGCCAGCACCAGCACCGCGCGGGCAGCATAGTTCAGCGCGTCCCCGCTCACCTGCCCCGCGGACCAGAACAGGATCACGTAAAACACATGCGCCGTGAAGAAGGCCGCCATACCGGGGATCAGCCAGCGTTCCGGCCGGCCAGCGAGGAAGGCGTCTCCCAGCGTGGAGGCCGCAAGACCCGCCACCAGCAGCCAGGGCGCGCCCATCCAGGCCGCAAGGCCTGTCAGGATCAGCATACCCGAAATCTTGAGGATCAGCTTGGCCGGGCCCGGCGGCGCGCGCGACAGGGTAAAGCCATATACGGCTGCGAGCAGGCCCGCGAGGCCCAGCGCCAGCAAGAGGGTCACTTCGTATCCCGCACCGGTTCTGGCAGCTTCAGCGCCTTGCGGGCCATCGCGCGGTGGCGCTCGGTGACGTGCGCGCCGACAACGCTCAGCGCCGTCGCCAGCACGGTCGCGTCATCGGTAAAACCGAGGCCGACGATGGCGTCCGGGATCAGGTCCACCGGCATGACGAAATAGGCGGCGGCAGCAAACAGCACGGCTTTCGCCTTGGTAGGCGTAAGCGGGTCGCGCGCGCAGAACCAGGCCGCCACCAGATCGTCGGCGAAAGGCAGCTGTGAGGCAAACTTGCCGATTTTCGGCAACAGCCCCTGCGCCCGGCGTTCGTTCCGGCAAATCGATTTTGGCAGGTAGATATCCCCCTGCCCTTTGACTGTCTCGATGATTTCCGCTGCGTCAGACATTGCGCTCTCCTAGGGTCATTATACTCCAGAACGCCAGTCAACGAAAAGCAAGGAGGGCAGTGCCCCATGGAACTCAATTCTAATATCTCCGCCGTGATTACCGGCGGCGCCTCCGGCCTCGGCGCTGCGACCGCCCGCAAGCTCGCCAGCTACGGCGTCAAGGTCGCCCTGTTCGATCTGAATGCCGAAAAAGGCGAGGCCCTGGCCAAGGAACTCGGCGGCGTGTTCTGCGAAGTGAACGTCACCGATGAAGCCTCTGTCGATGCGGGCTTTGTGAAGTCCCGCGCCGCAATCGGCCAGGAGCGCATCCTGATCAACTGCGCTGGTACCGGCAACGCCATCAAGACCGCCAGCCGGGAAAAGAATTCCGGTGAAATCAGCCACTTCCCGCTCGATAAGTTCAACCTGATCATCCAGATCAACCTCGTCGGTACCTTCCGCTGCATCGCCAAATCCGCCGCCGGTATGATGAGCCTCGAGCCCCTGCCCTGCGGCGATCGCGGCGCCATCGTCAATACCGCCTCCGTGGCCGCCGAGGATGGCCAGATCGGCCAGGCCGCCTATTCCGCCTCCAAGGGCGGCGTTGTCGGCATGACCCTGCCGATCGCGCGGGACCTGTCGCGCGAGAATATCCGCGTCAACACGATCCTGCCGGGCATCTTCAACACGCCGCTGCTCGCGGCTGCACCGGAACCGGTGAAACAGGCCCTCGGCGCGCAGGTGCCGTTCCCGCCGCGTCTTGGCAATCCGGACGAGTTTGCTTCGCTGGCCACCGAAATGGTGCGCAACAACTATTTCAACGGCGAAGACGTCCGCCTCGACGGCGCGATTCGCATGGCGCCTCGTTGATTTTATGCTCGCCGCTGTTCCCGCCTGACGGCGGGGCGGCTGCGCCTTCGCCTTGCTCGTGGGATTCTCCCCTTTGAGAACTGGATCTGGGAAAGCCCGCTCTCCGGAGCGGGCATTTTCTTTTCAGCTCCGGCTGGCCATCAGTTTTTCCCAGCGCGCCATCGCGTCCGGTCCCCAGATGGCGAGGTGGTCCGGATAATAGTCGTCGAAGGCAGGTTTGCCATCGGTGAGCGCCAGCCAGGAGACCGCCGAAGACCTGAAGATATGAACGTCCGGTGTGAGTGCCGATTTGTCATCCAGTGTTCCCACACGGATGAAGGCTGCCGCCTCCCCCGCCGTGGGGTAATGGCTCCACACGGTCACCTGGCATTCAGGGCAGCGCGCGATCAATTGACCCCGGCCACTGTTGCTGGGGGTGAGGGTGACCTTCGGCGCACCGGCCAGCAATTCGACCTCGGCCGACTCGATCACCGCATTGATGACGAAAGCCGAGCCGGTCTCCCGCTGGCACCAGGTGCAGTGGCAGCAATGCGTGATCATCGGCGCCCGGTTGAGCCGGTAGCGCACCGCGCCGCACGTACAGCCGCCTTCAAGTTTTTGGGTCATCGTCCACCTCCCGTAGCCGAAGACTACAACGGGCCTGTGTTCCGGGAAACCCGTTTGCTAGTCGATGGGGGCTGACGATTCGCGCACGCGCAGGAAGCCGTTGGAGATCATGGTCATGACGATTTCGCCGTGCTGGTTGGTGACCGTCTGGCGTGTCTTGGTGGGGCCCATGTCGGGGCGGGATTTCGAGCGGCGCTTGTCGATCAGCTCCATATCGACGGAAAGTTCGTCGCCCGGATAGACGGGCTTCACCCATCTCAGCTCATCAATTGCGGGCGAGCCGAGGCCAGCCGCCGACTCTGTATCTTTCCAGGTATCGCCCATCAGGCGCATCACCATCGCGCCGGTATGCCAGCCGGAGGCGGACGGGTGACCGAAGAAGTTTTATTTCGCCGTCCAGCTAGTCTGTCATCTCGCGTCCCCACTTCTGCCCCACCAGAACAATACATGAACATAGTGATCCAGCAAGCCCCTCACGTGGCGGCAGGGGCTGCCAGCCGCCCAGACGGCGCTAAAAGTCTGCAGAGTTGATTCAGACGGGAGAGCGACACGTGGATTTTGACGAGGTGATCCGGGGCCGGCGCAGCATTCGCGGCTATCTCAACAAATCCGTGCCCCAGGCGCTGATCCGCGAGATCCTCGAACTCGCCATGCGCGCGCCAACCTCACTGAACACCCAGCCCTGGAATTTCTATGTCGTCGCGGGCGAGGTTCTGGACCGCATCCGTGCCGGCAATGTCGAGCGCAACCTCGCCGGCGTCCCTGACAGCCGCGAGTTCCGCATGGGCCCCGGCTATGAAGGCGTCCACCGCGAACGCCAGATCGAGATCGCCAAGCAGCTCTTCGGCGCCATGGGCATCGCGCGCGAGGACAAGGAAAAGCGCCATGACTGGGTGCTGCGCGGCTTCCGCCAGTTCGATGCGCCCGTTTCGATTGTCGTCACCTATGACAGATCCATCCAGGGCAGCGACATCGCGCCCTTCGACTGCGGCGGCGTGGTCAATTGCCTCGTCAATGCCGCCTGGTCGCGCGGGCTGGGCTGCGTGATCAACTCGCAGGGCATCATGCAGAGCCCGGTCGTACGCGCCGAGGCCGGCATCCCGGACGATCAGGTGATCCAGACCTGTGTGGCGATGGGTTGGCCGGACGACACCTTCCCGGCGAACGCGGTCATCTCGACGCGAAAGTCCGTGGACGAAGCTGCGGTATTCCGAGGGTTTCAGGACTAGGACGCCAGATGTCAGGATCAGGGTAAGCCCCAAGGAGGCTGCCTTTATGACCCAGAAGTCCCCCTTCGCCGGCTGGTGCAACCCGCCCAGCCGCCTCAAGTCTTTTCTGTTCGCCGCCGCATTGCCGGTCTCGATGTACATCTTCGCAGATCAAGCCGCAATGGCCGCGCCGGAGGGAAATTGTCCCGCCGGCTCCGCGGCAAGTACGGACACGGCGCAGCAGGTTTGTGGCGAGGACGAAACCGGCTCTAAAGATAGCGCTATTCTGCAGTCGCTCGACGCGCTCGCCGCGCATGGCCTCGACCCCGCAAGTTACACCCGCAGCGACGCCAGCCCGCGCGATGCCTGGCTGCTTGCAGCCACGCATCTCCGCCGCGGCGCGATCGACGCGGAAACGCTCGCGCCGCGCCTCGAGGCGGACGCGGCGCTAGCCGAAACCTTCGACGCGCTGCCCACGGATTCGGACGCGGAAGCCTACAGCGCCGCCCTCGACGCGCTTGCCCCCACCTCTTCCCTCTATGCGGCCCTGCAGACGGAACTTGCGGCGCATCAGCAAAGCCCGCTGACTTCGGCGGACGCCAAAGCCGCCTCCGCCGCGCAGGCACGCATGGCCAGCCTGCGGGCGAGCCTTGAACGGCTGCGCTGGTTGCCGCGCGAGAACACCGAACGGCAGATCTACGCCAACATTCCCACCTTCGAGGTTGTAGCCCTCACCGGCGACACCGAAGTCTCGCGCCACGTCGCGATCTTCGGCGAAGAAGATCGTCAGACGCCGGAGTTTTCCGACACCATCACCTATCTCGAGTTCAGTCCGTGGTGGAATGTTCCCGCCAGCATGGCGCGGAGGGACAAGCTTCCTGACTTCCAGAACGACCCCGGCGAGATTGAGGAGCTCGGCTACAAGGTGCTCGATGCGTCGGGCAAGCCGGTGAATGCGTCAAACATTGACTGGAGCACAATCTCCGCCGACGATTTCCCCTACCGGCTCCGCCAGGCGCCGGGGCCGGACAATGCACTCGGCCAGGTGAAGATCATGTTCCCCAACGAGCACGCCATTTACCTGCACGACACGCCGCACACCGAACTGTTCGATCAGGAAGACCGCGCCTTGTCCGCCGGCTGCATCCGGGTGGAGGACATCGCCGCGCTGTCCGAATGGCTGCTGGAGGACACGTCCGGCTGGGGCAAGGCCGAGATCGATGCGGCCAAAGGCTCCGATACCGAGACCCGCGCCAACCTGTCATCGCCCGTGTCGATCCACATGGTCTATCTGACCGCCTTCCCGGCCGCCGATGGCACCATCACCTACGCCGAGGATGTCTACAGCCTCGACGCGGCCCTGCTGCCCGCTTTGGCGGGCAATGCGCCGGACGAAGCGGCAGGCAATGGGTCCGAGAGTCTCGAAGATTGAGGACTCGCGAGTTCCCCCTCCCATCCGTCACCCCCGATGCGCAAAGCGCATCTGGGGGGCCATCTCCAGGTATTTCGGCGCTGGGTGAGATGAGGAGATGGGCGCCCAGATGGCCTGTCGGCCATCGGGCGTGACGACATCAAGCAAACAGGACTCCCTACCCCTCTACCGCTTTCGGATTTCGCACCTGGATCAGCCCGTTGGACAGCATCGTCAGCACGACCTCGTCCTTCTGGTTGTAGACGGTCTGCTTCGACTTCGAGATGCCCATGTCCGGCCGGCTGCTCATGCGGCGCTTGCTGACGAGTTCCATCTCCACCCTCAGCTCGTCGCCCGGAAATACCGGCTTGACCCAGCGCAGCTCGTCGATGCCCGGCGAGCCGAGCCCGGCGGTCGGCTCAAGATCCTTCCATGTGTCGACCATCAGCCGCATGACCATCGCGGCCGTATGCCAGCCCGAGGCCGAGAGCCGCCCGAAAAACGTCTTCGCCGCCGCCTCATCATCGAGGTGGAAAGGCTGGGGATCATATTTCGAGGCAAACTCGATCACTTCCTCACGCGTCACCGTATAGCTGCGCGAAGAGCGCGTGACCGTGCCGACGACCAGATCCTCATAATATTTCATGGCAAAGCCCCGCTTGTTCCGACGCTCGTTCCTGAAGCGGGAAACGGATGCGGGCAAGCCTCACGCGGCGAAAAGCATGCCGCCTGAACAGAACAACCCGCTCCTTAAGCGGAGCGGGCGTTCCTCCCAGAAGGTCCCGCTGCTGCGGGGGAAGCCGGTTCGGGACCCGTCAGGAACCTTTAGCGGTTGCCCTGGCGCGCTTTGACGTCTTCCTCACCAGCCTGGGCACGGTCAGCCTCATCGAACACGATCGGCGCTTCGCCCTTGCCATAGGAGCGTGCCTTCTGGGCAAGCGAATCCATGGATTCCTGCATCCGGCCGTGGCCAATGGCCATCTGGCGTGACGCGCTGACACCGACCGCATCAGCATCGGAAAAGCTCGCAAACTCGGCGCCGAGGAAGATCACTTCCCAGCCGCGCGCCTGGGCGCGGTCAATGGCCGCCCGCGCGCCTTCACGCGTCACTTCGCGCGAGGCATTCTCCAGCCCGTCCGTCATAATGACGATGACGGCCTTTTCCGGATTGTCCGCCTCGGCGCGTGTCAGGATCCGGCCGATGGCATCGAACAGCGGGGTCATGCCGCGGGGGCTCGCCTCGTCATTCGTCAGCTTCGTCCAGTCATCCGGCGCCACCTTGTCGCGCAGCACATCGAACTGCATGCCGCCATGATGATCAAACAGAGCGAGCGTCACGCTCGTGCGCAAATCCGGATCGACGGTCTCGCCGGGCGCGTCCTTGCCGAAGCTTTCGGCAAAGGCATTCACCGAGGCAATCGCCTCATCCCAGATCGGATACATCGAGCCGGTCCGGTCGAGGAGGATATAGGATTTGACCGCTGACGGCTCAGACGGCGCGGGCATTGTCTTGGCCTGCGCGGTGGCGGCGAGAATAAGTCCAGCGGCTATGGCGCTCAGTGTGCGTGCGATTTTCATGGTGCGTCCCTTCCTGTTGG
>NZ_JBKBXW010000045.1:0-6364 GCF_046313735.1 Hyphomonas sp.
TCACCAGCCCGTCCACATCGTCGGCGGCCACATCGAAACACGGGCCCACCTCGTCCATACCGGGATTGCCGGGCGCCGAATGCACCTCGTCCACCAGCGGCGACTGCGCCATCTTCCAGGCTAGGGCGTGTTCACGGCCGCCCGATCCGATCAGGAGTATGTTCATGGAGGCGCTTGATGCGCTGCGGACCCGCGAAGATCAAGCACCCAACCTGTCAGTCGGCTGCATCATAGGCGCGCCGCACCAGCGCGATGACACGGTCATCGACCTGGTCGGGCGCCTCCAGCGACACGATGTACTGGCACATCCCTCCAGGCGGCACTGGTTTCATCCGCGGATGGACCGCCTCTTCCTTGAGATTCAGGCCAAGCTCGAACCGCGTATTCGTCTTGGGCCCCAGCATCGCGAACTGCTTTTTCCGGCGCAGGGATACATAGCCTTTTTTCGGCGCCGTCTCGAATGACCCAAAGCCGTTTATCGCTGCTATTAGCCGCTCATGGATCGCCCGCTGGCCGGCTTTTGGCCCGGTATACAACTCGTCAAGCGCGCTATCCCCGGAGCCCTCAGATTCGGCCGGCGGCGCCCCGCCCTGCCGCGCGAGATGCACTAGCATATTCGCGTCTCCATGCCCTAGTCCCAACGCCTGCTTCGCCCAAGTGACCATCTCCCCATGCTTGGCGAGGCCCTACGCCGCTATCTCGCGCATCAGCGTATCGCGCGTCTTGTCGGTCTTCTTCTCGATATTGCTAATCTGAGTTTCGACGGCCTTGTCCGGGTTGTTCATGTTGGTCCTCCACCAAACCGCATGTGTGTAGGAATACCACATCTGACACTCTGATACAGCGTCAGACCATGGCGTGCACCGCCTCTCCTCTTGCTCCCTTGCCGCCGTATTGCAACAAGGTCCACATGAGCGATTCAAGCACGACCAACCAGCCAGAACTCTCCGTCTCCGAGCTCGCCGCGAGCCTCAAGCGGACAATCGAGACGAATTTCGACCATGTCGTCGTGCGCGGTGAGCTGGGACGCGTCACCATCGCCAAGTCCGGCCACATGTATGCCGACCTGAAAGACGATCGTGCCGTCCTCAACACGATCATGTGGCGCGGCCAGGCCGACAAGCTGACCTTCCGCCCCGAAGAAGGCCTCGAAGTCATCGCGACCGGGCGCCTCTCGACCTATGAAGGCCGCTCGGCCTATCAGCTGATCGCCAGCTCCATGCGCCCAGCCGGCGCCGGCGCCCTGATGCAGCTCCTCGAGGAGCGCAAGAAGAAGCTCGCCGCCGAGGGCCTGTTTGACGCGGGCCACAAGAAGCCCATCCCCTACATGCCCCGCACCATCGGCGTGATCACCTCGCCCACCGGCGCCGTCATCCGCGACATCCTCCACCGCATCCGCGAGCGGTTCCCCGTCCGCGTCATCGTCTGGCCCGCCCTGGTGCAGGGCGAGCAGGCCGCCGCCCAGGTCGCCGCCGGTATCCGCGGTTTCAACGCCATGACCGGCGCGGCTCGGCCGGACGTGCTGATCGTCGCGCGCGGCGGCGGCTCGATCGAGGATCTCTGGCCGTTCAATGAGGAGATCGTCGTCCGCGCCGCGTTCGATAGCGAGATCCCCCTGATCTCCGCCGTCGGCCATGAGACCGACACGACGCTGATCGACTATGTCTCCGACCGGCGCGCCCCCACGCCCACCGGCGCCGCCGAGATCGCCGTGCCGGTGCGCACCGAACTTCTCCTCAGCGTCGATGAATCTGGCAGCCGCCTGAAACGCGCCCTCACCCGCAGCCTGACCCGCGCCTCTGACAAGCTCGCCGCCGCCCGCCTACCGCGCCCGGAAACGCTGCTGCAGACGAAGCGCCAGCGGCTCGATTATGCCTCCGCCAGCCTCCCCAAAGCTGCCCTCGCCCTCACCCAACGCGCGCGGCTGAAGCTGTCCCGCCTGCAACTCTCGCCGTCCACGCTCCGCGCCGAAATCCGCGGCCAGCGCCAGCGCCTCCGCGAAAGCGCCGTGCGCGCCCGCCCCGCCCTGATGCGCCTGATCGAGCAGAAGAAGGCCGCACTGAATGCCGAAGGCAAACTGCTCGAAACCCTCTCCTACCAGGCCACCCTGAAGCGCGGCTACGCCATCCTGCGTGACGCCGACGGCCGCATCATCCGCTCCGCCCCGGTCGCCGCCAGCACGGACACGCTCCGCATCACCCTCGCCGACGGCGACCTCACCGCCAGCCCCGCCGGCACTGGCGGCGGAACGACCAGACCAAAACCCGCACCCCGCAAATCCGGCCCCCAGGGCAGCCTGTTCTGAGACAATGCATCCCGCCCCGCTCTTTCGCGAAGCTGATCCGGATACGCTGATCGCGCGCATCCGCGCCCACCCGCTTGGGCTCGTCTGCGTCAATGGCGAATCTACGCCGCTGGCCGCGCACACGCCCGTGCTCGCCGAAAGGCGCGGCGGCGCCGTGCACCTACGCTTTCATTTGTCAGCGCACAATCCCGTCGCGCGGCGCCTCGAAGCGGGCGCTTCGGTGCTGATCGTCTTCACGGGGCCGGACGCCTATATCTCACCGGACTGGTACGGCCCCGTCCCCAATCAGGTGCCCACCTGGAACTATCTCTCCGTCGAAGCGGAAGGCATTCCCGTGCTCGCCGGTGCGGCGCAGTTTCTCGATGATGTGTCCGCCCATTTCGAATCGGCCCTGGCCCCCAAACCGCCCTGGACGCGCGCCAAGATGGACCCCGGCGCCTTCGAAAAGATGCTGCGCGGCATCCGCGCCTTCGACCTTATCCCGCACCGCTTTGAAGGCATCTCGAAGCTCAGCCAGAACAAGACTGACGCGGCGCGTGAGGGGGTGATTGAGGCGCTTTCGGACCATCCGATCGGTCAGGCGATGAAGCTGGACGGGGCGAGGAAATAATCTACGGTCAGGTTGTTGAATTTACATATTCCTACGCAAAGCAACAAAGGCGTAATGTTCACTCACATCTATGAAACGGCACCAAGTGCTAAGGCCTTTATCGAGCAACTTCTCGATGCGCAATCGAGTTGGCAGAATTCACGCAGAGGCATTTTTGTTTGGAGGGGTGTTGGTGACTTTGATAAGTATAAATTAGTGCCGTCTGCGCTCAGGGTGATCAGATCGCCAAGCCTTCTACAAATTGCAAATCTTCAATCACAATCAATATACTCAAGTCTGAACGACAATCTCAAGCAAGCTTACTTGGAGTTCAAAGTCATTGAAGGGTTTTTGAAGCTGGCTGATAGGTCGGGGCTTCCTATGCCTGATCTCCCCCAAAATTTTCGCAATGCGTTTGACGATTTTGCCGATGAATCTGGGCAAAGCCAGTTTGAATCGCTGCTATTGGGTTGGCCGCACAGAAATGTAATTCCATTTATCTCGTTGGCACAACACTATGGCTTACCGACGCGGCTCCTTGATTGGACTTATAGCTCTTTGACTGCTGCATACTTCGCGGGTGAAAGTGCTTTGCGGCATGTTCCAGGAGATGCATCTGGAGAGGTAGATCAAAAATATTTGGCCGTCTGGCTCACCAACCCTTATGATCTAAGTGGAACTGCACAGAGAAATCAAAACACCAACGCATTGGACCTAAGAGTCGAAGTATCAGCACCACCAAGATTTCAAAATCCCAACTTGAATGCTCAGTCAGGATTGTTCACGTGGCTTTCGGGCCCACTGGGACTAAATGTTGAAGTTGCCCGAATGCCGCTTGATGATCTTGTGAACAAGATGAAGCAAAAAATTGATCCGAACTCGGATCGAACGATTGGGAGTTTTATGGTTTTCAGACTTGCTTGGCGGCACGCAGATGAGTTGGTTTCTCGTCTCTTTAATCTTGGCGTATCACGCGCAAGCTTAGAACCCGGCTTTGGAGGTGTTGCTTCGGCGATGAAAGTTCTGGCAAATTTGCGCTGGGAGCCGGGCCGTTGAACATCTATCGCATATCGTAAATTTCCGCTCTAAACTCCCCCCCATGACCCCGCCCCCGCCGCCCAGCTTCCTCACCAGCCTCAAAGACCTGCTTGGCCCGAAAGGCTGGAGCGATGACCCTGACAGGCTAGCCGAAGCCGCCACCCCCTGGCGCGGCACCTACCGGGGCGAAACCCCGCTCATCGCCCGCCCCGCCGCCACCGCGGAAGCCGCCGCCCTCGTCAAACTCTGCGCCCAGCACCGCGTCGCGATCACCCCGCAGGGCGGCAATACCGGCCTCGTCGATGGCGGCACCCCGCATGGCGAAATCTGCGTGTCGATGACGCGGATGACCGCGCTGCGCGAGACAGACCCCTTCAACAACTCCCTCACCATCGAAGCCGGCGCTACCCTTGTCGCCGCCCAGCAGGCCGCCGAGGCTGCCGGCCGCCTCTTCCCCCTCTCCCTCGGCTCGGAAGGCACCGCCACCATCGGCGGCCTCATTTCCACCAATGCCGGCGGCGTCGCGGTCCTGCGCTATGGCATGATGCGCGATCTCATTCTGGGCCTCGAAGTCGTGCTGCCCTCCGGCGAGGTGTGGGACGGCCTGTCCGGCCTGCGCAAGAACAATACCGGCTATGACCTCAAACACCTCTTCGCCGGCGCCGAAGGCACACTCGGCCTGATCACCGCCGCGACACTGAAACTCTTCCCGAGGGTGCAGGCCGCCTCCGCCTGGGTTATCTGTGCGTCGGCGGACGATGTAGTCAGCCTCCTGGCGGCTGTTCAGGGAAAGGCCGGCGACTCGGTCACGAGCTTCGAGATGATCCCCGCCAATGCGGTGGAAATGGTGATCACGGACATTCCGTCCACGCGCGATCCCATGCCGTCAAACGCCCCCTGGCGCGTGCTGATCGAAATCTCGCAGCCCACGGAAGATCATGCCCGCGCCCTGCTCGAATCCGCCCTCGGGGCGGCCGCCGAGGAAGGGCTGATCCAGGACGCCGTCATCGCCGCCAGCGAAACCCAGTCCAGAAGCTTCTGGCATATCCGCGAGTCGATCCCCCTGTCAAAGCGCGCCTATGGCACGGCGCTCAATCAGGACATCGCCGTCCCGGTCAGCCGCATCCCGGCCTTCATCACTGCCTGCAACGCCGCCGTGCGCGCAGTGCTGCCTCCAGCAGATTTCGTCATCTTCGGCCATGTCGGCGACGGCAATCTGCATTATTCCGTCGTCGAACCGGCCGGCGCCGCAGCCCCGCAACTGAAAGCCAGCGAGGCCGCTATCACCCGCACCATCTTCGACACCGTCATGGCGCATGGCGGCTCGATCTCCGCCGAACATGGCGTCGGGCGCCTCAAACGCGACGAACTCGCCCGCCTCCGGCCCCGCGCCGCAACCGACACCATGCGCGCGATCAAACAGGCGCTCGACCCGCTGAATATCATGAATCCGGGCCGCGTCGTCAGCGTCTGAATGGCAGCGCGCGCACCCGAAATCGGCCCCCTATTAACCCCTCGCTAACCAAACTTTCCGAAACCCTAACTCTCCGCAGAATGCGACAGGGGTGAGGGAATGGTCTGGTATGCCGACCTGAGGGACACGCGGCTGTTTGCGCCGTCCGAGCGCGACTGGACGTCCCGCCGCCTGCTCGACCTGCGCGCGCATATCGCCTCGCCGCCGCCGCGCGGCATCCCCCGGCGCACCAAGGATGCGAGCCTGATCATCGGCACCTGGAACATCCGCGATTTCGACAATAACAAATTCCGCCATGGCCCGCGCCGCCGCGAGAGCCTGCATTACCTCGCCGAGATCCTCTCCTGTTTCGATGTCTGCGCCCTGCAGGAAGTGAATGAAGACCTCCGTCCCCTGAGGGATGTCATCCGCTTGATGGGCCCCGGTTGGGACTTCATCGCCACCGATGTCACCTCAGGTCCCTCCGGCAACCGCGAGCGGATGTGCTTCGTCTTCGACTCGCGCAAAGTGAACTTCCGCAATATCGTCGGCGAGATCGTCCTGCCGAAACACGCGCTCCTGCCGGGCGAACAGCAATTTGCCCGCACGCCCTTCATGGTCAGCTTCCAGGCCGGCTGGTTCAAATTCTCGCTCTGCACCGTCCACATCTTCTTCGGCGAAGCTTCGCGCGGCAGCGACGGTTATGCCCGCCGCGTCGCCGAGATTGACTATATCGCCAGAGAAATGGCCGGCCGCGCTGAAAAGGAAGACGAGAACTACATTCTCCTCGGCGATTTCAACATCAAGAACCCGGTCGACGAGACGATGAACGCCCTTACCAAAGCGGGCTTCCAGCTTCCGCCGGAACTCTTCCCGTCAAACCTTCTGGGGACGCATTATTACGACCAGATCGCCTTCCGTACCCTGCCCGATGAACTCACCTTCGTCTCCGCAGGCGCCTTCAACTGGGCCGAAACCC
>NZ_JBKBXW010000046.1:0-5979 GCF_046313735.1 Hyphomonas sp.
ACGGAACCTGCTGCAGTTTCCTGCATGTCGATCATCATCATTTTTACCACCACTCAACTTTTGTTGTAGTTTGAGTAGAGTTACAGCATCCAAACTAATAAATTGATAATCACGATGCCGCTGCAAGTGATGTTGGTTAAAATCCAAGAGAATACATTAACCGTTACTGATGCGTAACGGCTGCAGGCCGCGCTGCCTGTGCCGGATTGAAACACCGCAAAACGAAAAGCCGCCCCGGACGATCCGGAGCGGCCTGAGGGGCATTCACCTGTGAATAGGCTTAAGGCTCGAAGCTTAACTCATCCGCGCCGAGCGGCTCGAAATACCGCGCCACCGCCGCCGCGCTGACATCCTCCAGCCGCGCCGGCGACCAGGCCGGTGCATTGTCCTTATCAATGATCACCGCGCGTACGCCCTCCTGGAAGTCCGCGCTCTGCACCTTGCGCCAGCCGATGCGATACTCCGTCCGCATATTGTCCTCAAAGCGCGCCGCCTTCGCGCCCTCACGCAGCTGGCGCAGCGCCACCTTCACCGTCTCCGGCGATTTCGCGCGGATTACCGCCGCCTGCTCGCGCGCCCAGCCAGGTCCCTCGGCCTCCAGCGCCGCGACGATCTCTTCTGCCGTCTCATGCGCAAAGCACCGGTCGATGACCTCGGCATGCGCCGCATAGGACGGCGCCGGTACAGGCTGCGTCAGTCCCCGGAGGATCTCGTCCAGCATGCCCCGCGCATCCACCGAGAAATCCGCCGCCGCCATCTGCTTTGCCAGCGCCGGCACAAGCTCCGAGGGCAGATAATGTGTCGCGACACCGGCCGCCGCCACATCCGCCCCTTTCAGCCGCGCCCCGGTCAGCGCCAGCCATGTTCCAAGCTCTCCGCCCAGCCGCGGCAGGAACCAGCCCCCGCCCACATCCGGAAAGAGCCCGATCCCCGTCTCCGGCATCGCAAAAAGCGTCCGCTCCGTCGCTACCCTGTGCGAGCCATGCACCGACAGGCCAACCCCGCCGCCCATCGTCACCCCGTCGAGCACCGCAATCACGGGCTTGGCAAACGCCTTCAGCGCCGCATTCATCCGGTATTCCGTGCGGAAAAACTCCCGCGCCTCGGCCGCGTCCCCTGCGCCGCTCGCCGCCAGCATGCGGATATCGCCCCCGGCGCAGAAGCCCCGCGTACCTTCCTGATGATCGATCCAGACGAGATGCACCGAAGCATCCCCCGCCCATCCCGCCAGTGCGTCCAAAATCTCCGCACACATACCGGTATTCAGCGCATGCAGCGCCTCCGGCCGTGTCAGCGTGATCCGGCCGATGCCGCCTTGCGTTCGGATATCCACATCTGCGCTCAAAGGGTCTCTCCCGGTCTGCTCAATCCCGGCTCAGCGAGATCGATTGAATTCATTCGATTTATTTGGTCAGGATTTTACCCGGCTGTGTCAGCCTGCAATCCCAATAGTGACGTCCGGCCATCCAAATGTCCCAACAGCACTCGCAAATCAACCACACGCCTTTCCTGCAATACAACAGGCGCGGCCAGCGAATCCGTGTCGAGGGCAAGGCCTATATCCGCACGGGCCTGTTCAGCCGGGTCGAATGCGAGCTGCGCGACATCTCCCCCGGCGGCGCGCGACTGGTGCTGCCCGAAGGCATGGTCGCGCCGGATGAGTTTGTGATGGTCATGCCGCAATTCCGCTATCCGCGCACCTGCCTGAAGCGCTGGGAAAGCGGCCGCGAAATCGGCGTCGAATTTCGCCTGGTCTGACGCGCCTCAGCCTGCCCGGCGCCCGGTCAGCATCCGCTGCACCGTCCCGTCCTTGTCGATCATAAGATGTTTCAGCGCGCCCGCAATATGCAGCGCGATGAAGCCTGCAAAGGCAAACGCCGCAATCTGATGGAGCTGCCGGCCAAGCGGCCGCATGCCCTCAATCTCTGCAAGCGGCTGCAGCGTCACGAGGCCGTAAAGGTCGATCGTCCGCCCCGCGAGCAATGACATCGGAAACACGCCGGACAGCGGCATCACCAGCATCGAGAGAATGAGCCCCCAATGGGTGATCCGCGACAGCGTCACCTGCCAGGCCGGCACCCCGTCCATCGGCGAAGGAAACCCCTGCCGGATCCGCCATGCCACCCGCCAGACCGCAAACAACAGCAATAACGTCCCCGTCGCCCGGTGCAGCCCCATGATCGGCGCCCGCGCGTCCCGCTCAAGCCCGCCATAGGCGAGATAGAAACCGACAATCAGCATACCGCCGAACAGCAGAGACCCCGCCCAGTGATTGACGCGCGACACGCCGGCATAATTGCCGCTGGCTTTATCGGTCATGTCAAATCCTCCCCTATCCCCTGCAACCTACTGCCCGCACCTCCCATCGCTTCGCGATGGGCCCCTCCTCTCCCGCAAGCGGGAGAGGAGTTAGTGGTACCTCTGAACTCCTCTCCCATAAATGGGAGAGGAGGGGCCCGCGCCCAAAGGGCGTGGGAGGTGAGGGCCTACCCCTTCAACATATCCCGCGAGATGATCACCCGCATGATCTCATTCGTCCCCTCGAGAATCTGGTGAACCCTCAGATCGCGGACGATCCGCTCGACATGGTAATCCGCAAGATAGCCATACCCGCCATGGATCTGCAGCGCGTCATTCGCCACCTTGAACGCTGTATCCGTCACGAACCGTTTTGCCATCGCGCACCAGCGCGTCGCGTCCGGCGTCTTGCCGTCGAGCCGTCCGGCTGCCTCATACAGCATCAGCCGCGCCGCCTGCAGCTCCGTCTCCATATCCGCCAGCTTGAACTGCGTCGCCTGGAAATCCGCAATCGCCTTGCCGAATTGCTGGCGCTCCTTGGCATAGGCCAGCGCCTTGTCGAGCGCGAGTTGCGCCCCGCCGAGCGCGCAGGCGGCGATGTTGAGCCGCCCGCCATCAAGCCCCGCCATCGCGAAACGGAAGCCGTGGCCTTCCTCGCCGATCCGGTTCGCCGCCGGCACACGCACCTCGTCCAGAATGACCTGCCGCGTCGGCTGGCTCTTCCAGCCCATCTTGCGCTCATTCGCGCCGAACGACAGGCCGGCCGCCTCCTTCTCGATCAGGAAGGTCGAGACCCCTTTCGCGCCATTGTCAGACGTGCGCGCCATCAGCACATAAAGGTCAGACGTCCCCGCGCCGGAAATGAACTGCTTGGTGCCGGTGATGACATAATCGTCGCCGTCGCGCACAGCCTTCGTCTTGAGGCTCGCCGCGTCCGATCCCGCCCCCGGCTCAGTCAGGCAATAGCTCGCAATCAGCTCCATCGAGGTCAGCCGCGGCACCCAGGCCTTGCGCTGCGCCTCCGAGCCGAACGTGTCGATCATCCAGCTCGCCATGTTGTGGATTGAAATGAACGCCGCGGTGGAGACATCCCCATAAGACAGCTGCTCGAAGATCAGCGCCGCATCGGTCCGCGTCAGGCCCGATCCGCCGACATCCTCCTTCACATAGATGCCCGCAAAGCCGAGCTCCGCCGTAGAACGGATCACATCGACCGGGAAATGGCTGTCCCGGTCCCAGGCTTCGGAATGCGGCAGCAGCTGGTCTTCGGCAAACTTGCGCGCCATGTCGCGGATCATCTGCTGTTCGTCATTGAACATGAGGCTCATTGGCGGGGCTTCCGGATTGGCTTATGGGTCAGCCCGCATCTGTCCGAGAGCCTCCGCCCATGTCAATGCGACGCCTGCCCCAAGGCTACCAGATCTGCGGCGCGGCCGAGGAGGAAATCCCGGACCTGATCGCCATCGACCTCGCCGCCGGCCAGCTCTTCGCCGGCACCGGCCTCCTCCCGGAGGAAGCCCTCAGCGACCACGTTCCGGCCGACATTCTGCGCGATGCCATTGCCCTCGGCCACATCCACACCGTGCGCGACGCCAAGGGCCGCCTCGCGGGCTTCACCCTCACATCCGTGCGCCGCACGACGCTCTATCTCGACCAGATCAGCGTCCATCCGGACCATGGCCGCAAGGGCCTCGGCGCCGCCCTCCTTGAGCGTGTCGCCGGTGAAGCCAAAGACCGCGGTCTCAAGACCGTGATGCTCTCCACCTTTCGGGACCTTCCCTGGAACGCGCCCTTCTACCGCCGCCACGGCTTCCGCATCGTGCCCCCGCGCAAGTATGAAACCTGGATGCTGCAGATCGAAGCGGCCCAAGCCAAGCAGGGCCTCGACGTCTCCAAACGCTGCTTCATGGTCCGCCGCCTCGGCATCTTCTAGGCAGGAGATACACGCGGCCAATCGGCAACGCACATTGCAGCCCGGCGCATTGGCGACTAGGTCTGGCGGCAAAACAAAACCCCGGAGGCTGGCCGCCACATGCCGAACTATCCCCAATCCTTCCCCCTCACCCGCCCGCGCCGGCTGCGCCAGTCCCCCTGGGCGCGCTCGCTGGTGGCGGAGAATGTGCTCACCCCCGCCGATCTCGTCTGGGCGGTGTTCGTGCATGATGGCGAGGGCCGGGTGCCGGTCGCCTCCTTGCCCGGCGTTGACCGCCTCAGCGTCAGGGAAGCAGGCCTCGCCGCCATACGCGCCAGCGAACTCGGCATCCCCGCCATCGCCGTCTTCCCTTACATCGGCCCGGACGGAAAAGACGACGAAGGCACCGGCGCCCTCTCCCCCGACGGCCTCGTCCCCCGCGCCCTCAAGGAAATGAAGAACGCCGCGCCGGAAGTCGGCCTGATCACCGATGTCGCCCTCGACGCCTATACCAGCCACGGCCATGACGGCCTGCTCGATGAAGACGGCACCATCCCGAATGACGCCACCGTCGAGCGCCTCGTCCGCCAGGCCCTCGTGCATGTCGGCGCCGGGGCCGATGTCGTCGCCCCGTCAGACATGATGGACGGGCGCATCGGCGCCATCCGCGCCGCCTTCGAGGAGGAAGGCTTCACCCACGCGATGATCCTCGCCTACGCCGCCAAATATGCCAGCGGCTTCTACGGCCCCTACCGCGAAGCCATCGGCTCGGCCGCCGCCCTGCGCGGCGACAAGAAAACCTACCAGCAGGACCCCGCCAATGCCGAGGAAGCCCTGCGCGAAGTCGCCCTCGACCTCGCCGAAGGCGCCGACATGGTCATGGTAAAACCCGGCCTGCCATATCTCGACATCGTCCACCGCGTCTCGTCCACCTTCGGCGTGCCGACCCTCGCCTACCAGGTCTCCGGCGAATACGCCCAGATCATGGCCGCCGCCCAGAACGGCTGGATCGACGGCGACCGCGTCATGATGGAATCCCTCATCTGCTTCAAACGCGCCGGCGCAGCAGGCGTGATCACCTACTTCGCGGAACGGGCGGCGGAGAAGCTGCAAGGCTGACCCCAACCACCCACTCTACCCTCACGGCTTCGTCACGCCCGATGGCCAACGGCCATCTGGGCGCCCATCTCCTGAGCTGCCAGGAGTGCAATGGGAGAGTTCAGGAGATAGGCCCTCTGATGCGCTGCGCGCATCGAGGGTGACGATAGAACCGAAATGGCGCGAACTCGCCCCGCCCCTCAAGCCGCGTTCTTGATCGCCACCAGCTCGATATCAAACGTCAGGTCCTGCCCCGCCAGCGGATGGTTCGCGTCCAGCGTCACGCTGGCCTCATCCGAGGCGACGACCATGACTGGCACCGCCTCGCCCGACGGCCCCTGCATCTGCAGCCGCGTGCCGACATCGACCGGCACGTCCGGCGGAATCTGCGCGCGCGGAACCGCCGTGCGCCGGCCGGGATCAACCTCGCCATAAGCCTGCTCGCACGGCACCGTCACGGTCTTCCTGTCGCCGACCGCCATGCCGGGAATGGCCGCGTCGAGGCCGGGAATGATCTGGCCGGTGCCGACCTGAAAGGCCAGCGGATCGCGGCCTGCGGAACTGTCGAACGGCGTGCCGTCTTTCAGCGTGCCGGTATAGTGGATGTGTACGGTGTCACCGTTTTTGACCTGGGTCATAGGGGGTCCAATCTCTTCGGAGGAGTGAATCGA
>NZ_JBKBXW010000047.1:0-5344 GCF_046313735.1 Hyphomonas sp.
ACGGGCTGACGGAAACCTCCGCCGGCCGGCTCAGCCTCGGCAAGCCGGGCCTCAGGCCCTGCACCCCCTCTGGCTGCGTGATCCTTGCGAAACGCGCCCTCGGCGCAGACCTCTCCGGCAAACATGTCGTCGTCATTGGCCGGTCCATCCTGGTCGGGAAACCGGCCGCGCTCCTCTTCCTCGCTGAGAACTGCACCGTCACCATTGCCCATAGCCGCACGTCGGACCTGCCCGCCCTCTGCCGAACGGCGGATATCCTCGTGCCCGCCGTTGGACGCCCCGAAATGGTCCGGGGTGACTGGGTGAAGCCCGGCGCCGTGGTCATCGATGTCGGCATCAACCGCGTCCCCGCGCCCGAGAAAGGGGAGGGCAAGACGAAACTCGTCGGCGACGCGCACTTCGATAGCTGCGCCGAGATGGCCGGCCAGATCACCCCCGTGCCCGGCGGCGTCGGCCCGATGACGATTGCCTGCCTGCTGCGTAACACCGTTCTTGCCGCCTGCGCCCGGCGCGGCTGGGACGTGCCGCCCGCCCTGTGAGCCAGAGCGCCGCCCCGCCGGAGACCGCCCTGTTCAACGCGCTCTGGGACAGACAGTCAGGCCTGTGCGCCCTCTGCGGCCAGCCGATACCGCGCCATCGCTTTGACGTTGCCCATGCCACGCTCTGGAAGAAACACCGCCCGACTTTCGACCATATCCGCGCCAGAGCCCGCGGCGGCGCGGACAAGCCAGCAAACCTCCAGCTGGCACATGCTCAATGCAACAAGCGCAAGGGCGCTGGAGACTTAGAAAGGTAGCTTGAACCCCGGCAGCAGCCCGCCCATGCCGGCGGTGGCCGATTTCATCGCCTCTTCCATCGCCTGATCCAGCCGCCTGCGGGCATCGGCATGCGCCGCCTTGATCAGGTCTTCGATGATCTCCGGATCATCCGCCAGAAGGCTGCGGTCGATGCTCACGCCGATCATCTCGCCTTTGCCCTTGAGCCGCACCCGGACGAGCCCGGCCCCCGCCACCCCGTCGGCCTCGGTCGCCTCGATCTTGGCCTGAACCTCGGCCATCTTGGCCTGCATGGCCTGGGCCTGCTGCATGATCTGGGCGAGGTCTTTCATGGCGTTCCTTCTCGTCGGTTCAGGCCGGACGGCGCGTCTTGAGATCGATGACATTGCGGTTCACTTGGCCTTCCCCGCCGGCGCTTTCAAGCGATCCGGACATATCGGTGACATCCAGGATGACCGTACCGGGGATCGCGGCCAGGGTCGCGGCGATCAGCGGATGCTGCCCGGCCGCCTCAATCCGCTCGGCCTTTTCGCGCCGCTCACGCTCGCGCACGGATTCGGTATATGTCACCGCCTCTTCCACGGTCCAGCTGTCGCCGGTGTGCGCTTCTAGGAAGGCCTTCACACGCCCGAGGATCCCGGCCGGCGCGCCCGGCGTCAACGCGCAGGCGAGGTAGCCTTCAGTCATGGAAGAGGGGCGCACATAGCGCTCGACATCCACCTGCAGCGCAACCTCGCGCACTTCCTCCAGCAATCGGATCAGATCCCCAAAGGCCGTGACCCCGCCCGGCATCTCGGGCGAAGCCTCAAGGGGTTTGTCAGGCTTTCCCGGCGGGCGCACGCCTTCCGCAATCATTCGCGCCGCTTCCTCAGGGGAGGGCAGGCGGGAGGCGGCGACCAGGCGCAGGATCACCATCTTCAGCGCCGTCGCCGGATCCGGCGCCACCTGCAGGTCGCTATGGCCGGAGAGCAGAAGCTGCCAGTTGCGCGCCGCCTGGGCCGGCGTCAGACGCTGCGCCAGCGCCCGCGTCCGGTTCGCCCAGTCGGCGGGGCCAATCGGCGCCCAGCCATCGCCGGTCGCCTGCGCAATCGAAATGTCCGCCCCGATATCGAGGATATCCTTGAGGATGATTGCCGGGTCTGCCCCGCCGGTCATCTGGTCCTGGATTTCAGCCAGCGCCCCGGCCGCGTCACCCGCGACGGCCTTGTCCAGCACATCGAACAACCGGCTGCGATCCGCGAGGCCCAGCATCGCCCGCACCGCTTCGCCGCTCACCGCCGCGCCGTCCGTCGTCTGAACGATCGCCTGGTCGAGCAGCGACAGCCCGTCGCGCACAGAGCCCTCAGCCGCCCGTGCAATCAGCGCGAGGGCCTCCTCGGCAATCGGTGTGCCTTCCTGCGCCGCCACCTGGCCGAGATGGCGGGCGAGTTCCGCGCTATCAACGCGTTTCAGGTCAAACCGCTGGCAGCGCGACAGCACGGTCACCGGCACTTTCCTTATCTCTGTCGTCGCGAAAATGAATTTGAGATGCGGCGGCGGCTCTTCCAGCGTCTTCAGCAGCGCGTTGAAGCTGGCATTCGACAGCATGTGCACTTCGTCGATGATATAGACCTTATAGCGCGCCGACACCGGCCCATACCGCGCCGAATCGAGCAGGTCGCGCATATCGGCGACGCCGGTGCGCGAGGCCGCGTCGAGTTCCAGCACATCCGGATGCCGGCTCGCCATGATGGCGTCGCAATGCTCGCCGGCGGGATCGAGATGGATGCTTGGACCGGAGGTCGCGGCTTTCTTGCCTTTGCCTCCCGCCTTCGCCTCATAGTTCAGCGCCCGCGCCAGCAGCCGCGCTGTCGTCGTCTTGCCGATACCGCGCACGCCCGTCAGCATGAAGCCATGCGCAATCCGGCCCGTCTCGAACGCATTCGAGAGCGTGCGCACCATCGCTTCCTGGCCTATCAGATCCTCAAAGCGCCGCGGCCTGTATTTTCGCGCCAGCACTTCATACGCCTTGCCGCGCACAGGCACATCCTCGCCGCCAAACAGCGCGCTCGTGGCATCATCGCCTGTGGAGGAATCGTCAGCGCTCATGGATTAGGCGGAACATTAGCGGCGGAGCTCGCCGAGCGCAAAGGGCTTTCCCGCCGCTGTCTTCCCGGACACCGCAAAGCGGTGATCCGGGACCTTCTCTCCGCTTTGCCTGAACAAGGTCCCTATCAGGCCCTGCCATCCGCATGGCTGCGCAAGGCCGGATCTGCCAGGGCATCCGCCAGCGTCGTTGTATCAAGGATCGCCCGCGTGGCCTCGGCCACCTGCGCGAACACCTTGCGCAGCTTGCAGGCCTGCTCGCTGGCGCAGTCGCCGCACCGCCGATACGCCATCTTCGACAGGCAGGGCAGAGGCGCCAGCGGCCCGTCCATCAGCCGCAGGACTTCGCCGAAGGTCACCGTTTCAGGCCGCCGCAGCAGCAGATAGCCGCCCGCCTTTCCGCGCCGGCTCACGACAAGCCCGTGATGCTTCAGCTCCAATAAAATCTGCTCCAGGAATTTGCGCGGGATGACCTCCTGCGCCGCGATGTCGCCGATCAGCAGCGGCGCATCGCCCGGCGCCTCGGCAAGGGCCAGGAGCGCGCGAAGGGCATATTTGGACTTCTGGGAAATCATCAGGCGATGCCGAATCCGGAATAAAGTCGAGTTATCCGATCAGGATAGAGCGCTGATTCTGAACGGGCCAGAGGGTTGCTGTAGATTGATTTAGAAAAACCAAACTCATTTTTCACTTGCAATACACGACTAAATAGATCGAGTTAAAGGGGTAACATTCAAGGAGCCCTTTCATGCTGCCCCCTAACGCCAATCTGAAGACCCTTCTGACAACCGCATCGGCCTTGATCCTGCTGTCGCCCTACGCCTTGGCGCAAACGCCGGCGGATGTGACCGAACAGACAGACGAAGTCCTTCGCCGCGAGACGATCACCGTCACCGCCCGGCGCGTGACCGAAGACCTGCAGGACGTGCCGATCCCGGTCTCGGTCCTCGGCGGGGAGTTCCTGGCAGAGACCGGCGCGTTCAATGTCGGCAAGCTGCGCGAGCTGGTGCCGACGCTGCAGTTCTACACCACCAATCCGCGCAACACGGCGATCAACATCCGCGGTCTCGGCGCCCCGTTCGGACTGACCAATGACGGCCTCGATGCCGGGGTTGGCCTCTATGTCGACGGCGTCTTCTTCGCCAGGCCTGCCGCCACGACGCTTGACTTCATAGATGTCGCCCAGATCGAAGTGCTGCGCGGTCCGCAAGGCACGCTGTTCGGCAAGAACACGACTGCCGGCGCGATCAATGTGATCACCAAGAAACCCTCATTCACGCCGGAAACAGAGGTCGAACTAACGTATGGAAATGTTGGTTTCATCCAGTCGAAAGCGTCAATCACCGGTCCGCTCACAGACCGGATTGCCGGGCGGCTTTCATTCTCGGGAACTCAGCGGGATGGCGTCCTCTTTAACGTAACCGAGAACAGCGACATAAACGACTTGAACAATCTCGGGTTTCGCGGCCAGCTTCTGTTCGACGCCAGCGACAATCTCGAAATCATCCTGTCCGGCGACTACACACGCCAGCGGCCGAACGGCTATGCGCTGGTGCCTGCAGGCGTAGCGCCGACCCTCCGTCCGGAAAATCGTCAGTATCAGGCGCTTGCGGACTTCTTCAACTATGCCCCACCCAGTTTCAATCCCTTTGACCGCCTCACAGACGCCGATACATATCATCAGTCTAACCAAGATATCGGGGGCGCCGCCCTCAATATCGAATGGGATATCGGCCCCGGCACCCTCACCTCGATCACCGCCTGGCGTTACTGGGACTGGGGCCCGTCGAACGACCGCGACTTCCTCGGCCTGCCGATCACCACCGTCTCCGCCAACCCGTCCGAGCAACGTCAGTGGACGCAGGAACTGCGCTATGCGGGAGATTTCAACGAACGGCTCGGCTTCGTCGCCGGTGTCTTCGCCTTCTGCCAGACCATCGATTCCACCGGCCTGCAGGAGCAGGGGAGCGCAGCGGCGCGCTGGCTCCTGAACCCGTCATCCGCAGGCTGGGACACGCCGGGCCTGCTCGAAGGCTATGGTCAGACCTCGGACATCCAGTCCGAAAACACCAGCGCCGCCCTGTTCGGACAGCTCGAATGGCGCGTCACGGACCGGCTGCGCCTCCTGCCGGGCCTGCGCCTGAACTATGATGAAAAGAGCGTCGATTATGACGCGCAGGTCTTCGGCGGCCTGCAGATAACCGATCCGGCGCTGATCGCGCTGCAGCGCTCCGTCCTCGCCCCGCTGAACTATCAGGCGTCCACGGATGATACGAACGTCTCCGGACAGATCACCCTCGCCTATGATGTCAACGACGCGGTCAACGCCTATGCGACCTATGCCACGGCCTTCAAATCTGTCGGCCTGAACCTCGGCGGCATCCCCAATGATGCTTCGGGCAATCCGGCCGTCGCGCTCGCCACCGTCAAGCCGGAAGATGTGAAACACATCGAGGCCGGCCTGAAGACCCAGCCGCTGCCCG
>NZ_JBKBXW010000048.1:0-5319 GCF_046313735.1 Hyphomonas sp.
TCGGCCTGTCGATCTGCCAGACGATCGTGGAGGCGCATGGCGGCGCGATTCTCGCCGTTTCGCCGCATGGTGGGGGCACCTGTTTCCGGTTCACACTCAGATTGGAAACGGCTAAACCCGCTCTATGACCGAACCGCGCCTGATCCACCTGGTCGATGACGATGAAGCCATCCGCCATTCGGCGAGCTTTATGCTGCGCCATGCCGGCTTTCGGGTGAAGACCTATGCCGACGGCGTCGCCTTCCTGGACCAGGTGGCGGACGCCGAGCGCGGCTGCATCCTGCTGGATGTCCAGATGCCGCAGATGGACGGGCTGGAAGTCCAGGAAGCCCTCAATCAGCGCGGCGTGGCGATGCCGGTCATCGTCCTCACCGGGCACGGCGATGTCGCCGTCGCCGTGCGCGCCATGAAGGCTGGGGCGGTGGATTTTGTGGAGAAGCCCTACGCCAAGGAAACGCTGGTCGAGGCCCTCTCGCGCGCTTTCGACCGGCTTGAGGCGCGCCGCCGCGAGGAAGTCCTGAGCGATGAGGCCCGCGGCCTGATCGAACGACTGACCCCGCGTGAGCATGATGTCCTGCTCGGCCTCGTCGAGGGCCAGACCAACAAGTCGATCGCCGAAACGCTCGACATCTCGCCCCGCACGGTCGAGATTCACCGGGCAAACGTCATGGAAAAGATGGGCGCCTCAAGCCTGTCCACCGTGCTGCGCATCGCCTTTGCCGCGGGCCTCGGCGCCGGCTGATCCTCCCTGTACGGGCTTTTACCTAAAGACAGCGCGCCGCCTGCGGACCAAGGCTGATGGCTTGCGTCCAGTTCCAAAGGGGGTCCGCGCGTGAGTCCAGAGCCCGCCCAGGAGAGAGCGCCGCGCCGTGTTGTCGTGGTCGATGACAGCCCGGCCGTCCGGCAATCCCTCAGCCTGCTGCTCACATCGCGGGGCTATGTGGTGGAGGCCCTTTCAGGCGCGGACGAATTGCTTCTGGATGTCAGACCCGGCGATTTCGATGTCTTTGTCATCGACCTGAAGATGGACGGCATGGACGGCGTGGACCTGCTCGCTGCCTTGCGCCGCCGGGGCATCAGCGAACCGGCCGTCCTGATCTCCGGCTGGTACCTGCCGGCGCTGGAAACCGCCGCCTTGAGGGCCGGCTTCGCCGCCCTCGTCCGCAAGCCGATGATGGATGTCTCGCTCGTCAGCGTGATCGACTATCTTCTCGCGCAGCCCTGACGTCGCCTCGTGCAGCAGGGATACCGGCCCCCCTGCGACCTAACTCCGCAGGCGAAGGGCTTTGACCTGCCCGGCCCGTCCGGATAGGGACGGATGCATGTGGCTGGCTGAACTTAACCTCGCCCCCCTGCGCGCGCTCGCAATGCTGCTCGTCGCCCTCGCGGTGACGATGCGCCTTGCCGTGCCGGACGGCTACATGATCACGTCCGACACGTCCGGCCGCATCCAGATCGAGCTCTGCACCGAGCAGGGCATGATCAGCCGCACGCTGGATCTCGCCACCGGCCAGTATGTCGATGAGACCGGCGCGCCCATGGACGGCGATACGGCGGAGCACAGCCCCTGCGTTTTCGCCGCCGGCACGCCTCTGGCTATCCCGGCCGATCCGGTACCGGCCCCGTTCGAGCGGCGCATCATCCGCACCGCGAGCGTCCACCACCCCGCCTCGCTTGACCAGGCGCGGTGCCTCGCTGCCCCGCCGCCTTACCCGACCGGCCCGCCGGCCACCCTCTGAAGTGACATGCCGCTGCCCCTGCGCCCCGCGCGCACGGGCTGTTCCTGCCTCCCGGTCCGCATCCTGAAACAGGCTCTGCGCCGGACATTTCAGAGTACTCCAAATGAAAAATCCAGCCTTCCTGCGACCCCGTGCGGGCGCATTGCTAGCCCTGCCGTTCATCGGCGCCCTCGGCCTATCCGCTGCCCTCCCGGCCGCCGCCGATGACACGGCCCGTCTGCCGGTCGTCACCACCTATGGCGACGCGATCGATGACGACGCCGCGGCCGCCATCGCCGAGGCCGCCGCCCGGCCCGGCAACGTCTCGGTCGTCCCGGCTGAAGAGTTCGCCGACCGCTACACTGTGAACCTGCGCGACGCGCTGCAATTCACCCCCGGCGTCATCGCCCAGCCCCGCTTTGCCGAGGAAGTGCGCCTCTCCATCCGCGGTTCCGGCGTCGCCAACAATGTCCACCTGCGCGGCGTCGAACTGCTGTTCGACGGCGTCCCGATCAGCGCCGCTGACGGCTTCGGCGACTTCCAGGAACTCGACCCCGGCTTCACCAACCATCTCAGCGTCTGGCGCGGCGCCAACGCCTTTGCCCACGGCGCGGCGAGCCTCGGCGGCGCCATCGAATTCGCCGGCATCACCGCCCGCAATTCCGGCCCCGAACCCTACCTCCGCCTTGATGGCGGCAGCTTCGGCACCGCCCGCGCCCATGCCCGCACCGGCTGGGTCGGCGACCGGTTCGACCTGATCGTCGCCGGCACCTACCAGCAGCAGGACGGCTACCGCGAGAATGCCCAGCAATCGAATGGCCGGATCTACGCCAATGCCGGCTGGCGCTGGAACGACCGGGCCGTCACCCGCTTCGGCATCCTCGGCAATGACGTCAACCAGGAGATCCCCGGCGCGCTCTCGATCAGCCAGGCTCTCGCAACGCCGAAGGCCGCCAATAGCGGCTCCTACAATTTCCGCTTCGGCCGCGACGTGAATTCCTGGCGCAGCTGGACCCGCACCGAGATCGACACTGGCGCACTGGGCACAGTCAGCTTCGGGGGCTCCTATTCCGAAAAGGGCCTCTACCACCCGCTCAGCATCGTCATCGACCAGCACACAATCGACGGCATGCTCTTCGCCCGCCTGGATGGCGGCGCGGACGTCTCCGGCCTGCCGGTGGAATGGACGCTGGGCGCCCGCTGGCGCGATGCGCGCACCGCCGCCCGTGTCTTCACCGCGACGCCCGACCGCCAGGCCCAGCGCGGCGTCAGGATTGGCGATTCCCTGCAATATGCCGGCGGCCTCGACGTCTACGGCGAAGTCCGCGTGAAACCGGCGGAAACCCTCACCCTGATTGCGGGCCTCAACAGCATCGACACCTCCCGCGAAGTCGTGAACCGGCTCACGCCCGGCGCAAGTGACAGCCAGGACTTCACCCAGATCAGCCCGAAGATCGGCGCCCTCTGGTCGCCGTCGGAAACGTTCAGCCTGTTCGGCAACATCTCGGGTATCTATGAGCCCCCGGCCTTCGGTCAGCTGACCCAGGGCGGCGCCGCCGGCTTCACCCCGATCGAAGCGCAGGAAGGCGTCTCCTTCGAGATCGGCGTGCGCGGCGGTACGCCCCGCCTCGCCTACGAGCTGACCTACTACGATGCCCGCCTCGACAACGAGTTCATCGCCTTCCAGACCTCGCCGCTGATCCCGGCAGCAACCTTCAATGCCGAGGATACCCTCCACCGCGGCCTCGAGGCCGGTCTGACTGTTCTGATCACGGACGACCTTTATGGCGGCCAGCTGAAAACGCGCGGCGCGCTCACCTGGAGCGATTTCCGCTTCGAGGGCGACCCCGTCTATGGCGGCAACCGCCTCGCCGGGGTACCGGAAACCGTGTTCTCGGGCGAACTCGCCTGGGAAAGCGGCCGGCTGCGCATCGCCCCATCCGTCTACGTCCAGTCGGACACGTTCGTAGACTTCGCCAACACCCTGAAGGCGCCTGGCCACACTTTGTGGAATCTCGGCGCCTCCTGGCAGGTCAATGACCGGATCGCGGTGTTCGCCGATGGCCGCAACCTCACCGATGAGCGCCACATCACCATGGTCTCGACCATCGCGAATGCCGCCGCCCCCAGCGCCAATCTCGCGGTGGCCACGCCCGGCGACGGTCTCGCCGTCTATGGCGGCATCCGCCTCAGCCTCGGGAGCAGATAATGCAAGCGCGGCGCCTTCATCGACAGATCGGCTGGGTCGCGGCCTTCGTGGCCATCGCCTGGGCCGTGACCGGTTTCCTGCATCCGGTGATGAACTGGACGGCGCCGCGCGCCGCGATCCAGATGCCGCCCGCCCGCCCGCTGGCGCTTCCACCGGGCGGGCTTGCCGCGCCTGGCGAGGCGCTGGCGGCAGCGGGCCTCGCGGCGAGCCCGCATGTGCGCCTCGTGCAGGTTGGCGGCGAGCCCTACTGGTTCGCCGCTGATCCGGCCTCCGCCCGGCGCGCCGTGGTCAGCGCTGTCACCGGCGTGCCCTCACCGGAGGCCGAAGCCGCCCATGCCGAAGCGCTCGCCCGCCACTATGCCGCGCTGCCGGACACAGCCATCGCCTCAGTCCGGCCGGTGGATGCGTTCTCCACCAACTACCCCTCGATCAACCGGCTCCTGCCGGTCTGGGCGGTGCAGTTCGACACGCCGGACGGCCTCACCCTCTATGTCGATACCGGCATGGACCGGCTCGCCGCCGTCACCAATGGCCCGCGCCGCGTCCTCCTCGCCGTGTTCCAGAATGTCCATACACTGAGCTTTCTGTCCTTCGCCGAGCCCCTGCGCGTCGCCGTCCTCGCGTTCCTGATCCTCACCGTGGTCGCCACCACTTTCATCGGCGCCGCGCTGCTCCTGAAAGCCAGGGGCAAGGGCCTGCGCCGCGCGCACACCCTCGCGGCCTGGCTCGCCCTGCCGATCATCCTCGCCTACACGCTCTCGGGCCTGTTCCACCTGGTCATGACGAATGACCTGAACCCGCGCGGCTTGCCGGTCCCGGACGCATTTCCGCTCGCCGCGCTCGATCTCCCAGCCCTCGACACGCCGGTCCTCAACAGCCTCATCGCCACCGCCGGGCCGGACGGCGCGCCCCTCTGGCGAATCGAAACGGTCAGCGGCATCCGCTATGCGGGCCAACCCGAACCCCATGACGACGCCGCCCGCGCCCGCACCCTCGCCGGGGCCAGCGCCGAGGCCCCCGTCTCCCTCATCAACCGCTTCGGGGATGGCTACAGCTTCGCCGACAAGCGCCTGCCGGTGATGCGGGTCGAGGCGGCGGACGGGCCGGTCTTCGTCGATGTCCGCGAAGGCGTCATCGCCGCCATCCCGCGCCTCAGCGCCGCTGGCCGGGCCGAGACATGGTGCTTCAACAATCTCCACAAATGGGAATTCCTGAAACCCGTCGGCACGAAGAACCGCGACATCGCCACAATGCTCGCCACCGTCCTCATTCTCCTCACCGCCGCCCTCGGCCTCGCCCTGCAACTGAGACGGCGGCGGAGTGTCCAATGAGAGCTTTCAGCGAGTGATCAGTATACCAGCCCGCTGGCATGCACTTCGGACATCTGCGAGC
>NZ_JBKBXW010000049.1:0-5266 GCF_046313735.1 Hyphomonas sp.
GGCGGTGGAGACGATGCCGTCATTGGCGCCAAGCACCGAGGCGCGCAGCCAGCCGGTGCGCTGGACATAGTGGGTTTCTGGATGGGCGGATGTTTCGGACATGCGGACGCCTCGCTGGAACCGCTTGATTGGCATCGAGTTTCCGCCTCGCGCTGCGGTCCGTCAAGCTGAGCTTTCCCTTGCGCCCGGCGGCGCATGACATTACCCCTGCTGCGGAATCAACGCTCCGAAGGGGACGCCTCATGGAAATGATTTACGTTATTCTGGCCGTCGTGGTGGCCATCATCGGCGCGATCATCCTGATCTATAACGCCCTTGTGATGAAGCGGCAGCGGGTGAACCAGGCGTTTGCCGATGTCGATGTGCAGCTGAAACAGCGCCAGAACCTGATCCCGAACCTCGTCGAGACCGTGAAGGGCTACGCCGCGCATGAGCAGGAAACCTTCCAGCAGGTGATCGCGGCGCGCAGCGCGGCGCAGGCGGCGACCACGGCCGGCGACATGGCGCAGGCTGAGGGTGTGCTGAGCCAGGCGCTGGGCAAGCTGTTTGCACTGGCCGAGGCCTATCCGGACCTCAAGGCGAACACGAACTTCCTCCAGCTGCAGCGGGAGCTTTCTTCGATCGAGGACAAGCTGGCGGCGGCGCGGCGGTTCTACAACTCCGCCGTTCAGGACTACAACACCGCGCGCGAGCAGTTTCCGGGCTCGATCATCGCGGGCAGCTTCAACTTCGAAAGCCGCGAATTCTTCGATGTCGGCATGGAAGGCCGCGCCGCGATGGACGAGCCGCCGAAGGTGGCGTTCTGATCTGAGCACACCGCGCCGGAAAGCCGGGCCCGAGGGCTTGAGGGCCATGGTCCGCGCGGACGGAATTGTGGTATCAGGCAGGCGCGATGAGTGAGGCTCTTGGTCCCGGCGATCTGGTTCTTTGTGTCAATGCGGCCCCGAACCATATGACGGGCGAGCCCGTGCCGCTGGTCGCCGGCGAGACCTACCGGGTGCTCGACCTCTGGGAATTTGCCTGCCCGTGCGGGCGCTCGGACGCCCTGCTGGATGTCGGCATCGGCTTCGCCTGGTGCCAGAGCCGGTTTCGGAAACTGCCGAAGCCGAAGGCGCGGGCGAAGACGCGGCGCGCGGCGACGCCGAAGGTGATTGAGCGGGTCTAGATGGGGCGAGCGGCGGTAACTGCCCCAATTGCGACGATGGCTTTTGGCGGCGCGAACGTCGCAATCTGACAATCGTAGTCACTTATGTTACGTCAGCCCATCCGGCGGGATGCACCGATGTGTCGGACGGTCAAATCACCAAGTGAGCAGCCCAACAGCGGCCGCTCGTTCGCAATATAAATTGAGCCAAGACGCTCGGGGGCAGCATGGGGGAAGCAAAGCGGAAGAGGGAGGCGGTGCTCGCTGGCCCGTGCCCGTGCGGGATGAACAAGGTCGCGCGAGATTGCTGTTTCGATGGTCGAAACTGGCAAAGGCGAGCTGCCTCACTCGGCCTGCGAGATTTACCGGCGTCTGAGGTTGTCGAGAGGTGTTACATGCGCGAGCTCGGATCATGCGTCGCCCCGATCTCCGGGGAGCACCTGATCTCTCAATCCGTCATGCAGGTGCTTCAAGGCAACGGTGAGTTCTCGATCGCTGGGGTGCCCTGGCTGCCGCCAGGCGAGGTCCGGGTTTTGGGCGCGAATGCGCTGCGTGCGAATTGTCTATGCACTAAGCATAACAGCTCGTTGAGCCCAATCGACGATGCCGCGAAGCATCTGTTCCAATCGCTCAAAACCTATTTGGAAGAGGATACCGGTGAACCTCGCCATTCGCTCGTCTCTGGTCACGACCTGGAACGATGGGTCTTGAAGACGGCCAAGGCACTGGCAGTGTCCGGCAACTTGGCAAGAGGAGAAGAGCGGCTCTCCGGCGCTTTCGCCCAAGACAGTTCACTCATAGCAATGCTAGACGACCCAGCTGCTTGGCCGACTGGGGCGGGGCTCTACTGCATGATGAATGCTGGCGATCTCATGCAGAACCATTCTCGCTTCCAGCTGGTCCCTTGGGTCGAGACGGCAGACGGCGGGGATGTAATAGTTGCGCTTGAGGTGAGCATCCTCGGCTTCATTTTCGTGCTCCTACTCGAGCCCTTCGACCCAGAGCGATATCCGGTGCTCGCGGCAGCGAAATATCGCCCAGGCCGGATCGAGATTCAGTATCCCAGATCGATCAGCTGGGTGACGATCAGCTGGGAGGATGCGCACCAACACGGTACGTTGACTGTTCAGCATGTGAAGAACGTGCCAGCAACGGAAGTTGCTGCACAGGGGGCGTAGCTCCCTGTGCCGACAACAGGAGTCGACTAGCTCCTGCCGCAAGGCCGCAGGGAGTTTTTGTCGGCTTTTGATTGATCAGCGGGCCAGCCGGAATGACCGAACTTGGGCCGCGATCCAGATGTTTCGCAACGGTTGGGCTATGACCTCCTTCGGCGATATCCCGCTGCTTGAGAGTGCCCTTGATACCCCTTTACCGCCTCGGCTGGGCCGCGAACCAGGGCGTCAAGAGACCGATGGCTTCCTCGATCTCCGGCGTTGAGAGGGCGAAGGAGACGCGCATGAAATGGTGGCCGTCTACGGGGTCGAAATCGATGCCGGGGGCGGTGGCGACGCCGGTGTCTTCGAGCAGCTTCAGGCAGAAGCCCAGGCTGTCATCGGTGAAGCGGGAAATGTCCGCATAGAGATAGAAGGCGCCGTCCGGCGGGGCGATGCGTTCGAGGCCGAGGCGCGGCAGGGCGGCGAGCATCATCTCGCGGTTGCGGCGATAGACGTCGACATTGGCATCGAGTTCCGCCCGGCTGTCCATGGCGACGAGGCCGGCATGCTGGGCGAGGGACGGCGCGGTGAGAAAGAGGTTGCCGATATAGGCGCCGGTGCGCGCGGCGGCGTCCTCGGGCGAGACGAGCCAGCCGAGCCGCCAGCCGGCCATCGAGAAGTATTTCGAGAAGCTGTTGACGATGTAGGCGCCGGGCTCGAATTCGAGCATCGAGTGGAGGGCCGGACCGTAGGTCAGGCCGTGATAGATCTCGTCGGAGATGATCCGTGTTCCGCGCGCGCGGCAGATGTCGGCGATGGCGGCGAGTTCAGGGCCGGGGATGATCGTGCCGGTGGGGTTGGCGGGGCTGGCGAGGATGACGCCCTCGGGCGGCTCTGGAAGGGCAGCGAGGGCGGCGGCGGAGAGCTGGAAGCGGGTCTCCTCGTCGCAGGGGATCTCGACCGGCACCATGTTCAGAGCGCGGATGGTGTTGCGATAGGCGACATAGCCGGGGCGGGCCAGCGCGATCCGGTCGCCGGGGCTGAAGGCGGTGGCCAGCGCCAGCACAAGGGCCGGAGAGGCGCCGCAGGTGATGGCGATGCGGGCGGGGTTGATTTCGGCGCCGTAGGTCTCGCGGTAATGCTGGGCGATGCGGGCCTTGAGGGGCGGGCTTTCCCAATAGCCCATGGCGTCTTCGCCCAGCACCTGATGGGCGCGGGCGAGGGCGGCCTGCGGGGCGCCGGTGGAGGGCTGGCCGAACTCCATATGCAGGATGCGGCGGCCTTCGGCCTTCAGCGCATGGGCGCGGCGGCTGAGGGTGATCGCCTGGAAGGGCGCGATGTCCTGTCCCATGTCTGTGTACGTCCTATCGGGCGGCGATGGCAGGCAGCCAGGTGGCCAGCGCCGGGACGGCGGCGACGATGGCCATCAGCGTCAGCTGCAGGAAGATGTAGGGGATGGCGCCCTGCCAGATCTGAAGCGTCGAGACCTGCGGCGGGGCGGCGCCGCGCAGATAGAAGAGGGCGAAGCCGAAGGGGGGCGTGAGGAAGCTCGTCTGCAGGTTCAGCGCCATCAGGATGCCGAGCCAGACGGGGTCGAAGCCCATGAGGATCAGCGGTGGGGCGACCAGAGGCACGACGACGAAGACGATCTCGATGAAGTCGAGGAAAAATCCGAGGACGAACATCACGAGCATCGCCATGCCGAGGGCGCCCCAGCGTCCGCCGGGGATGGCGGCGAGGAGATCGGCGACCAGCTCGTCGCCGTCGAAGCCGCGGAAGACGAGGCTGAACAGCGAGGCGCCGATCAGGATCAGGAACACCATCGAGGTGATGTGGACGGCGCTGGTGAGGGCGGGCTTCAGTTGCTGCGCGCGGCGCAGGACCAGCAGGCCCGCGCCGACCGAGGCGAAGAAAGCGATGCAGGCGAGAATTGTGACGGCGATGCCGGCGGCTTCGGGGCCGGAATGGGCGGCGGCGGCGCGCAGGTCGAGCATGTTGCGAAGCGCGAGGATCATCACGAGGCTGGCGAGGCCGAGGAGCATCACCGGCGTGAGACGGCTGCCGGCATCGCGCGCGAGGCGGAGGCCGGCGAGGAGGATGGCGCCGCCGGCGCCGATGGCGGCGGCTTCTGTCGGCGGGGCGATGCCGCCGAGGATCGAGCCGAGGACAGCGACGATGAGGGCGAGCGGCGCGCCGAGGCCGAGCGCGACTTCGCGGAAGGTGAGCTTCGGCGTGTCGCCGTCCAGCCGCGCGGGCGGGCAGGCGGCGGGGCGGAGGAAGGCCATGATGGCGATCCAGGCGAGATACATCGCCACGAGGATCAGGCCGGGGATCAGGGCGCCTGCGAAGAGGTCACCCACCGAGACGACGGCGGACCCGGCGCCGGAGCGCAGGCTCGCCTGGCTGGCGGCGTTGGAGATGGCGTCGGCGAGCAGGATCAGCACGATCGAGGGCGGGATGATCTGCCCGAGGGTGCCTGAGGCGGCGATGGTGCCGGCGGCGAGGCGCGGGTCATAGCCCTGGCGCAGCATCGTCGGCAGGGCGATCAGTGTCATGGTGATGACGGTCGCGCCGACGATGCCGGTGGAGGCGGCGAGCAGCGTGCCGACGAGGACGACGGCGAAGCCGAGGCCGCCGCGCACCCGGCCGAGCAGGCGGCTGGCGATGCTGAGGAGATCTTCGGCGACGCGGGAGCGCTCAAGGATGACGCCCATGATGACGAAGAGCGGCACGGCAATGAGCGTCTGGCTCTGCATGATCGAGCCGCCTTCGATGCGGCTGGGGAAGGCGAGCAGGAAGGATTCCGGGAAGACGCCGAGCGCGATGCCAATGAGGGCGAAGATCAAGGCGACGCCGCCGAGGGTCAGCGCGACGGGAAAGCCCATGAGCAGCGCGCCGATGGCCGTCAGGAACATCGCGATGGCGAGGATGGCTTCAAACTCCATGCGCGCCTCCGCCGGGTTTGAGG
>NZ_JBKBXW010000050.1:0-5072 GCF_046313735.1 Hyphomonas sp.
TCCATCCCGACCAGATGCGCGAAGCGATCAAGGCCGAGGAGCATGAATACCGCCACTATGAAGTGGACGACACCCAGGATGCGCGCGACAGCCATTCAGCGGCGATCATCGAGCTCCAGAGTTTCCGCGAACGCCACGGCGAGGGCATCGGCCAGCGCACGCCGGATATCAAGAAGAATGTCGAGCAGGCGGTGGCCATTCTGCTCTTCATCATGCTGGTTGAAGGCGCATTCAATGCGCTTCTGTTCAAGGATGCGCAAGCATCCGGTTTGCTTGGTGGACTGATGATTGCCTTTGGCGTCTCCGCCGTGAACGTCCTGTTCGGGGTCACCGCCGGCTTCCTGGGCCTGCGCTATCTGAACCATCCGGCGCTGCCGGCGAAGATCATGGGCGGCGTGGTGGCGGGCATCTGCATCCTCTGCGGCATCTTCCTGAACTTCTTTGTCGCGCACTTTCGCGACGCGGTGGAGCATGGCCTCATCGCGGCAGATGCCGCCGGGCAACTTGCAGAATTCTCCATGTTCGACATTGCGCCGGGCGCGGTGATTGCCGGCATGTTCCCGAACATTGTCGGCTTTGACAGCTTTGTGGCGCTGGCGCTTCTGCTCCTGGGACTGACGATCTTTGCGATCGCGGTGTATGAAGGCTATGAGCGGATTTCGGATAAATATCCGGGCTATGGCCGGGTCTGGCGCAAGGAGCGCAAGGCCTGGGAGAAACGCCAGCAGCTGCGCGAGGATCTGCGCAGCGACCTGTCGGACTATTTCTCCGCCAGCCGCCTCTGGTTCGAGACGCAGCTGTCACGCCATGCCCAGGCCAAGCGCGAAATCGAGAAGGCGATGAACGAGATCGAGGCACGGCGCGACATTGCCGTCTCAGTCGCGGCCAAGGCGGCGGACCAGGAGCGCGGGCTGAAAGTGGCCTATCGCCAGGCGCACCGGCGCGCACGAAATGCGGCGCGCGAGGCGCTGGGCGACCAGGCCTCCTGCCCGGTCTATTTCGACGAAATCCTGACGCCGCAATTGCCGGCTTTTGATCTTTCCAAGGAACGTGCGCAGGCCAATGCGGCCATCAAGGTGATCGAGCAGAACATCATGGCGATGAACCTGTCGCGCGAATGGCTGGAGACGCATATCCAGCATGTGCAGCAGGGCCTGTCATCGGTGGAGAAGAAGATCGTCGAGGAAATCGCGCGGGTGCGCGATGCGCGCAACATGCCGGCGGCAGACGCCAAGAAGGCCGGATAGGAGACCGCCATGCCGAGACGCAGGGAAAGAGGGCCATGGTTCTGGCGCGGCGCCATCGCGTTGATGATGACCTCCGTATTCGGACTGTTCGCCGCCGCTGCAATGAACCAGCCGCCGGCGACGGACAATGTTTCCGGCTGCCGGCTCGACCGGCAGGACCCGGCGCATACGATCATCCTGGTCGACCAGTCGGACCCGTTCATCGAGACCGATCATGACTGGGTGCGCGCGCTCGTCTCGGATGAGGCGCGGGCGCTGCCGAAATATGGGCGGCTGACGCTGGCGGTGCCGAATTCGGCGCTGGCGCATGATCCGAAGACAATCATCAGCGTCTGCTCACCGGGCAGCGCCGACGGCGCCAATCCGATCTTCCAGAATCCGCGCATGATCGAGCAGGCCTGGCGCACGCGCTTTCAGGCGCCGGCGATGGCGGGGGCGGACACGATCCTTCTGGATACGGTGGCGCCAAGCTCGCCGCTGCTGGAGGCGGTGTTCACCCTGTCGGCGCGGCCGGATTTCCAGGCGGGCACACCGGCGCGCCGGATGATCCTCGTCTCGGACCTGATGCAGCATTCCAGGGATTTCTCGATGTACCGGACGGGTACGGACTATGAGCCCTTTGAAGCCTCACCTCTCAACGCGCTGCGCCCCCGCCTCGACGGGGTCGAGGTGGCTGCGCGCATTGTGCCGCGGCCGGAATATCCGCTGCCTCTGGTGGAAGTGAAGGCGTTCTGGGAGCGCTGGCTGACCGAGGCCGGCACGGCAGGGTTTGCGTCCGTTAACTGACCCGTCAGGACGTGTCGGCCGGGGGCGTTGGCGGCCTGCGCAGGCGGGCATAGGCCGAGCCCGCGGCGGCGTTCAGCGCTTTGATCTCCTCGCGCACATGGCCGGCCATGACGGGCGATTTCGCGCCCGGCACCGCAGCAAAGTCGAGATTCAACGTGAGCTTTGCCCGGCGCGCGGCGAGCGCGGCCAGGCGGCGCGCTTCGGCGGCGGGGTCGGCATGCGCGCGGATCAGGGCGTCGAGGCGGCGGTGGAGGCGCTGCTCCGCGGCGTGGGGGTCAGAGGCGCGGGGCGCGGCAGATTTTGCTTTGGGCTGGTGGCTCGGCGGCGTCTGGGGGCGGCGCTGGGGCACCGGCTCCATCAGGCGGAAACGGGCGGGGCGGGCGGTTGCGGCTTTGCGCGTAGTGGGCCTGCCTGACGGTGCAGACCGGGCGGCGGACGGGGCAGGCGCGGGCGCAAGGGCCGGGGCGGGCAAGTCTGCCGCCAGCATCCAGATCCAGCGGCGGAGCATCGCCTCGGCCGGCTCGATCATCCAGCGGACGAAGCGTTTGCGCATAGCCACCGGCATCGCACCGGGCGCGAACTCCGCAAGCGTCTCACGCGCGCTGGCGATCAGATTGGTGATCAGCGCGGCAATCAACGGAGACAGGGCAGGTGGGCTCGGCATGAGGAGAAGTATGCCACAGCTCTGGAGGGGTTGGATAAAGTGCGGGCGTTATTGGGTAAGCGGTTGATTTGACGCGCTATTTTCGCCGCAGAATGTTGGATAGGCGGTGTGGCGCGCTTTTGTAGAGCCGCTCAAGATCAGCATCCGCCGCGCGGGTTAAGCGATAGCGGCGCTCAGGCATCGAGCGCCTTTCACTTCTTTAAGGCCGCGCGAATGTCTTCGGGGCTGCGCTGGCTCATGCCGCTTCTTTCACCTTCGATGAGGGCTGCGCGAATGGCTTTGATGTCAGCATCTTCCTGCTGGGCCTTGCGGATCAGGTCGCGCAGAACCTCGCTGTCATTGGTGTAAGACCCGCTATCGATCTGGGCTTTGATCCAGTCATCCTGGGCATCGGTTAGGGTGATTGTCTTGCGGATGGTCGTCATGTGGGCCTCCAGATCGCGCGCATAATCATACTATTGGTGTAGTACAGCATATTTGGGCGCGTCGTTCCAAGGATACAACGAAGAGGTGATTTTATGGGCGTCTGCGTCCCCTCAGAGTGCCGCGCTGGTGATCCCGGCAGAACTCAAACCTGCGACCACTCGCTCATAAGCTGAGCGCCATCCAGGCGAGCTACGGGCTGGCCTTAAGGGCGATCGCGCAGAATTTTTCTAGATGCTATGCTATTCCATAAAGCGCAAAATTTACGGGCGCTTTGCAACGGAGGGGGATGTGGGCGCCACCGAGTGGAAAGGCAGAATCGCAGCATGTGCCGCGCTTACCCTACTGCTGCCGGGCAGCGCCGGGCAGGCTGATCCTCAGGCCCGCAGCCGGGCCGGGCCATATCCCGGGGACTATACCAGCCCCCACGCAGAAAAATTTTGGTCGGAGTCAAAAGACCCGGCTCCCCTAGCGGACTCAACCATGAGTGCGCTATTTAAAGTTGATGAATTCGGGGAGATATCAACGTGCAATGAGCTCTTGGATAGTGATACCCGTAATGAAGTTTACTCTGACACCGGTAAGTATAGGGCTCACAAAGGACTTTATGATTCTCTTGTGCAAGCATGTGCATCCTCTGTAGTTTTAATGTGCCCGGGTGGAATTTGGGGCTCTGGCGCTGTTACTAAAGTGAAAGACCAAACAGGCAAAGAGCGATGCTTTGTTAGTACGGTCGCGCATTTGTTTTATGACAAAAGTGAGGAAGGCTCGTCCCAAAGGCGTCCACCTCATTTCCTCTGTGGAGTATACAAAGAAACATCGGTTGCGTCGGCACCAGGCTCAGTTTTTGGGGTAGACGCATCTGTTGGACGCGCATCGCCGCTGGTGAGAGTTGGGACTGGCAGTCGGGATAAACTAATTGAACTAAAAAATACACCGGGTGACTACCGAGATGAAGCCATCTTTGAGATGAACAGCAACTTTTGTAATGCCTTTCCAGAGCTTCCGACGTTCACGCTAGATGAACTAAAAAGAGAGAACACACCTGGACGGCAATGTGCGGAGGTTCAAACGCCCGTAGTTTTTGGCGTAAAGTACCTCAGCCTTAGTTGGGCAGAAGCAAGAAGCGGCTCCCTGAATGTGCTGGGGAAATCTTATTCGGAGAGCAAAACGCATCGGATGATCGATTCGCTGGCCGCCGAGTACATGTCAGGCAGCCTGTCCGGTGAACTTTGCGGCAATAAGTATGTACCAAAAACTTTAATTAGTGGTGCGGTTGACGGTACTGAAGACCGTGTTTGTGCTGGAAATATCAGAGGCGTGCCAGCCAACCAAGGCGGGCTCGTGATTTGTCACCCAGATGACATAGCTCAAATTGGTATGAGCCTTGGCCACGCCCTGGAATTATACCTGAAAAATTCGGTCGAATGAGCTGAATGTTGGCCGGAAGGCGCCTTATGGCTGGTGACCCCGGCAGGACTCGAACCTGCGACCATTCGCTTAGAAGGCGAGCGCTCTATCCAGCTGAGCTACGGGGCCATGGACCCGGCAAGTAGCGCGGGCCGGGTCAGTGTGTCCATGTCAGTGTGTCCATGGCTGTTTGCGGTCGGCGGAGAAGTTCTCGGCATAGGATTTGACCAGGCGCGTGCGGTCGCGGGCCTCTTCCACCGTGAAATTCAGGCCTTCGCGCTCGGCATAGGCGATGGCCTGCTCGCGCGTGTCGAAATGCAGGCGGACCTGGCCGGACGTGTCGTCGATGCTGGTCCAGCCCATCAGGGGATCGGGGCGGCGTTTGGCATCGGGATTGACCAGTTCGAGCACCCAGCCGCGCGTTCCGCCGCGCCCGGCCTGCATCGCGCTCTTGGACGGCCTGAAGATCCGCGCTTCCATGTCTGAGCCTCTCGGCAAGTCAGTGGGGTTGATGGTCGGAGCGATAGGATTCGAACCTACGA
>NZ_JBKBXW010000051.1:0-5040 GCF_046313735.1 Hyphomonas sp.
TGGCGGCAGTCTTCGGGGCTGGCTCGCTCAGCTATTATGCCGTCGCGGTCGCCAATGCGGCCGACCGGGCGGACAATGACGAGATTACCTCGATGATGGCGGGCATCCTCGTCGTCTGGGGCGTTGGTTCGGTGGCGGGGCCGGTCCTGGCCGGCGGGGCCATGCAGCTCCTGCAGGGCGGCGCCGGATTGTTCGCCTTCGCCGCTGTGATGCTCGGCGGGCTCGCTTTCCTGTGCCTGTCGCGCGTGGCGGTTTCGCCGCAGCCGCCAGCGGAGGCACGCGAACCTTTCAGCGTCTCGCCCGCTACCAGTCTTGCCATTGCTGAATTCGATCCGCGCGGCGACGCCGACGACGGCCAGCTTGAACTTTTTGCGGCCAGCGCGCCGCCGCCGCTCGAGGACCCTGCCTAATGATCACCACCATCAGCTTTGTCGTCATTCTCTCGCTCTTTCTGCTCGTCGGGCTCGCCTCCGGCCGGAAGGCCAAGGGCAGCCGGAAGGATTACTACCTCGCCAGCAGCAGCGTGAACCCTTGGCTGGCGGGCCTGTCGGCGGTGTCCACCAACAATTCGGGCTACATGTTCATCGGCGTGATCGGGTTCACCTATGAGGTCGGCCTCGCCTCGATCTGGCTGATGCTCGGCTGGATCATCGGCGACTTCATTGGTTCCAGCTTCATCCACCGGCGCCTGCGCCGCGCGACGGCCCAGTCGGGCGAAGCCTCCTTCGCCGGCGTCATCGCGCGCTGGTATGGCGACACGTTCGGCGTCTGGCGCCGGATCGCGGCGGTGATCATGGTCGTGTTCCTCGTCGCCTATGCAGCGGCGCAGATTTCGGCGGGCGGGAAGGCGCTGGAAGGTGTGCTTGGCATCAACCCCTGGACCGGGGCGGTCGCGGTGGCGGTGATGGTGCTGATCTATTCCATCGTCGGCGGCATCCGCGCCTCGATCTGGACCGACGGGGCGCAGGCCACCGCAATGATGATCGCGATGACGGTGCTGTTCATCGCCGCGATGGCGGGAGTCGGCGGGCTCAGCGGCGCCATCGAGAAATGGAGCGCGCTGCCGGGCTATCTGGATCTCTTCCCGGATGACCTCCTGCTGCCGGGCCTGCTCGGCCTGCTCCTGTTCATCGTAGGCTGGCTGTTTGCGGGCTTCTCGGTGGTCGGCCAGCCGCATGTGATGGTGCGGTTCATGGCGCTCGACAAGGAGAGCAACATGGCCAAGGCGCGGGCCTGGTACTATGGCTATTTCACCATCTTCTATGCGCTGGCGACCGGGGTGGGCATGCTCTCGCGCCTCTACCTGCCGGACCTCGCGGACATCGACCCCGAACTCGCTTTGCCTCTGATGGCGGTGGAACTGCTGCCGCCCATCCTCGTCGGGCTGATCCTGGCGGGCATCTTTGCCGCCACCATGTCAACGGCGGACTCCCTCGTCCTCTCCTGTTCGGCGGCGTTCACGCATGATCTCGTGCCGCAGCGGCTGGAGACGACCTGGATGATGAAGGGGGCAACGGCAGTGGCGATCATCATCGCGCTCGGCCTCGCCCTATCGGAGAACCAGAGCGTGTTCGATCTCGTCATTCTGGCCTGGTCGACGCTGGCCTCGGCCTTTGCACCGCTGCTGACGCTATACGCGCTGCGCCGGTCGGTGACGCAGCCGGTAGCCATCGCGATGCTGGTGATCGGGGTCAGCACGGCGCTGATCTGGCGCTTCGGCCTTGGCTGGCACACCAGCATTTATGAAGGCCTGCCGGGCATCCTGGCGCCGCTCCTGATCGGCTGGGTGCTGTCACGGCCGCGCAGCGTCGCGCATGCCGAGACGCCGCCGGAAGCGGCAGGCGAACCGGCGTCTGGCTGAACCTGTTGCAGGCAGGCGCAAATTTGCCCCGGCGCAGCAACGAAATGTCATCGGAACGGGTGTAACCGGCGTAGAAGGCGGGTGAAGCCAGCTTGTCATTTTGCGCAGTTTACTGCGACGGAAACATAGGCACGCGGCGTTTAACCCCTGAAAGTCCACCGTTTTACTGACGAGTATTCATGTTGAAGCCTGCATTTCTCACCGGCCGCTGGGTCTGGATCCCGGCCGCGCTCGTGGTCGCTATTGGCGGTTGGTTCACCTGGCAAGCCATCTGGGGCGCGGAAAAACCGCCTGAATACCAGACGGCGGAAGTCACGCGCGGCGACCTGGAAGTGACGATCTCCTCGGCTGGCAAGATCCTGCCGCGCGAGACGGTCGCGGTCGGCGCCCAAGTTTCCGGCCAGCTCAACGAGCTGTTCGTCGAGGCGGGCGACTTCGTGGAGCGCGGCGACCTGGTCGCCCGGATCGACGCAACGATTGCCGAGACCAATGTGGAAGCGAGCGAAGCGCAGCTGCGCGAGCTGGAAGCCACCCGCAAGCAGCAGCAGGCCTCGCTCGGCCTGGCGCGCGCGAATTTCGAGCGTGCCAAGATGCTGTTCGAGAATGACGCGGTCGCGCGGGCCGACTTTGAAGCCGCGCAGGCGGAATACACCGTCGCGCAGGGCCGGATCGAAGCGATCAATGCCCAGATCTCGCGCCAGTCTTCCACGCTTCGCGCCCAGCGCGCGACGCTGGAGTTCACCAATATCTATGCCCCGATCAGTGGCACGGTCGTCTCGCTCGAGGCGGTCGAAGGCCAGACGCTGAATGCGGCCCAGACGGCGCCGACCATCCTGACGCTGGCGGACCTCTCCATCATGACGGTCGAGACGGATGTCTCCGAAGCCGATGTGCTGCGCATCGAGCCCGGCCAGGACGCCTGGTTCACAACGCTGGGCGACGCAGCGCGGCGCTGGCCGACCACCGTGCGGCAGGTCCTGCCGACGCCGGAAGTGCTGAATGATGTGGTGCTCTACAAGGCACTGCTGGATGTCGAGAATCCCGAGAGCCGCCTGAAGCCGCAGATGACGGCGCAGGTCTTCTTCCTCACGGGTGCAGCCCGGGGCGCCGTACTGGTGCCAGTGACGGCGCTGCAAACTTCGCCCGGCCGGGGCCAACGTCCCGGCGGCGCGCAGGGCCGTCAGACGGCGGAAGCCGGCCAGGGCCGTCCTGCACGCACCGGCGGAGGTCTGATGCAGGCGGAAGCCAGCGAGCCTGCCACGCCGCGCGGCGGCGGACGTGACGGCGGCAACCGCGACGCGATGCGCGCCGCCCGTGAAGCGAACCCCGACGCCGAGCCCGGTATGGTGCTGGTGATGACCGCCGACGGTACGCCCCGTCCCCAGCCGGTGCTGGTCGGCCTGCGCACGCGCACCCATGCCGAAATCATCCAGGGGCTCGAGCCCGGCCAGATTGTCGTGACCGGTGAAGTCTCGCTGCAGCGTCCGGCCGGCCCGCCGCAGGGCCAACAGCGCGGCGGACCGCCTCCCGGCATGCGCCGGGGCTGATGGAACACGCCGCCATGAATGCACCGCTGATCGAACTCAAGACTGTGAACCGCTATTACGGTGCGGGCGACACCGAAGTGCGCGCGCTGGACGGTGTGTCGCTGACCATCCGCTCCGGCGAATATGTAGCCATCATCGGCCAGTCGGGCTCCGGCAAGTCGACACTGATGAACATTCTCGGCTGCCTCGACCGGCCAACCGCCGGCACCTATACGATCCGGGGGCAGAACATTGCCGAACTCGAAGCCGATGCGCTGGCCTCGCTTAGGCGGCAGACCTTTGGCTTCATCTTTCAGCGCTATAATCTGCTGGCGAGCGTCACGGCCTCCGAAAATGTCGAGATCCCGGCCGTCTATGCGGGCCTGAAACTGGCTGAGCGCAAGGAGAAGGCAGGCGAATTGCTCGGGCGTCTCGGCCTTGGCGACCGGATCCATCACAAGCCCGGCCAGCTATCCGGCGGCCAGCAGCAGCGCGTGGCGGTCGCCCGGGCGCTGGTCAATGACGCCGAGGTGATTCTGGCGGACGAGCCGACCGGCGCGCTCGACTCCGGCTCCAGCAATGACCTCCTGAACCTGCTCGAAGAACTGCACAATGAAGGCCGCACGATCATCCTGATCACGCATGACCCAAAGGTCGCGGCCCGCGCCAAACGCGTCATCGAGATCCGCGACGGCCATATCGTTTCCGACAGCGGCGCAGACGCCGCGGCGCCCGAGACCGAGGCCGTCTACCGCTATGCCCGCCGCGGACCGTCACCCATCGTGCAGGTTCTGGAATCGGTCAAGATGGCCTTTCGCTCCCTGCGCGCGAACCTGTTCCGCACAGCGTTGACGCTGCTCGGCGTGATCATTGGCGTCTCGGCCGTGGTGGCGATGCTCGCCATTGGCGAGGGCAGCCGGGCGGAGGTCATGGCGCGGTTTGAATCGATGGGGCCGAACCTGCTCTTCGTGCGCCCTGGCGCGCCGGGCCAGCGGGTACGTGGCGGCGCCATCGCGACCTTGACCATTGAAGATGCGCAGGCGGTCGGCGAACTGCAGAATATCCTCGCAGCTGTGCCCGCGCGGAACGGGAACTCTACGCTGCGAGTCGGCGGGCGCGATTACCAGACCTCCATCGAAGGCACATCCGAAGACTGGCCCATCGCCCAGAACCGTAAGCTGATGCACGGCACCTTCTTCACCCGCGATGATGTCGAGGGCCGGATCGGCGCAGTGGTGCTCGGCACGACCACCGCCGGGAACCTGTTCGACAATCTGTCCTCCGCTGTCGGACAATATGTGTTCATTGCCGGTGCGCCATTCGAAGTTGCCGGCATCCTCGAAGAACGCGGCGCGACCTCATGGGGGCAGGATCAGGACGATGTTGCGCTGGTGCCGATCTCCACGGGCATGATGCGGCTGTTCGGCCAGAATTACCTCTCCTCGATGACCGTCGCCGTGGATGATACGCGCCGTATGGCCGAAACCGAGGCGGCGGTGCATGCGCTCCTCCTGTCGCGCCACGGGACGGAGGATTTCCAGATCCGCAACACCGCCGCGATCCTGGAATCGGTACAGGAGACGCAGAACTCCTTCTCCATCCTGCTCGGCTCGGTGGCGGCGATCTCGCTGCTGGTTGGCGGCATCGGGGTGA
>NZ_JBKBXW010000052.1:0-4964 GCF_046313735.1 Hyphomonas sp.
GGCGCTCCATGGGCCGGGACGCCTTCGTCAAGCGCGTCTGGGCGTGGAAGGAAGAGTCGGGCGGGGCCATTGTGGGCCAGCTCAAGCGCCTCGGCGCCTCCTGCGACTGGAGCGTTGAGCGCTTCACCATGGATGAGGGCCTCTCGAAGGCCGTCACCAAGGTGTTCGTGGACCTCTACAACAAGGGCCTCATCTACCGCGACAAGCGCCTCGTGAACTGGGACCCGCATTTCCAGACGGCGATCTCCGACCTTGAAGTCGAGATGAAGGAGGTCAGCGGCCATTACTGGCACCTGCGCTATCCGCTCGCAGACGGCGTCACCTATGACCATCCGGTCAAGGATGAAGACGGCAACATCACACTCGAGCGGCGCGACTATATCGTGGTCGCGACCTCGCGGCCCGAGACGATGCTGGGCGATACCTGTGTGGCGGTGCATCCCGAGGATGAGCGCTATACTGGCCTCATTGGGAAGTTCGTTGAACTTCCCATCGTCGGCCGCCGGATCCCGATCGTTGCAGACGACTATGCCAATCCCGAAAAGGGTTCCGGCGCCGTGAAGATCACGCCGGCGCACGATTTCAACGACTTTGAAGTCGGCAAGCGCGCGGGCCTGACGCCGTTGAATATCCTGACGGCGACCGCCGCCATCGTTGGCGGCGCGGACGCTGACACCGCCGGAATCCCGGATGAGTTCCGGGGGCTCTACCGGTTCAAGGCGCGCGACAAGATCATCGAAAAGTTCGAAGCGCTCGGCCTCCTCGACCGGATCGAAGACCTGAAGATCGAACAGCCCTTCGGCGACCGGTCCGGTGTCGTCATCGAACCGTGGCTCACGGATCAATGGTATGTGGATGCCGCGACGCTGGCTAAGCCTGCACGCAAGGCGGTCGAAGACGGGCACACGCGCTTCGTGCCGGAGAACTGGACGAAGACCTATTACAACTGGATAGACAATATTCAGCCTTGGTGCGTTTCGCGCCAGCTTTGGTGGGGGCACCGGATTCCGGTTTGGTATGGTCCAAAAAATTTCCCCGCGCCTGATCAACCGATGGGATCAAGCGAAATTATTGTAGCCGAGACGGAAGACCGAGCAATTGAATTGGCAAGGCAGATCTATGGACAAGAAGTTGAGGTAACTTTCAACAATAGCTTTCCGTTCACGGTGCACACAGCTGCTCCCCCAACGTTGGCAACAGGCAACTACGAAACAGGCCAGAAAGAATCGGTCGTCCTCTATCGTGACCCCGACGTCCTCGACACATGGTTCTCCTCCGCGCTCTGGCCGTTCTCGACGCAGGGCTGGCCGGAAGATACGGATGCGCTGAAAACCTTCTATCCGACGGCAACGCTGGTGACGGCGTTCGACATCATTTTCTTCTGGGTCGCCCGGATGATGATGATGGGGCAGGAGTTTACCGGCCAGGCTCCGTTCAAGGACGTTTACATCCACGCCCTCGTCCTCGACGAGAAGGGGCAGAAGATGTCGAAGTCCAAGGGCAATGCCATGGACCCGCTGGAGCTGGTCGATGAATTCGGCGCCGATGCGCTGCGTTTCACCATGGCCGCAATGGCTGCGCAGGGGCGCAATGTCCGCCTGTCGAAACAGCGCGTGGAAGGCTACCGCAATTTCTCGACCAAGCTCTGGAACGCCGTGCGCTTTGCCGAAATGAACGAGTGCGGCGCGCCGGGCGAGATCGACGTGCCCGCTGTCGAGCGCCCCGTCAATCGCTGGATACTCGGCGAACTTGATACGTGTACGGCAGAGGTGACGCGCGGCATTGAGGAATACCGCTTCAACGAGGCCGCCGGCGCGCTTTACCGTTTCATCTGGAATACGTTCTGTGACTGGTATCTGGAACTGATCAAGCCGCTGCTCGCCGGCATGAACGACGCCGCCAAGACTGAGACCCGCCTCGTTTGCGGCTATGTGATCGACGAGACGCTGAAGCTGCTCCAGCCCTTCATGCCGTTCGTGACAGAGGAATTGTGGGAACGCCGCGCCCCTGGCCGGGCTGCAGACCAGGGCTTTCTGATGCTGCAGGCCTGGCCGAAGGCGACCGGATGGCGGGATACGTCCGCCACCGAGGAAATCAGCTGGCTGATCGATCTGATCACGGAAATCCGTTCCCTCAGGAATGATCTCGGGGTGCCGGCCGGCGCCAAGGTGCCGCTGGCACTGGTCAATGCATCGGACGCAGACATCCACCGCGCCGGTGTGCACGAGGAAGTCCTGAAGCGAATGGCGCGGATCGATGACCTGACGCTGCCCGGCGACATGCCGGCAGGCGCCGTCTCCGCCGTCGTCGGATCTACCGTCGCGGCGCTCAGCATCGCCGACCTGATTGATGTCGCCGAAGCCCGCAAACGGCTCGACAAGGAAATCACAGGGCTGGACAAGGACATCACCGGCACGGAAAAGAAGCTGGCCAACGCCGATTTCGTCGCACGCGCACCGGAGGAAATCGTCGAGGAAAACCGCGAACGGCTGCGCGACTGGGGCGCAAGGCGCGACAAGCTGACCGCCGCACGCAAAAGCCTGGAGGGCGTATGACCATGACACTGATCCGGTTCGCCGCAATTGCCCTGGGAGGATTGATCCTGACCGCCTGCGCCACTGCCGCTTCCGAGAGCGCCCCTGCCCCCGAGACACCGGAATGGCGCCTCGTCATCCATGGCGGCGCAGGCGTCATCCTCCGTAGCCAGATGACCGCCGAGGCTGACGCCGAATACCGCGCCGCTCTGCATGCGGCTCTTGATGCCGGGTCTGACATCCTGAGAGCAGGCGGCAGCGCCCTCGACGCGGTCGAGGCGACTGTCCTCGTCATGGAGGATGACCCACTGTTCAACGCCGGCAAAGGCGCCGTGTTTACCGCCGCGGGTACCCATGAACTCGACGCGTCCATCATGGACGGTCGCAGCCGCGATGCGGGCGCGGTCGCCGGTGTCACGCGCGTGAAGAACCCGATCCGGGCGGCACGGGCCGTCATGGAACAGTCCGAACACGTCATGTTCGCCGGGACTGGCGCAGATGCCTTTGCCGAGGCGCAAGGCCTGGAACTCGTCGATAACACCTACTTCAACACCGATCGCCGCCGCGAGGCGCTCGAGCGCGTGCTCGAGCAGCGCACCCGCAGCGACGCGGACCGGCATGGCACCGTCGGCGCCGTCGCCATCGACCGGGACGGCAACATCGCGGCCGCCACTACCACCGGCGGCATGACCGCCAAGGCAGCCGGCCGCATCGGTGACACACCGCTGATCGGCGCGGCAACCTATGCCGAGAACGGCGTCTGCGCCGTCTCTGCCACAGGGCATGGCGAATACTTCATCCGCGTGGGCGTTGCCAAGACAATCTGCGACCGCGTGAAGTTCGCGGGCGAGGACATCACCACCGCGGCTGAGGTGGCTCTGGCCGAGGTCGCCGCGTTGGGCGGCGATGGCGGTGTGATCGTCATCGGCGGCGACGGCGCCTACAGCTTCGTGTTCAACTCCGAAGGCATGTACCGCGGCGTATCCAGCCCCGCCGGGGCAAGTGTTGCCATTTATCGCGACGAATAAGGCTCTTTGCGGCAAGGAATTTGCGCGCTAGGGCGAGTGGCAAAATTAAAGGATACCGTCATGTCCAAGACCTGGGACAAATCCCGCCTGCCCTCCCGCCATGTCACCGAAGGCCCGGAGCGCGCGCCGCATCGCAGCTATTATTACGCGATGGGCCTCTCGACCAAGGACATTAAAAAGCCCTTCGTCGGGGTCGCGTCCTGCTGGAACGAGGCCGCGCCCTGCAACACGGCGCTGATGCGCCAGGCGCATGCGGCCTCCGAAGGCGTCAAGGCAGCGGACGGCACGCCGCGCGAATTCTGCACCATCACCGTGACGGACGGCATCGCGATGGGCCATGAAGGCATGCGCTCCTCGCTCGTCAGCCGTGAAGTGATTGCGGATTCGGTGGAGCTCACCATGCGCGGCCATGGCTATGACGCGCTGGTCGGCGTCGCGGGCTGCGACAAGTCTCTGCCCGGCATGATGATGGCAATGCTGCGCCTGAACGTGCCCAGCGTGTTCCTCTATGGCGGCTCCATCCTGCCTGGCTCATTTGAGGGCCGGGATGTCACCGTGCTCGACGTGTTTGAGGCTGTCGGCGCGCATGCAGCCGGCTCGACCGACATGACGAGTGCCAAGCTCGAAGCACTCGAAAAAGTCGCCTGCCCCGGTGACGGCGCTTGCGGTGGCCAGTTTACGGCCAACACCATGGCCTGCGTCTCCGAGGCAATTGGCCTTGCCCTGCCGCTCTCGTCTGCGCTCCCCGCGCCGTATACGGACCGGGACGGCTACGCCGTCGCTTCCGGCAAGGCGGTCATGGACCTGATCGAAAAGAATCTCCGTCCACGCAATATCTGCACCCGCAAAGCCTTCGAAAATGCCGCCATCGTTGTCGCGGCCACGGGCGGTTCGACCAATGCGGCGCTGCACCTGCCAGCGATGGCGCATGAGTGCGGCGTACAGTTCGACCTCGCGGACGTTGCCGAAATCTTCAAGAAGACGCCCTATCTCGCGGATCTGAAGCCTGGCGGAAACTATGTCGCCAAGGATTTCGGCGCGGCCGGCGGCGTGCCGATGCTGATGAAGACGCTACATGAGGCGGGGCTCATCCATGGCGATTGCATGACCGTGACCGGCCAGACCTGGGCCGAATATCTGGAGGGCGTTACCTGGAACCCGGACCAGAAAGTTATCCGGCCTGTGTCCGACCCGCTCAGCCCGACCGGAGGCGTTGTCGGCTTATGGGGCTCGCTCGCCCCGGACGGCGCCATCGTTAAGGTCGCCGGCATGAAGAACCTGAAGTTCTCCGGTCCAGCTCGAGTATTTGACGGCGAGGAAGCCTGCTTCAAGGCCGTGAGCAACCGCGAATACAAGGAAGGCGAAGTCCTCGTCATCCGCTATGAGGGCCCGAAAGGCGGCC
>NZ_JBKBXW010000053.1:0-4578 GCF_046313735.1 Hyphomonas sp.
TTCACTTTGGAGCCGGATGGAGCATCAGGCCGCTGGAAGCAGCGGATATTGCTGGCTGCCGGGATATTTTCACGGACTGCCTGCTGACCATGCCCTGGCGCGGATCGCACCGCGGCCAGCATCTTGCCCTGCGCCGGGCGCTCGAGAGCCAGCCGGGCTGGATCGCCGAGGAGCCGAATGCCGGGATCATCGGCTTCCTGACGCTGCAACCGCCGGCAGACTATATCGACCATCTGTTCGTGGACGAGGACTGGCGGCTGTGCGGCGTGGCGCGGGGGCTGCTGCATGTGGCCCGGCAGGAGGCTCATGGGCCACTGAGCCTGGACGTCGACACGGAAAACCTAGTCGCCCGGCGCGCCTATGAGGCGCTGGGCTGGCAGGTCGTGGCCAGTACGGGCGGCGTGGGGCGCGCGCGGCAGATGCGTCTTGTCGGCCCCTGAGGGCATGACAGTCCCTGCCCCGGAAACGGTCTATGCCGCGCCAGCTGAATGGGTCGCCCGGGGCGCCGGGGCGCAGGGCAATCTGTTCCTGACGGGCCGGGCCGGTACTGGCAAGACGACGTTGTTGAAGAAGTTCCTGGCCGAGGCCGGCGAGAAGGCGGTCGTGCTCGCGCCGACCGGTGTTGCGGCAATGAATGCCGGCGGGCAGACGATCCATTCCTTCTTCAAGCTGCCGCCGCGCCTGGTCGAGCCACAGGATATTCGCCGCCTGCCGAACCCGCGCGTCGTGCGCACGGTGGACACCGTGGTGATCGACGAGATCTCGATGGTACGCGCCGACATGCTGGACGCGATCGACCACAGCCTAAAACTGAACCGGGGCTCGAAGCGGCCCTTCGGCGGGGTGCGGATGATCCTGTCCGGCGATCTGCACCAGTTGCCGCCGGTCGTTTCCGCCGATGAAGGCCCGATCCTGCATCAGCGGTATGGCGGCTCATACTTCTTCAATGCGCCGGCGTTCCGGGATGCGGAATTCTCCCTGCTGGCGTTGAAACATGTGTTCCGGCAGGAGGACCCGCGTTTCCTGACGCTGCTGGGCGCGCTGCGCTCCGGGCGGGTCACACCGGCGGATGAGGCGCTGCTGCAGCGGCTGGTCTCGACGCGCAGCGCGGCGGACGCGTCGGAAACGCATGTCGTGCTGACGCCGAACAATGCCAACGCGTTTCGCATCAACCAGTCCCGGCTGGCGGGCCTGACGGGCCAGGCAAAAGTGTTCAAGGCGGATGTTCAGGGCCAGTTCGATGACAAGAGCTATCCGACCGAGGCTGACCTTGAGCTGAAGGTCGGCGCGCGGGTGATGCTGATCAAGAACGACGCCGAGGGGCGCTGGGTGAACGGCTCACTCGCGCGGGTGGAGGGCTTTGGCGCGCGCAGCGTGATGGTGTCGATCGACAACCATATCTACGAGATCGAAGCGACGGCCTGGGAAAAATACCGCTACGGCTTCGAGACCGGCAGCAACAAGGTGAAGCGCGAAGTTGTGGGCACGTTCAAGCAGGTGCCGCTGCGGCTGGCCTATGCCGTGACGATCCACAAGGCGCAGGGGCTGACGCTGGACCAGGTATTCATCGACTTTGACAGCGGCATGTTTGCGCACGGCCAGGCTTATGTTGCGTTCTCGCGTGCGCGGACGCTGGAGGGGCTCGAAATCTCGCGCGCCCTGCGCCCGCGCGACATTGTGCTCGACCGCGAGGCGTTTGCGTTTGGCGCGCTCGACAAGATCGAGGAGACGCCGGCCTATCTGCTGGCGAAGTTCCGGAAAGATGAAGGCGCGCTGCTCTGAAGCAGAGTTCAGCCGAGGCGGCGGATCTCGTCGGAGAGCTGGCGTTCCTTGTCGGTGACGATTTCCTCGAGCACGCGTACGCGGTCCTTCAGGCGGGTGAGGTCCGGCTTTGTGGTGGCGAGTTCTGCGAGCGTGGCTTCATCCGGGCGGCTGTTCGAGCGGTGCTTGAGCCAGGTGTTGATCAGGCCGGCGCCGACGCTGATGGCGACGATCGCAACGACCATTGTGAAGGGATCCATGCGCGTGTCCTTTGTTTTCAGTTATTGGGCCGCTCAGGCGAGGCGGCGGATTTCATCGGCGAGCTGGCGTTCCTGATCGGTGACGATCTTTTCGAGCACGCGGACCCGCTCCTTGAGCCGGTCGATATCGGCCCGCATGGCGGCGCTTTCCTTGTCGTCTTCCTTGGAACGCGCGCGTTTCGTCTTCGCCTTCATGTGCACTTCATAGGCGGCGTACGCCATGCTGACGACCACGATGACCGTGACCATTGTGAACACATCCATGATCGCCTCCTGATGGCAGATAAGTGAGTTGTATAACCCGGCGCCGCGATGGGGGCCAGATCAGCTGTCGAGGTCGTCGATATCGCGGCGAAGCTGCCAGTCGCGGTCGGTGATGATGCGCTCCAGCGTGCGGACCCGCTCGTTCAGCCGCTCGATGATTTCATCGCGGCCATCCGGGCGTGGATCCGGGCCGGCCAGCCGCGTCCGGCGCCGGCAACTCCGGCGGCCCATGAAGAACCAGGCGATCAGGATGCCGAGAAAGATATAGAAAACAGGGCCCATGAGCGCCTCCCTCCTTATTGATATTCAATATGTGGGGAAGATGGCCCCATGTTCAAGAAAAATTGATCGCGTAGGCCCAGAAAAATATAAAGTGTCGCTTCGCGCGGCCATGGGGACGACAATGCACGAACCCTTGGTTGTTCCCTACGATCCGGGCTGGCCTGAGGCTTTCGCAGCTGAGGCCGTAGCCATCGCGCAGGCGCTGCCGGACATAGCGCTTTCGATCAATCACATCGGCAGCACAGCCATTCCCGGAATTCTGGCCAAGCCCGTTATCGATATGCTCGGAGCGGCTGACTCTCTTCAGAGGATGGACAAGGCTGCCCCCGCACTGGAAGCTCTTGGCTATGAGGCGATGGGGGCGTTCGGCATTCCGGGGCGGCGGTATTTCCGCAAAACGCACCCTGCAGGGCGGCGGACCCACCACCTGCATGTTTTCGAAACGGGATCACCGCATGTCGAGCGTCACATCGCTTTCCGGGACTATCTGAAAGCCCATCCTCTAATCGCGGGGGCCTATTCGGATCTGAAAGCCCAGCTAGCTCTGGCGCCGGGCGCCGATCCCGCTGCGTATGTGGCCGGAAAGGCGCCTTTTGTGTCGGCTACCGAGACGGCCGCGCTGGCATGGTATCGACGGCGCGGCCGAAATGCTTAGCGCCCCGTCGAGCCGAAGCCGCCGGCGCCGCGTTCGGTTGCCTCGAGCGCCTCGACCTGGCTCCAGGCGAGGCGCGTGACCGGGGCGAGGACGAGCTGGGCGATGCGTTCACCGCGCTGGATCGTGAAGGCGTCGCTGCCGAGATTGATCAGGATGACCTTGATTTCGCCGCGATAGTCGCTGTCGATCGTGCCTGGGGTGTTGAGGCAGGTCAGGCCGTGTTTGGCGGCAAGGCCCGAGCGGGGGCGGACCTGGATCTCGTAACCTTCGGGGATGGCAACCGAGAGGCCTGTCGGCACCATCGCGCGGGCGCCGGGGGCGAGGGTGATCGGGTCGCCTTCGGGCACGGCGGCGCGCACGTCCATGCCGGCTGAGCCCGCCGTCTCGTAAGCGGGGAGATCGAGCCCGTCGAAATGGGGCAGCGGCAATACCTGAACAGTCACATCGGTCATGCGGGGAGCGGTGGGGAGACTCTGCGGGGGAGTCAAGCGGGCCGCGCTTTTGACGGCAGCGCACCTATGGCATATATTGCCAATGACCAATGGAGGCGCGCATGGCCACGCGGAATGTTGTCCTCACCGATGCCCAATCAGAGATGATTGACCGGCTGGTCGCGTCCGGCCGGTATCAGAATGCGTCTGAAGCAATGCGGGCGGGCCTGCGCCTGCTTGAGCGCGAGGAAGACGAGATCGAGGCGCTGCGCGCGCGCCTGACCCTCAGCCTTGAGGAAGCCCGGCGCGGCGAGCTGGCCGAGGGCAGCGGCGAAGCGGCCATTCGCCGGGCCTTTGCCGGCACGCGTAAACGGCGCTGATGGCGAAGCCCTGGCGCCTGACGCGGCGGGCCGAGGCGGCGCTGATCGAGATCGCCCACTGGACCCATGAGACCTTCGGGCCCCGTCAGGCAGAGGCCTATGAGGAGGACCTCATCGCCTGCTGCCGGGACATCGCTGCAGGCACGGCGCTGACTCAGGATTGCCGCCGCCTGATCGATCCGGATCTGCCCGAAGACCTACGCTTAGCGCGGTCCGGGCAGCACTTCATCGTCTTTGTGGAGGCGGAAGAGCAGGTCATCATCATTGATTTCCTGCACAATCGAACGGATTTGCCGCGCCACCTGTCGGGGCTCATGAAGGACGACTGAGGCCGTTATTCCGCTGCGAGGCGGAGGCCAGCGTCATCGCCTGCGAAGGCGTCCGCGATTTTTTCGGCGAGGCGGGCGGCGACCTGGTCTTTCGGCATCCGGGGCCAGCGTTCTATGCCTTCGCGTGTGATCAGGGCGATCTCGTTGTCGGCGCCGCCCATGACGTCGCCGGACACATCATTCGCGACGATCCAGTCGCAGCCCTTTCGGGCGAGT
>NZ_JBKBXW010000054.1:0-4516 GCF_046313735.1 Hyphomonas sp.
CAATCGCAGCCTTCAGCTTCTTCTTGGCGTCGCCCGAACGGTGCGAGCGGCCAAGGGCGGCAGTCACGAGATTTTGAAGGGAAAAGCCCGGATATTTCGCGGTGGGGCCCGACGAAAAATGTGGGCAGGCAGGGCGCACGGCCGGCTTGGCGGTGGTCACGTTCATCTGTTTTACTCCTATCCTTACAGATAGGCTGGGCGCCGTTGGGGGCGCCTGGCCCGCCGCGTCATTCGCATAGTTCCCGTGCAGATACAAACGGGATTTTCTGCGGCCTATCTCAGGATAAATCCGAGAAGGATGGCCGCCTGGCCAAAGAAATACAGATGCCACAAGGAGATGGACGGCCAGAAGCGGGCAGGCTCGCCGCTCGGCCGGCGGAAGAGTTCATTGGCGAGAATCGCATCAGACAGGATGAACATCAGCGCGCCGATCAGCACGAGTCCGTAGCCCGCTGGCAGGGCGATGGCCGCGGCGCCCATCACCAGGATCACCGCGCCATAGGCAAAGACTGGCCAGCGCATCGCCCCCAGCGAGGGCGACAGCCAGGCGATATACCCCGCCCCCGCCAGCACCAGCACCGCGCGGGCGGCATAGTTCAGCGCGTCCCCGCTCACCTGCCCCGCAGACCAGAACAGGATCACGTAAAACACATGCGCCGTGAAGAAGGCCGCCATACCGGGGATCAGCCAGCGTTCCGGCCGGCCAGCGAGGAAGGCGTCTCCCAGCGTGGAGGCCGCAAGGCCGGCCAACAGCAGCCAGGGCGCGCCCATCCACGCCGCCACACCGGTCAGGATCAGCATACCCGAAATCTTGAGGATCAGCTTGGCGGGGCTAGGCGGCGCGCGCGACAGGGTAAAGCCATATACGGCTGCGAGCAGGCCCGCGAGGCCCAGCGCCAGCCAGAGGGTCACTTCGTATCCCGCACCGGTTCTGGCAGCTTCAGAGCCTTGCGGGCCATCGCGCGGTGGCGCTCGGTGACATGCGCCCCGACCACGCTCAGCGCCGTCGCCAGAACGGTTGCGTCGTCGGTAAAGCCGAGGCCGACGATGGCGTCCGGGATCAGGTCCACCGGCATGACGAAATAGGCGGCGGCGGCAAACAGCACGGCTTTCGCCTTGGTAGGCGTAAGCGGGTCGCGCGCGCAGAACCAGGCCGCCACCAGATCGTCGGCGAAAGGCAGCTGTGAGGCAAACTTGCCGATTTTCGGCAACAGCCCCTGCGCCCGGCGTTCGTTCCGGCGAATCGATTTTGGCAGGTAGATATCCCCCTGCCCTTTGACCGTCTCGATGATTTCCGCTGCGTCAGACATTGCGCTCTCCTAGGGTCATTATACTCCTGAACGCCAGTCAACGAAAAGCAAGGAGGGCAGTGCCCCATGGAACTCAATTCTAACATCTCCGCCGTGATTACCGGCGGCGCCTCCGGCCTCGGCGCCGCGACCGCCCGCAAGCTCGCCAGCTATGGCGTCAAGGTCGCCCTGTTCGATCTGAATGCCGAAAAAGGCGAGGCACTGGCCAAGGAACTCGGCGGCGTGTTCTGCGAAGTGAACGTGACGGATGACGCCTCGGTCGATGCCGGCTTTGTGAAGTCCCGCGCCGCGATTGGCCAGGAGCGCATTCTGATCAACTGCGCCGGCACCGGCAATGCCATCAAGACCGCCAGCCGCGACAAGAATTCCGGTGAAATCAGCCACTTCCCGCTCGATAAGTTCAACCTGATCATCCAGATCAACCTCGTCGGCACCTTCCGCTGCATCGCCAAATCCGCTGCCGGTATGATGAGCCTCGAGCCCCTGCCCTGCGGCGACCGCGGCGCCATCGTCAACACCGCCTCCGTGGCCGCCGAAGATGGCCAGATCGGCCAGGCCGCCTATTCCGCCTCCAAGGGCGGCGTTGTCGGCATGACCCTGCCGATCGCGCGGGACCTGTCGCGCGAGAATATCCGCGTCAACACGATCCTGCCGGGCATCTTCAACACGCCGCTGCTCGCCGCCGCGCCGGAACCGGTGAAACAGGCCCTCGGCGCGCAGGTGCCGTTCCCGCCGCGTCTCGGCAATCCGGACGAGTTTGCCTCGTTGGCCACCGAAATGGTCCGCAACAATTACTTCAACGGCGAAGACGTCCGCCTCGACGGCGCGATCCGCATGGCGCCTCGTTGATTTTATGCTCGCCGCTGTTCCCGCCTGACGGCGGGGCGGCTGCGCCTTCGCCTTGCTCGTGGGGTTCTCCCCTTTGAGCATTGGATCTGGGAAAGCCCGCTCTCCGGAGCGGGCTTTTTCTTTTCAGCTCCGGCTGGCCATCAGTTTTTCCCAGCGCGCCATCGCGTCCGGTCCCCAGATGGCGAGGCGGTCCGGATAATAGTCGTCGAAGGCAGGTTTGCCATCGGTGAGCGCCAGCCAGGAGACCGCCGAAGACCTGAAGATATGAACGTCCGGCCGGACCGCCTTCGGATCGTCAAGCGTTCCGACCCGGATGAAGGCCGCCGCTTCCCGCGCTGTGGGATAATGGCTCCAGACCGCGATAAGGCAGCGAGGGCACCGCGCGATCAGCTGGCCGCGCCCGCTCAGGCTGGGGGTGTCGAAAATTTCGGGCGGGGCGCCCAGCAATTCGACCTCGGACGACTCGATCACCGCATTGATGACAAACGCGGAGCCCGTCTCCCGCTGGCACCAGCTGCAATGACAGCAATGCGTCACGATCGGCGCGCGCTTCAGCCGGTAGCGCACCCTCCGGCATGTGCATCCGCCTTCCAGCTGATCTGTCATTTCGCGCCCCCCACGTCTGACCCAACAGAACAATACATGAACATAACGATCGCGCAAGCCCCTCACGTGGCGGCAGGGGCTGCCAGCCGCCCAGACGGCGCTAGAAGTTTGCAGAGTTAATTCAGATGGGAGCGCAAACGTGGATTTTGACGAGGTGATCCGGGGCCGGCGCAGCATTCGCGGCTATCTCAACAAACCCGTGCCCCAGGCGCTGATCCGCGAGATCCTCGAACTCGCCATGCGCGCGCCGACCTCGCTGAACACACAGCCCTGGAATTTCTATGTCGTCGCCGGTGAGGTGCTGGACCGCATCCGTGCCGGCAATGTCGAGCGCAACCTCGCCGGCGTCCCTGACAGCCGCGAGTTCCGCATGGGCCCCGGCTATGAAGGCGTCCACCGCGAACGCCAGATCGAGATCGCCAAGCAGCTCTTCGGCGCCATGGGCATTGCGCGCGAGGACAAGGAAAAGCGCCATGACTGGGTGCTGCGCGGCTTCCGCCAGTTCGATGCGCCCGTCTCCATCGTCGTCACCTATGACAGGTCCATCCAGGGCAGCGACATTGCGCCCTTCGACTGCGGCGGCGTGGTCAACTGCCTCGTCAATGCCGCCTGGTCGCGCGGACTTGGCTGCGTGATCAACTCGCAGGGCATCATGCAGAGCCCGGTCGTGCGCGCCGAGGCCGGCATCCCGGACGACCAGGTGATCCAGACCTGTGTGGCGATGGGTTGGCCGGATGACACCTTCCCGGCGAACGCCGTCGTCTCGACGCGAAAGTCCGTAGACGAAGCTGCGGTATTCCGAGGGTTTCAGGACTAGGACGCCAGATGTCAGGATCAGGGTAAGCCCCAAGGAGGCTGCCTTATGACCCAGAAGTCCCCATTCGCCGGCTGGTGCAATCCGCCCAGCCGCCTCAAGTCTTTTCTGTTCGCTGCCGCGCTGCCGGTCTCGCTGTCTATCTTTGCAAATCTAACCGCAATGGCGATGCCGGAGGGAAGTTGTCCCGCAGGATCCGCGGTAAGTACGGACGCGGCGCCGGAGGCCTGCGCCCAGGATGCCTCGGGCGCTGTGAACGGAGCAATTCTACAGTCGCTCGACGCGCTCACCGCGCATGGCCTCGACCCCGCTCGTTATATCGCCAACGGGGCCAGCCCGCGCGACGCCTGGCTGCTCGCTGCGACGCATCTTCGCCGCGGCGCGATCGACGCGGAAACGCTCGCGCCGCGCCTCGAGGCGGACGCTGCACTAGCCGAAACCTTCAACGCGTTGCCAACCGATGCGGACGCGGAAGCCTACAGCGCCGCCCTAAACGCGCTTGCCCCGACCTCTTCCCTCTATGCGGCCCTGCAGACGGAACTTGCGCAGCATCAGCAAAGCCCGCTGACCTCGGCGGAGGCCAAAGCCGCCTCCGACGCGCAGGCCCGGATGGCCAGCCTCCGCGCCAGTCTCGAACGGCTGCGCTGGTTGCCGCGCGAGAACACCGAGCGGCAGATCTACGCCAACATCCCCACTTTCGAGGTCGTCGCTCTCACCGGCGACACCGAAGTCTCGCGCCATGTCGCGATTTTCGGCGAAGAAGATCGTCAGACGCCGGAGTTTTCCGACTCCATCACCTATCTCGAGTTCAGTCCCTGGTGGAATGTTCCCGCCAGCATGGCCCGGAGGGACAAGCTCCCTGATTTCCAGAACGACCCCGGCGAGATTGAGGAGCTCGGCTACAAGGTGCTCGATGCGTCGGGCAACCCCGTGAACG
>NZ_JBKBXW010000055.1:0-4288 GCF_046313735.1 Hyphomonas sp.
GCATCCTGTTCGGCCTGTTCACGCCGACCGAGGCCTCGGCCGTCGCGGTGATCTACACCGTGATCATAGGCGCGGTGGTCTATCGCACGCTCGGGACCTCGCGTTTCCTGGCCGCCGCCGCCGGCGCGGTGAAGACGGCGGCCATGATCATGCTGATCATCGGCTGCGCGGCGATGTTCGGCTGGCTGCTGGCGCTGCTCGAAGTGCCGGGCCAGCTCGCCAGCGGACTCAGCGGTCTTCCCGCGCATCCGGTGGTCATCTTCCTGCTGATCAATCTGCTGCTGCTCCTGCTCGGCACCTTCATGGACATGGCGCCGCTGATCATCATCACGACGCCGATCTTCCTGCCGGTGGTGATGGCGCTCGGCATGGACCCGGTCCAGTTCGGGATCATCATGATGCTGAACCTTGGCATCGGCCTGCTGACCCCGCCGGTGGGCTCTGTCCTGTTTCTCGGCTCGGCCCTCGGCAAAGTGCCCGTTGAGGAAACGATCCGTGCAATCTGGCCGTTTTATCTCTGCCTGATCGCGGTGCTGATGCTCATCACCTTCTTCCCGCCGCTGACCCTGTGGCTGCCCGGCGCATTCCGCTAGGCAGGGGTCAGCCGCCCGGCACGAGCCCCGCCGCGACAAGCTGCGCCGATGGCGGCCACACGCCCTCAGCCCGGATCGCCATGAAGGCGTCGTCGGCCGCCTCGAGTGTAAAGTCGATATCCGCCTCAGTCATGGCAGCGCACAGGAACATGTTGTGCCAGGGGTGGAAGTAGACACCGCGCTTCACCAGCGCGGCGCTCCAGGCATAGCCTTTACCGAGCCCGGGATCGTCCTCGAACAGGATCAGCGGCATCTGCACCGGCCCGGTCTGGCGAAGCCCAAAGCCGTGCCGCGACGCCACCGAGTCCAGCCCGTCGCGCAGCCGCTGGCCCAGCGCGACGGTCTGCTCCAGATAGTCCGTTTCGCGGATCAGCTTCAGCGTCGCCAGCGCCGCCGCCATTGGCGCCGCAGAGAACCAGAACGAGCCCGTCACATAGATCGAGGCCGCCGCTGCCCTCGCCTTGTCGCCGCCGAGCAGCGCCGAGATCGGATGGCCATTGGCAATCGCCTTGCCCCAGCAGGAGAGGTCCGGCGCCACGCCGATACGCGACCAGCTGCAGTCACGCGCCAGCCGGAAGCCCGCCCGCACATCATCGACAATCAACAGAGCGCCGGTTTCGTCGCAGATCTCCCGCGCGCGCTTCGCATAGGCAGGGTCCGGATCCTCTTGATCCACAAAGGTGTCGTGCCGGAACGGCGCGGCGAAGATCGCGGCGAGATCATCGCCCGCCTCGCGAACCGCGGCTTCGAGGCTCTCCACATCATTGTAAGTGCAGAAAACCTGCCCCGCCCGGTCACCCTTCGCCACGCCGCGCCGCACCGGCGTGCACCAGGGCGCTGCGCCGTGATACGCGCCCTTGGCCAGAATGATCGTGCTGCGCCGCGTATGGCTGCGCGCGGTCATCATCGCCATCGTGGTCGCGTCCGTCCCATTCTTGCAGAACATCGCCCAATCGGCATGGCTCACCATCGCAGTCATCTGCTCGGCGAGATCCACCATCAGGCCGGACGGCCCGGTCATCGTGTCGCCGCGCGCCAACTGGCCGGTATAGGCCGCATCGATGCCGTCATGGCCGTAGCCGAACAGGTTCGGGCCATAGCCGCACATGAAGTCGAGATAGCGGTTGCCATCCGCGTCCCAAAGATGCGCGCCGGAGGCCTTTTCGAAGAATTGGGGATAGTCCTCCGGCAGCAGCCGCGCAGACTGGTGGCCATACATACCACCGGGGATCACCGCCTCAGCGCGTACGCGCAGCGCCTTGTCCTCTGAATTGGTCCACATCTGATACCCTCCCGCCGCGGGCTGATGCCCGTCTGCCTCGCGGCCAGCCTATCGGCGGCGGCACCCGGTGCAAAGCAGGAATCTGCCAGCGGCCGAGGTTGATCCGCAAGGCCCTGCCGCGTTAGCCTGCCGGCGCAGCGTCAACCCAAAAGGAAGATGATGAAAACACAGCACACAGACATTGCCATTCTCGGCCTCGGCGCGATGGGCCTCTCCGCCCTGCATGTTGCGGCGCAAAGGGGCCTCACCGTGCTCGGCATCGACCAGTTCGACCCGCCGCATATTCAAGGCAGCTCGCATGGCGAAACCCGCCTCATCCGCGAAGCCTATAGCGAGGATGCGCGCTACATTCCCCTCATCCGCCGCGCGCTAGACCTCTGGCGCCAGCATGCCGCCGAGATGGACGGCGACATCTTCCATGAAACCGGTGTCCAGTATTTTGGCCCGGCCGATGACCCGCGCATTCAAGCCACCCGCGCCTCCGCCGCCGCCTATGACATTCCCCTCACCCAGACCGGCCCGGACACGTCAGACGGCAAAGCCCCGTTCGAGCTGCCCAAGGGCTGGGACCATTTCCATGAAACACGCGCCGGCTATCTCGGCGTCGAAACCTATCTGAGTCAGGTGCGCCAGCGCGCCGAAGCAAAGGGCGCCACATGCCTGACCGGCCGGACCATCCGCACCGCCGCGCATAAAAATGGCCGCTGGCGTATTGAACTCGACGACCGGTGGATCGAGGCGGAGACAGCCATCTTCACCGCCGGCCCCTGGTCGCACGAACTCATCCCGGAGCTTCAGAAACACCTCGTCCTGGAGCGCAACACGCTGCACTGGCTGGAAGCCCCGGCAGACGACAGGTTCACGCGCGCGCCCGGCTTCCGGCCCTTCGTCGCTCACCTGCCACGCAACAAATGGATCTATGGCTTCCCGGCCAACGAGGACGGTCTCGTCAAGATCGCGGAGCACAGCACCGGCGAACGCTTCAGCCGCTGGCAGGACATGGACCGCGCCATTCGCGACAAGGACCGTTCGCGGATCGAAGACTTCTGCCGCACTTATGCGCCGTCGCTAGGCCCCATTCGAAAATCCGTGACCTGCATGTATACCATGTCGCCAGACGGCAACTTCATCATCGACCGGCATCCGCAGGACAAGTCCGGCGTCCTCGCCGCCGGATTGTCCGGCCACGGATACAAGTTCGCGCCCGTGATCGGCGAGATCCTGGTCAAACTGGCGATGCAGGAAGACCCCGGCTTCGACCTCTCCCTGTTCAGCCTGTCTCGCTTTGCGGGGCAGCCGGCTCAGAGCGCATAATAGGTGGGCGATCCGGGCCCGACCGGAATGCCGAGGACAAAGGTCCAGAGGAAGAAAAAGCCAGACCAGAACAGCATGAAAAAGATTGAGTAAGGCAGCATCATCGCGATCAGCGTGCCGACACCGAGTTTCTTGTCATAGCGGGTGGCCCAGGCGAGGATCAGGCCGAAATAGCTCATCATCGGCGTGATGATGTTGGTCGAGGAATCGCCGATGCGGTAGGCCGCCTGGATGACTTCCGGGGAATAGCCGATCAGCATCAGCATGGGCACAAAGATCGGCGCCGTCACCGCCCATTGCGCGGAAGCCGAGCCGAGCGACAGGTTGATAATCGCGCACATCAGGATGAACAGGAAGAAGACGAGCGGCCCGGTCATGCCGGAATCCTGAAGGAACTGCGCGCCCGTCACCGCCGTAATCGCGCCCAGATTGGTCCAGTTGAAGAACGCCACGAACTGCGCCGCGAAGAACACCAGCAGGATATACAGCCCGAGCGAGCCGATCGCCGCCGCCATCGCGTCGATGACATCCGTGTCCGTTTTCATGACACCGACAGCCCGCCCATAGGCATAGCCCGCCACGACGAAAAAGATCAGGATCCAGACGACAAACCCGCCGAAAAACGGCGAGTCGATCCGGTCGCCAGTGTCTGGGTTTCGCAGCACCCCCCAGTCCGGCACCAGCGTCAGCGCCATCAGGCCGAACACGCCCAGGATCGCGATTCCGGCCCAGAGCAGCCCCTTCTTCTCCTCGCTCTTGAGCGGCTCCATCATCCGCTCGTCCAGAATGGTCGGGTCGGCGCGCGAGGGGTCATAAGGCCCGAGCTTCGGCTCCACGATGAAGATCGAAACGAGCGACCCGATCAGCGTCACGAGGAAGGTCGACCCCGCCATGAAATACCAGTTTGCCGTCGCCAGCACGACATAATCGGGATCAATCAGCCGCGCCGCTTCCTGGGTGATGCCCGCCAGCAGCGGGTCGATCGTGCCAATCAGAAGGTTTGCGCTGTAGCCGCCGGAAACACCGGCGAACGCCGCCGCCATGCCGGCCAGCGGGTGTCGGCCGAGCGCATAATAAATCGCCCCTGCCAGCGGGATCA
>NZ_JBKBXW010000055.1:4298-4513 GCF_046313735.1 Hyphomonas sp.
CGAGGCTGTGTTGGAAACGATCCCCGCAAATACGATCGCGACCGTCACCATATGGCGCGGCGCCGACAGCACCATGGAGCGCACCGCCGCTGAGAGCAGTCCTGATTTCTCGGCAACACCAACGCCGATCATCGCCACGAGGACGACGCCCAAGGGCGCAAAACTGGTGAAATTGGTGACCAGGTTCGTGAAGATGCGGCGGATGCCGTCGCCGT
>NZ_JBKBXW010000056.1:0-4440 GCF_046313735.1 Hyphomonas sp.
AGCGGAAATGCGCCGGCATCTCGCCGCGCCGCCAGACCTTTACGTTCGGGTGGAAGTTGCTGAGTGCCTCATAGGCCTCATCGAGGGCCGGGCCCTGGCCATAGAGCTGGATCGAGGGCTGGGCCGAGCCGCCAAACGCGCCGGCAAATTGCGGCGACGTGATCTGGCTGTGGTCGATGAACTCGCCGATATCCAGGATCTTCGCGGTGTCGATCTCGGCCATGCCATGATCGGACACGATCAGGATCGTAGTCGTCTCCAGCAGGCCGCGCGCCTCGAGGCCCGCCACCAGTTGACCAACATAGCCGTCCACTTCAGCCACGGCCGCCGCAGTCTCCGGCGCATCTGGCCCGAAATAATGCCCGGCCGTGTCGACCCGGTCGAAATACACCGCCGCAAAGCGCGGGCGCATCTCTTCCGGGCCGTCATACCAGGCGAGCACTTCGTCGACGCGGTCTTGATAGGGCTTTTCATGGTCATACGGCGTCCAGCGCGTCGGGCGCATGCCCTCATGCGTCGTCTCGGAGCCAAGCCAGAACATGATGGACGAGGAAAGCCCCTGCTTCTCAGCCGTGATCCAGATCGGCTCGCCCTGCCACCAGCGGCTCTCGGTCGGCCCCGTGGCGCGGTCGAAAATCTCGTCCGCCTCGGCGTCATACGGCGCGTTCGCCACCATCCCGTGATTCTCGGGATAGAGGCCGGTTGCGATCGAATAGAAGTTCACGAAGGTCACGCTCGGCATCACCGGGATCATCGCCTCGGCCTTGACGCCGCGCGCTGCCAGCGCCTCGAGGTTCGGCGCGTCCCAGCGGGCGACCATGTCCGGATGCAGCCCGTCGAGCCCGATCAGCAGGACATTGCCTGCCTGGAGGGCCGCTTCGGCTGGCTCAGGCGCAACGGCAACGGCCACCGGCGCGTCTGTCTCGTCCACCGCCGTATGCGAACAGGCGGCGAGCCATGCTGCTGTAAATGCGATTGTCGTGAGGCGTGCGAGGCTTTTCATGGCGCTCTCCTTCTGCCGGGTCTTTGTAGATCTTTTGTCTTTGGGTCTTTGAGGGCCTTAGACCCCGATTGTATCGGTCATGTGAAGGGCGATGCGGCGAAAAAGTCCGGAAAAGGGATGACGCAGCGCCAAACCGGCCTAAACAGAACGTCATGTTTCATGACCAGACCGGGAGATCCTCATGACCCGCACATCCATCCGCCTGCTGTCTTCGGCGGCGCTTGCCCTTGTCCTCGCCGCCTGCGCCAGCGCGCCGGCCACGACCCTCGCCCCCGAAACCGCAACGGCCGCCACCCCCGCCCCCAGCGACCGCGTCACACGCGGCAATCTCGTCATGGAAGGCATCCCGGAGATCCCCGCCGACGTCTCCGAACGCATGGCGGCCTATGAGAATGTCCGCGGCCATGGCTTCCAGGACTGGACCGGCGAGGGCGGCATCCTGATCTCGACCCGCTTTGGCAATGTGAGCCAGATCCATGAAGTGCGCACCCCCGGCGGCGCCCGCCGCCAGCTGACCTTCTTCGAGGAGCCCGTCACATCCGCCAGCGTCAGCCCGGCCGGCGGCGCCTTCCTGTTCGCGCGCGACCGCGGCGGCGATGAATACTTCCAGGGCTACCGCTTCGACCTTGCCAGTGGGCGCATCAACGCCTTCACCGAACCCGGCACACGTAACGGCTCTGCCCTCTGGGCGCCGGACGGGTCCATCGCGGCTTGGGCGCGCACCAATCCGGGCGACCCGAACAATGACATCATCATCGGCAATCCGGCTGACCGTTCGACCACCCGCGTCGCCCTCGAAGGCGACGGCGCCATCGGCCCGGTCGGCTGGTCCCAGGACGGCTCGAAGCTGCTCCTGCAGCGCTATATCTCCATCGCCCAAAGCAAGCTGTTCACGCTGGATGTCGCGACCGGTGAGCTGACCGAGATCAACGAAGGCGACACCGTCGCTTATTCGGGCGCACGGCTGCTCGCCGATGGTTCGGTGCTGACGGCGACCGACAAGGATGACGAATTCACCAACCTCGTCCGCATCGCGCCGGATGGCACGATCACCAACTACACCGCCGACATCGACTGGGGCGTCTCCGACTGGACCCTGTCGCCGGACGGCACCACTGTCGCGCTGACGGTCAACGAAGGCGGCCTCGGCACGATCCGGCTGGTCGATGTCGAAACCGGCGTGGTCCGGCCCGGCCCGACCCTGCCCGTGGGCATCGCGTCCGGCCTCGTCTTCTCGCCGACCGGCAGCCATATCGGCTTCACCTTCAATGCGGCCAACAGCCCGGCTGATGCCTGGTCGTTCGATATCGCGACCCTGAACCTCACCCGCTGGACCGAGGCCGAAACCGGCGGCATCAATCCGGACATCTTCGTGGAGCCGGAACTCTTCACCTATCCGAACGATATCGGCATGGACATTCCGGCCTTTATCTACAAGCCGGAAGGCCCCGGCCCGCACCCGGTGATCATCTCGATCCATGGCGGCCCGGAAGCGCAGGCGCGCCCCGGCTTCAGCTCCGTGTTCCAATACTGGGTGAACGAGCTTGGCCTCGCCGTCGCTGTGCCGAACGTGCGCGGCTCGGCCGGCTACGGCAAGACCTATGTGTCGCTGGACAATGCGATGGAGCGCAAGCGCTCAGTCGAGGATATCGGCGCCCTGCTGGACTGGATTGCCACGCAGCCTGATCTCGATGCGGACCGCGTCATCGTCTATGGCGGCTCCTATGGCGGATACATGGTGCTCGCCTCGATGATCGATTATGGCGACCGGCTGGCCGGCGGCGTCAACATCGTCGGCATCTCGGACTTCAAGACCTTCCTGGAGAACACCGAGGGCTATCGCCGCGACCTGCGCCGCGCCGAATATGGCGATGAGCGCGACCCCGAGATCGCCGCCTTCTTCGACGAGATCTCACCCCTGCGCAATGCCGACCGGATCAACAAGCCGATCTTCATCATCCACGGCTACAACGACCCGCGTGTTCCGTACACGGAGGCCGAGCAGATCCTCGAAGCCGTCAAGGCCAACGGCGTCAAATCCTGGTTCCTGATGGCGATGGATGAAGGCCACGGCTTCCGCAAGCTCGCGAACCGCGCCGCCCAGCGCGAAGCCGAGACGATGTTCCTGAAGGAAATCCTCGGCCTCGACTGATCCGGCAATCAGCCCCGCTCACCCCCGCGCAGGCGGGGGCCTCGAGCGGGGCCAGCCTGACTTAACGCTCCAGCACGTCCTTGACCCATGGGCCGAAGGGCGAATTGCCGAGCATCGCCAGCTGCGCCTCATTGGTCGCCTCGTTGATGCCAAGCTGCGGCCGGTTGCCAGGATGCACCGCCACACGCAGCGGCCGCGTGCCGCGCGGCATCGCGATGATCTCCGCGATCTTGTTCGGAATGTCGGCCGGATCAGTCGTTCCGCCGCCGCCGCCCTCGCCCATGCCGGCCGTCAGTTCCGGATAGGCCGCCATCAGCTCCGGCGGGGTGCGGTCGCGTAGCGCGGCCGTCAGCGCATTGCGGTTACGCCAGATCTCGGTCGGATAGCCGCCCGGCTGGATGACCGTGATCTCGATGCCATGCGGCACGAGTTCATACGCCATCGCATCGCTCATCGCCTCCAGCGCAAACTTGGTCGGCGAATAATGCCCTGAGCCCGGCACGACCACGCGGCCAAGCTGCGACGAGATCTGGAAGATCTGGCCCTTCCCCGCCGCGCGCATCGCCGGCAGCACGGCCCGCGCCATCCGGTGCGGCCCGAACGTGTTGGTCTCGAAGGCGAGCATCGTCGCCTCCATGTCCTGCAGCTCGATCGGCCCGCTGAGGCCGATGCCGGCATTGTTGATCAGCACGTCCAGCGTGCCGCCCGTGCGTTCGAGCACTTCTGTGACCCCGGCGGTGACACTCTCATCCGACGTCACATCGATCTCGACCACTTCGATGGCGAGGCCCTCGGCGTCTGCCAGCGCCGTCAGCTCATCGGCTTCCGGGCGCGGCAGATTGCGCATGGTCGCGAACACCCGCGCGCCCAGCCGCGCATAGATCTCCGCCCCGACCCGGCCGAAACCGGAGGAGGAGCCGGTAATCAGGATCGTCTTGCCCGCCAGCGGCCCCTGGCCATTGATCTGCGCGCTCGTCTCGCCGAGTGCCTGCGGCGCTCCGCCCATCGCGCCCAGCACTGCCGCCGATCCGCCCAGCATCTGCCGGCGATTCACACCCCGTTTTGCCATGTTCGTCTCTCCGTGATTGCCTATCCTGCAGACAGGATAGGCAATCAGCGGGAGAAGACAAACAAAACCGGACTCAGCGCCGCGACGGCGCCGCGCCGGCCCGGCGGTGCGGGAAGTGCAGGACAGTTTCGACAATCGGCCGGCCGGACATATCCGCCGGCGTCGAGAGGATCTTTGTGGTCATCATGTCCTCGGTCAGTTCAAGGTGCATGAAGC
>NZ_JBKBXW010000057.1:0-4395 GCF_046313735.1 Hyphomonas sp.
GGTCGAGCAGCTTGCGGAACATCTCGACGCCCGTGCAGGTCGTCTTGGTGGTCGCGCGGATACCGACGATTTCGATCTCGTCGCCGACTTTCAGGATGCCCTGCTCGACCCGGCCGGTCACCACCGTGCCGCGGCCGGAGATCGAGAACACGTCCTCGACCGGCATCAGGAAGGGCTTGTCCAGCGGACGCTCCGGTGTCGGGATGTACTCATCCACAGCCGCCATCAGCGCGATGACCGACTTCTCACCGATTTCCGGATCACGGTCTTCGACCGCAGCCAGGGCCGAGCCCTTGATGATCGGGATGTCATCGCCGGGGAAGTTGTAGGAAGAGAGCAGGTCGCGCACTTCCATCTCGACGAGCTCGAGCAGCTCCTCGTCATCGACCTGGTCGACCTTGTTCATGTAGACGACCAGCGCCGGCACGCCGACCTGACGGGCCAGCAGGATGTGCTCGCGGGTCTGCGGCATCGGGCCGTCGGCGGCGTTCACCACCAGGATCGCGCCGTCCATCTGCGCCGCGCCGGTGATCATGTTCTTCACATAGTCAGCGTGGCCGGGGCAGTCGACGTGGGCATAGTGACGGTTGGCCGTCTCATACTCGACGTGCGCGGTGTTGATCGTGATGCCGCGCGCCTTCTCTTCCGGCGCCGCGTCGATGTCGGCGTAATTCTTCGCCGTCGCACCGCCCGACTTCGACAGCACAATCGTGATCGCCGCCGTCAGCGTCGTCTTGCCGTGGTCAACGTGGCCGATCGTGCCAATGTTCACGTGCGGCTTGTTACGCTCAAACTTTGCCTTGCCCATCGGGCCTCTCCTTACTCTTTGTTCGCGTCCGGCCCGCCGGACTGGTTGTACCTCAACGCTTTTCCGGCGCATCGACCGTCAAGTGGCGCGTCATACCCATGTGTGACAGGCGTTTCAAGCGGGCTTGTACCGGTCAAATGCCTGTATTGGCAGGCCTTGCGCCCCGGCGCGCACCGCCCGATAAGCGCGCTGCCTGACAAACCGGAATGGGGATATCCATGCGCTCTGAACTTGCCGAACATGCGAAACGTCTCAACCAACACGGTCTGAAGGGTCTTGCAGCCGCCCGCGCCGCGCTGGAACCTGTTGAAGCTGCTGGCTGGCAGATCAGCACAGCGCGCCAATTCCTGGATGAGGCCGCCGAAGCCGCGCTCCTCGCTTTCGGCGAAAGCAAGGGGCTCACCAGTGCAGCGGCAGACCTGTTTGGCGCCGTCATCGTGAACCCTTCCGAGAACCGCCCTGCCCTGCATTGGGCGCTCCGGGCGCCAGCCCCGCTCAGCGGCGAAGCGGAAACCGTGCGCCAGAGCGTGCTGCCGGCGCTTGAATTCGCCGGAAAGATCCGCCGCGGCGAGATCGTCAGCGCGGATGGCCGGCCCTTCGCGGCGGTGCTCCACATCGGCATCGGCGGCTCCGATTTCGGGCCGCGCCTGATCGCCGATGCGTTCGAGGACCTGGCGCTGCCCTCCCTGACCCTGCGTTTCGCCGCCAATGTCGACCCCTATGACCTCGACCGCGCCTTCGCAGGGCTCGACCCGGCGACAACGCTGGTCATCGGCGTCTCCAAATCCTTTGGCACCGAGGAGACGCTCTACAATCTCGCCCGCGCGCATGACTGGCTGAAAGCCAAGCTCGGCACGAAATCCGCGCATCACCTGGCGCTTGTAACCGCCAATCCTGACAAGGCGCGGGCCTGGCTCGGCGGCGCAGACGCGCATCTGTTTGAAATGCCGCTGTCGGTCGGCGGGCGCTTCTCACTCTGGTCGGTCGCGTCGCTCGCCTGCATGATCTATCTCGGGCCGAAGACATTCCGCAAAATCCTCAATGGCGCGCATGCCATGGACGAACATGTCCGCACCGCGCCTCTGGAATCCAATGCGGCCATGCGGCTGGCGCTGCTCGACTATTGGAACACCTCGGTGCGCGAACGGCCGATGCGCGCCCTGCTCGCTTATGCCAACCGCCTGCGCCTGCTGCCGACCTATCTCCAGCAGCTGGAAATGGAATCGAATGGCAAATCCGTGAACTCCAACGGTGAGACCGTCCCGCCGCCGACTGCCCCGGCGCTCTGGGGCGGCGAAGGTTCCGTCGGCCAGCATTCCTATCACCAATGGCTGCACCAGGGCTCGCAGGATGTACCTTGCGAAATCATCCTGGCACCGGACCGGACCCGCGATGGCGAGGGCCTTGCGGCGCTCAATGCGCATGCGCTCGCCCAGGCCGAAGTGCTCGCGAATGGCCGGACATTGAGTGAAGTTCAGGATGAGGAACCGAGCGTCAGCCCCGCCGTGGCCGCTCAGAAAGTCCATGCCGGGGGCCGCCCGTCGAGCTTCCTGAGCCATGCCGCGTTCGGACCGGAAGCGTTCGGCGCGCTGGTCGCGCTGTATGAGCACCGGACCTATTTTGCCGGCAAGCTCTGGGGCGTGAACCCGTTCGACCAGTGGGGCGTGGAGCGCGGCAAGACGATGGCTGGGCGCATCAAGGCCGTCCTCGATACGCCGGACAAGGCGGGCGATGCGGTCACTGCCGCCCTGATCCGCCAGATTTCCTGACCGGATGTCGGTCGCCAGAATCCTGCGCGAGGAGACTGTCGGGGAAACCCGCTGGGCAGCGCTGGATGCGGGCGGCGAGCCTGTAGCGCTTTATCTCGAGCGCGAGACAAACCCGGTGCGCCTCGGCGCGCAGTATGAGGCGCGAATTGGGGCCGTAGAGGTTGGCGCTGGCGGCATGTTTGCTGAACTGGACGGAGCGGGGGCCGCATTCATCCGACGCACGCCGCAAACACCGGCCTTTGCTGAGGGCGCGCGTGTGCGGGTGGAAATCCTAGCCGAAGCGCGGGGCGGAAAACTGCCACGCGCGCAGATCATACCTGCCGGGACAGCTCCGGGCCCATCCGGCGCCGCTGCCTGGCGCGCGGGCTTGAAGGGCGGCGCTGACGCGCCTGTCGAGGCGGCGCTGCCGGGCGACCCGCGCCTGGAGGCGGCCTTCGAGGATGCCCTGCTGCTGGATGTGACTCTTACCGGCGGCGGCCGGCTGCGTATTGAGCGGACACGGGCGCTGACGGCCGCGGATATCGACACGGCGGGCCGTGCCCAGCGCGGCAGCGCCGCCGCCCGCGCCCTCTCGATCAACCGGGAAGCTGCCCAGGCCCTCGCGCGCCAGATATTGCTGCGCGGTCTCGGCGGATTGTTCGTGCTCGACTGTATCGCGCCGATGACCCGCGAAGCTGGCCCGTCCATTCGCGACACATTTCAGGCCGCATGGGCCGAACACTCATCGCGCCCTGCAAAAGCCCTCAGGCCCTCTCAACTTGGCCTGATGGAAGCCTCAAGCGGCTGGTGGATCACGCCGCTGTCCGAGCACGTTTACGATGAGACCAGCGGTTTGCGGCCGGAGACGATTGCTCTGGACGGTCTGCGCCAGCTGGAGCGCGAGGCGCAGCAGACCCGCCTGGGCCCGCTGACCCTGGCCCTGCCCGAGGCCGTTCATCGCTGGCTCGCTGCGCAACATCCCGATGCGGATGTGCGCCTTGCGGCAAAATATGGCGCGCGGCTGAACATCAGGGCTCACACAGGCGGGGCAGCTGAGGTAAGGCGCGGGGCATGAGCAAGCCTGTTTCCCCTGACCAGAGGACACCGCGCTGCGCGCGTTGCCGCAAGCATCCGGTCCTCGCCGACTACCGCCCTTTCTGCTCGAAGCGCTGCGCTGATGCCGATCTCGGCCAATGGCTGACCGGCGGTTATGTCATCACCGGGCGGCCCGCAGAGGACGCCGAGGACATTCCCGACCCGCTCGCGCCGGATGAGGATGCAGACGACCACTGAAATCGTCATGGACAAGCCAGCCGCGCTTGGATATGTACCCGCTTCCCCGCTTGGCCCGCCCGGGTAGCTCAGGGGTAGAGCAGCGGATTGAAAATCCGCGTGTCGGTGGTTCGATTCCGCCCCCGGGCACCATTCTCCAGCTTTTTATTTTCGATTCGCGACCACGCGTTGAGGCTTTTGATGACTTGGCGAACCAACGCCTTGCTCATGCATCGCGGGTATCGAAATTTGGATTTTTGGGAAAGAGTGGCTCCGCGAGCAGGACTCGAACCTGCGACCATTCGATTAACAGTCGAACGCTCTACCAACTGAGCTATCGCGGAACAGCTGTGATGGGGGGAATAGCCAGAGCGGGGGGCAGGTTCAAGTGCCAAATAGCGGCTTGTGCACAATTACTGGATACGCCGGCCCCACTGAGCCCCAATAGAAAAGTGGCGGGAGACAAGCTCCCGCCGAAGGCGTTGGGTGATGGTGGGTGTCTCCAAGAGAAGACAAATGCAGGCTCGCCCGAAATGGTTAATCCAGGGTAAACAGCTTGAAACAAAT
>NZ_JBKBXW010000058.1:0-2170 GCF_046313735.1 Hyphomonas sp.
TCGCCCCACCGCAGGCCTCGATCACATAGCCCTCGCCTTCCGGCGGCACGGCGGTAATGTCGATGACATGCACGCGTTCGCCCGATGCCCTGTCCGCCCCGAACGCTTCAGTCCGGCCTTCCGCCAGGATCGCGCCGTCTGCGCCGCGAAGGGTGTAGGGAATCGGCGCGGCACTGGGGCTGTTCACAATGGCGCGCAGCGGCCCAGCGGGCGACACGCCATGCTGCGACATACGTATCTCGCAGGATCCAGCGGCTTGCGGCGCGAGAGGGGTCGAGGTGCAGGCGGCAGCAAATGCGGCGATCAACCCGGCCACAAATGGCCAGAAAGCAGCCGGCTGTACAGACTCAGGTCCACCAGACCGCACGCGTATCTCCCCTCTTGGCCTGTCGCCTGCGGCTGCACCCCGCAGGATGCAGCCGCCTCGCGGCGTGCCACCTTTGCCGATCCGCCCTTTGCGAACCGGTCTGTTATGTGTTGCACTTTAAGGGCTAGATGATAGCGCTATCAACAAGAAAATTACGCCGGGAGGGGAAAAACCGTTATGGGCCATTGCAAATACCTGTGGCTGGCGGCAGCGCTCGCCCTCTCATCCCTTGCCGCCTGCGCGGATGCGGGCCCGGTTCTCGATGCACGGTTCATGGACGCCATGGTCCTCCAACGCGGCCAGCCGGTAACGGTATCTGGCAGCGCCGATCCAGATGCGGAGATAACGGTTACGCTGGGCAGTGCCGAAGCGCAGGCGCGCGCCGATGCCTCCGGGCGCTGGGAAGCGGAATTGCCCGCCCTCGATGCCGCCACGGGCCTCACCCTGCGGGCCAGCAGCTCCAGGGGCGCCCGCACTTTCAAGGATATCGCCATTGGCGATGTGTTCCTCTGCTCCGGCCAGTCGAACATGGCCTGGCCGGTACGCCTCGCGCTTAACCCCGAACGGGAACTGGCGAAGCCATTGCGGCCAGACATGCGCCTGTTGCAGGTCCCGCATGTCGCCTCTGTCACGCGCCAGTCTGCGCTGCCGGAAGGCACCCGCTGGCAGGCCGCAAACCTGCATGAGGTGACCCATTTCTCCGCCCTCTGCTACTTCTTCGGCCGCGACTGGCAGGCCAGCGAGGACGTTCCCGTCGGCCTGATCAATGCCAGCTGGGGCGGCTCGCGGATCGAAGCCTGGATCAGTCCGGACGCGCTGCGTACGGCCCCTCACCTCACCGAGCGGCTGGACCTGCTGGGCACCTATGTGGCGGATCCGGCGGCAGCGACCTCCGCCTTCGGCGCAATCTGGGAACGCTGGTGGCAAGCCGCCGCCGGGACAACACCCTGGCAAGATGGTCTGGCCGACCCCAAGCCCATACCGGGCGAGCTTCGCGACTGGAAAGCTTTCGGCGACCCGGAGCTCGAAACCTATCTCGGCATGGTCTGGCATGAGCGGCGCGTGACGCTGACAGCGGCGCAGGCAGCCGGCGCGGCGGAGTTGTCGCTTGGCGGCATCGACGAGATCGACACGGTCTGGGTCAATGGCGCCTTCATCGGCACGACCTTCGGCTGGGGCACGCCGCGCCAGTACACCCTGCCCGCCGGCACACTGAGGGCAGGAGAGAACCTGATCCTCGTCAACGTCCATAATGGCTGGGCCGAAGGCGGGATGACAGGGCCGGAGGACACCGTCTTCCTGCGGCTGGCCTCCGGCGACCGGGTGCCGCTCGCGGGCAACTGGACCTATCAGAAAGTCCCGCCCGAACTCGGCGGCGCGCCGCAGATGCCCTGGATGAGCGTGTCGGGCCTCTCGGGCATGCATCACGGCATGATTGCGCCGCTGGCCGGCACGAAGCTGCGCGGCGCGCTCTGGTATCAGGGCGAGTCGAATGCGGGCGAGCCGGAAACATACGAGAACTTCCTCCGCCTGCTGACCGCTGATTTCCGAGACCAGTTTGGCGAGACGCTCCCGATGCTCATCATCCAGCTGCCGGAATTCGGCGCGCGGATGATGACCGCCGGCAACTCCGGCTGGTCTTCCTTGCGCGATGCGCAGCGGAGGTTCGTGATGGCGGATGAGGCGGCCGGGCTCGTCGTGGCGCTCGGCGCCGGGGACGAATGGGACATCCACCCGCCCAACAAGCAGGAAGTTACCCGCCGCATGCGGACGGTGTGGGACGCGCTTCTGGACGGACCCGAC
>NZ_JBKBXW010000058.1:2180-4202 GCF_046313735.1 Hyphomonas sp.
GGGATACAGCCCAGTTGAAGCGCGGCGTGAGGAGAACGTCATCCGCATTGCGCTGCCGGAAACCTCCGGCGCCTATCAGACCTCTGGTCATGACCGGCCTGTAGGCTTCATGCTCTGCGATGCGAGCGGGGGATGTGCGTTTACGGATGCAGCCCTGAACGGCAGCATGATCGAGATTGACGCTCCGTCTACGGCGGCCTCAATCCTGCGCTATTGCTGGGGCGATACGCCGGTCTGCAATCTGATGGCGCCGGATGGCACGCCGGTCACGCCGTTTGAACTGTCGCTCGACTAGGCGAGCGTCCGGCCCAGCGCCGCCTGCCAGCCCTGCAGCAGCGCCTGCCGCATGCCGTCCGCCATGTGCGGCTCGAACCGCGCGCCGGGCACATCGCGCGCCGCCCAGTCTTCCGCTGTGATCCAGCCGATCTGCATCGCCGCCGCTGCCGCCGCGCCCAGCGCCGTCATCTCGCGGTAATCGGGCCGCAGCACCGGCAGGCCGCAGACATCGGCAAGGAACTGCATCAGCCAGTCATTCGCCACCATGCCGCCATCGACGCGCAGCTCCGCAATGGACGCGCCATCGGCGGCGAAGGCAGTGAGCAAATCATGCGTCTGATAGGCCACCGATTCGAGGCCTGCGCGCACAATATGCGCCGCCGTCGCCGCCCGTGTCAGGCCGCAGATCAACCCGCGCGTCTCGGCGTCCCAGTGCGGCGCGCCGAGGCCAGTGAAAGCCGGCACCATATAGACCCCGCCATTGTCCGGCAGGCTGGCAGCGGCCTTCTCGCTTTCATCCGCCCTCTGAATGAGTTTCAGATCATCGCGCAGCCATTTGATCACTGTGCCGGCATTGAAGATTGACCCCTCGAGGGCCATCGCCGCCGCGCCCGGCAATTCATAGCCGACCGTTCCGAGCAAGCGATGCTCCGACGCCGGACGTTTCGCTCCTGTATTCGCCACGAGGAAAGCTCCCGTGCCATAGGTGATCTTGGCCTGGCCGGGTTTCAGGCACCCCTGCCCGACCAAGGCCGCCTGCTGATCACCGATCATCGCGGCGATGGGAATGGCGCGCCCGAGAAGCTCCGGCTCCGTTGATCCATAGTCAGCGGCGGTTGGCTTCACCTCCGGCAACAGCCGTACGGGAACGTCAAGCAACGCGCGCATGGGCCCGCTCCATCCGCCGTCAGCGCCAAGGCCGAGCCGGTAGAGCAGTGTGCGCGAAGCGTTGGTCACGTCCGTCGCATGCACGCGCCCGCCGGTAAGATGCCAGAGCAGGAAACTGTCGACCGTGCCGAAGGCAAGCTCACCGGCTTCCGCCTTCGCCCGCGCGCCGGTGATATTGTTCAGTACCCAGCCGATCTTGGTGCCGGAGAAATACGGGTCAAGCAGCAGGCCGGTCTCCGCCTGCACCTGCGCCTCATGCCCGGCAGCCTTCAGCGCCTCGCAGGCAGCGGCGGTGCGCCGGTCCTGCCAGATGATGGCGGGGGCGAGCGGTTTTCCGGTCGTCCGTTCCCAGACAAGTGTCGTTTCGCGCTGGTTGGTCAGGCCGATGGCGGCGATCCTGTCCGCGCCGCCCGCCCTGGCGATGGCCGCCCGGCAAACCGACAGCGTGCGCGCCCAGATCTCCGCCCCGTCCTGCTCCACCCAGCCATCGGCGGGATAGGCCAGCGCCACTTCCTCCTGCGCCAGCGCCACCTCGCGGAAGTCGCGGTCATACACAATGGCCCGCGTCGAGGTCGTGCCTTCATCGATGACGAGGATCAAATCGGCCATACGCCCTCTCCCTGTTGCGCGCGAACCTAGCACGCCGCCTCAGAAGCTCAACGCGCCGCCCCCGTCATCCCGGAATTTGCGCAAGCAAATTTCCGGGACCTTCGCTCCACTCATTCCCACCTTTCGTGCCGCTCAGATGGCCTCGCGGCCATCGTGCGTGACGAAGAAAGGGAGAGCGGTGGGTCAGGCCGCCCTCCCCCCTCACCGCGCCTTCTGCCCCCGGTCGCCGAACCACCAGAGCGTCGCCGC
>NZ_JBKBXW010000059.1:0-3222 GCF_046313735.1 Hyphomonas sp.
TCGGGCTGTGTTTCTTGTCTGTCATGATGCTCACCTTTTGAGAGTTTTACTCTCCGGTAAACCCGGGGCGGTTCAACATGAAAAACATCCACACCGATATCGGCGCCCTACTGGCCCGAAGCTGAAACAGAAAGAAAACAGAGACGATGACCTTCCAACCCTCCAATATTACGCCTGAATCGAAGGTCATCGACCCTCTGATTGATGCTGCCGAGGACGCCCGACACAGTGAGGCTGTGCCCGGCGATGCGCCAGAAGCCTGCGCCGATGAGGGCGCGCCGTCCGTGCTGTCGGAACCGGTGACCGGCGATACAGAGGAAGTCCCCACCTGCGCCAGCAGGCAGGACCCCCTGTCCGGTTCAGATAAGGCGGAACTGAATGATGCTTGGATCACGGGCGCGGACTCGCCGGAATGGCAGGCGCTGCTTGACCGCCCGATGACCTTCCTCTTGTCCAGATACAAGAACCGAGACGCCCGACAGACAGAGTGGAAGAACTTCACCGGGAGTTTTCGCGACTGGTTGGAAGGGGACGGCAAGGACGCGCTGTCCCGACATGTTGTGCGGCAGAAGAAGGGCTACTTCCCCGTAGTCTTCGGCGCCTCGGCGAAAGCCGAGGGCTGTTGATTTCCACCCAGAAGTGACCCGGGTTTTCCATCGAGAAGTGACCCACCTCTGATTATGGATTTCGGATCATGCTGGGGTCAAGGCATGGCTGGTCTCCTTCTTTTTCTTGGCCGCGGCTGCTGAACTGGCCTTGAAGCGGAAGCTGTCGTTTCCGGTCTCCAGGATGTGGCAGCGATGGGTGAGGCGGTCGAGCAAGGCGGTCGTCATTTTCGCATCGCCGAACACCGTGGCCCATTCGCTGAAGCTGAGGTTCGTGGTGATGACGACGCTGGTGCGCTCGTAGAGCTTGCTCAGCAGGTGGAACAGCAATGCTCCGCCTGAGGCGCTGAAGGGCAGATATCCGAGCTCGTCGAGGACCACGAGGTCGAGCTTGGTCAGACTTTCGGCGATCTGCCCGGCCTTGCCCTTGGTTTTTTCCTGTTCAAGGGCGTTGACCAACTCGATGGTCGAGAAGAAGCGGACCTTTCGGCGGTAATGTTCGATGGCCTGGATGCCGAGGGCCGTCGCGACATGGGTTTTTCCGGTGCCCGGGCCGCCGATCAGGACCACGTTCTGGGCACCGTCCATGAACTCGCAACGGTGCAGGGTCCGGACCGTGGCCTCGTTGATCTCGCTGGCGGCGAAGTCGAAGCCGGAGAGGTCCTTGTAGGCCGGGAAGCGGGCGGCCTTCATGTGATAGGCGATCGAGCGGACCTCGCGTTCGGCCAGTTCAGCCTTCAGCAGTTGCGACAGGATCGGGACAGCAGCTTCAAAGGCTGGCGCCCCTTGTTCGATCAGGTCGGTGACCGCATTCGCCATGCCATACATCTTCAAACTGCGCAGCATGATGACGATCGCACCGCTGGCGGGATCATGACGCATGGCGGCCTCCGGCGATCTGGGCGCGCAGACCGTCATAGCGTTCGACATTGGCCCTGGGCTCGTGGTGCAGGACCAGAGCCTGCGGGGTATCGAGTGGCGGTCCGCCGATCACCTTGCCGTCGACCAGCCGATGCAGCAGGTTCAGCACATGGGTCTTGGTCGGCACGCCCTCGGCCAGCGCGAGTTCCACGGCGGTGAGCACGGCCTGTTCATCGTGCTGCAGCACCAGGGCGAGGATGTCGACCATTTCGCGGTCTCCGCCGGGTTTGCGGAGCATGTGATCCTGCAACTGCCTGAAGGCAGGCGGCAATTCCAGGAAGGGTGCGCCATTCCGAAGCGCCCCGGGCTTGCGCTGAACGACCGACAGATAGTGCCGCCAGTCGTAAATCGTCCGTGGTGGCAGATGATGGCTGCGTTCGATGACCCGCGGATGTTCGCACAGGATATTGCCCTCGGCCGCCACGACCAGCCGGTCGGGATAGATCCGCAGGCTGACAGGGCGGTTCGCGAAGGACGCCGGAACGCTGTAGCGATTGCGCTCGAAGCTGATCAGACATGTGGGCGAGACGCGCTTGCTCAGCTCGATGAATCCGTCAAAAGCTGGCGGCAGCGGCATCAGCGCGGCCTGCTCCTCGGCCCAGATGTCGGCGATCGTGCCGGGCAGCGAACCGTGGGCCGTCTCGCGCCATAGCTCCACGCAGCGCTGCTCCAGCCAGGCATTCAGCGCGGCCAGATCGGGGAAGTCCGGCATGCCGTGCAGCATCTGGTGGCGAGAGTCGCGGACGTTCTTCTCGACCTGGCCTTTCTCCCAGCCGGCGGCGGGATTGCAGAACTCGGGTTCGAAGACATAGTGGTTCGCCATGGCGAGGAAGCGGATGTTGATCTGGCGTTCCTTGCCTCGGCCGACGCGATCCACGGCCGTCTTCATGTTGTCATAGATCCCGCGTCCCGGCACGCCGCCGAAGACCCGGAACGCGTGCCAGTGGGCATCGAACAGCATCTCATGGGTCTGCAGGAGATAGCCGCGCACAAGAAAGACCCGGCTGTGCGCCAGCTTGATATGCGCCATCTGCAGCTTCGTGCGCTCGCCACCCAGAACGGCGAAATCCTCGCTCCAGTCGAACTGGAAAGCCTCGCCCGGGCGGAAAGACAGCGGGACGAAGGTCCCGCGCCCTGTGGTCTGTTGCTCGCGCTGGCGATCCGCCCGCCATTGACGGGCGAAGGCTGCCACCCGGCCATAAGAACCGGTAAAGCCGAGCGTCACGAGATCAGCATGCAGCTGCTTCAGCGTCCGCCGCTGCTTGCGTGACTTGCCCGCTTCGGTCTTCAGCCAGGCTGATAGCTTGTCGGCAAAGGGATCCAGCTTGCTCGGCCGTTCCGGCGTAGCGAAGGCAGGCTCGATCGTTCCAGCCTTCAGGTGCTTCTTGACCGTATTGCGAGACAGGCCAGTCCGTCTGGCAATCTCGCGGATCGGAAGTCCGTGCCGCAGCCGAAGCTTCCGGATGATGTTCAAAAGTCCCATGTGGATCACTCCGTTGCCCCCCGTCGCTCGCCGCGTGGGGGAAGGGTCACATGGGTCAAATCTCAATGGAAATTATGCGCCCACCCGGGTCACTTCTGGGTGGAAATCAACACGGTATGGATCATCGAGTCGTCGCTGGCTGCGGTGAGGCCGCCAGCCGCGGCTGCAATCTCAAGCACAGCAGGTTCGGCCGCGGTAGCACTCTCAGCAGTC
>NZ_JBKBXW010000059.1:3232-4131 GCF_046313735.1 Hyphomonas sp.
AATCTCAATGGAAATTATGCGCCCACCCGGGTCACTTCTGGGTGGAAATCAACAGCCATGTGGGCCTGAAAATGATGCGCGACTTGGCCAATGCCGATCTCGTGCGGTTCACTATAAGCGGGGCATCGCAACTCGAACGAATCCTTGAGCGGCTCTCGGCGCTGTAGCGACGCTCTGCTTCGGAGCATTCGGCTACACAAAATGGCCCGCTGTTGTGGGTAGGGCGGCTTCGGGTTGCATCCGTCTGACGCTGGCAGTCATGCCAGCGCCCCGAAGCCTCACAGGCTCGCGGAGAGGCGATTTGCCGCGGGTCGCAGTCCCAGCTCTAGGTTGGCGGTAACCGAGGACATCATCGGCGAGTGCTACATCTACCTGATCTCGCGCTTCGCCTCGGACGCCGGGAAGAAGGCGGGCGAATTCTACACGCCCACGGCTGTCTCGCGTCTGCTGGCCAAGCTGGCCGCGCCGCAGCCCGGCAACACGATCTGCGACCCGGCCTGCGGCTCCGGCTCGCTACTGATCCAAGCTTCGCAGGAGGTCGGGTCAGAGAACTTCGCCCTCTATGGGCAGGAGGTGAACGGGGCGACCTGGGCGCTGGCTCGGATGAATATGTTCCTGCACGCCAAGGATGCCGCCCGCATCGAGTGGTGCGACACGCTCAACAGCCCGGCGCTGGTCGAGGGTGACCACCTGATGCGCTTCGACATCGTGCTCGCCAATCCGCCATTCTCGCTCGACAAGTGGGGGGCGGAGGACGCTGACGCCGACCAGCACAAGCGTTTCTGGCGCGGTGTGCCGCCCAAGTCCAAGGGCGACTACGCCTTCATCACCCACATGATCGAGATCGCGAAGCGCCAGTCCGGCCGCGTCGCGCTGATCGTGCCGCATGGCGTGCTGTT
>NZ_JBKBXW010000060.1:0-4107 GCF_046313735.1 Hyphomonas sp.
TGATCGCCGGGGCGGATGTGCTCGAAGCCCTGCGCCTCAAGCCGGGCAGCCCGGCGCGCGTCTGGATGAGGGGCCACTGATGCAGCACGGTGTGTATATCGATGGAAGCTGGCGCGAGGGACGGGGCGAGCCATTTGCCAAGACCTGTCCGGCAACGGGCGAGACCGCCTGGGAAGGGCGCGCCGCGAGCGCCGAGGAGGTCTCCGAGGCAGTCGCCTCAGCACACGGAGCGTTCACGGACTGGTCACGCCGTCCGCTGACGGAACGTACTGAAATCCTGGAACGCTATGCCACAAGGCTTGGCGAGATGAAGCCGCAACTGGCGCGCGCGATCAGCCGCGACATGGGCAAGGCGCTGTGGGATTCCGAAGGCGAAGCGGCGACGATGCAGGCCAAGATCGCTGTCTCCATTGCGGCGCTGAAGGAGCGGGCTGGCTCGCGCGTCGAGGCGGCGGCCTTTGGCGAGGCCAGGCTGACGCATCGCCCGCACGGCGTCATGGCCGTGTACGGACCGTTCAATTTTCCCGGCCATCTGCCGAACGGCCATATCGTGCCGGCGCTGCTGGCGGGCAACACCTGCGTGTTCAAGCCGTCCGAACTGGCGCCGTCCGTGGCCGCGCTGATGGCGGAGGCGTTCGCCGAAGCGGGCCTGCCGCCCGGCTGTGTCAACATCGTGCAGGGCGGGCGGGATACCGGCGCGGCGCTCCTCGAGGCGGAGATCAACGGCCTCCTCTTCACCGGCTCAGCGGCGACCGGAGTTTTCTTCCACAAGCATTTTGCCGGCCGGCCAGAGGTCATCCTCGCGCTGGAGATGGGCGGCAACAATCCGCTCATCGTCTGGGACCCCGCAGATGTCGAGGCCGCCGCCGACATCGCGGCGCAATCCGCTTATCTCACGACCGGCCAGCGCTGCTCCTGCGCGCGCCGGCTCATTCTGCCCGAAGGCGCGTTTGGCGACGCGGTCGTGGAGGCGATTGCGGCGCGCGCCAGAGCGCTGAAGATCGGCGCCTGGGATGAGCCCGGTATCTTCATGGGGCCGCTCGTTTCTGAACACGCCGCCAGCCAGGCAGAAGACTTTCAGCAGATGCTCATCTCCAAAGGCGGACGGATTATCGTGCCGCTTGAACGCTTGGCGCGCGGCGGCGGCTTCGTCTCGGCGGGGTTTGTTGATGTAACGGACGCCCGTGATATTCCGGATGAGGAGCTTTTCGGGCCGCTCCTCCAAGTCTACCGCGTCAAGGATTTCGATGCCGCCGTGGCGCGTGCGAATGCCACGAAGTATGGCCTCTCGGCGGGGCTTGTCTGTGATGACGACGCGGCTTGGGACATCGCCTGCCGTGACATCCGCGCGGGCATTCTGAACCGCAACCGCCTGACGGCCGGCGCCAGCGGCAGCATGCCCTTCGGCGGGCCGGGCCTGTCAGGAAATTTCCGTCCGGGGGCGTATTATGCGGCGGACTACGCCGCCTGGCCGCAGGCGAGCCAGACAGCGCCAAAGGCTGCGCGCATGAAGGCGCCGGGTTTCCCGGAATGAGAGGCGATACGCATGGATAACTCTGCCCAGATCGACTATTGGAACGGCCCGGCGGGCGAAAAATGGGTCCGCGATGCCGACCGGCTGGACCGGATGCTCGCACCGTTCGCAGACGCCGTCATCGCTCCGGTCAAATTCGTCCCTGGACAGAAGGTTCTCGATGTCGGCTGCGGCGCGGGCGCCTTGTCGCTTGGCATTGAAGCGGCCGCCGTCAATGTCGCGATCACCGGGGTGGATGTATCCGAGCCGCTGATTGCCCTCGCGCGCAGCCGGGCACAGGCCGTGTCGGCGCGGTCCGAATTTGTCGTGGCGGACGCCGCGGCGTGGCAACCGAAGGAGCCGGTCGATGCGGTCGTCTCGCGCTTCGGCGTGATGTTCTTCGAAGATCCGGCGGGCGCGTTCCTGAACCTCCGTATGGCAACCAAACCGGGCGGGCAGCTGAGCTTTGCCTGCTGGCGTCCGCTCCCGGAGAATGATTGGGCCATGATGCCGCTGCAATGCGCACTACCTTTCCTGAAGGAGGCGCCGCAAATGCCCGAGCCCGGCGCCCCCGGGCCCTTTTCCTTCGGCGATGCGGGCTATGTCACGGACATCCTCACGCGCTCGGGCTGGCGCGAGGTCACCATCGCGCCCTGGGATGGGGAGATCAGCCTGCCCGGCGCAAGCCCGGCCGAGACCGCGGCCTTCATGATAGAGATCGGCCCGCTGACACGGTTGATCAAGGAGCAGGCGCTCGAGGAGGCGGCCATCCTTGAGGCCGTAGAGGCCGGCCTCAAAGAAAGGGCGGGTACGGATGGCCGGACGCGGCTCAAGGCAGCGGCCTGGATCATCGGGGCGCGCGCATGAGCCTCGCCGCCGAAGTCAATTTCGATGGCCTGATCGGGCCGAGCCATAATTATGGCGGGCTGTCCGATGGCAATCTCGCCAGCGCTACCAATGCCGGCGACGTCTCCAACCCGCGCGAAGCGGCGCTGCAGGGGCTGGAGAAGATGCGCCTCCTGGTGCGCGCGGGGCTGGTCCAGGGCGTGCTGCCGCCCCTGCCGCGTCCGAATTTTGATCTGCTGGTGTCTGCCGGTTTTGGCGGCAGCGATGCGCAGATCATCGAGGCGGCCGCGCAGGCGTCGCCGCGCCTGCTGAAGGCGGCCTATTCGGCCAGCAATATGTGGACGGCCAATGCCGCCACCGTGTCACCTTCGGCCGATACCGGCGATGGCCGGCTGCACCTGACCGTCGCCAACCTCTCCACCATGCTGCACCGCAGCCTCGAACATCCGGACACGACCGCCGCGCTGATCTCGATCTTCACCGGCGATGAACACTTCGCCGTGCATCCCGCCCTGCCGATGCATGCGGACTTTTCGGATGAAGGCGCCGCCAATCATGTCCGTCTGTGTGCGGAACATGGTGCGACCGGTATTGAGCTATTCGTCTATGGCCGGGATGCGGGCGAGAGCGCCGCCGGATTCCCCGCGCGCCAGACACGGCTGGCCGCCGAAGCGGTCGCCCGCTCGCATGGTCTGGACGCGGCGCACACGGTGTTCCTGCGTCAATCAAAACGCGCGATTGACGCCGGCGCCTTCCACAATGATGTCGTCTGCGTCGGCGCGCTGGAGACGCTGTTCTTCCATGAGGCGGCATTTGAAGATGCGCCCGCCACCCTGGAGGCCCTGCGCCGCGCGTCTGAGGGGCTGTTCGCGTTCAAGCCCGTGATGGTCAGCGAAGCGGATGTGCCGCTCGGCGATGCCATCCGGTCCTACCTGTTTAATTCACAGCTTCTTCAGTTCCCGGACGAAGACAGGCTGGTCCTGCTCGCGCCCAGCGAAGTTCAGGACACGGAGTCTACGCGCCGCTATTGCGAAGCGCTGACCGCCGGCAACGGGCCGATCGGGCGCGTCGAGTTCGTCGATGTCCGCCAGTCCATGCGCAATGGCGGCGGGCCTGCCTGCCTGCGGCTGCGGGTCGTGATGACCGAAGACGAGCTGGAAGCCTGCCGCCCCGGCGTCCTTATGGACGAGGAACGCATCGATGAGCTCCAGGCCGTCATCCGGCGCACCTACCGCGACCGGCTCAGCCCGTCCGACCTCGCCGACCCCGCCTTTGCCGATGAATGCCGCATGGCGCGCGAGGAATTGCTCAGAGTGCTCGAACTGGAGGAGCTTGCATGATCCGGCTGTATGATTACTGGCGCTCTTCGGCGGCCTACCGTGTACGGATCGCGCTGAACCTGAAGGGCGCGGATTACGCGCTGATGCCCGTCAACATCCTTCCGGGCAAGGATGAACAGAAGGCGCCAGACTATCAGTCCATCAACCCGCAGATGCGGGTGCCGTCGATCGAGGTCGACGGCCAGGTCGCAGGCCAGTCGATGGCGATCCTCGAATGGATCGATGAGACCCTGCCGGGGCCGCGTCTGTTGCCGGAGGATCCCTGGGCGCGCCTTCAGGTGCGGGCTTTCGCGGATGTCATCGCCTGCGACATCCATCCCCTCAATAATCTCAGCCCGCTGGCTTACCTGCGCGAACAGTTCGGCGCCGACGAGGCGGCCGTGGCGCGCTGGTACGGCGAATGGATCG
>NZ_JBKBXW010000061.1:0-3997 GCF_046313735.1 Hyphomonas sp.
GCTTTGTCACCTGGCGCATCCTGCAGGGCGAGAGCACGCTGGGCGACCTGCTCGCCTTCATCGGCGCGGTGGCCGTGGCGGCGCCGGAAGTGCGCGCGCTGGGCGCGATCAGCGCGGTGGCGCAGGAGGGCGCGGCGGCGGCGGACCGGGTGTTCGAGATTGTCGATGCGGCGCCGGTCGTGGCCGATGCGCCGGGCGCGCGGGAAATCAGCGCCGTGCGCGGAGAGATTGCGTTCGAGGATGTGCGGTTTGCTTATGGCGATGGTAGCGAGGCGCTGAAGGGTTTGAGCTTTACCGCGCGGCCCGGCGAGACGGTGGCGCTGGTCGGCGCGTCGGGGGCGGGCAAGTCGACCGTGTTCAATCTGCTGATGCGGCTGTATGATCCTTCGTCCGGCCGTATACGGATTGACGGGGAGGATGTGCGCGCCGTGACCGGGGCGAGCCTGCGCCGGCAGATGGGGCTTGTCGCGCAGGATTCGGCGCTGTTTGATGACACAATTGCCGCGAACATCGCGCTTGGCCGGATCGGCGCAGGGCGCGATGAGGTTGAGGCTGCGGCGCGGGCGGCGGATGCGCATGATTTCATTCTGGGCCTGCCGGGCGGCTATGACGCGCCGGCGGGCGAAATGGGGCGCAACCTTTCGGGCGGCCAGCGCCAGCGCATTGCGCTCGCCCGCGCCATCCTGCGCGGCGCGCCGGTGCTGCTGCTGGACGAGGCAACCTCGGCGCTGGACGCCTCCAGCGAAGCGAAGGTGCAGGCGGCGCTGGGAGAGTTCGGCCGGGGACGGACGGTGTTGATCATCGCGCACCGGCTGTCGACCGTACGCGCGGCGGACCGGATTCTGGTGATGGAAGAGGGCCGGGTGGTCGAGGAAGGCACGCATGACGCGCTGATGGCGCAGGGCGGGGCATATCGGCGGCTGGTGGAGTTGCAGCTGAGTTGAGCTCAGAGCGCGCTGCGGACATCCGTGCGCGCAAAATCGCTGCCGACAAAGAGCAGGGGGCAGGCATGCTCCTGGGCGACTTCATAGGCGAAACAGTCCCCGAAGTTCAGCGCCGCAGGGTGCTGGCCCTTGCCCCATCTGGCATAGGCGTTTGCGATGCGAAGCGCCGAGGCGGGCGTGATGTTGACGACCTCAAAGCCCAGTCCGCCAATCAGCGTGTCCATTTCGGAGCCAAGATTGCGGCGCCCGGCGACGATCAGGGCCTCTGCCACGGTGCCGGCCGAGATGAGGAGCTGGCCGGAGGCTTCGAGGATATCGGCGCAGGCGTCCGCTTCCGGTTCGCCGAGGAGCAGGGCCATGAGCGCCGATGTGTCGACCGCGATCATTCCGGCAGGCCGGCGGCGTCATAGAGGAAATCCTGGCTGCGGGCGGCGGTGGGGCCAGAGGCGGCCTTGCCGGCGGCGCTTTCGCGCGCGGCCTGGATCAGCGCCTTGCGTGCCTCCCGCGCCGGGACTGGATGGATGGGGGCAAGCCTGACGGTTGGCTGGCCATGGCGGGTCAGCACGATGTCCTCGCCGGCTTCTGCCCGGCGGATGAGTTCGGTGAGCAGCGCTTTGGCTTCAGTGACGGAAATGCGCATGGCGGGGCTCCGGAAGGGTTTGGTGTAAAATGGACCAGTTGGTGGTCCATTTCAAGAGGGCAAGAGTTCATCCGGGACTATATCGCCTCTACACTCTCAACCGTCGTCATCCCGGAAAATGCGGAGCATTTGTCCGGGACCCAGGTATTCCGTTGTCTGATGTTGTTGCTGGGTCCCGGGCATCGGCTGCGCCGATCCCGGGATGAAGACACGTGAGATTGAGTTTGGGGAGGGAAGGTCCCGGATAAATGCTTTGCATTTTCCGGGATGACAGGGCGCAGGGGTTTTAGCCCGCGGGGCGTTCCTGGGGGAGTTGCGAGGCGGCGTGGCGGAGGAAGCGGGCGAGCTTTTCGGCGCTTTCGGCGCCCTGGACGGCGATGCGGCGGTTGGCGATGTAGGTGGGGACGCCCGAGATGCCCATTTCGCGAAACGTTTCGGCTTCGGCGCGGACGGCGTCGGTGTCGGCGCCGCTGGCGAGGAGGTCTGCGACGATGTCCGTATCGAGATCAATCTCGGCGGCGATCGAGACGAGTTCGGCGGGCTTGCCGATGTCGCGGCCGTCGCGGAAATAGGCCGTGAACAGAGCTTCCTTGGCGGCGGCGCCCTTACCCTGGCCCTGCGCCCAGCGCACGAGGCGGTGGGCGTCGAAGCTGCTGGGGCGGCGGGTGATGGCGTCGAAGCGGAAGGGGATGTCTTCGGCTTCGCCATAATCGATCAGGGCCTGGCGCATCTGGGCCATGCGTTCGCGCCCCTCGGGAGAGGTGATGCGGCCGGACATGTAGGATTTGTAGTCCGCGCCTTCGGCGGGGAGGGTGGGGTCGAGCTCGTAGGGGCGGAAGATGAGTTTGACCTCGATTTCGGGGACTTCGGCGATGGCGGCTTCGATGCGGCGGAGGCCGAGCCAGCACCAGGGGCAGACGAGGTCTGACACCATTTCGATCGCGACCGTCATGCGGCTATCGCCTCCGGCCTCGAGGCGGCCATCGACAGCACACGGACATAGCCGCGCTGGACTTCCATTTTCTGCGTGACGCCTTTGGCGGCGAGCGCCCTGTGGATGCCGGCGAGGCGGTAGCAGGGGGTGTGCATGAACATATGATGTTCGCAGTGATAGTTGACCCAGTAGGGCGCGATGAGGAGGCCCTCAAGCGGGTTGGTCAGCGTGGTGCGGGCATAACGCATGGGATCGTCATGGTCCGGAAGGACGGCGTGTTCGGCGATGTTGCGCAGGCGGGTGACGAGCATCATCCAGGTCGCCATCGGCAGGAGCCAGAGGACGAAATAGGCCCACCAGAGGCCGAGGGCGATGAGCACGCCGAGGATCACCGCATTGGTGATCAGCATCGGGATGACGGCCTCGCGGGCGGACTGGGCGCGGTTCTCGGCGCCGGGGCCTTTGCGCAGGCCGAGGCCGAAGGCGTTGGCGAACTGGTTGCCGCGTTGTTTGAGGAAGGTCTGGCCCGTCAGATCGCGGAGGATCTTGCGGCGCAGGGAGGTACGCGTGACGGGGAAGGGTTTGGAGAGGATCAGGTCCGGGTCTTCGGCCTGCTGGACGTATTTGTGATGGGTGAGGTGGTAGGCGCGGTAGGCCTTGAGGTGGCCGCCCATCGGGGCGCCGCAGAGCCAGTGGCCGAGGAAGTCGTTGACCTTCGCGTTCGGGTGCAGGGCGCCGTGGGCGGCGTCGTGCATCAGGATGGTGAGGCCGAGCTGGCGCGCGCCGATCAGCATGATCGAGACCGGCAGGAACCAGAGCGACCAGGCCGACAGCGCAATGGCGCCGGCAATGATCACCCAGCCATGCAGCACGAGGAGCGGGCCCATCCAGCCATTGCGGGCGGATAGGCGTTCCCATTCCTCGCGGGTGAAGAGGTCGAGCGGGCGGATGCGGGCGGCAGCGGGCATGGGGCGATTATAGGCGAAGATGACGCGGCCGTCACTCTGGCGGCGGGGTTTCCGTGGGGGCGTCCGGCGTCAGGCTTTCGAAATAGGAGGGGGCGGGCTGTTCATCGTCCGGCGGGAGGCGCGGGGCGAGGGCGGCGGACGCGAAGAAGGTGAGCGCGACGAGGGCGCCGGCGATCACGTTGGATTTGAACACCCGCAGGGCCTGGTCCTCGCCCTTCGACGACAGCGTCCAGGCCTGCCAGGCGCCGTGGGCGAGGAAGGCGAGGGCGGCGACCGCGCCGAGACGGCCGGCGCCCTGCTGCCAGGCTGCGAAGGCGATGAGGGCGGCGGCGCCCATGTGGAAGGCGAAGGCGTAGAGGACCGCGCGGTCCTTGAACAGGCGGGCGGTGGAGCGCACGCCGATCAGGGCGTCGTCTTCCCGGTCCTGCAGGGCGTAGATCGTGTCATAGGCGATCGTCCACAGGATCAGGCCGGCATAGAGGAAATAGACCGGGCCGGTGATCTGGCTGGC
>NZ_JBKBXW010000062.1:0-3954 GCF_046313735.1 Hyphomonas sp.
TGAGGTCGCTGTGGGGCAACCCGTGGAAGTTCGAGTCTTCTCGACCGCACCAGTATTCTTGAGGGCGCTGAAGAGAACCGCCTAGAATCAAAATTTCGGAAGCTGGCGAGACTACAATTGTTGCCCTGATTCCGAATTCTGGCGCGCGTCAGGAAGTGTCCCAAATACCTGGAAATGCGTGGCGATGCTGTGGGTGACTGTGAAGTTGCGCCGCAATTCGTGGGCTATGCTGGCAATCAGGCGTTTGACAGTCGCGCTTGCCAATGCCAGTCTTGGTAACGCTAACAATAAAAATACATGCGACATGGGGAGGAGGGGATGCAGCATCCCGTAAAGGCGCCGCCTGGCCGGCGCGTCCGGCGAACTCGTTTATCTGCGGCATTGGCGGCGCTCAGCTTTGTGACCGTCGCTGCCTGCGCAGTTTCCGGCCCAGGGGCCAGCGCACAGGAAGGCCGTGTTGCCACGGAAGCGAGCGATGCGGGCCTGCGCGGGGCAGACCGGGCACAGTTCATCCTTGAGAGGATGACAACCGCAGAAAAGCTCGGTCAGCTCAACCAGATGGCAGGCGGCCGCCAGATCGCGCTCAACTCCCGAATCAACGAGGCCGAGTATGACCGTGTCCGCGCAGGCGGTGTGGGCTCATACCTGCACGTCGCAGGCGCAGAATTCCTGGCTGAGCTGCAGCGCGTCGCCGTCGAGGAGAGCCGGCTTGGCATTCCGCTCCTGTTCGCGATGGATGTGGTTCATGGCTATCGTACGATGTTCCCGGTTCCTCTCGGGATCGCGGCGACGTTCGATCCTGCCGACGCCGAGCTTGCCGCCCGAGTGGCCGCCGTTGAGGCGACCAGCGCCGGCCTCCACTGGACCTTCGCGCCGATGATCGACATTGCGCGTGACGCCCGCTGGGGCCGCATTGTCGAGGGGGCAGGGGAGGAGCCCTTCTTCGTTTCGGCGATGGCCCGCGCGCAGGTGCGCGGCTATCAGGGCACGGATCTTTCACACTCTGACACAATCCTTGCCACTGCAAAGCATTTCGGCGCATATGGCGCCGGTGCCGGCGGGCGGGACTATGACAGCGCCGATATTTCCGAGCGCACGCTGTACGAGGTCTATCTGCCCCCCTTCTGGGCTGCAGCCGACGAAGGCGCGGGCAGTTTCATGGTGGCTTTCAATGATATCGGCGGCGTACCGACGACCGCCAACCGAGCGCTGTTGAACGACTTGCTACGAGGCAGCTGGGACTATCAGGGCCTTGTGGTCAGCGACTGGAACTCGGTCCTTGAGCTGATCAATCACGGCGTCGTCGAGACCCGCGCTGAAGCGGGCGCCCTGGCCCTGCTCGCCAGCGTCGATATGGAAATGACAAGTGGCATCTATGCCGCCGACATGGCTGAAGCCGTGGAGGCTTCGCCGGAAATTCAGGTGGCGGTCGACGCCTCTGTTCTCCGTGTGCTGATGGCAAAGGAACGCCTCGGCCTGTTCGACGCGCCGCTCGCCTATAATGACCCCGCCCGGGAGGCCGCCGTCATGCTTTCGCCGGAGCACCGCGCCGCCGCCCGTCAGGTCGCTGAACGGTCGATGGTGCTGCTTCGCAATGATACAGGCCTCCTGCCGCTCGCCGATGCGCCGGGCCGCGTCGCGCTGATCGGTGCGCTGGCGGATGATGCCCGTTCGATGATCGGCTCCTGGAAGGCGCAGGGCCAACCCGAAGACGTCACCACGCTCTTGGCCACGCTGCAGGAACGTCTGGGCGACAATCTCGTTTACGAACCGGGTGCGGGCACACGCGGCGAGGCCGACCCGGAAGCCATCGCCCGCGCCGTACGCGCGGCTGAAAGCGCAGACTTGGTCATTCTTGTCACGGGTGAGGACTACAATCTCTCCGGTGAGGCTCGCTCACGGTCTGACATCGCATTACCAGCGCCCCAGCAGGAACTGGCGCGCGCCATCCTTGCGACAGGCAAGCCGGTCGTCACGGTGCTGATGACTGGCAGGCCCCTCGATCTCGAGCCGCTGGATGCCGACGACGCAACCATTCTGGTCGCATGGTTTCCCGGTACCGAGACAGGTCCGGCCATTGCGAATGTCCTCTTTGGGGATGTCTCTCCCGGTGGCCGGCTGCCCGCGTCTTTCCCCCGCCGCACAGGACAGGCGCCGTATTTCATGGGCCACTACCCCACGGGGCGTCCCGCTGATCCGGACTTATCGAAAGACTCGGCCCGCTACATGGATATCCCGATCACCCCGGCCTATGCTTTCGGCCACGGCCTCAGCTATGCGAGCTTTGAGTATAGCGGATTGAATCAGTCCACTGACGAGCTGGTGCAAGGCGGGACAATTACGATCAGCGCGGACATTACCAACACGTCCGGCATCGATGCGGACGAAGTGGTCCAGCTTTACGTGCGTGATCCTGTGGCGCAGGTCGCCCGGCCGGTACAGGAAATGCGCGGCTTTTCCCGCGTGACCATTCCGGCAGGCGAGACGCGGCGGGTTGCCTTCACGCTCTTACCCGAACAGTTCGCCTATTTCGCGCCCTCCGGCCGGTTCGAGGCGGATGCCGGCCGGATCGATTTCCGCATTGGCTCATCCTCTGACGATATCCGGCTGACGGGCAGCTTCGACCTGCCGGCATCCGTCATAGCGGATGCGCCGGGAGCCGCGCTGGTCACCCGCGTCGAGATTGAGGGGGAATAGTCATGCAAGCATCACCACAAACCCGCACGGTTTTCGCTATCATGGCGGCAATGTGCTTCACGGCCTGCACCGAGACAGCCCCGCCCGCTGCCACGCAGCCGGATTCAACGCTGATAGCCGACGCCGCCGAGGGGACGCAGATCGTTATTCTCGACACTGCCCTCTCCGCGGACCTGCTGGTGCCCGGCGCCGGTGTTGAAAAACTGACAGGCGAGGACTTCATCTGGTCAGAGGGGCCTGTCTGGATCAAGGACGGACAGTATCTTCTGTTCACGGATGTACCGGCCAACACCATGTATAAATGGAGCGAGGCAGCGGGGCTCGACACCTTCCTTCACCCCGCAGGCCTTGAGGGCGACGATCCCGAAGGCATTATCGGCCAGCCCGGTGCCAATGGCCTGATCCGAGGCGATCAGACGGGCACGATTCTGCTTGCAGACCATGGCAACCGCGCCATCGCGCGGCTGGACCTCGCCACGAAGCAGAAGACCTTTTTAGCCACGGACCATGAGGGCAAGCGCTTCTCCAGCCCGAACGATCTCGTCCTGGCCGAAGATGGCTCGGTCTATTTCACCGATCCGCCCTATGGTCTGGCAGGCTTCATGGAGTCGCCCCACAAAGAGACACATTTCAACGGCGTCTATCGTTGGCATCCAGATGGCCGGGTTACGCTCATTGACGACCGCCTGACCCTGCCGAACGGCATTATCCTGTCGCCGGATGGGCGAACGTTGTATGTTGCCGTTTCTGATCCCGGCGCCGCCCAGCTGTTCGCTTATGATCTGGACACGGAAGGCGTTCCCACAGGACGCCGGATGCTGGCCGACATGACACCGATGGTGGGGGAAGCTCATCCCGGCCTTCCGGACGGCCTCGCAGTTGACACCGAAGGCCGCCTCTATCTTGCCGGCCCCGGCGGCGTGCATGTCTTCATGCCGGATGGCACACCCGTGCTGCGGATAGACACCGGCACAGCCGCCGCTAACTGTTCCTTCGGAGATGATGGCCGGACACTCTACATAACCTCCGGCCCCTGGCTTGGACGCCTCCGTCTCAACGCGCTCGGCCACGGCTTCTAGGATCGCGGTCAGGTGGGGGAGACAACCTACGCCTTCGTCATCGTCGCAGCGAGTATAGCGGCGCTTCTGGGCCTGATCCTCCGGGCACGGATACCGGCGTTCCTCGCATTGCTGCTCGTCAGCGTGGGCTTCGGTATCGTTTACGGCATGGAGCCTGCGGCTGTGATGCGGGCGATAC
>NZ_JBKBXW010000063.1:0-3952 GCF_046313735.1 Hyphomonas sp.
GCCAGTCGTCTTACCTCTGGCTGCTCGCGGGCTGTCTTCTGATCTGCATCTCGTCCAACGCCTTCCTCGTCTTCACCTCGAGCTATCTTCAGCGCACGCATGATCTCTCGCCGGGCCAGGTCGCGCTGCCTCTGGGCGTGCTGATCGGCGGGGTCGGCAGCATCGGCGCCGTCGTGCTCGGGCGGGTGTGCGACACGCTGTCGAAGCGCGACCTGCGCTGGCGGCCGCTGATCATCGCGCTGTGCGCGGGGCTGGCTCTGCCCTTCGCCTGGATGTTCCTGCGCGCGCCGACGGCGGAGCTCGCCTATGCCTGGAATATCGTGCCGAGCTTCATCGGGCTGATTTATGCGAGCATCGCCTACACCGCCTCGCAGGAACTGGTAAAGCTGCGGATGCGCTCGTTCGCCTCGGCCTTCATGCTGTTCTGCCTGACCCTGATCGGCATCGGCTGCGGCCCCTGGATCGCTGGAGAGCTGTCAGACTATTTCCTGCGCAGCGGATCAACCCGCCCGCTTGCCCAGGCGCTGGAAGCGATGCTCGTGCTCAACGCGGCCAGCATCGCCTGCCTGCTGATGGCGACGCGCAACTACCGGCGCGATGCGGCCCGGGCGTCGCTTTAGCGGCGATTGACACTCGCTGCCTTGAGTGGGAGCAAAACTGATGTTGAAGTTTTCTGCCACCCTTCTCGCCTGTCTCATGACCGTCGCCGTCTGCGAGGCGCAGGACGCCGCGGCGGCCTTCGATCCAAGAGACTATGCCGCCCATGTTCATGGTGATGCCACCGAGGTGTACGTGCTCGGCACCGCCCATCTGGCCCAGTATGACGGGTTCGACCCGGCGGCGCTGTCGGGCCTTCTGGACCGGCTTGAAACGCTCAGACCCAGTGTCATCACCATAGAGGCGCTGGGACCTGAGACAATCTTCCTGATGCAGGCCTATGATGCGCGCTTTGACGGAGCCGTGGGCTATTTCGCCCGCGCGGCGCTGGACGGTGTGCGCCTTGCCGGAGCGGAGACCGGGCTATCCATGCCGGAAGCCCGCCTGGCGGCGGACGAGGCGTTGGCCGACTGGCCGGACGCGCCGTCGGCGGCCCAGCGGCGCCGCCTTGCCACCCTCCTCGCCGCATCGGGCGATGTCTACTCTGCGCTGGTGCAGTGGCTGCGTCTCGACGCGGCGGACAGGCTGCCGGGAGAGGGCGTGACTAGCGAACTGGCTGAGCTGCTGGACCGGGTGTCAGCCTCCAGCAACGAAAACGTTCAGATCGCCGTGGCGCTGGCCGTCCGGCTGGGCCATGAGCGGGTCTACCCGGCCGATGACCACACAGCCTCGCACCTGATGGGCCGGGTGGCCGGGCCGATGACGGCCGCACTGGAAACGCCCGAATTTGCGGTGATTTTCGACCACCCCGTCTTTACCGCCACGGCGCTGGAAGCGGATGACTGGCGGAGTGCAGACGCGTTGCTGGACTATTTCCGGATGCTTAACACGGTTGAGCACGGGCATCTGGATGCCGAAGGTCAATGGCGGGTAATGATCGACCGGGCCTGGCCGGAAGATGTGGGCCGGGTGCGTATGGCAGAATGGGATACGCGCAATCTGCGCATGGCGGCTCATATCCGCGAAGCATCCGCCGATGCCGTCGGCGGGCGGGTGCTCTCGCTCGTGGGGTCAGCGCACAAGCCATGGCTCGATGCCTATCTGGACATGATGACTGATATGCACACCGCAGACATCATGGCCGTGCTGGAATAGAGGCGGCGTGCAGCGCGGGCCGCGCTTTAGCGCTGCTAGCGTGTGAGTTCAGTTGTTCCGGACTGTCTGCAACCACATCTGAGCGCAAGGATTATGTTCTCGCCCGGCCAGACGTTTGGGCGCCCGCCAACAGGAGACACTTCATGTCGCTGCGCATAAATGACACTGCCCCGGATTTCACCGCCGATACGACGGAAGGCAAGATCAGCTTCCATGACTGGATCGGGGATGGTTACGCCGTCCTCTTCAGCCACCCGAAGGATTTCACGCCGGTCTGCACGACCGAGCTTGGCTACATGGCCGGGATCGCGCCGGAATTCACCAAGCGCGGCGCCAAGATCATCGGCATCTCGGTCGATCCGGTTGAGAGCCACCACAAATGGAAGGCCGACATCCAGACCGCCACCGGCCAGTCCGTCGCCTACCCGATGATCGGCGACCAGAACCTGACCGTCGCGAAGCTGTATGACATGCTGCCGGCGGACATTTCCGGCACTTCCGAAGGCCGCACCCCTGCGGACAATGCGACCGTGCGTTCGGTGTTCATCATCGGGCCGGACAAGCGGATCAAGCTGATCCTGACCTATCCGATGACCACGGGCCGGAACTTTGACGAGATCCTGCGCGCGCTGGACTCGATCCAGCTGACGGCGAAGCATCAGGTCGCGACGCCCGCCCAGTGGAAACAGGGCCAGGACGTGATCGTCACCGGCGCGGTCTCGGATGAGGACGCGGAGAAACGCTTTGGCGGCTTCAAGCGCGTGCTGCCCTATCTGCGCCTGACGCCGCAGCCGAAGGACTAGGGCTTTCGGTCCACTGGCGCCTCACAGGCCCATTGGACGGTTTATCCCTCAACTTTCGTCATCCCGGAAAGTGCGCAGCACTTGTCCGGGACCCAGAACTTCTTCAGTCCACACAGCAAAACCTGGGTCCCGGATATTGCCTTCGGCAATTCCGGGATGACGCCGTGTGAGCGTGGGTTTGTGTTGCAGGCCAGATCAGGCCTTCAGCTTGTAGCCGCGGCGGAACAGGGCCCAGATCCAGACGACTGACGCCACGGTCAGCACGCCGGTGAAGATCACGCCGACCATCAGCGAGCCATTGGCGACGCCGAGATGAGCGTAGCGGTAGCCGTCGATCATGTAGAAGATCGGGTTGAGATGGGCGAGCGTCTGGAATGGCTCCACCATGACCTTGATGTCGTAAAAGGTGCCGGACAGGAATGTCAGCGGCACGATGACAAAATTGGTCACGGCGGCGAGATGGTCGAACTTGTCGGCCCAGATCCCGGCAAAGGCACCGAGCGCGCCGAGGATCACGGCGGAAGTGATGCCGAACCACAGGATGGGCCAGATATGCGCGATGGGCAGGCTGGCGAGGCCCGACAGCTGGATCGCGACCGCCGAGATGCTCGCGACCACAAAGGCGCGCGTGATGGCCCCGCCGAGGAAGGCAATCGTCAGCTCCAGCGGTGACAGCGGCGGCATCAGGAAATCGACATGGGTGGAGTTGAATTTCGCCTGCAGCAGGCTGGAGCTCGTATTCGAGAACGCGTTCTGCAGGATGGCCATCATGATCAGGCCGGGGGCGAGGAAGTCATTATACTTCAGGCCTGCAAAATCGCCGGTGAGATTGCCCCGCTCGCCAAAGGCCAGCTTGAACACGGTCATGAACAGCAGCGTCGTCACCACGGGGGCGAAGACGGTCTGCATCCAGACCTTCATGAACCGGCCGACTTCTCTTTTGTAGAGTGTCCACAGGCCAAGGCTGTTGATGGCGCCGTATTGGCGAAGACGGGGTTGCGACGGCTCGGGAATCGTATCCATGACGCCCAGATAGGTGATGTGCCTGCAGAGCGCGAGTGGCCGGGGGCGCATTATTTCGCCCGCAACCGCGCCGCGCGCCTGAGCAGGGCCTGATCAGTGTCTGACCACAAGATATAGAAACTCTGTGGAATGCCGTAGGCCCATGTTGTGTTTCGTTTCGCTGGTGATACAAGATGTAGGTGTCGAAAGGGCAGCGCTTAACAGCTGCCACAACATCTAGGGGTTCGGGCCACAAGTGCTGGTGCCGGCCCGCCGGGAGACCTGCAAGCCATGTCATGGACTGATGAACGGGTAACGGTGCTCAAGAAGCTGTGGGCCGAAGGCCACTCGGCCTCGCAGATCGCCAAACAACTGGGCGGGGTCACGCGCAATGC
>NZ_JBKBXW010000064.1:0-3772 GCF_046313735.1 Hyphomonas sp.
CGGCCGGGCGGCTGCCGTCCACGGCGCGGCCCGTCACCTACCGCGCCTTTCTGGAGCTTGACCCGCGCGAGACGCATTTTTCCGGCTATGTCGAGATCGATATCGAGCTCACCGCCGCCGCGACCGGTCTCTGGCTGCACGGCGACGAGCTTGATGTCGCGCTGATCACCGCCACCGCCGGCGGCGAGACGCATGAGGCGACCTGGACCGAGGTGCTGGATACCGGCGTCGTCTGGGTCGGCTTCCCGCAGCGCCTTACTGCGCGCCGCCTGACCCTCGCCATCGACTATACCGCGCCTTTCGATACGAGCCTCGCCGGCCTGTTCCGGGTCGAATCGCAGGGCAAATGGTACGCGCTCGCCAAGTCCGAAAGCATCCAGGCGCGCCGGTTCCTGCCCGGCTTCGACGAGCCCGGCATGAAAGCCGTGTTCGAGATGACGTTCACCGTGCCGGAAGGCATGCATGCGATTGCCAACACGCCGGAAATCTCGCGCGAGATGGCCCAGCCGGGCTTCGAGACGATCCGCTTTGCGCCGACGCGGCCCTTGTCCACCTTCCTCCTCTCCGCCGCTGTGGGCGAGTTTGACCGGGTCGAGCGCCCGCCGCTGCCTGTAAACTCTGTGCGCAACTTCGAAGTCCCGCTCGCCGGCTACGCGCGGGAAGGCAAAGGCGAGGAACTCGCCTTCGCGCTCGACCTGACACCCGAGATGATGCGGGTGTTCGAGGAGATGCTCGGCCAGCCTTATCCCTATCAGAAGCTCGACATCATCGCCGCGCCGCAATGGCCGTCCGGCGCGACGGAGCTCGCCGGCGCGATCACCTACCGTGAGGGGCGCATCCTGAAAGGCCCGAATGCCGGGCCGGGCCAGATCCGCAGCCTGAAACAGATCCATGCGCACGAAATCGCGCATATGTGGTTCGGTAATCTCGTCACTCCGCCCTGGTGGGATGATCTCTGGCTGAAGGAGGCCTTCGCCAGCTGGAGCGAGTATTCGGTGCTGGCGATGATGGAGCCGGAGGAGAATCACGACCTCGCCTCCATCGTGCGCGGCCTGACGGCGATGGATCAGGACAGCCTGAACGGCGTGCGCGCCGTGGCCGAGCCGATTGCGCGCAATGAGGATATCCGCAACGCCTATGACGCGATCACCTATTCCAAGGGCCTGTCGATCATCCGCATGATCGACACCTATTATGGCCCGGATGTGCTGCGCCCCGCGCTCGGGCGCTACATTGCGCGCTTCGCGGACCGCAAGGCTGACAGCGCCACCTTCTATGAGGCCATTGGACGGGCCAGTGGCCAGCCGGAGATCGGCGAGGTCTTCCGCAGCTTCGTCACCCAACCCGGCGTGCCGGTCATCGAAGCGAGCCTCAGCTGCGGCGCAGGCACGCCGAAGCTCGCACTGTCGCAGAGCCGCTACCGGCCCCTGGGGTCCGAGATTGCGCCGGGTGGCCGCTGGGCCGTGCCGGTCTGTGTCGCCTGGCGTGATGGCGCGCTGGACGGCGAGGTCTGCACTCTGTTGCGCGAAACCAGCCGCACACTCGAGATCCAGGGCACGATCTGCCCCGAGATGGTCCTGCCGAATGCCGGCGGCACCGGTTACTACCGCTTCGATCTGACGCCGGAGCTCTGGCAGGGCCTGTCAGATGCGTTCGGCACGCTGCAGCCCGGCGAAGCGCTGGTCACGCTCGACAGTGCGCAGGCGGCGTTTGATGCCGGAAAGCTCGGCGCCGATGAATTCCTGGATGTGCTCGGGGCCGGGCTGGAGCATCCCTCGAATACCGTCATGATGTCTGCGCTGCGCAGCTGGTCGGCCCTGATCGGCCATCTCGAGGGCGACATGGCGGAGGCTGCCCGCAGCCAGGCCGCCGCAAGCGTTGACGGTATTTCCCCGCCTGCCGCGCCGGAAGCTGTCAGCCAGCTGCTCGCCTTCCGCGCCGGCGTTCTGCGCGATGCGGACAGCCGCAGCGGTCTCATTGCGGAACTCGAAGCCTTCATGGCGGGCACAGGCAGCCTCTCCAGCGATCTCTTCGTACCGGCCCTGCGCGCCGCGCTGGAGGAGGGCGGACGGCCGATGCTGGACCGCGTGATCGAGGCAGAGCAGCGCCTCGACGATGCCGTATTCCGCCAGGCGGTGGCGAGCGCCATTGGCTCGGTGGCCGAGACGGAGGATGCGCTGCACGTACTGGACCTGATCCGCTCAGGCGAGATCAGCCAGCAGGTCAGCCTGTCGGCGATGCAGAGCCTGATGGCCAATGCGCGCCATCGCCCCGACGTCTGGAACCGCATCTGGAGCAACTTCCCCGATTTCGTCGCAGTTATTCCGTCCCAGACCCGGCGCAACATGCCCCGCCTCGCGCGCGATTTCTGCGACCCGGCGGTCACGACGGACCTCGAAGCCCTGTTCGCAGGCGGTGAGCGCGCCCTGGCCGGCCATGAACGCGCCCTCGCCGAGACAAAGGAATACCTGACCCTCTGCGCCGCGCAGCGCGCGCATGCCCGCGCGTCACTGGACGGGAAGTTCTGAAAGCGCCTCAGGCGTTCTTGATCGTCAGGCCGCCATCGACCGGAATGTGTACGCCGTTGAGGAAGCTCGCCGCCGGCAGCACCAGCGACAGCGTCATGTGCGCCACCTCCTCCGGGATACCGTAGCGGCGCAGCGGGACGCGGCGCTTGGCATAGATTTCCTTATGCTCGTCGGAGATGCCGCTGGTGATGCCGGTGATGACCGGGCCGGGGCAGATACAGTTCACCGTGATGCCCTCGCGGCCGAGATCGACGGCGAGCCCGCGCGTCAGGCCGATCACCCCATGCTTGGCGGCCACATAGGGGCTGTTGCCCGGCGTCGCGCCCAGGCCTTCGGTGGAGGCGATATTGACAATCCGGCCCCAGCCATTCTGGCGCATATAGGGCAGGGCGGCGCGGATCGCCCGCTGGTGCGAGGTCAGCATGACATTGATCGACGCCCCCCAGCTGTCCTCATAGGTCTCCTCGCTGACATCCGCGATCTTCGCGAAGCCGGCATTGTTGACGAGGATATCGAGCCCGCCGAAATGCGCCGCGACCTCATCCACCACGCGCTTGATGGTGCCGCCGTCACTGACATCCAGCGTCCAGCCCTTCACATGCTCGATGCCCGCCTTGCGGATCTCGTCCACGACGATGTCGACATTTTCCTGCTTTAGGTCGGTCACCGCCACATTGGCGCCCTCGCGCGCGAAGAGGTGCGCGGTGGCGCGCCCCATGCCGCTTGCGGCGCCGGTGATCAGCGCGGTCTTGCCATTTATGGAGCGCGACAGCTCCTGATAGGGCGGCTGGGTCATGTATCTTCTCTCCGGAGTTTCTTAATGGTGCCTGAAAAGTTCAGGCAGGGGCGCCCTTCGGCCGTCACGATCCCGCGCACGAAGATTAGCGAGCCGCCTTCGCGCAGCACTTCGCCGCGCGCCTCGATCAGTTCGCCTTCGCGTGCCCCGTCCAGGAATTCGGAGGTGAAGGCAACGGTCAGCCCATAGGCGCCCTCCATCGCCATCTGCGCAATCGAGAACAGGGCTATATCCGCAAACGTCATCAGGCAGCCGCCATGCACGACGCCGCCGGCGTTCATGTGCTTGCGCTCTGCCCGGAAGGCCGCGACCGGGCCCTTGTCATCAACGCGGACATAGAACGGACCGGCGGCTTCGTATTCGAAGGGCTCGTCCGGCCAGGTCGTCCAGCCCGCAAACTCGCCTTCGCTCACCGTCACCGTCGCCATGCGGCCCCCACTGTCTGTTT
>NZ_JBKBXW010000065.1:0-3737 GCF_046313735.1 Hyphomonas sp.
GATCCGGTTCTTGAGATCCTTCAGGCTGGGCATGTCGGGCCTTTAGTGTCCTTCGTCCTCGGGAGCGCGATCAGGCGAACTTCGACGTGAAATCGTCGAGCGTCTTTTTCAGCTCTTCCTCGATCTCGCTGGTCAGATCTTTTTTCTCGCGGAGTTTGGCGAGGAGATCCTTCTTGGCGCCGCGCAGATGGGCCAGGAGGTCTTTCTCGAAGCGGACGACGTCCTTAACGGCGACCTTGTCGAGATAGCCGCGCGTACCGGCGTAAATGATCACGACCTGCTCTTCCATCAGCAGCGGCGAGTATTGCGGCTGTTTCAGGAGTTCCGTCAGACGGGCGCCGCGGTTCAGCAGGCGCTGGGTGGCGGCGTCGAGGTCGGAGCCGAATTTCGCGAAGGCGGCCATCTCGCGGTACTGGGCGAGTTCGCCTTTCATCGAGCCGGCAACCTTCTTCATCGCCTTGGTCTGGGCGGCGGAGCCGACGCGCGAGACCGACAGGCCGACGTTCACAGCCGGGCGGACACCCGAATTGAACAGGTCGGTTTCGAGGAAGATCTGGCCATCGGTGATCGAGATCACGTTGGTCGGGATATAAGCCGACACATCGTTGGCCTGGGTTTCGATGACCGGCAGAGCCGTCAGCGAACCATTGCCGTTCTCGTCGTTCAGCTTCGCGGCGCGCTCCAGGAGGCGCGAGTGGAGGTAGAACACGTCGCCCGGATAGGCTTCCCGGCCTGGCGGGCGGCGCAGCAGCAGCGACATCTGGCGATAGGCGACAGCCTGCTTGGAAAGGTCATCATAGATGATCAGAGCGTGCATGCCGTTGTCGCGGAACCATTCGCCCATCGCGCAGCCCGTGAACGGGGCAAGATATTGCAGCGGGGCGGGCTCGGACGCGGTGGCAGAGACGACGATCGTGTAGTCGAGCGCGCCGCGCTCTTCGAGCACCTTGACCACCTGGGCCACGGTCGAACGCTTCTGGCCGATGGCGACATAGACGCAGAACAGCTTGTCCTTGTCGGACTTGGCGGCGTCGTTGGTCGGCTTCTGGTTCAGGATCGTGTCGATACAGATGGCGGTCTTGCCGGTCTGGCGGTCGCCGATGATCAGCTCGCGCTGGCCGCGACCGACCGGGATCATGCCGTCAATCGCCTTGATGCCCGTCATCATCGGCTCATGCACCGATTTGCGCGGGATGATGCCGGGGGCCTTCACGTCCACGCGGGCGCGGGCGGCGACGTTCTGGAGAGGGCCCTTGCCGTCGATCGGCTCGCCGAGCGGATCGACCACGCGGCCGAGCAGGCCCATGCCGACAGGCGCCGCGACGATCTCGGAGGTGCGTTTGACGGTGTCACCTTCCTTGATGCCCCGGTCATCGCCGAAGATCACGACACCGACATTGTCGGCTTCGAGGTTCAGAGCCATGCCTTTGATGCCGCCGTCGAACTCGACGAGCTCGCCGGCCTGGACGCTGTCGAGGCCGTAGACGCGGGCAATGCCGTCACCGACGGACAGCACCTGGCCAACATCCGAGACTTCAGCTTCGACACCGAAATTCTCGATCTGAGACTTCAGGATGCCCGAAATTTCTGCTGGTGAAATATCCATCGAGCTTCTCATGCTCCCTTCATGGCGGTGTTCATGCGATCAAGTTTACGGGCAATGCTGGCGTCCACGAGCTTGGAGCCGAGACGCAGCTGGATGCCACCGATCAGCGAAGGATCTACCTCGCTGGTAAGTTCAACATCGCCGCCGACCAGCCTAGCCAACAGCGATTCGATCCGGGCCTTCTCGGCGCCGGTCATGTCTTTTGCGGTGCGCACGATAGCGCGCTGAACGCCGCGTTGTTTTGCATAGAGGCGGTCAAACGCGGCTTCGGCGCCGACAATCTCTTTCGACCGGCCGTTGGTGGCGATGGCGCCGAGAAATTTGGCGAACAGCGGCGTGTAGCCGGCTTTGTCGGCAATCGCGCCGAGGGCGGCGACTTTCACGTCGCGGGTAAAGGCGGGCGAATTGAGCAGCTTGCGCAGGTCCGCAGACTCGCGAACCAGCGCGGCGAACCCGCTGAAATCCTTATGGATTGCAGCCAGATCGCCCTTGTCCTGCGCCAGCTCGAAGAGCGCGCGGGCATAGCGCTGAGCCGTTTCGCTGGTCTGGATAACAGTCGAGGCTGGCAAGGTCTTGAGATCCGTCGCTTTTGGGGGGCCGGGATGGCCGCGTCATATGAGTTGAGGGGTGCCCGCGAAACGCGCACCCCCTCAAGGCTGTGCGGCGCTTATCACCAGAAAACTGCGCTGACAACAGGCCCGCCCCGCGCCCGTCATGCGGCAATATGGCCGCAGGGACGCCGCTTCCGCGCCTACAGAGGCTCATAGGAAAGAATAAGGGTCTATGTCGATCGACAGGCGGACGGGACCGGGCAGTTTCAGCCGGGCCGTCCAGGCATGCATATAAGCCGAAAGATCCACATTGCGCGGGCTCTTGACCAGGAAGCGCCGCCGGTGGCGCCCCCGGATCACGGACAATGGCGCTGGCGCAGGCCCGTATATCTCCACCCCCTCGGCATTCGGCGCAGCGGCCGCGATCTCCTGTGCAATTATATCGACCAGCTCCGCCGAGGGCGCCGACAGAATCAGCCCGGCGAGGCGCCCGAAGGGCGGCAGGCCGAGTTCCTCGCGCACTTCCCGCTCGATCTGCAGAAAACCGTCGCGGTCATTGGCGGCGAGCGCCTGCATGGCCGGATTGTCCGGCGCCCAGGTCTGCACCAGCGCCCGGCCTGGCCGCTCGGCCCGGCCTGCCCGGCCGGCCACCTGGCTGAGCAGCTGGTAGGTGCGCTCGCCTGCGCGCAGATCGCCGCCCTTGAGGCCGCTATCAGCGTCGACCACGCCGACCAGGGTCAGGTTCGGGAAATTGTGGCCCTTGGCGACGATCTGGGTGCCGATGAGGATGTCGATCTCGCCATTCTGCATCCGCTCCACGACGCTGCGGACGGCGTCACCGCCCTGGGTGGTGTCGGAGGAAAAGATTTCGATCCGCGCTTCCGGCACCAGCACTCGGACCTCCTCCGCCACCCGTTCCACGCCGGGGCCGACGCCCATCAGCGAATCAGCCGCGCCGCAATGCGGGCATTTGGCGGGTTTTGCGATGGAATAGCCGGTAACATGGCAGACGAGGCGGCCGGTATAGCGGTGCTCGGTCAGCCAGTTTTCGGTGCCGGGCGATTTCAGCCGTTCGCCGCAGGCCTTGCAGATGACGAGCGGGGCATAACCCCGCCGGTTCAGGAACAGCAGCGACTGTTCGCCCGCTGCCAGCGTGTCCTGAATGCCGCGCACCAGCCACGGCGACAGCCATTTGCCGGTTTCCGGCGATGATTTGCGCAGATCGACCAGCTCGACCTCCGGCAGGCGCGCCGTGCCCGGCCGGGCGGCGAGCTTGAGGCGGGTATAGCGCCCCGTCTCGGCATTCACCGCCGTCTCGAGCGCCGGGGTAGCCGAGGCGAGGACGACCTGGCCGCCCTCGAGCTTTGCCCGCATCACGGCGAGGTCACGCGCATGATAGGTGACGCCGTCTTCCTGCTTGAAACTGGTGTCGTGCTCCTCGTCCACGATGATCAGGCGGAGCTTCCTGTATGGCAGGAACAGCGCCGAGCGGGCCCCTATCACGATGCGTGCGCGGCCATGCACCACCTCGCGCCAGGTGCGGCGGCGTTCCTTGGGGTTGAGGCCGGAATGCCAGGGGG
>NZ_JBKBXW010000066.1:0-3727 GCF_046313735.1 Hyphomonas sp.
ATGGCAGGGCGGAGAACCTCGCTGCCTGCGCCGAGGAGCGTCGCGCCATGCATCTGGCCGGAGAGGCCGACGCCGCGCACATTCGCCCGCCGGTCCGGCGAAAGCTCGAGCACCGCGCGGTTGGTGGCGGCCCACCAGTCGGCCGGATCCTGCTCCGACCAGAGGGCCTGCGGGCGAGAAACCGTCAGCGGCGCGGCTGCCTGATCAATTACGTCACCGGTGTCATTGATAACGACCGTCTTGACGCCCGATGTGCCGATATCGATTCCGAGAAACATGGAGGGTCGCCCTGGCTCAGCTGCGGACCGGCGCCGCGTGCAGGGCAGCGGCTACCGCTTCGCGCATCAGCTTTGGCCTGTAGTTGGAATCATACAGTGTCGGGCGTTTTTCTACATCATCCTCGCGCGGCTCGAAATCCTGCAGCCAGCTATACTTGTCGACCATGCCCCACATCAGAAGCTCCTTGGTCTGAGGATAGGCGAGCATGATGTCGAGATAGTCCTTGGTGAAGCTGGCGATCAGCTGGTCGCGCATCTCGATATCCGGGCCGAGGCGCGTGTCGTTGACATCGAATTCGGTCAGCGACAGGTCAAGGCCCATGCCGATGGCTTCCTCGCAGAAGGCACGCCAGGCGCGCTGCTTGTCGGGCGTGAATTCGTCCGGCATGTCGTAATTGGAATGGCTCTGGATGCCGAACTTGGTCAGCGGGGCGCCGCGCGCGAGCAGGTCGCCCATCAGTTTCAGGACGCCGGCGCGGTGGTTCTCGTTGCCGGTCTCCCAGCTCATGTAATCATTATAGGCGAGCGCGGTGCCGGGGCTGAGCTCAGCCGTCTTGCGGAAGGCGTACTCCATGACATTCAGCGGGCCGCCCATGGCGCGGGAGAAAGATGTCTCGCGCAGTTCACCGGTCTTGTCGTCCACCGCCTCGTTGATCACGTCCCAGCTGTGGATGAAGGGATGTGCGCGGGTGACGACGCGGGTGATGTAGTCATCCAGCATCGCCTCGGCCTGAGCGGCGGTGTCGAATTCGAGTTCATTGACCCAGTCCGGGAACCAGCGCGGATGATGCCAGAGGACCGTGTGGCCGCGCATCTTCAGGCCGTTGTCTTGCGCAAAATTGACCAGCGCATCGGCGGGTTCGAAATTCCAGACATCCGGCTGCGGATGGATCGTGTACCATTTATGCTCGTTCTCGGCGACGATGACATCGCATTCGGCGAGGATGATGCGGACATAGTCCGGATCGGCAAGCTGGTGGTCGGCCATCGCCGAGCCGAACAGGAGGCCTTTGGTACGCGCGATGTCCTTCAGGGGCATCGGATCCACCGGGAACATCAACTCCGTCGCGGGGCGGCCAGCACAGGCCGCCATACCGGCGGCACTGGCAATGAGGCCCAGAGCCGTTCTGCGGGTCAGGTGAGTCATGGGTTTCCTCCTGTCAGAGGCCCGTTTTTCGCCTTGTTGCGACCGGGCCCAATTTTTTATGGTAACGCTATCATTTGCTGCTAACATGAAGCTTCGCGGTTCGTCCAGCCCGAAAAATGACGGACCCCGCCAGAGACTTGAGGACCGGTCTGCCGGTCCCTGACAGGAGGACAGACCCATGACCCGCCGCCACACCCTTTCCGCCGCCGCCAGCCTTTGGCTGGGCGCCGCCCTGCTGCTGCAAGCCTGCGGCGCCGCGCCGGATGCGCCTCAGACGGGCGAGGCCCCCAGCCGCGCCGTGTTCACGGACTTCGTCTATGAAGGCCAGGAACCAGACCCTGGCGCCTGGCCCGCGCCGGACGGCCAGTTCACCAATCCGATTCTCGCAGGCTTCTATCCGGACCCCTCAATCACCCAGGTGGGCGGGGATTTCTACATGGTCCATTCGACCTTCACCTGGTTTCCCGGTATCCCGGTCTGGCATTCGACCGATCTCGTCAACTGGACCCAGATCGGCAACGCCATCGACCGGCCGGGCATGCTCGACTTTGACGGCCTCGGCCTGTCGCGCGGCGTGTTTGCGGCGACGATCGATTATCATGAGGGCACCTACTACATCGCCAATACCTGCGTCGATTGCAGCGGAAACTTCATCCTGACGGCCAGCGATCCGGCCGGCCCCTGGTCCGACCCGATCTGGACGCCGCATGTCGGGGGCATTGACCCATCGCTGTTCTTCGGCGCCGACGGCAAGGTCTGGCTGATGAACAATGACGAGCCCGCCAGCGGCTCCACCTATGACGGCCACCGCGCGATCTGGATCCGCGAGGTGCATCCGGAAACCTTCGAGGCACTGAGCGAGCCGGTGATGATCCTCGATGGCGGCGTGCGCCCGGAAGAAAAGCCGATCTGGATCGAAGGCCCGCACATCTACAATGTGGATGGCTGGTACTATCTCTCCGCAGCAGAGGGCGGCACGGCGGTCGAACATTCGCAGGTCATCCTGCGCTCACGCGAGGTGACGGGGCCGTATGAGCCCTATCCCGGCAACCCGGTCATGACCCAGCGCGATCTGCCAGCAGACCGCCCGCATCCGGTCACATCCGTGGGCCATGCCGATTATGTCATCGACAATGACGGTACCTGGTGGGCCGTCTTCCTCGGTGTTCGGCCGTATGAGGGCGATTACTATAATACGGGGCGGGAGACCTTCCTGCTGCCGGTGAGCTGGGAGACGGGCTGGCCGGTGATCCTCGAACGCGGGGTCGTCGTGCCGCGCACCCTGCCGCGCCCGGCCCTGCCGGAAGCGGCAGCTGGGCCGCTGCCGACGACCGGCAGCTTCGGCGTATCCGAGGATTTCTCCGGCGAAGCGGCGAATTTCCACTGGATGACGCCGCGTGTGCCCAAGGAGGACTGGTACACGATGTCCGGCGGGCAGCTGACGCTGACACCCCGCCCTGTGGGGCTGGGGGATGAGGCGCAGCCTTCCTTCCTGGCGCGGCGCCAGCAGCATATGGCGGCCTCGGCGGAGGTCAGCGTGGCGTTTAATCCGGCAGCGACCGGCGATGAGGCGGGGCTCGCGGCCTTCCAGAGCGATGAATACTGGTTCGCGCTGGGGCTGAGCCGGGGCGCGGACGGCGCGCCGGCCGTTCGGCTGCGCCAGCGGGCCGGGGCGGACGCGCCGGCGGCAGGCGAAACGCTGGCAAATGTGGCGCTTGAGGCGGGCACATCCGAGGTGCGCCTCCGCTTCGAAGGCGACGGGGCGGAGTATGCCGCCTTCTGGGCCCTTCCCGGCGGCGACTGGCAACGCCTCGGCCCCGATCTCGACGGCAAGACCCTGTCGACGCGGCGCGCGGGCGGTTTCGTGGGCGCGGTGTTTGGTGTGTATGCGGAGGCGGCGCGTTAGGCTCTTCTCGTTGTTTTCGTCACCCCCGATGCGCGACAGCGCATCTGGGGGCCCATCTCCGGACATCGGCCACCGCACGACACAGTTGTTGATGGCAGGAGATGGACTCCCAGACCGGCTGCGCCGGTCGGGAGTGACGAGATTTATGGGGTTATGAGCTTTCCGACTGAGCCGCCCCTCAAGCCGGCGCATAAGTCCGGGCGTCGCAATTCTCCGCGATATAGTCCTCATGGCTGGGGATGTAGGTGGCCGAGGTGGCGACCGTGTTGCGGATGTTGGTCATCCGCGCCTCGGTCTCGGCCGCGTTCAGCACATCGGCGACGGGGTCATAGTCACGCGGGCGCAGGCCCTGCCCGATCATCACCGCGAACCAGCTGGTGTCGTTGAACAACTCGT
>NZ_JBKBXW010000067.1:0-3707 GCF_046313735.1 Hyphomonas sp.
CCCTGTTCGCCTTTGGCGGCTGGGTTGCGGCAAGCCTCATCTGCGGCCTGATCGTGACGCTGCTGGATATCCGCGACGATATCAACGACCGCCTGCCGGACGCCCGCCGCGACATCTAGGCTTTTTCGTCTCCGGACCAGTCCGGGGATTGCACCTATCCAATAGCCGCCGGGCTGGTGCCTGGCGGCTCTTTTATGGGATGAGCGGACAGGCTGGGTTTTATGGCCGGGTGCCTGGTTCGCACGCGGGGCGATGACGGACGGGAGTTGCGCGGGGCTGCGCGCCGGTCCATCTAACGGGCATGACTGATTCAAGAAATTCTCCGGAAACAACGCTTTCCGCGCTGCTCGAACGTTGCCTCGCTGCCGGGGCGGATGCTGCTGATGCGCGGCTGGCCGTCAGTGACGGCGTCAGCGTCTCAGTACGCGATGGCAAGCTGGAAGGCATCGAGCGGGAGGAGAATGCGGGCATTTCGCTGCGCTGTTTCTTCGGCCAGAGCCAGGCGCATGTGTCGGGCGCGGACCTGTCAGCCGAGGGGCTGGAGGCGCTGGCCTCGCGCTGTGTGGCGATGGCGAAGGCGGTGCCGGCGGACAAGTTTTGCGGCCTGCCGGGCGCGGAGTTGCTGGCAAGCGGCGATCTGGATCTTGATCTGACCGGCGAGGCGGAGCTGAGCCCCGAAGCGCTGGAGCGGGATGCGCTGACTGCCGAGGCGGCGGCGCTGGCGGTGCCGGGGGTCAAGACCGTGGCGGGATGCGGGGCGTCCTGGAACCGGTCGAGCCGCTGGCTGGCGGCGACCAATGGCTTTCGCAGTTCCAGGACGGGCACATCGGTGAGCCTCGGCCTCGCCGCCGTGGCCGAGCGCGACGGCCATATGGAGCGCGACTATGACAGCTGGTCGGTGCGCTTCCTGAAGGACATGCCGGGCGCCGAGGAAGTCGGCCGGACGGCCGGGGAGCGGACGATTGCCCGGCTTGGGGCGCGCAAGGTGAACACCCAGAAGGCGGCGGTGATCTTTGACCGGCGGGTGGCGGACGCGCTGATCGGGGCGTTCCTCAGTGCGATTTCCGGACCCTCCGTGGCGCGGGGCGTGAGCTTCCTGAAGGAGCGGATGGGCGAGCAGGTGTTCGCGCCGGGCGTCTACCTCACCGATGACCCGCTGCGCCCGCTGGGCATGGGCAGCCGCAGCCATGACGGCGAGGGCCTGCCGGTGCGCGAGACGCACCTGATTGACGATGGGCGGCTGACGGCCTGGCTGTTGAACCTGCCGTCGGCGCGCCAGCTGGGCCTGTCGCCGAATGGCTTTGCCTCGCCCGGTTTCGGCGATCCGCCGGGGGTGACGAGCTCGAATGTCTATCTGCGGCCGGGCGCTGATACGCCCGGCGCGCTGGCCAAACAGGTGGGCAAGGGCCTGCTGATCACCGACATGTTCGGGCCTTCGATCAATCCCAATACCGGCGACTATTCCGCCGGTGTGGCCGGCTTCTGGTTCGAGAATGGCGAGATTGCCTGGCCGGTTTCGGAAGTGACCGTGGCGGGGGATCTGCCGTCGATGTTTGCGCGGCTGGTGCCCGCCAATGATCTTGAACTGCGCGGCACGCGGGATGCCCCGTCGATCCTCATCGAGGACATGAACCTTGCAGGCAGCTGAGCGGACGCTGGACGAAGACCTCCAGCTCCTGAAGGCGCTGGCGAAGGAGGCCGGCGACCTCGCCCTCTCCTTTACCGCGATTGGCGCCGCCAATGAGACCTGGAACAAGACCGGCGGGCGCGGGCCCGTGACCGAGGCGGATCTGGCGGTGAACCGGCTGTGCGCCCAGCGGCTCCGGTCTGCCCGGCCGGAATATGGCTGGTTGTCCGAGGAAACACTCGACGAGCCGGGCGAACGGGCGAAGGCCCGCGTCTGGGTGGTCGACCCGATCGACGGGACGCGCGCCTTCATCGATGGCCGGCCGGACTGGTGCATTGGCCTGGCGCTGGTGGAAGAGGGCGAGGCGGTGGCGGGCGTGCTTTACGCCCCGGCGCTGGGGCAGTTCTATGATGCGCGGCGCGGCGGCGGGGCGTTCCTGAACGGGGCGGGTATCCGCGTGTCTGGCCGTAGCCAGGAGCATGGGCTGCGCCTGATTGCCAATGAGGGCCTCGTGACACATCCGAACTGGCCGGAGCCCTGGCCGGTGGTGGAACTTGCCCAGCCAAAACCGAATGCGACCCTGCTGAGAATGGCGTTCGTGGCCAGTGGCGCCTGGGACGCGACGCTGGTGCTGGGCGAGAAAGCGGACTGGGACGTTGCCGCCGGCGCTGTGCTCGTAACCGAGGCGGGCGGGCAGGCGACGACGCATCTGGGCGAACGCCTCGTGTTCAACCGCGCGGTTCCTGCCCAGCGCAGTGTCGTCGCCTCTGGCAACGCGCTGCATCCTTTGTTACTGCGCCGGTCAGGCGTGGTGAAACTCCCCGACCCGCAGGCGCGGGCCCCGAAACCGCCGCCCGCCGCAACGGAGCGAAAACCCATGAGCAAGAGCGACACGACTGGCAAACAACTGCTTCACATTGTCTTTGGCGGACGCCTGAAAGACGTGACGGCGGTGGAATTCGATGATCTGACGCAGATGGACTTCATCGGCGCCTTCCCGAATTACCAGACCGCCTATGACGCCTGGAAATCGGCCGCGCAGCGGACCGTCGACCAGGCCGAGATGCGCTATTTCATCCTGCATGCGCACCGCCTGCTCGACCCCGCGACAGGGGACCATCATAACGTCTGACGCCGCCCCCGGGCCGGAGAAGCGGCGCAGCCTCGCCCGCCTGTTCCGCGCCCATTTCTGGCCGCAGCGCGGCTGGTTCATCGGCGGGACGCTGATGGCCATCCTGACGGCGATCTGCAGCATCGGCTATATCGCCGTGCTCGACTATGTCGGCAACGGCCTGCAGGACGGCATCGCCGAGCAGGCCGCCGGCGGGGCGGCGGACTTCGGCTGGATCTGGCTGGGCATCGGCGCCATCGTCGCGCTGACGGCGGCGCGGGCCTTGTCGATGTACGGGATGACGCTGTTCAACAATACCGGGGTGCAGCGCGGGCTCGTCGGGGTACAGACGGTTCAGTATGATGCGCTCACGGACGGAGATTTCGCGCGGATTTCCGGCGATGCGGCGGGCGGGTTCGTCGCGCGCTTCATCAATGATGTCGTCTCGATCCGCGAGGCGATGCTGCGCTTTGCCAATAATTTTCCCAAGAGCGCGGCGACAGTTCTCGGCGTGCTTGTCTGGCTCTACTGGAAGGACTGGCAGCTCGCGCTGATCCTGACAGTGGTTTATCCGCTGGCGCTGGGGCCGGTCGTCTCGCTCGGCAATTCCGTCCGTAAACGGTCGAGGGCGGCGCAGGAGCAGACGGGCGAGGTGACGTCGATCCTCACCGAAGGCTTCCAGGCGGCGCGGATGGTGAAGGCCTACGGCCTCGAAGGCTGGCAGAAGGGGCGGGCGGAGACGAGCTTTGTTGAGCGCTCGCGGCTGTTCCTCCAGGTGCTGACCAAACGGGCGGGGGTGGACCCCGTGCTGGAAGTGTTTGGCGGGCTCGCGCTGGCGGCGCTGCTCGGCTTTGTCACCTGGCGCATCCTGCAGGGCGAGAGCACGCTGGGCGACCTGCTCGCCTTCATCGGCGCGGTGGCCGTGGCGGCGCCGGAAGTGCGCGCGCTGGGCGCGATCAGCGCGGTGGC
>NZ_JBKBXW010000068.1:0-3586 GCF_046313735.1 Hyphomonas sp.
GTCAAAGCCGTGCGCAACTTCGTGGAGGTCGTCGGCAACAAACCGATCGAGGCGATCACGCGCGACGACATGCTGGATTTCCGCCAGCACTGGCTGGAGCGGATCGAGGCGGGCGAGGTGACACCCAACTCGGCCAACAAGGACCTCATTCATCTCGGCGATGTGCTGAAGACCGTGAACACGATGAAGCGGCTCGGACTCACCCTCCCGCTCGGCGAGCTGTCGTTCCGCGAAGGCGAGACGCGCACCCGCCCGCCGTTCAGTGCTGAATGGATCCGGAACCGGCTGCTCGCGCCCGGCGCGCTGTCCGGGCTCAACGATGAGGCGCGCGGGCTGCTGCTCGGCATGGTCAACACGGGCTACCGCCCATCTGAAGGCGCAGGTCTTACCGCGAAGACGATCCGGCTCGACGCCGCTGTGCCGCACATCGCCATCGAACCCGAGGGCCGCCAGCTGAAGAGCGCCTATGCCCGGCGTGTGATCCCGCTGACCGGCGTCTCGCTGGAAGCGTTCAGGGCGTTCCCGGAGGGGTTCCCGCGTTACCGGGAGAGCAGCGCGGGGCTCAGCGCGACGGTGAACAAGTATCTCAAGGCCCATGGCCTGCTCGAGACCCCGGCTCATTCGTTCTATTCGCTGCGCCATGCGTTCGAGGACCGGATGCTGGCGGCCGGCATCGATGACCGGATCCGGCGCGACCTGTTCGGCCACCGGCTCGACCGCGAACGCTATGGCAAGGGCGCCTCGCTCGAACATGTCGCGCGGCTCGTGCGCGAGATAGCGCTCTGAGACGGAGGGGGCGTTCATCCGGCCTGCGCGGGCCGCTCGCGGGGGGTTGAGCGCGCTGTAGGTGGTAGTCGCCGCAGGGCGGATTGAGGCGGCTCTCCGGCGAGGTACCGGGCCAGGCGTTCCTCCCGGCTGGCGAGTGCGGCATGTTCGACTTCGAGCCGTTCGAGCACTGGCCAGTAGGCGTCGCCCGACATATCGATCAACTGGACGACGATCCGGATGGCGTTCTCGATACGTTGGGTACTGACGGGTTGCATGACGCCAAGGATCCCTCAGATGGCCGCCCACTGACTATCGGAGCGCAGGCCATTTGCAGCAGGCGCTGGCAACGCTTTGCAAAGCCTGTTTGGCGGTGACGCCTGCGCGGGTCCTCGTCAAGGGCAAGGCCGCGGCGCGGCGCGCGTTCCGCGCGCCCTTGACGAGGGCCCGCGCAGGCATGGAGGCTGGTCAGGGCCGAATGGCAGGGTCTGCCATTTGGCCTGGAAGCAACTCGGCAGTCTGCTTGCGATGTGCTCTCGGGCGATTGCCTGAAAGTGGCTCGCCGGGGCCCCACTCACTCCGGCTCCGATTGTTCCCAGCGGAGGGACTCCTGGACGAGTGACCTGCGCCGGCGCAGCTTCTTTGCGATCTGGTTGATGAAGTGATCAAACCGGCGCTCACCAAGCGCATGCGCGATGTCTCGCTCGCTTTCCGGAATCGGGTCTGTGCGGGTCAGCCAGTAAAGGACAAAATGCCCGGTCGTCTCGACGCCCAGATCAACCGCCCAGAAGAGCTGCCCCAGGCGTTTCTCGAACCCGTCCATGCGCTCCATCAGCCTATCCTCCAGCGAGCGATTGCGGTCCGGATCAAGATAGCAGCGCAGGGCCTGTTCCAGGATGTCGGTCTTGGTCGTCTTCTGCGCGCGTGCGGCGGCCTCGAGCTGGGCAAGCAGCGCGGCATCGAGGCGGAGGTTGACGCGGGGTTTCATCGGGCGGCGTGGGAGGGTGTTGCAGCGACCGTCATCGGATGGCCTTTGGACGGGGTTTTTCTGGGTGTCATGACACGGGGCTCCGGCAGTGTCTCCCAGTGTGCCGCCGCAGGCGAGGTCTGCCTAGTTGGAGCGTCGGCGAGGTGGTGCAACCCTGTGCAAGCAGCTGCATCGCGATGCAATTGAGGGTGTACGAACGTCTGCGCGGCTGCAGCAGATCCCGCAGAAACCGTACACCACAACGGCGTGCAACAGGCGCCGAAAAATCGTCGTGCAGACAGGGCGATACCCAGGGGGTGGCGCCAACCCTTTTATCTTGCCCTAACGGGTTCGATGGTAACCGTCCGATGACTGCACATCGATTCCGGGTCGCAATAGTTCTCCATTTGGCCTTCCCTTCCTGGTGAGGAGCTGAACATGGATTTGAAACGTTTTGAGAACACGGCCCACCAGACATACTGGTCCGCGCATGTTGAAGCCTGGCGCCGGAGCGGACTTTCGCGCACGCGCTATTGCCGGGATCACAGGCTGGACCGGCGTACTTTTGCCGGCTGGATAATCTACGTGATGGGCCTTGAGGAAGCAGAAAAACACCAGAAATATCAGGCCGAACTTCGGCACGAACAGTCGCGGAAGAACCTTGAGAAAGGCCGCTCCGGCAAGCGACAGGGCGTACGTTTCGGCGCACGGACGGACACGCGTAGCCGGGCTGTCCAGGCCTTCTGGGCGATGCACCTGGAAGCGCTGAACTGGAGCGGAATGAGCCTTCGCCAGTACGCGTCCGCCCTGAACCTTTCCCGGCATGCCCTGCAAAAATGGCGCACGCGGCATGAAGATGGCGAGCTTGAAATCGACTGGCGGTCACAGCTTCATCCCTCCGCCCGTCCGCGCTTTAGAGATAGTGCTAGCACTAATGTCGCGGAAACCGCCTTGACACCGTCCGCCGGTGCAACGCGGCGGCCGGCGCGGCGCGTGTTCACTGACGAACAGAAGCTCGCCATCGCACGTGAAAGCGACCAGCCGGGCACCAGTGTGTCCGCCACCGCCCGGAAGCACGGCATCGTCACGGGCCTCCTGTTCCGCTGGCGGGTCGAGTTCGGGATCGGCCCGAACGCCCGCGCGAGACTGGCAACCGTGCTGGTTCCGGAAGGGATGCCGTTGCCGATGAATCTGGTGACACCGCCTCCCGGAATGATGGTCATGACGCTTGAGGATGGCGCACGCGTCTTCGTCCCTGAAGGGAGCGATCCCGAGGCGGTTCTTCTCGAAATGCCCGGCAAGGAACTTGAGGCATGATGATCGTCCCGGCCGGGATAAAGGTGCATCTCGCTCTCGGCTACACCGATATGCGCAAAGGTATCGACGGCCTCACAATGCTGGTTCAGGACGTGCTCAAGAAAGACCCTTTCAGCGGCCATTTGTTCGCGTTCCGGGGCAAGAAAGCCTCGATGTTGAAGATCCTGTTCTGGGATGGAAACGGGCTCTGCCTGTTCACCAAACGCATCGACCAGGGCGGCTTTGTCTGGCCTGTTATGGCAGGTCATGACGGCGCGATCACGCTGACACCGGCCCAGCTCGCCATGCTGATCGAAGGTATCGACTGGCGCGCGCCCGAACGGGTATGGAAGCCCGCCCTTGCCGGATAAGATCACCGGATAAATCTGCCCGTCAGGCGCGAAAAAGCTCCTGCTTCTGCCCGTTCTGTGATATGTATCCGTATGCGGATCGACCTTGGCAACCTGCCGACCGATACGGCGCTCCTGCACCAGCTGGTGCAAGACATGGCGGCTGTTGTCGAACGCCGGGATGGCGAAATAGAGCGGCTCCAGCAGA
>NZ_JBKBXW010000069.1:0-3564 GCF_046313735.1 Hyphomonas sp.
ATGCCGACTTCGACCTGCAGCACTGTAATCTCGACCGTCAGGCTGGCGACGCCGCCCCGGCCATCGCGCGCCTCGAACGTCACGCGGTAGACATTGTTACCGTCCGCGTCCTGCGGCGCATCGAAATCCAGCGGCTGGGGCAGAGACAGAACTCCAGTCGCCGGCGCGAAGCTGAAAACCGCCGCATCCCCGCCCGGAACGACTGACAACGTGATGGGGTCCCCATCGGGATCGGTGGCCGTGAGTGTATAGACAGGTCCGGTCGTCTGCTCATTGACGGTGACCGAGGCCGGCGAGGTGATGACCGGTGGCTGGTTCGCTGCCGGTGGCGGCGCCGTGCTTCCGCCCCCACTGCTGCCCCCGCAGGCAACAAGAACAAACACTGCCGCCAGAAGGACGACCTTCCAGGCGCTCAGGGCGTGTGTGGGCGGTCTCATGCCGTTGCAACCTAGCATCGAGTCTCACCGCGCCTGCCTATCTTTTCGGACAGCTTCCACAATCGCAGACCAGATACGCCGGATCGCCCGCTGGCCAAGCCACCTGAAAGGGTTCAGAAGGCCTGATTCAGTTTATCGCGATAAGGACAATCTCAACATGGACGGCGATTCGGCAGACAAGCCAGCCGCGCTTCAACCGGCCCAGGCGAGACGCCTCGGCAAGCCGGAACTGATCGCCATGGTCGCCGGGCTGATGGCGCTGAACGCCATCGCCATCGACATCATGTTGCCTGCCCTCGGCGAAATCAGCCGCGCGACAGGTCTCGTGGCCGAGGGCGCGCCGCGCGACAATCGCCAGCAGCTGATCATCTTCGCCTATGTGCTCGGCTTCGGCGCACCTCAACTCGCCTGGGGCCCGATAACCGACCGCTTCGGCCGCCGCGCGCCGCTGTTCATCGGGCTGATCGGTTATGTCGCGACCGCCTTTCTCTGCGTCATCCTCAAGGATTTCTGGGCGCTGCTCGCTGCGCGTTTCCTGCAGGGCGTGTTCGCTTCCGGCGCGCGGATCGTCGCCGCCGCGGTGGTGCGCGACCTGTTCGCGGGCCGCAGTATGGCGAGTTTCATGTCGCTGGTGATGACCATCTTCATGATCGTGCCGATTATCGCGCCAGGCGCCGGACAGCTGATCCTACTGTTCGCACCCTGGGAGGGCATCTTCGTGGTGCTGGCGGGTTGGGGCCTGATGATGCTCATCTGGACCTGGGCGCGCCTGCCGGAAACCCTGCCGCCCGAAGCCCGGCGACCGCTGAACCTGCGCAGCGCGGGCAGCGCCTATCTGGAGGTCGTCCGCTCGCCCGTCAGCTTCGGCTACATGATGGCGTCCGGCATCATCTTCGGCGCGCTGTTCGCCTTCATCGCCTCGTCCGAACAGGTGTTCCGGGAAGTCTTCCGGATGGAGAACACTTTCGCGCTCTGGTTTGCCGGCGTCGCGGCGGCCCTCGCCGTCGCCAACTTCACCAATTCGCGCCTGGTCGAGCGGCTCGGCATGCGCCGCATAAGCCATGCGGCCTTGATCATGTTCATTCTCACCTCGCTGGTCCTGACTCTCACGACGCTGGCGTTTGGTGAAAACTTCGCGGTGTTCTTCCCGATCTTTGCGCTCAGCTTCGCCTGTTTCGGCATGATGGGATCGAACTTCTCCGCCCTCGCCATGGAACCGCTCGGCAAGATCGCCGGCACGGCCTCGGCTGCCTATGGCTTTGCCACGACTCTGATCTCGAGCCTGATCGGCATGCTGATCGGCGCGCAGTACAATGGGACGACCATTCCGCTCACGGCGGGCTTCGTCGGTCTGGGGGTCGTTTCGCTGGGAATCGTGCTCGTCACGGAAAAAGGCCGGCTATTCTCCAGCCGCTGACGGCGCTTACAGAAGCGGTTCACGCTGGCGGGCGAGCGGCCGGATGACCGTCTCCAGATGTTCGATGATGCGCGCGGCGATGTCCTTGCCGGTCGCCGCTTCGATGCCCTTGAGGCCGGGAGACGAGTTCACTTCCAGAACCTTCGGACCAGCAGACGTCTGCAACAGGTCTACGCCCGCGATCTGCAGGCCTAGCACCTTGGCAGCTTCCCGCGCGATGTCCCGCTCCGCCGCCGACAGTTTCGCCGGGCTGGCTGTGCCGCCGCGGTGGAGGTTCGAGCGGAACTCGCCGGTCTCCGCCTGACGCCGCATCGCGCCCACGACCTTGTTGCCAACGATGAAGGCCCGGATATCGGCCCCGCCTGCTTCCTCAACGAATTCCTGAACCAGGAAGTTTGCGTCCAGCCCCCGGAACGCATCGACCAGATGCTCCGCTGTCTTGCGCGTCTCCGCCAGCAGAACCCCCTTCCCCTGCGTGGAGGACAGCAGCTTCAGCACCACCGGCGCCCCGCCCGCCACCGCGATCAGGCCTTTGGTATCCTTCGGGCTGTGCGCGAACGCCGTGATCGGCATGGCGATCTTGGCGCGGGCGAGCAGCTGGTGCGCCAGCAGCTTGTCGCGCGAGCGGCCAATCGCGCCCGCCGTGTTCAGGCAATACGCACCGGTGTTCGAGAACTGGCGCAGCACCGCCATGCCATAATCGGTGATGGTCGCGCCGATGCGCGGAATGACGGCGTCATAGCGCGGCAGCGCCTCGCCGTCATAATGCACCTCCGCGTCCGCCGCGCCGATGCGCATGTAACAGCGCGCGGTATCGATCACTTCGATCACATGCCCGCGCGTTTCCGCCGCCTCAATGAGCCGCAAGGACGAATAATTGCGGGGCTCCCGCGTTAGCAACGCGATACGCAGCGGCCGTTTCACCGGCTTGCGGCGCGGCAGGCCCTGATAGGTCTGATAGCTCAGCTGCGGCTGAAGGAAGGAGGCGTTCGGATCAATGATCCAACTCGGCTGGATCGCCGCCCGGCCGAGCAGCATCCGGTAAGTCATCGTCTCGCGGTTCGACAGCGTCAACTGGATCGGCCAGCTGAGCCCGCCAATCTCGGCAGTCGTCTCGATAACATAACGCAGCTCCCGCTCGCCATTCGAACTCGTCACTTCGCGCCGGTCGACGATCGGCGCCGAACAGGTAACCTCAAGCGACGCATCACCCGGATCCGGCTGGATCAGGAAGCGCACCTGCGGCGCATGGGCTGGCCCGAACGGCTCGATCACGCTGGCATGCAGCGCCGAAGTCTTGGCGCCGGTGTCGATCTTCGCCTTGATTGCCGGCAGGCCCAGATCCTTCAGGGACAGCCATTCTTCCCAGCCAAGCTGGAGGGGCGTGGAATTCGGCATGGTGCTGGATGCTCCGGCTTGGGCTCGCCACCGTTACAGAGTTTCGGCGCCCGGCGACAACCCCCGCTACAGCATCATGGAGTCAGCCTTTCACAAGCCACGCTTTTTCGACAATTTTTGTCACATCGCCCATGATGCCGGTGATGCGGAAATCCTTGGGCGTATACACCGCCGCCACGCCCATCTGGCGCAGCGCCCGGCTGTCTTCCGGTGGGATGATCCCGCCGACGACGAGCGGCACATCCTCGAGTCCCTGCTTGCGCATTTCCGCGACCGTCTCGCGCACGAGATCCAGATGGCTGCCCGACAGGA
>NZ_JBKBXW010000070.1:0-3343 GCF_046313735.1 Hyphomonas sp.
CCGTGATGTGGCGGAAGGTCAGTCCCTCCTGCGCCTTGGCGCGTTCCTTGCGCAGGTTTTTCCGTTTCTCGGAGGACAGGGTGGCGAGAAAGTCTCCGAATGATCCGTAGCCGTCATTCTTCCAGTGAAATTGCTGGTCGGTACGGATGAGTAGCCCGGCGCGTTCGAGCGCAGGCGCTGCCTCCGCCTCAATAAAGTTGATGTGGAGGGACGAAACCCCAGCGCGCCGGCTCACCTCCAGCGCGCCTTCCAGCAGCGCGGCACGGTAAAGCTCCCTATCCGGTCCCGGCGCAACCAGCAGGCGCCGCCCGGTGACCGGCGTGAACGGAACCGCGCACAGAAGCTTCGGATAGTAATTGCCGCCGGATCGTTGCCACGCTTCCGCCCAGGACTGGTCGAACACGAATTCTCCGCGCGAATGGTTCTTGAACCACATCGGCATCGCCCCGCGCAGGCGTCCGCTCACGTCATGCGCCAGGATATGGCTGCCGCGCCAGCCGGTCCTCGGAGTCGCCGCGCCGGAGTGCTCCATCGCCTCGAGGAACTCCCAGCTCAGGAACGGGTCGTAAGGCAGGCCGATAGGGTTCGCGACGGCGTTCCAGTCCTCCGGCGAGATGGCCGCGAGCGAAGTGGCGAGACTGATCTGAGGGAGGGCGGCATCCATGCCGGTGCATCTAGGGCGCCGTGGCCCCGACTGCCAGCGCCGGATCAAAATGTTCAAAGATCAGAGCCGGGGAAAAGGGTCGCACCGCCGCAAGATCCGCCTCGCTGCGGAGCGTCCACACGGCAAGGGCCGTGCCGCGGTCCTCGGTGATCTCAGCCGCCAGGGTCATATCGGTGTAGTGAACGGCAAGATAAGGAATGCCATCCGCGAGCGCACGGGCGGCAACGGCGCGAAAGCGGTCCTCACCCGCATGGAAGACAGGCGCGATCAGCTGCCCCCGCATCAGGCTTTCAGGAAGCGCACGCACCGCCGCCTCGGAAAAGCTCATCGCTGCGGCGGCGCCGTTCCACGCGTTCAGCATGGCTGCCACCTGGGCCGCAAAAGCGGCCGGGTCCGTGCTGCCATCGATCTTCATCTCGGCCAGCATGGGGAGGTCCGCTGGCCACTCAGCGAGCAGGTCCTCGAATCGGGGCACGCCGTCGCCCGTCCCGTCTAGGCGTAAATCTGCCAGTGCGCTCACAGGCATATCTTCGAACGCGCCGTCCTGCCCGGTCATCCGGCCGAGCACTGTGTCGTGGAAGATCATCACCTCGCCCTCAGCCGAGGGGCGCAGGTCCAGCTCGATGCCAAGCCCTGCGGCACCTGCGGCCCGGAAGGCCGTCATCGAATTTTCCGGTGCGCCGCCCTCGGCCCAGAGGCCGCGATGAGCATAGGCAAATCGCTTCAGGTCGAACGGGCGGGCCATCCGCGTTTCTCCGGCTCAGGCGATCTCGAAGACGCCGTCGACTTCGACCGCCACGCCGAGCGGCAGGGTCGGGCAGGCGACCGCGGAGCGCGCATGCGCGCCGACCTCGGCCCCGAACACTTCGACCATGAGGTCCGAACAGCCATTCACCACCTGCGGGATGTCGATGAAGGCAGGCGCCGAATTGACGAACCCGCCCAGCTTCACGACGCGCTTGATCCGGCTGAGGTCTCCAACTGCGGCCTTGCACTGGGCTATCAGATTGATGCCGCAGATGCGCGCGGCGTGCTGGCCCGCGGAAAGCTCCATATTCTCGCCCAGGCGCCCGAGGATGCGCCCATCCGCCGTCGCCGAGACCTGACCCGACACGTAAAGCAGATTGCCGGTGATCACATAGGGCACATAGGTCGCGACCGGCTTCATCGGTGCGGGCAGGACGATGCCGAGGGCATCGAGGCGGGCTTCGGGCGTGGACATGGGGGCGCTCCTGATCATCTGGTTTCGCCCCTCCTAGCTTGCGGCGGCGCAGGTGTCAGCCCTCGGTCTTGCGGCCGGTCTTCGCCGCGCGTCCTGTGACGACGGCCCCCGCGCCGAACTTGGCCCTGGCTTTGTCTGAGGCGCGCTCAGCGGCGGCGCGTTTGGCGATCTTCGGGTCCACGAGGTCAGCGGCATCGGCCTGATAGTCGGACAGGTCCGACAGGCCGACCCCGATCAGCCGGTATTTCACCCGTCCGGTCACTTCCTTTGCGAGCAGAGGCCGCGCGGCACGGAATATTTCCTGCGCCAGCTGCGTCGGCTGGGGCAGCGAGATGCGCCGGGTCAACGGCTGAAACGCGCTGGTCTTGAGCTTCAGCGTCACGACCCGCCCCGAACTTCCCTCGGCCTTCGCCCGGTCGGCCGTCTTGACGCTGAGCCGCCAGAGCTGGTCCTCCAGCGGGCCAATCTCGGCGATGTCCTCGAAGAATGTCGTCTCGCTGGAGATTGACTTGCGCACGCTGAACGGACTCACCGGCCGGTTGTCCCGCCCATGAGCGCAGCGTTTGAGCCAGTCGCCGGTCTCGCCATAGCGCCGGATCAGGTCCTTCACTTCGGCCGCCTGGAGGTCGCCGATAGTGTGGAAACCATCCCGGATCAGCGATTCCGCAAAGCGTGGCCCCACGCCGTGCAGGAAAGCCACCTCGCGCGGGGCCAGAAACGCCTCGGCCTCGGACGGCGCGATGATCGCGAAGCCGCGGGGCTTGTCGAGTTCGCTTGCTGTCTTGGCGAGGAATTTGTTGGCGGACAGGCCGATCGAGACGGTCACGCCGACTTCGCGCTCCACGTTGGCCGCCAGGCGCGACAGGCTGGCGGCCGGCGGCTCCCCATGCAGGCGCTCGGTGCCGGCCAGGTCCAGATACGCCTCATCGATCGACACCTGCTGCACCAGCGGCGTCAGCCGGTCCATTTCGGCGCGGATCGCCTTCGCCGCCGTGTGGTATTTGCGGAAATCCGGCGGCACCACGACTGCGTCCGGGCACGCCTTCAGCGCCTTGAACATCGGCATGGCCGAGCGGACCCCATACAGCCGGGCGATGTAGCAACACGTCGTCACGACGCCCCGCTGCCCGCCGCCGACAATCAAAGGGACATGCTTGAGCGCCGGATTGTCCCGCTTCTCGACCGAAGCGTAGAAAGCATCACAGTCGACATGCGCAATTCCCAGCCTTGCAAGCTCGGAATGGTATACAAGCCTTGTATGGCCACAGGCCGGGCAGGCCGCGCTGGCAGCCTCGCTGATCTTGTGGCAATCCCTGCAAAGACTCGGCATGACGGCCTGTTCGTGACATGTTCCGGCGCGGGCCGCAATGAGGCCCAGCGGAAGGCGTAAAGCGGCGTTAATACTTTGCAGTATACCTGACTGATGCGCATCCTCACCCTGCGCGAATCGCCAATGC
>NZ_JBKBXW010000071.1:0-3331 GCF_046313735.1 Hyphomonas sp.
AGGACTTCCGGCGCCATCACATGCCGCGTCAGGCTGTAATAGGGCGCCGCCTCGAAATGCCGGCCGCTTTCATAGGACGGCCAGTTGTTCTCGGCGCCGTCGATGACGCCCTGCACGAGGGACTGGTAGACTTCCGAAATGCTCATCGGGGTCGCATCAGCGCCGAGCGCCCGCACCATCGAGACATAAAGATCCGACCCCGGAACACGTATCTTCAGGCCGCGCATATCTGCCGGCGTGTAGATCGGGCGGCGCGTGTTGTAGAAATTCCGGTCGCCGCTGTCATAGAAGCAGAGGCCGACGAGGCCGTGCGGGGTCAGCGATTGCAGGATCTCGTCGCCGATCGGACCATCCAGCACGCGGCGCAGATGTGCGTCCGAGCGGAACAGGAATGGCAAGGCGGGGATCGTCGTCACAGGCTCGATCGAGTTGAGCGGGGCGAGGTTGACGCGGTTGAGATCGAGCCCGCCGAAGACGGTGATCTCGAGCGTGTCCTGCTCCGAGCCGAGCTGCCCGCCAGCATAGATCTTGACGTCCAGCCGGCCATTCGTCCGCTCACTGAGCAGACGGCCCATTTCCTCGACGGCTGACACGGTCGGGTAGCCGCGCGGATGGGTATCGGAGGACAGAAACGCCCGCCCCGCCTGCGCGCCGCATGCGCTCAGCCCGCCCAGCGCCGCGGCGGAGGCGAGAAGCCCGCGCCGGCTGAGTTTGCATCCGCTGAATGAGGCGGGCGTCCGCATGGCTGTGTCTGTCTCCCCTCGAGACTCCGGGCTTGGCCGGATCATTCTTCTATGGCCATTTTTGGCGTTATGGTAACCGGTGTCAATATTTATTCGCGTGGAATGTCAGCGCTTGACGTCGAGGCTCCCGCCTTCCATCGCGGCTTCGACTTCGGCGAGGCTCGCCCGGTTGAAATCGCCGGGGATCGAATGCTTGAGCGCGCCGGCGGCGACCGCGAAATCGATGGTATATTGCGCCTCCCTGCCCAGCAGCAGGCCGTGCAGCGCTCCGGCCGCAAAGGCGTCCCCGCCGCCAATCCGGTCGACCACGCCGGGCAGCTGGTGTTCGGGCGAGACCCAGCGGCCGGTCCGGGTCACGAGTTCTGCGGCGAGGACCTGATCCTCGACCGAGGATTGCTGGCGCGTGGTGGCGGCGATCGCCTGCAGGCAGGGCCATGTTTCGAAGGCCGCAGCGAAGGCGGATGCGCGGTCATTGAAGGGACGGCCTAGGATCAGCGCAATGTCGCGCTCATTGATGAAGGCATAGGTCGCTCCGGCCATGATCCGGTTCAGAATGGCCGGGCCGTCGCCCTTCCAGACTTCCCAGAGCAGGGCGCGGTAATTGCCGTCAAACGAGACGGGAACGCCTGCTGCCACAGCGGCCTCGACCGCGCGGATGGCTGCGTCTGAGGCGTTCGGGCCGATGGCGGGCGTGACACCCGAGAGATGCAGCAGGTCAGCGCCAGCCAGGATTGTGTTCCAGTCAAGCGTGTCCGGCGCGGCATTCGCAAAGGCGGACCCCGCGCGGTCGTAAGTGATTTTAGAAGGCCGGCGCACAGCGCCTGGCTCGAGGAAGTAAAGCCCCATCCGCCCTAGTGCGCGCTGGACCGCGTCCGCATTGACGCCGTGCCGGCGCAACTCGCCCAGCGCCGCTTCGCCGAGCGGATTGTCGGTGACGATGCTCGCGAGGCTTACCTGATGGTCAAAGCCCGCCAGCGAAACCGCGACATTCGCCTCAGCCCCGCCGACACAGACATCCAGCGACCAGGACTGCAGCAGACGTTCGCTGCCAGGCGCGGTCAGACGCAGCAGCAGCTCTCCAAAACACACCACACGCGCCATGCACCTTCCCTCCCCGCTGCGCCCCGAGCCTTAGCGCGCGAGCCAGCCGCCATCCACGGCAATCACCGTGCCCTGGACATAATCAGACGCGCGGGAGGAAAGGAATACCGCTGCCCCGGCGAGGTCTGCCGGCTCGCCCCAGCGGCCTGCCGGAATGCGGCCGAGGATTTCCGTATTGCGCTTTTCATCGGCGCGCAGGGCGTCGGTATTGTTGGTTACGAAATAGCCCGGCGCAATCGCGTTGACATTGATGCCGTGCTTTGCCCATTCATTGGCAAGCGCGCGCGTGAGGCCCAGCACACCGCTTTTGGAAGAGGTGTAAGACGGCACGCGGACCCCGCCCTGGAAGGACAGCATAGACGCGATATTGATGATCTTGCCGCCCGTGCCGGCATCGATCATCGCGCGGGCGGCTTTCTGGCTGAGAAAGAAGAGGGAGCGCAGGTTGATGTTCATCACGCTGTCCCACTCCTCGACGGTAAAATCGATGGCATCGTTGCGCTTGATGATGCCGGCGTTGTTCACGAGAATATCGACGCCGCCGAGCGCTTCCCGGGTCTCGTCAATAATCGCGTCTACCGGCTCGAGGCTGCCGAGATCGGCCATGATGACATGCGCCTTGCCGCCGGCTTGTCGTACCAGCTCGACCGTCTCATCCGGTGCGGAGCGGCCCACCAGGGCGAGGCTCGCGCCCGCTTCTGCCAGCGCCACCGCAATGCCTTGTCCAAGGCCGGTATTGGCGCCGGTAACGATGGCGGTCTTGCCTTCAAGGCTGAACATGCTGAGGCTCACGGGCTTCCCTCCAGAAGTATGTTTTTTAATCGCACAACGGCGCAGCGATCAGGATGCCAGGACGGTCTTCAGGTAGGCGGACATCGCCTCATCCTGCGAGTTGGCGAAGAAGTATTCCTGGAACTTGTCACCCGAAATGGCGGTCTTCAGAAGGTCCTGATCGATCGTCTTCAGCACGGTGAGCATATCGTGGCAGGACGCTTTCTTCAGCTCACTGAGGATGCCGCGGTTCGTTGCCATGATCGCAGCGCGCTCCTTCGGATAACCGACCCCGCGCTCAACCTCGAACAGCTTGCGGTAGCAGTCCTGGAGGTTGAGCTCGGCGGCCCAGCCGAAACCCTTTGCGTAAGGCATCGAAATGGCGTTGCCATCATTGATCTGGCCGAACAGGAATGCATCGGTCGGGTCAATGACGAGGCCACAGAAAATCCCCGGCATCGCATTGCAGGCGAGGTTCGAGCCCATGCCCGTGCCGCAGCCGGTGACAATGAAATCGGCGGCTTTGGAGTTGATCAGGATGCCGGCGAGGATGCCGATCATCGGATAGGTCAGGTGGGCTTTGTCTTCCGGCGTGTACATACCGTAGTGGAACACTTCGTTGCCGAGCGGCTCGGCGACAGCTTTCAGCGCGTCGTGAACGATGCTGCTCTTTGCAGCCTGGCTGTTTTCAATGATGAGCGCGATTTTCATGCGGA
>NZ_JBKBXW010000072.1:0-3304 GCF_046313735.1 Hyphomonas sp.
ACGGCCATGACGGGCACGGCAGGCCTGGAAAAAGCGACGGTCATCATCCCGTGCTACAATTCCGAGGGCACGATCGAGCGGGCTGTGCGCAGCGCGCTCGATCAGACACTCCCCGTGCAGGTGATCGTTGTGGATGACTGTTCCAGGGATCGCAGCTTTGAGATCGTGCAGGCAATGGCCGCGTCAGAGCCGAGACTGACCTCAGTCAGGCAGGCGAAGAATGGGGGGCCGTCGGCGGCGCGCAATACCGCATTGAGGCTCGTCACCACACCCTGGGTGGCGGGGCTCGATTCCGACGATTACCTTTTACCCGGCCGGATGAAGCGGCTGGTTGACCATGCCGAAGCGCAGAGCGTGGACTTCGTTGCCGATGATCTGATCCGGCTCAATCCCGGTGAGCGGCCGGAGGAAGGCTACCGCGTCTGGCGGGATGAACAGTTTGGAATTGTGGAACTGCCAGCGCCAGAGTTCGTGCGCCAGAATATCACGAAATATGCCGGCTATCGCCGCGAGATCGGATACCTCAAGCCGCTGATGCGCATGGACTTTCTGCGCCAGAAGGGGCTGTTCTATAATGAGGGCATGCGCCTGTCCGAGGATTACGAGTTTTATGTACGGTCCCATATCGAGGGCGCGCGCTGGCAGATCATTGATCCGTGTGGATACATTGCGGTCAACCGGCAGGGGTCGCTGTCGAATGCTGTTGCAGCGGTTGCACTGAAACGCATCCGCGACGCCGATACGGCGCTGATGCAGACGCCGGGCCTGAGCGCGGATGTTCGCCGGGCAATCGGGGACCATCGCGAATATGTCACGACCGATCTCGCATGGATGAACCTGATCGACGCCGTCAAGGCGCGCCGGCCTGCGGCGGCCCTGGCGACGTTTGGCTATTCACCGGCTGTGTCGGCGGCGTTGTTTATGCGGCTCGCCAAACATTTCCTCCGCATTCCGCTCTATCCGGAAGATGCTGAGGCGGGGCGCGAGCCGATCGGCGCGTCAGGCGTCGCGGGCCTTACTTGACATCATATTTGTCGGCCTTGCGCTCGCCCAGCAGCATCCGCTGTTCGAGCCGCCGGCGCAGGACGGCGTAGTACGCCTCCAGGAAAGCGAGATCGGTCTCGCCCGGCTGGCGGGTCCAGTCGATCTTTGAGCGGATGCGGGTGGCGACCTGTTCCTTGATGGCGGGTGTGGACTGGCGCAGCACGTCTTCGAGGACATGCAGTTCATGGATGCCGTAGGCATCGGCCTGCTGCGGCGTGAAGGCGAAGCGGCCATTGGTTTCGGGCGACGTGGCGGCTGAGGTGATGTCGTGCATCAGCTTGGTGCGCGGGGCGCGGATGACCCAGGTGCCGGCGATCAGGTCGCCGACGCGCATCTTGTCGCGGTTGAAGATGGGGAACAGCAGGAACACGCCGGACCAGATGAGCCCGAACAGGCTGAGCCAGCCATTGCCGCCGCCGCCCATCATCAGGAACTGGAATGGCAGGCCGATCTCGATCTCGCGGATAAAATTGCGGGCGAGCACGGAATTCGCCGTCAGCCGCCCGCCATCGCGTGCGGCGACACGCAGGCCGAGTGCGCGCTTGCCGGGGGTTGCGGCGCGCTGACCAATCTCGAAGAAGATGTAATAGAAATTCCGGACAAAGAAGAAAAAGACGAGCCAGAAGGCGAAGGCGACATTGGCGCTGCCGGGGCTGATCGCGCCGATCACGAAGCCTAGGCCGAGGAAGGTTGCGATGACGATCGCCCATTGGATGGCGATGTCGATCAGGAAGGCGCCAGCGCGTTCGGCAGCTGTGGCGAGGCGCAGGCGGATGGCGGCGCCTTCCGGCGTGACCAGGCGGCGGATGAGTTTTGACTGGCGGATTTCCTCCGCCATGCGGGCGCGGCGCTGGGTGGCGGCCTCGACGCTGACATGGATTTTGCCGGCGCGTTTGCCCGGCGCGGCGGTGTCGTTCATCCGGCACCCTCCCGGCGGGGCATGTAGAAATACGTCATCCACAGGATGAGCGTCGTGCCGGCGATCAGGTAGCGGACGAGATCTGAATTGATCAGCTGGCGGCCGAAGCCTTCGAGCAGGGCGGCGAAGACCAGCATGATGACGCACCCCATGGCGATGGTCGCGGCCTTCTGGCCGGCGGTGCGGGCCGAAGCCAGCCGCGTTCGTTCGCCCGGAAAGGCGACCGCGCCGCCGATGATGAAGCCCGCCGCTCCGGCAAGGATGATTGCGAGGAGTTCGGTGACGCCGTGGATCATCAGCCAGCCGGTGAATTCAAAACCAAGGCCCTTGTCCCAGAAGACGGCATAGAGCGAACCGATCATCACGCCATTGTATACGAGCAGCCAGGCGGTCGGGATGCCGAACGCAAAGCCGAGCGCGAAGGCGAACAGCGCGATCTGGGCGTTATTGTTGAGCAGGAAGCTGGAAAAGGCGGAAAGCTGCCCGTCTCCATAGTCGTCTGAATAGATCGTGCTGCGCAGATACTCGACCGTGGCGTCGGGGTTGCGGCCATCCATGAAGTTCGGGCCGTGGAAGGTCCAGAACCAGTCCATGTCCTGCAGGCAGAGGAAGAAGGCGAGCGCCCAGCCGCCGAGGAAGAACAGTGCCGAGAGCAGGGTGGGCCAGACCGCGCCGCGCACGGCGGCAGGCCAGTCGCGGCGCAGGAACACCATCATCCGTTCACCGATCGTGGTGCGCGCGCCATAGACGAAGAAATAGGCCCGCGTGCACAGGCTCTCGAGATAGGCGATGACGTTCTGGTCGAGCGAGATCGAGCGGGCGACGGAAAGTGAGGAGACGGCCTGACGATACAGGCGCGCCAGGGCGAGCATCTGCTCGTCGCTGAGGCTTTTGACGCCGCCATTCTCGGCGCGGGTGAGGATCAGGTCGAGCTTCTGCCAGTCGGCCTGGCGCTCCTCGCGGAAGCGGTAGGATTTCAGGAGGTCGCCGCTCACAGCATGTCCCTCTGCTTGATCTGGAGATAGCGCGAGACGAGAGCGCTGCCGAAATGTTCGGGGCGGGCTTCGATGATCTGAACGCCCAGCCGCTGCAGGCGGCGGAAGACGAGATCGCGCTCGGACAGGAGCGTATCGGCGATGACCGCGCGGGCGACATCCTCGGCGCTGGCCGGTTCGGCGTCGGCCATGGCGGAGAGCGCCTCATCCTCGAAGGTGGCAAACAGGACGAGGTGGCGGTCGGTCAGGCGCTTCACATGGTCGAGCATCAGCTCGGCCGAGATCGTGTCGACGAAGTCGGAGAAGATAATGATCAGGCTGCGCCGTTCGAGGCGTCCAGCGAGGT
>NZ_JBKBXW010000073.1:0-3300 GCF_046313735.1 Hyphomonas sp.
AAGCGCTGCGTAAGGGGCTCGACCGCGACCCGTTCGGGCAGCGCCGGCTGGAGCTCGCGCGTGAGCGCATCCTCGGCAATCTGCTGGTCGAGAATCTGGTGGCCGAACAGGTCACCGATGAAGCGGTCGACCGGATGTATTCCGAACAGGTGCGGCTGCAGCAGCTGAATGACCAAGTCTCGATCGCGCATATCCTGACTGAGAGCCAGGCAGACGCCGAGGCGGTCTGGCTGCGCATCCAGGCGGGAGAGACATTCGAAAGCCTCGTCTTCAACCATTCGAAAGATACCGCGACGCGGATGGAGAATGGCGACCTCGGTTATGTGGCGCCGAATGACCAGCCGGAGCCGTTCCCGCTGGTGATTGCCAACACGGCGGTGGGCGAGGTGTCGGCGCCGTTCGAATCAGAGGCCGGCTGGCATATCCTGAAAGTGAAGGACCGGCGCACCCGCCCCCCAAAGACGCGCGAGGAGATGCGCCCCGAGATCGCGACGCTGCTCACCTTCGGCGAAGTCAGCCGCATCCTGCGCCGCCTGCGCGCCGAGGCGGAGATTGCCCGCGGCGGGGAAAGCTACGAGCCTGACACCCCGCCTGCTTTGCCCTCCGATCCGATCATGGGAGATGATCTTTGAACCTTAAAACTTCGCCTTTTGCGCCGGAATCCTTTCCTGAACTGCCGGAGGTGCGCGGGGTGCGCGCGGCGGCCGGCAGCCGCGGCTTCTATGCGCGGCGCGGTGTGACGCGCGATGATGTGTTTCTCGCTGTCTTCGAGCCCGGCACGGCCTGTGGCGGCGTGTTCACCCGCTCGTTGACGGCGTCGGCCGATGTGCGCTGGTGCCGGGACGCGCTGGCGGCAGGGGGCGGACGCGCGCGGGCGCTGGTAGCCAATTCGGGCAATTCCAATGCCTTCACCGGGCCGAAAGGCGTCCTCAAGAATGAGGCGACGCTGAAGGCGCTGACTGAGGCGCTCGGCGCGCCCAGGGAAGAATGTTTCCTGGCGGCAACCGGTGTCATCGGTGAGCCGCTGAGCGATCCGAACTATGTGGGCGCGTTTGTGCCGGACTTGTCCGTGAAACTTGGCGCGCCGGACTGGGAAGCGCTCGCCCGCGCTTTCATGACGACGGACACCTACCCCAAGGGCGCCGGCAAGGTCGCGGAGATCGGCGGCGCCGAGGTGCGCTTTGCCGGCATCGCCAAGGGCTCCGGCATGATCGCGCCGAACATGGCGACGATGCTGTCCTATGTGTTCACCGATGCCGCGATTGCGCCGGTGCTGCTGCAACTCGCGCTCGCCCGTGCGGCGGATGAGACGTTCAATGCGATCACGGTGGACGGCGACACCTCCACCTCCGACACGCTGATGGTCTTTGCCACCGGGGCGAGCGGCATGGACGAGATCACCTCGGAGGAGGATCTGCGTTTCCGGGCTTTCTCGGCGGCGCTGAAGGCGGTCTGTCGTGACCTTGCGATGCAGGTGGTCAAGGACGGGGAAGGGGCCAGCAAGGTCGCGGCGATTCAGGTGGAGGAGGCTGCCACACCGGCCTCGGCCAAGAAGATCGCCTGCGAGATTGCCAACTCCCCCCTGATCAAGACCGCGATGGCGGCAGGGGATGCAAACTGGGGCCGGATCGTCATGGCCGTCGGCAAGGCGTATGAGCCCATCGATGCGGGCCGGCTCGCGATCTGGTTTGATGATGTCCAGGTGGCAAAGGACGGTGCCCGCGCGCCGGATTATGACGAGGCGGCGGCGAGCGCGGTGTTTGCCAAACCTGAGTTCACCATCCGCGTCTCGGTCGGCGCCGGGTCCGGCCGGGCGACCGTTTGGACCTGTGACCTGACGCATGGCTATGTCGACATCAACGGCGCCTACCGGACATGAGCGGGCCGGTCCTGCTGGTGGTGGCGGCTGCGCTGTTTGACGGGGAGGGGCGGGTGCTGCTGGCCCAGCGCCCGGAAGGCAAGCAGCTGGCCGGGCTGTGGGAGTTTCCCGGCGGCAAGCTCGAGCCGGGCGAGACGCCGGAAGCGGCGCTGGTGCGCGAACTGCAGGAGGAGCTTTCGATCACGGTTAATGAAACCGCACTCGAACCGCTGACTTTCGCGAGCTTCGCTTACCCCGCATTTCACCTTTTGATGCCACTCTATGGGTGTCGAAACTGGACCGGTGCCATGGATCCGAGGGAGGGTCAGGCGATTGCCTGGGTGGCGCCGGAAAATCTACGGCAATACAAGGCGCCGCCGGCAGATTTACCCCTGTTTGACTGGCTCGCCGCAAAGCGATGATGGGACTTGATGATGGCCATGCTCCAACCACTCCTCCGCCGCCTCGCCCGCGATGAGCGCGGCGCGACGGCTGTCGAATATGGCCTGATCGCAGCCCTCATCGTTGTCGCTGTCGTCGCGGGCGTGACCAGCGTCGCGGAAGAAAACACCAAGATGTATAACAAGATCGAAGAGGCCGTTATCGGCGTCTCCTGAGCTGCGCTCATTTTTCTTCAATTGGGTTGCCTGACGCACGCACGGCGTCGGCGAGGTTGATCCTGGCACTGCCGGGTTTGAGCGGTTGCGGCTGTCCGGGGGCCGGGGCCCAGCCGGAGAGGTGGATGATCTCAAAGGTCGCGCGCACCCGCCCGTCCGGATCACTGTAACGTTCCGCATAGAGCGCCATCGCGCGCGCCAGCACCCGCCGGGGCAGCGGCCGCGCATGGCCGGGCATGAAGGCGGCGCGCTCACCCATCCCTTTCAGATCGCGGAGCAGGTCTTCCGGCGCGCGGTAGCGCACGGTGACGGTGTCGCGGTCGGCCACCGGCAGGGCGAAGCCGGCGCGCTGGAGCAAGGCCGCCGCATCGCGCAGGCCAGGCAGGGGCGAGAGGCGGGGGCTGAGGCCGCCGGTGAGTTCGGTTTCGGCTTCGGTCAGCACGTCCCTCAATTCCATCAGCGTGCCGGCGCCAAACAGGGCGCCAAGGAACAACCCGTCCGGTTTCAGGGTGCGGCGGATCTGGATCAGCGCGCCCGGCAGATCATTGACCCAGTGCAGGCTCAGCGGCGACAGGACCAGGTCGAAACTTTCCGGCGCGAAGGGCAGCGCTTCTTCGTCTGCCAGCACGCTGGCAAGGCCGCGCTGCGATGCCATGTCGACGAAGGCCGGCGCGGTGTCGGCGGCGGTCATCGTCTGCGCCTTGCCGCTGGCCAGCACGGCTGCCGCAAGTTCGCCTCCCGCCGCGCCGAGTTCGAGACCGGCGGCGAAGATACGCGGGGTATCGGCCAGACGGCTCTCGAGATCGCTCGACACGCGGGCGCGCA
>NZ_JBKBXW010000074.1:0-3250 GCF_046313735.1 Hyphomonas sp.
AGAGCGTGAATGAGCTGATCGCCGACGGCCTTCCCATTTCTCTGGCCATCGGAGGCCTGACCATTCTGGTTGCCCTGATTGTCGGCACCGCGCTCGGAATCTTTGCCGGGCTCAGGCAGAATAGCGCGACCGATTACGGCGTGATGACCTTCGCCATGTTCGGCATATCCGTGCCCACTTTCGTAACAGGTCCGATCTTCATCCTCATCTTTGCCCTCGGCGCCGGTATCTTCGCGGTCGGCGGGCTCGGAACCTGGCCAAACATCGGCATGACCTGGCAGAACATGACCCTGCCCGTCCTGACCCTCGCCCTCCCCCAGATCGCCATCATCTCCCGCCTGATGCGCGCCTCGATCATCGAGACCATGCGCGCCAACCATATCCGCACCGCCCGCGCCAAGGGCCTCGCCGAGCGCGACGTGATCCTGCGCCATGCCCTCCCCTCCGCCATGCTGCCGCTCGTCTCCTATGCCGGTCCCGCGACCGCCAAGGTGATGACCGGCTCCGTCGTCATCGAAAAAATCTTCGGCCTGCCGGGCCTTGGCAGCTATTTCGTCGATGGCGCGCTGAACCGCGACTACACGCTCGTGATGGGCGCGATCATTGTGTACGCGCTGCTCATCATTGCGCTGAACCTGATCGCCGATATCCTCTATGCGATGCTCGATCCGAAGGTGAAGTACGACTGATGACGAGCCTCGATCCCATCCTTGATCCGAACGGGCGCGCCGCCGCCGTCACCCAGGCCATCGCCGGTGGCCGCTCCCTCTGGGACGATGCCCGCACGCGCCTGTTCCGCAACACGGCCGCCGTCGTCTCGATGTGGATCCTCGGTTTCATCGTGCTGCTCGCGGTGTTCGGCCCGATGGTCTGGGTGCATGATTACCGCTCGATCTCTGACGCGCGCACCATCGCGCCGACCTTCGAGAACTGGCACATCCTCGGCACCGACCTGCAGGGCCGCGACCTGTTCGCCCGCCTGCTGGTGGGCCTGCGCATCTCGCTGACGGTCGGCCTGGTCGCCACCCTGGTCAGCCTGATCATCGGCGTCACCTGGGGCGCCACCGCCGGCTATCTCGGCGGCCGGGTCGACAATTTCATGATGCGGATCGTGGACGTGCTCTACGCCCTCCCATTCATCTTCTTCGTCATCCTTCTGCTCACCGTGTTCGAGCGCAACATCGTGCTGATCTTCGCCGCCATCGGCGCCATCGAATGGCTGACGATGAGCCGGATCGTGCGCGGGCAGACGCTGGCCCTGAAGGGCAAGGAGTTCATCGAGGCCGCCCGCGCCGCCGGTGTCTCGCAGGCCGGCATCATCTTCCGCCACATCCTGCCGAACGTCATCGGCCCGGTGGCGGTGTATGTGACGCTGACGATCCCGGTCGTCATCCTGGCGGAGAGCTTCCTCTCCTTCCTCGGCCTCGGCGTGAACGAGCCGCTGACTTCGCTCGGCGTGCTGATCTCCGACGGCACGCGGATGATGGAGGACAAGCCCTGGATGCTGCTGGCGCCGGCCGTCACCATGTCGGTCACGCTGCTCTGCCTCAACTTCATCGGCGACGGCCTTCGCGACGCGCTCGACCCCAAGGACCGCTGAGAAAGTTGCGGAGTTCGCGGGGGTCTATCCCCGCTTTTTCCGGTGTTTTCCGGGCGCGGCTGAAGCTTTTTTCGGGGCGTGGCGGTGTGTGGCGGGCGCCGGTTACCTGATAGATTTCAAGGCTTGAGAGAAGGTCCCGGCTTTCGCCGGGGTGACAGGGCGCAGGTTTTTGTGCCGGGTTCCAATCCGACCCAGTCTTGCCTGGCGGTATACTCCCCCTTGAAGCCGGATCGTCCGGCTTCGGGTCGGGCGGCCAAACCTTGTCGGGTTCGAAGGCTGCCCAAACTGCGGATGGGGATTGCTCCGGGGCCACGGGGACATGCCTACCCATATGAACTTTTCCATCCGTCCCCGGACACCTGGGCCAAAGCCCCATCCGCAGGACCCTGTACAAGCCAAACCGGAAGGGCCGCGCCCTGTCCGGGCTTTCATGCTGTCTGGAACCGCGCCGCTTTCGCCGCCCCGTCAATTCAGTATAGGCTGCCCTAGACGAAACCAGCGGGGCGCGCGCTTGAATATCTGGACCATCCTGATCGGACTCGTACTCGCCCTCCTGCTGATCGCCGGGCTGTGGCTCTACACGCCCGACAAGGCGCAGGCAGAGCTGGAGGCAAAATATCTGCGCGATGCGCGCGATATGGTCGACGTCGCTGGCACCACGCTGCATGTGCGCGATGATGGCCCGGCGGACGCCCCCGCCCTCCTCTTCCTCCACGGTTTCGGATCGAGCCTGCACACCTTCGAGCCCTGGGCCGAAGCGCTGCAGTCCGACTACCGCGTCGTCCGCCTCGACCTGCCGGGCTCCGGCCTCTCCCCGCCCGACCCCACGGATGACTATACCGACACGCGCAACATCGCACTGATCCTGGCGCTGATGGACCAGCTGGGCATCGAGACGATCACCCCCATCGGTAATTCGATCGGCGGGCGGATCGCCTGGACGCTGGCGGCGGACCATCCGGCCCGCGTCGACAAGCTCGTGCTGATCTCACCGGATGGATTCGCCAGCCCCGGCTTCGACTATGACGCGCCGGCCGAAGTTCCACCGATGATGCAGGCGATGCGGTTCGCGCTGCCGAAGGTTGCTCTGCGCCCGACGCTGAAGGCGAGCTATGGCGACCCGTCCCGGCTGAGCGCGGCGACCCTCACGCGCTATCACGACCTGATGCTCGCGCCTGGCGGCCGGGGCGCGCTGATCAAACGCCTGGAGCAGACCGTGCTGACTGATCCCGCGCCGCGCCTTGCCCGCATCCAGGCGCCGGTCCTGCTGATGTGGGGCGAGAAGGACCAGCTGATCCCGTTCAGCCATGTCACGGACTATACTGGCGTCCTGAAAGACAGCCGTGTCGTCTCCTTCCCCGACCTCGGCCATGTGCCGATGGAGGAAGACCCGGTGCAGAGCCTGCCGCCGCTGAAGGCGTTCCTGGCGGAGTGAGAGGCCTGCCTGCGGGCAGGCCCACGAGCAAAGCGAAGGCGCAGCGGCCCCGAGCAGTCTAGAACATCGGGTATCTGGTCTGCGCCCATCTCTCGAACGGCTCATCCTGAGTATCCGTGTTGGTCAATGAGGTTTTGGGGTCCATTTTCGATTATCCCGGATGAGGGCGTTAGCGAGGATGGCGAGCTTTCGCATGATGGCGGTTAGGGCGAGTT
>NZ_JBKBXW010000075.1:0-3241 GCF_046313735.1 Hyphomonas sp.
AGTGGCTCCGGAAAAAGGGTTCGTCTGTCAGCGCATCGATGACGCTAAAGGTGCGTTGGATGAAGCCGGTCGCGCGCCGTGTCCATCCCGCGCCGCCAAATCTGGCCAATCAGGCATCCCAGGTCTCATGGGTCTTGCGGATATGATCCATCCCCGCGCGGACAATCTCCGCCAGCACATCCAGATCGATCTTGTCCAGCGCGCCCAGATAGAGACAGCTCTTGCCAATCTTGTGCGGCCCCAGCCGCGCGAGCATGGCCTCAAAGCCCGCATATCCCGGCATCACATAGACCACCATATTGGCCTTGCGCGGCGAAAATCCGGTGATCATCGCCTCGCCCGAATGCCCGCTGTCATAGGTGTAGGCATAGCGCCCGAAGCCGATGATGCCCGCGCCCCACATCCTCGGCGTCAGCCCCGTCACCTCAGCCATCCAGGGCAGCAACCGTTCGGCGTCGCGCTTGCGCGGCCCGTCCTCCAATGCGGCGATGAATGCCTCCGGCGTCACCGCCGTCACCTTCGTCTTGTTCTCGCTTTTCGCCACGCGCCCCTCCCCTTGGCCGAGTGAATGGGTTCCTGATGGACCCGGCGCAGCTTACCAGCGCTCCGGTCCGTGCAGAAGCTGCCGTTGAGCCCTGCAGTCAAATTCCACGCTGCTTTGTCGTTGACATATCGTTTTTCAATGAATAATCATTGAAAAACGAACAAGAAGGATCCCCGAACCATGCGTAGCCTCCTCCTCACAGCCGCCCTGGCAGGTCTCGCCCTGTCTGCCTCGGCCTCCGCCAACACCTCCGCCAGTGCCGTCGCCGCCGAACCTGCCGCCTGGACCCTCCGGACCTTTGACGTCTATGCGGCCGAAGATCGCCGCAAGCCTCTCGAAGAGCGCCGCATCGCCTATTCCGGTGTCATCGTCCATACGTCCGATACCTCCCGCACCGGCGCCCTCTTCAGCTGCAGTGAGGAGAAAGGCTTGTCGGTCATGTTCTCGCTCGCCCCGGTCGACTTTACCGACGAGGATTACTTCGCTTCCAGCCAGCAGGTGCGAGGTATGGGCGGCCGGGTGATCGTTGACGGCGAACGCCCACGCGACGCTTCCCGCTTCCTCTACCGCCGGAAGCTGAACGTCGCCCAAGCCGCCCAGCCGGAAGTCGCCTACGCCGCCGTCGAGGCGCTCTATAAAGGGCAGACCACTCAGGTCGAAGTTGGCGGTCTGCGCGCCGTCGAGGTGTCCCTGCCAGCGCCAGACGAAGCGTTCCGCCAATTCGTACGTGACTGTCCGAGATTCGTATCGGAATAAGCAGCATACAGTTCAGGCCCGGCCAGTTGCCGGGCCGCTTCTGCTGCCTTTCAACTGCGCAGCTGCACCGTGGACCCAAGATCCAGCATCAGGATCAGCGCGACCGCCACGATCAGAAACACGCCCGACAGGATCGCATTGATCCAGATTGCCCGGTCGGCATGTTTCTGCTCGATCCATTTGCGCGGCCGGATGCGCCGCAGGCGGAACACGATCAGCGCCGACAGGATCAGGGACGCCACATTGAGGCTCAGCAGCAGCGCCGCCCGCAGGGCCAGCTCGCCCTCGCCATAGCCCGCAAACAGCCCGACCGCTGCCGCCGGCGGAAGCAGCGCCGCGGCCACCATCACCCCGACAAGCGCCGACGCCGTGCCGCGGGTCACCGACAGTGCCGCCGCCCCGCCTGCCGCCATCGCCAGCGCCAGCCCGTCGAGCCGCACCTCGGCCCGGGACATCAACTCCCGGCTTTCAAAGTTGGCCGGCATGACCAGCGCCAGCAGGAAGGACACCCCCAGTGCCACGCCAATGCCCATCACCAGGCTGAGTACGCCTTTCCGTAGAAGCGCGACTTCGCCCAGCGCCGCGCCCATGGCCAGCCCCATGATCGGCCCCAGCAGCGGCGCGATGACCATGGCGCCAATCACGGCAGCAACCCCGTCAGAGACAAGCCCGACCGCGGCCACGATCGTCGACAGGAACACCATCAGGACATAGTCCCAGTTGGGCTTGGCGTTGCTTGAGACCTGGATGTAGAGCGCCTCGCGGGTGTGCTGGGAGCTGGCTTTCTTCTTCTCATTCTTTGGCGACGGCAGCTTGGGCAGGGTGACGCCGATCTGAACGACCGTCACGCGCCAGCCGGAGCGGTCTTCGAGCAGGGACTGGAGATTATCGAGCAGCGCCTGCACGGGCCCATCGCGCATGATGACCTGGATGAGCCGGCGGTCGGTCTGTTCGGGCTGCAGCACCAGATAGTCGATCGGGTCTGCCGCTTTGACGATCCGGATTGCGATGTCGAAAGTCTCCCCGCCACCGGGAAGGTGAATATCGACACGGCATATACCCATCAGTCAGGCTTTCTGTTGAGGCGCGCAATCAGGCTGGAGGTGTCCCAGCGCCCGCCGCCCATCGCCTGCACATCGGCGTAATACTGGTCTATCATGGCCGTCAGCGGCAGGCCCGCGCCATTGTCACGCGCCGCGTCTAGGGTGATGCGCAGATCCTTGCGCATCCAGTCGACCGCAAAGCCGAAATCGAACTTGCCCTCCACCATGGTCTGCCAGCGGTTTTCCATCTGCCAGCTCTGCGCCGCCCCGCCTGAGATCGCCTCGATCACCTTCGCCGCGTCTAGCCCCGCCGCTTCGGCAAAATGCAGCCCCTCGGCCAGCCCCTGCACGATCCCGGCAATGCAGATCTGGTTGACCGATTTGGCCAGCTGCCCCGCCCCGCTCTCCCCGATCCGTGTGATCTTGCGTGAGAACGCCGCCATCACAGGCTCGGCGGCTGCAAACGCCGCCGCCTCGCCGCCGCACATCACCGTCAGCTTGCCATTGATCGCGCCCGCCTCGCCGCCGGAAACCGGCGCATCAATGAAATGCGCGCCCTTCGCCCGGCAGCGCTCCGACAGCTCCCGCGCAAGGCTCGCCGACGCCGTCGTATGGTCGATCACCGTCATCCCCGCCCCGAGGCTCGGCTCGAACGCCTCGAACACCGCCAGCACATCGGGGTCATCGCCCAGGCACATCAGCACATATTCCGCCCCGAACACCGCCGTGGCCGGGTCCTTTGCCGCCTCGCCCCGGTGCACGGCCTTCCAGGCATCAGCCTTTGCCGCCGTGCGGTTCCACACCGTGACCGAGCGGCCCGCCCGCGCCAGATGCCCCGCCATATGGAAACCCATGACGCCCAGTCCGAGAAATGCCGTGCGCGCCATCGCTGTCTCCT
>NZ_JBKBXW010000076.1:0-3208 GCF_046313735.1 Hyphomonas sp.
TGCCCCTGTCCACGATTACGCAGCGCGATCGCGGGACGCTGATCATGTTCGCCAATCCGCCGGAGATGGAGCGCGCGCTCGCCGGCCTCGGCCTGCGCCGCTGGCACAAATGGCGCATCATTGGCGCCTGGTCCTGGGAACTCACCGCCCCGCCCCGCCACTGGGCCCGCCAGACGCGCTATGTCTCCGAAGTCTGGGCGCCGAGCCAGTTTGTCGCCGATTCCTTCTCCAGCAAATTCGACTGCCCGGTCCGGGTTGTCCCACATTTCGTGCCGGTCTCGCCGCTCCCGCCCAGTGCGAGTGCTGCGCCGTCGGAAGACCGGCCCCTGCGGATCCTGACCCTCGCCGATGCGCGCTCCTCACTCGAGCGTAAGAACCCGGCCGCCGCGCTGCGCATGTTCCGCGCGGCCTTCCCAAATGATCAGAGCGCGGAATTTGTGTTCAAATGCCGCAACCTGTCCCTGTTTGAAGGCTATGCGAAGGAACTGCACGAAGCCGCCGCCGGCGACAGCCGCATCACCATCCTCGACCAGACCCTGACCGATCAGGACCAGGCCGCCCTGCTGGACCGCGCCGACGTTATCCTGTCTCCGCACCGGTCCGAAGGCTTTGGCGTGCACCTTGCCGAAGCCATGGCGCGCGGCAAGAGCGTGGTGGCGACCGGCTGGTCAGGCAATCTCGAATTCATGTCCGAGGAAGGCTCCGTCCTCCTGCCCTACGAGCTTCAGCCCGTACGCGATTCCACCGGCGTGTACCGGCCGGGCGAAGGCACGTTATGGGCCGAGGCGGATTTCGAGGCCGGCGTCGAAGCGTTGCGCGGCCTGGCCGCCAGCCCCGACCGGCGGGCGAAGTTCGCCATAACCGGGCCGCAGACCATTGCCCGCCGGCTCAGCTCCGGCATCTACCACGACGCCGTTCTCGCCCGCGCGCCCACCGCCACGGCTGCGGCCTGAAAATAAACCACCCATCGAACATTTGCCCCTGCCTCCGGCCCCCGCCAGAGCGCGATATCTCTGTTCAGAAGCTTGCGCCGCACGCGGCGGCATGGTACCCGCGCCCAATCATATAAAGGAATGTTGATATGACCACTGAAGCGGCCACCAAAGACTATTTCGTCAAGGATATCTCGCTGGCGGAGTATGGCCGTAAGGAAATCACCATCGCCGAAACCGAAATGCCGGGCCTGATGGCCGCGCGCGAGGAGTTCGGCCCGACCCAGCCGCTCAAGGGCGCGCGCATCTGCGGCTCGCTGCACATGACGATCCAGACCGCCGTGCTGATCCAGACCCTCGAAGCGCTCGGCGCCCAGGTCCGCTGGGTCTCCTGCAACATCTACTCGACCCAGGATCATGCCGCCGCCGCCATCGCCGATGCCGGCACTGCCGTCTTCGCCTACAAAGGCGAAACGCTGGAAGAATACTGGGACTTCACCGACCGCATGTTCCAATGGCCGGATGGCCAGGGCCCGAACCTCATCCTCGATGATGGCGGCGACGCGACCATGTACCTTATCCTCGGCGAGAAAGCCGAAACCGACCCGGCCTTCCTTGAGAAGCCAACCTCGGAAGAAGAGAAATACTTCTTCGCCCAGATCAAGAAGCGCCTCAAAGCCTCGCCCGGCTGGTTCAAGAAAACCAAGGCCGGCATCCGCGGCGTCTCCGAAGAAACCACCACAGGCGTCAACCGTCTGTACCAGCTGGAAAAGAAGGGCGAGTTGCCTTTCCCCGCCATCAACGTCAACGACTCCGTCACCAAGTCGAAATTCGACAACAAATATGGCTGTAAAGAGTCGCTCGTTGATGCGATCCGCCGCGGCACGGATGTCATGATGGCCGGCAAGCAGGCCTTCGTCGCCGGCTACGGTGATGTCGGCAAAGGCTCCGCCGCCTCGCTCGCCGGCTCCGGTGCCCGCGTGGCCGTCTCCGAAGTCGACCCGATCTGCGCGCTTCAAGCCGCCATGGACGGCTTCGAAGTCACCACGATGGACGAGGCCGCCCCGCGCTTCGACATCTTCGTCACCGCGACCGGCAACAAGGACATCCTGACCGTCGACCATATGCGCGCGATGAAGGACATGGCGATCGTCTGCAATATCGGCCACTTCGACAACGAGATTCAGGTCGAAGGCCTCCGGAACTTCCAGTGGACCAACATCAAGCCCCAGGTCGACATGATCACCTTCCCGGATGGCAAGCGCATCCTGCTCCTGTCCGAAGGCCGCCTCGTCAATCTCGGCAATGCCACCGGCCATCCGAGCTTCGTGATGTCGGCGAGCTTCACCAACCAGACCCTCGCCCAGATCGAGCTCCACCTGCGCGCCGATCAGTATGAGAACAAGGTCTACACCCTGCCGAAGCACCTCGACGAGAAAGTCGCGATGCTCCACCTCGACAAGCTGGGCGTGAAGCTCACCAAGCTGTCGGACGAGCAGGCGTCCTATATCGGCGTCGAGTCTGAAGGCCCCTTCAAGCCGGAACATTACCGCTACTGATACGGCCTTCACAGGATACGCGGGCGTGCCGCAGACATTCATTCTCACCCTGAACTGCCCGGACCGGGTCGGCATCGTTGCCGGCCTGGCGCGGGTGATGGAGCAGCACGCCTGCTTCATCATCGCCTCGCGCACCTTCGGCGATCCGGACACAGAGCGCTTCTTTGCCCGCCTCGTCTTCTCGCCGCCCGGCAATGGTGACACGGTCGAGCGCCTGATAGTTGACCTCGAAAGTCTGGGCACGGAGCTGTCGGCCGACTGGCAGGTGCGGCCCTCCGGCGAGAAGATGCGCACCCTGCTGCTCGTGTCGAAGTCAGACCATTGCGCCAACACGCTGCTCTACGCCGCCCGGCGCGGGGAGCTGCCGATCGAGATCACCGGAATCGTCTCCAATCATGACACGCTGAAAGCCAGCTTCGCGCATTGGGGCCTGCCCTGGTTCCATGTGCCGGTCACAGCGGCCACCAAGCCGCAGGCCGAGGCCCGCCTCTTCGATCTCATCGCGGAGACCGGCTCGGAACTCGTCGTGCTCGCCCGTTACATGCAGGTGCTCAGCGAGGACGCCTGTGCGCGGCTCGCCGGCCGCGTCATCAACTTCCACCATTCCTTCCTGCCCGGCTTCAAGGGCGCCAGGCCCTATCACCAGGCCCATGCCCGCGGCGTGAAGGTGATCGGCGCGACCGCCCACTACGTCACCGCCGATCTCGATGAAGGCCC
>NZ_JBKBXW010000077.1:0-3190 GCF_046313735.1 Hyphomonas sp.
CCTCGTGATCGCGGATACCACGGCGAATCCGGACTGGGTGGCGGCAGACCTGCTGAGCCAGGCCGAGCATGACCCGTCGAGCCAGTCGATCCTGATCACACTGGACGCCGCGCTCGGCAAGACTGTTGAGGAGGCTGTGGAAAACCAGTTGAATTCGCTGGCGACCGGCGCACGGGCGCGCGAATCCTGGACGCAGCATGGCGCGATCATCACGGCGCAGGATATCGAGACGGCGGCCCGCGCGGCGAACATCATCGCGGCCGAGCATGTCGAGCTTTGCATCGCGGATCCGGACGGTATGCTTCCCATGATCAAGCATGCCGGGGCGGTGTTCCTGGGCCACCACACCCCGGAGGCGCTGGGCGATTATGTGACGGGGTCGAACCACGTCCTGCCGACGAGCCGGGCGGCCCGCTTTTCGTCCGGGCTGGGCCTCTATGATTTCCTCAAGCGGATGAGTGTGCAGCGGGCAGGTCCCGAGGGGCTGGCGGCGCTGGCACCGGCGGCCTTGCGTCTCGCCGAGGCCGAGCGTCTACCGGCGCATGGGCGGTCGGTGTCCATCCGGACCAATCAGGGCGGCTAGGCAATGAGCACGAACCGCCTGGTCGCTGTCCATATTGACGATGACACGCTGGGCGCGTCGGGGCCGGACGCCGAACATGAGCGGCGGGTGGCGATCTTCGACCTGATCGAGGAAAACAGTTTCAACATCCTCGGCGAAGATCGCGGGCCGTATGTGCTCGCGCTCAGCCAGGTGGAACGCCGGCTGATCTTCGCGCTGCGCAATGAAGGCGGCGAAGAGGTCCACACTTTCATCCTGTCGATGGGGCCGTTCCGGGGCGTGATCCGCGACTATTTCATGATCTGCGACAGCTATTACGAGGCGATCCGCACCTCGACGCCGCACCAGATCGAGGCGATCGACATGGCGCGGCGCGGTATTCACAATGAGGGCTCAGAGCTTCTGAAAGAGCGGCTGGAAGGCAAGATCGCGATCGACTTCCACACCGCCCGGCGCCTGTTCACCCTGATCTGCGCCCTTCACGCCGGCCAGGGCCGCGCGCCGGGGGCTTGATCGGGGGCACGCGCTGGCGCGCCTGGAAAACAGCCCATCGCGGCCAATGTCCATGTCAAGGCGTCGCGAAGGTCCGTATGGGGCTCGGCGCCCAGGAATGAGACGAGCTTGGCATTGTCGAGCTCAATCGTTTCCTGCCAGAGATAGCGCATCTCAGCGAGTTCGCGGAACAACGGCACAAAAGGCGACAGGGCGATCAGGACTGGCCATGGCAGGAAGCTGATATTTCCCTTGCCTCCATTTGCCGCGCGGACTTCCTCTGCGATCTCAACGCCGCGCGGAAAGTAATGTCCGCGGAAATGAAAGCGCTCGAAATCGGCAAGCTCCCCTTCCCGATCCAGCAGGGCAGCGGCGGTTTCGCCAAAGTCCGGCAGATAGGCCCAGGCATGGCCGGCGTCCGGGCGGCCCGGATAGGTGATCGTCTTCACGGGTTTGCCGGGGGTCACGAGGCCCTGCGAGAACCAGGAATTGCCCGAGACCGGCCCGAAGAAGTCGCCGGCCCGGAGGATAAGAGAGCGGACGCCCTGGTGTTCCGCCGCCGCTTGCAGCCGCCGCTCCATTTCCACGCGGATGGCGCCCTTGCGGGTGCGGGGGTGTTGCGGGGTGTCTTCCGTCAGCCGCGGAAACGTTTCCGGGCCGTAGTTGTAGATGGTGCCGGGAAGGAAGATGCGGGCGCCGGAGATCGCGGCAGCGGCGATCGTGTTATCCAGCATCGGCAGGACGAGCTTGGGCCAGTTCTTGTAGCCGGGCGGATTGACGCCGTGGACAATGACGCTGGCGCCGATTGCGGCGGCGGCAACATCCTTGGCGTTCATGGCGTCGCCCGTCAGCCATTCGGCTTCCGGCAGACGCGCCGGGTCGGGCTTTCGGGCGAGCGCCCGGATTGTCCAGTCGCGCAGGATCAGCGCCCGCGCAATTTCATAGCCGACGCCGCCTGTGACGCCGAGCACCAGTGCCGTTTTTCCGTTTTCCATGGGGCCCGTCTCCTTGTTCTGGGGTGAGACCAGAATGGAGGAAGACGGAGATAAACGTAATTGCGATAATAGATGGATCGGATATAGAGAAAAATATGAGCATTCCCGCCAGCTCCTGGGATCACATCCGCTCGTTCCTTGCCGTGCTGGAGGAAGGCAGCCTGTCGCGCGCGGCGCGCAGCCTGTCGCTGACCCAGCCGACCCTGTCGCGCCATATCGACCAGCTGGAGGCCTCCCTGGGCGGGCCGTTGTTCACCAGGTCGCCGCGGGGTCTGATACCGACGGACAAGGCGCGGATGATCGAGCCGCATGCGCGCACGATTGCCGCCTCAGCCGCCGCCCTGACCCGGGCAGCCTCCGGCGCAGCGGACGAGATGACCGGCGCGGTGCGCATTTCCGCCAGCGAGGTTGTGGGCATCGAGATCCTGCCGGAGATGCTCGTGCCCCTGCGGGAAACCCATCCGGGTCTGGCCTTCGAGATCGTCGCCACAAACCAGTCGAGTGACCTGCTCCGCCGCGATGCCGACATTGCGATCCGCATGGTGCGGCCCCAGCAGGGTGCGCTGCTGGCGAAGAAAGTGGGGGATGTCAGGCTCGGGCTGTTTGCCCGCCGAGACTATCTTGAAAAACACGGCACGCCGCAGAGCCTCGACGATGTCCAAAGGCATGCGATCGTTGGCTTTGATCATGAAACGAGCATCGTTGAGGCGCTGCGCGGGACGGGCCTGGCGCTCGACCGGGCAGGCTTTGCCTGGCGGACCGACAGCGATCTGGCATATCTGAACCTCGTGCGGGCCGGCGCCGGCATCGGCATTTGCCAGCCCGGGCTGGCGCGGCGCCATGGCGGGCTCGTCCGGCTGCTGCCGGAGGCTTTCTCTCTCCCTATGGAGACATGGGTGACCATGCATGAGGACCTGACGGGCGTCGCGCGGATGAAGGTCGTGTTCGACCATCTCTGCGACGCGATGAGTGCTTATGTCCGTAGCCAGGAACTGCCGGCCTGAAACCTGCGATTCTGGTGCAATGACCTGATCGCTTGCCGGAATCTGCTGGAACCTGTATGGCGCCCGGCTAGTGATACGTGGAATACGTGGCGCGTTCGCCGCCGCCTCAGATCTGGATAAGGTATGTCAAAAGAAGA
>NZ_JBKBXW010000078.1:0-3169 GCF_046313735.1 Hyphomonas sp.
CAATGATCTTTGCCGAAATCCTGCATGAGGCCGGCGTGCCGAAAGGCGTGTTCAACCTCGTCAATGGTGACGGCCCGAATGTCGGCGCCGAAATGTCTGCCCATCCTGATGTCGATATGGTGAGCTTCACCGGCTCGACCCGCGCCGGCGTGCTGGTGGCCCAGGCTGCTGCTCCGACGGTCAAGCGCGTCGCCCAGGAACTCGGCGGCAAGAGCCCCAACATTGTTCTGCCTACGGCAGATCTTCAGAAGGCCGTTTCCAGCGGCGTGATGTCGATGATGACCAATTCGGGCCAGAGCTGCAACGCGCCGTCGCGGATGTTCGTGCAGAAGGACCAGCACGACCAGGCCGTCGCGATTGCCAAGGCGACCGCCGAGTCGGTGAAAGTGGGCATGCCCGCAGACGCCCCTCCCGGCGCTATCGGCCCGATCTCAAACGGCAGCCAATACCAGAAGGTACAGGACCTGATCCAGAAGGGCATCGAAGAGGGCGCCACCCTCGTCGCCGGCGGCCCCGGCCGTCCCGAAGGCTTCAACAAGGGCTATTTCGCTCGGCCGACCGTGTTCGCGAATGTCACCAATGACATGACCATCGCGCGCGAGGAAATCTTCGGCCCCGTCCTCTGCATCCTGCCCTACAACACGCTTGAGGAAGCTATCGAGCAGGCCAATGACACGGTCTACGGCCTCGCCGGCTATGTTCAGGGTCCGGACAAAGAGGCATATGACGTCGCCACCCGCATCCGCGCCGGCCAGATCAGCGTCAACGGCTCGCGCCCGGATTTCACCGCCCCGTTCGGCGGCTACAAGCAATCCGGCAACGGACGGGAATGGGGCGAGCATGGCTTCGAGGAATTCCTGGAGGTCAAGGCCGTGATGGGCTATCAGGCCGCCTGAGCCGCGCCGCGCACTTAAAGCACGAAAACGGCAGACCCCGGTGTCTGCCGTTTTTCATTTCACGCCTGAAGGACCCACGCCATGAGCCTCAAACTCCACCACCTCAACGCCTCCCGCTCGCAGCGCATCGTCTGGCTGCTCCTCGAACTCGGCGTCGAACATGAGATCGTCTCCTACCAGCGCGACGCCACGACGCGCCTCGCGCCGCCCGAACTCCTGAATATCCATCCGCTCGGCAAGTCGCCCCTGCTCGAACATGACGGCCGCGTCATCGCCGAAACCGGCGCCATCGCCGAATACCTGATGGCGAAGTTCGATCCCGATCACCGCCTCCACCCGCGCGCAGACTCGCAGGATTTCCCGCGCTACCTCGAATGGCTCCATTCGGCCGAGGGCGCCGTCTTCCTGCCTTCGCTGCTGACCATGTATCTCGGCCTCGCCGGCGCCGCAGACAGCCAGATCGGCCAGATCATCGCCCAGGAACGCGAGAAGGCTGCCAACCATATCGAGGCGCACCTCTCCAGCCATGCCTATTTCGCCGGCGAGACTTTCTCGGCGGCAGACTGCCTGATGGGCTTCCAGCTCGCATCCGGCGCAGCTCGCGGCGGCCTCGACGGGCGCCCTGCCACAGCCGGCTGGGTGCAGAAAGTCTCGGCGCGTCCGGCCTTCCAGGCCATGCTGGCGGTCGGCATATAACACAGTTGTGATGGCCGTATTCGGCTGGTGTTCATCTAAAGTCTCCACCATATGATGAATGTACAGTCATGGAGGCTGACCCGATGAAACAACTCACCCTGGCCGCAGCCTTTGCTGCGCTGATCATGACCGGCGCCTGCGCGACGGCCACGCCCTACCAGGCCGCAACGGCCTCAGATCGCGGCTTCTCCGATCTCAAGATCGAGGAAAACCGCTATCAGGTCGAATTTGCCGGCAATTCGCTGACCGACCGGCGCACGGTGGAGACCTACCTCCTCTACCGCGCGGCCGAGCTGACCAAACAGAATGGCTACGATCACTTCCGGGTGGTCCGGCGCGACACCGATGCCAACACGCGGGTCGTCCCCGTTGGCGGGGCGGGCTACACGCCCTTCTATGATCATTTCTACCTGAACTACCGCTACTTCGGACCCCGCGCGTCCTACTTCCACGACCCCTACCGGCGCCACCGTCCGACACGCGCATATTATTCGCGCTTCGGCTATTACGACCCCTTCTGGGGCGGACCGGCCGAGTACCGGGAACAGACCCGCTATGTCGCCAGCGCCGAGATCATGATGGGCAAAGGTCCGAAGCCGGACGATGTCGCCTTCTTCGATGCCGACCAAGTGATCTTCAACCTTGCAGGACAGATCGCCCGTCCGGGCACCTGAGCCCTGTTCCAGCCGGGCCGGTTGCTCTTCAGGGCGCCGGCTCGATCCGGAACACATTGCCACCAAGCGAGACGATATAGAGCCGGCCCTCAGTATCGAGGCCGAAGCTCGATATTTGTCCCAGGGTCCCAACATCAGGTACCAGATTCTCATTCAGCCGATTGAACGCGGCTGACGCCAGCGTCTGGCCGACGACCAACGACGCCTCGGGCACGGACCAGACATTGCCGCTGATGAAGTCTGCAAACACATAGTGATCGCGAATCGCAGTGATCGGCCCACGATACACATATCCTCCGGTCACGGAGCGTCCCTGGTTCGGTCCCGTGCCATGGGTGTATTCGGTCACCGGCGGCGTGAAGGCGGCCGAATTGGCGCCGCCATTATAGGGCTGCGTGCCTTCCCGGAGCCGCCAGCCATAATTGGCGCCGGCATCCGACGGCCGCATCCGGTTGATCTCCTCGACCGCATTCTGGCCGACATCGCCAATGAGCAGGTCGCCGCTGACAGGATCGAAGCTCGCCCGGTAAGGATTGCGCAGGCCGAGCACGAAAATCTCCGGCGCCCCGCCTGCCCCGCCGGGAAAGGCATTGCCGGGCGGGATACGGTAGTTGCGCGTCCCGTCCGCCGGGAAATCATCCCCGGACACATCGATGCGCAGCACCTTGCCCAGGAGGGAGTTCGGGTTTTGCGCGACATTGTCCGGATCGCCGCCACCGCCGCTGTCACCGGTCGGAATATAGAGAAACCCATCCGCGCCAGAGCCGATCCAGCCGGCATTGTGATTGGCCCGCGGCCGGTCGATCGTGATGAGGGTTTCCTCCGTAACCGGATCGGCCAACAGCGCGTTGGCCGCATTCACCCGGTAGCGGCCAGGGCTATCGCATGTAGGCGATGGCTTTT
>NZ_JBKBXW010000079.1:0-3138 GCF_046313735.1 Hyphomonas sp.
CTGCATCCTCGTCCGGAGCGAGCGGGTCGGGGATGTCCTCGGCGTCCTCTGCGGGCCGCCCGGTGATGACATAACCGCCGGTCAGCCAGTGGCCGAGATCAGCATCGGCGCAGCGCTTCGAACAGAAAGGGCGATAGTCGGCGAGGACCGGATGCTTGCGGCAACGCGCGCAGCGCGGTGTCCTCTGGTCAGGGGAAACAGGCTTGCTCATGCCTCGCGCCTTACCTCAGCTGCCGCGCCGGTGTGAGCCCTGATGTTCAGCCGCGCGCCATATTTTGCCGCAAGGCGCACATCCGCATCGGGATGTTGCGCAGCGAGCCAGCGATGAACGGCCTCGGGCAGGGCCAGGGTCAGCGGGCCCAGCCGGGTCTGCTGCGCCTCGCGCTCCAGCTGGCGCAGACCGTCCAGAGCAATCGTCTCCGGCCGCAAACCGCTGGTCTCATCGTAAATGTGCTCGGACAGCGGCGAGATCCACCAGCCGCTTGAGGCTTCCATCAGGCCAAGTTGAGAGGGCGTGAGGGCTTTTGCAGGGCGCGATGAGTGTTCGGCCCATGCGGCCTGAAATGTGTCGCGAATGGACGGGCCAGCCTCGCGGGTAATCGGCGCGATACAGTCGAGCACGAACAATCCGCCCAGACCGCGCAGGAGGATCTGGCGCGCGAGGGCCTGGGCAGCTTCCCGGTTGATCGAGAGGGCGCGGGCGGCGGCGCTGCCGCGCTGGGCACGGCCCGCCGTGTCGATATCCGCGGCCGTCAGTGCCCTTGTGCGCTCAATACGCAGCCGTCCGCCACCGGGCAGCGTCACGTCCGGCAACAGGGCATCCTCAAAGGCCGCCTGCAGGCGCGGGTCGCCCGGCAGCGCCGCCTCGACAGGCGCGTCAGCTCCGCCCTTCAAACCTGTGCGCCAGGCAGCGGCGCCGGATGGGCCGGGGCCGATCCCCGCCGCGACGATCTGCGCGCGTGGCAGTTTTCCGCCCCGCGCTTCGGCCAGGATTTCCACCCGCACACGCGCGCCTTCAGCAAAGGCCGGTGTTTGCGGCGTGCGTCGGATGAATGCGGCGCCCGCTCCGTCCAGTTCAGCAAACATGCCGCCAGCGCCAACCTCTACGGCCTCAATCCGCGCCTCAAACTGCGCGCCAAGGCGCACCGGGTTTGTCTCGCGCTCAAGGTACAGCGCTACCGGCTCGCCGCCAGCATCCAGCGCGGCCCAGCGGGTTTCCCCGACAGTCTCCTCGCGCAGGATTCTGGCGACCGACATCCGGTCAGGAAATCTGGCGGATAAGGGCGGTGGTGACCGGATCGCCCGCCTTGTCCGGTGTATCGAGAACAGCCTTGATGCGCCCGGCCATCGTTTTTCCGCGTTCCACGCCCCACTGGTCGAACGGGTTCACGCCCCAGAGCTTGCCGGCAAAATAGGTTCGGTGCTCATACAGCGCGACCAGCGCGCCGAACGCTTCCGGTCCGAACGCGGCATGGCTCAGGAAGCTCGACGGGCGGCCCCCGGCATGAACTTTCTGCGCGGCGACAGCCGGGCTCACGCCAGGTTCCTCGTCCTGAACTTCGCTGAGCGTCCGGCCATTCGCGAGCACTTCGGCCTGGGCGAGCGCATGGGCATTCAGCGCCGCAAGACCCTCGCCATCGCGGGTCCGGTCCGGCGCCAGGATGAATTCGCAAGGCACGTCCTGCGAGCCCTGGTGCAGCCATTGGTGATAGGAATGCTGGCCAACCGAGCCTTCGCCGCCCCAGAGCGCGGGGGCAGTCGGCGGCGGGACAGTCTCGCCATTGGAGTTCACGGATTTGCCGTTGGATTCCATTTCCAGCTGCTGGAGATAGGTTGGCAGCAGGCGCAGGCGGTTGGCGTAAGCGAGCAGAGCCCGCATCGGCCGTTCGCGCACCGAAGTGTTCCAATAGTCGAGCAGAGCTAGGCGCATGGCAGCGTTTGAAGCCAGCGGCGCGGTGCGGACATGCTCGTCCATCGCATGCGCGCCATCGAGGATTTTGCGGAAGGTCTCCGGCCCGAGATAGATCATGCAGGCGAGCGACGCGGCCGACCAGAGTGAGAAGCGCCCGCCGACCGACAGCGGCATTTCAAACAGATGCGCGTCTGCGCCGCCGAGCCAGGCCCGCGCCTTGTCAGGATTGGCGCTTACAAGCGCCAGGTGATGCGCGGATTTCGTGCCGAGCTTGGCTTTCAGCCAGTCATGCGCGCGGGCGAGATTGTAGAGCGTCTCCTCGGTGCCAAAGGATTTGGAGACGCCGATGACCAGCGTTGTCGCCGGGTCGAGCCCTGCGAAGGCGCGGTCGAGGTCATAGGGGTCGACATTGGCGGCGAAACGCAGGGTCAGGGAGGGCAGCGCCAGGTCCTCGAACGCATCGGCGATCAGGCGCGGCCCGAAATCGGAGCCGCCGATGCCGATGTGGAGCACCGCCGCGAAGGGCCGGCCATCCGCGCTGACGATCTCGCCGCGGCGGATCTTTCCGGCGAATTCAAGCGCCGGCAGCACGCTCTGGCGCACGGTTTCCGCTTCGCCGCTGAGCGGGGCTGGCGCCCGGAGCGCCCAATGCAGGGCAGGGCGGTTCTCGGAAGGGTTCACGATGACGGCGCCAAACAGGTCTGCCGCTGCACTGGTGAGCCCCTTGCTTTCGCCGAAAGCGAGGAGCGCGGCTTCGGCGGCCTCATCCAGGAATTGGCGCGCTGTGCTGATCTGCCAGCCAGCAGCTTCAACAGGTTCCAGCGCGGCGCGGGCGGCTGCAAGACCCTTCAGACCGTGTTGGTTGAGACGTTTCGCATGTTCGGCAAGTTCAGAGCGCATGGATATCCCCATTCCGGTTTGTCAGGCAGCGCGCTTATCGGGCGGTGCGCGCCGGGGCGCAAGGCCTGCCAATACAGGCATTTGACCGGTACAAGCCCGCTTGAAACGCCTGTCACACATGGGTATGACGCGCCACTTGACGGTCGATGCGCCGGAAAAGCGTTGAGGTACAACCAGTCCGGCGGGCCGGACGCGAACCAGGATTAAGGAGAGGCCCGATGGGCAAGGCAAAGTTTGAGCGTAACAAGCCGCACGTGAACATTGGCACGATCGGCCACGTTGACCACGGCAAGACGACGCTGACGGCAGCGATCACGATCGTGCTG
>NZ_JBKBXW010000080.1:0-3136 GCF_046313735.1 Hyphomonas sp.
GTCCGGAATGACTGCACCCATGGAAATCCGAATATCGCATCGGCTCCGTTACTCTCAGATTAAGGTCTCACTGGGCCGGATTAAAGGTGTAAATGAGTGGCAGCTGCACTCTCAGTAAGTGTGTGACGGGAATGCTGCGCCGCAGGTGACGCGCCCGCCCGGTTTCCGCTATGACAAACGCGCGTGAGGGCAAATGGGGCCGCAATGAGCGACGACAGTCGACAGGACGAGAGGCGGAGGGTCAGCGAACTGCTGGGGCTGGACGAGTATGCCAGCCAGGAAGCAAACGAAACGCGGGCGCCCTGCCCCCTTCATGAGACTTGTATCGAAGCCGGTGACGACATCGATATACATTGGGAAAAGCGCACCTATTTCTGCCGGGGCAAGGGTGACACCGCAAGTTTGAGATCACTGATCAAGGATCTGGAATCCCAGCGCAGCCTTGTAGTCTACACTGACTCGGACCCGGCACCGGAGCCGGATGGACTTCCAAACACTTCAGCTGGCCAGAATGACGGTGATTATTCGCTCGCAATCCGCGCCGCGAACCCCGTCCTGAAAACACAACCCCAGGTCCTCCAGCTCCGCCCAGAACAGCAACTCCCCACCCCTGAAGAAATCGCCGCCGAGCGTGAGGAACGCCTCGCCGCCCTGCGCGCCGCACAAGCTGAAAAGCGCAAAGGCCGCAGCGAGCGCGTCATCATCGGCGTGCTGGCGCTCGTCTTCGTCATCGCCGGCCTGTCGGGTTTTGCCAACTATCAGGCCTTCTCCGCCACCGTTGGTGATCCTGTCCAGGGCCGCATCTGGGGCTGGGCCGGCGTCATCGCTGCCGTGATCTCGTTCGGCGGCTTCACCTTCGTCTACTGGCACGGCGCCAACCGGCGCATGAAGGAAGCCTTCCGCGCGCTGGTGTTTGCCCTCATCGGCGCCGGCGCCTCGATCATCGGCACGGAAATCTATATTCGCGGCAATGCCGAAGCGGCCGCCGCCGCCGTCGAAACCGCCGGCACCAACCGCGCCGTGCTGGAATCCCAGATTGCCGACTGGCGCCGCCAGCTGGGCGGCATCCCGCCGGAGACGCGCTCGGTCGAAGGGCTGGAAGCCTATCTCGCCGAAGTCGAGCGGGTCGGCCGCACCGAACAGAAACCCTACCGCGACGCGCAGAACGAGCTCGGCCTCGCTCGCCGCCGGGATGAACTCACCGCGCGCATCGAGGCCGCCAATGCCGAACTCCTCGGCCAGGGCTCCGGCAATATCCTGCTTGAGGCTGAACAGCGCGCCGCCCTGCCGAGCTGGCTGTTTGCGGCCCTCCTCGAACTCTTCTCGAGTCAGGCGACTTCCATCGGCCTCGTCGCCCTGCTCCTGCTCGCATCAGGCCGCCGCGAGCCTCAGCCCGGCAGCGGGTAAATCTCGCCATCGCGTCCGCGCACACGAAACACATCGCTGCGCCGCTCAGCGTCTGAGAGGTTCATCACCGCCTTCGACACGCCCCCCGGAATATCCGCCACATAGAGCGGCGTCGCGAGGCCGGTCAGCTCATCCCGCAGCCGCCGCATCAGTGCCTGCCCCTCCTCCACCGGCACCCGGAAATGCGCGGTGCCCGGCGCCGCATCGAGCTGGTGCAGGTAATAGGGCTTGATCCCGGCACTGAGGAAAGCGCGCATCAGGTCTGACAGCGCCTCGAAACTGTCATTCACACCGCGCAGCAGCACAGACTGCGAGACCAGCGACACCCCCGCCTCGACCAGCCGGCGGATGGCGGCGACAGCCTCCGGCGTGAACTCCCGCGCATAATTGGCATGCACCGCGACGAACACCGCCTTCGTCCGGCTACGGACCGCCTCAACCAGCGCCTCACTCACCTGCTCCGGCGCCGTCACCGGCATGCGCGTATGCCAGCGGATCACCTTCACATGATCGATGCCCTCAAGCCGCCGCGTGATCTCCCCCGCCCGCGCGGGCGACAGCATCATCGGATCGCCGCCGGTCAGTATGACCTCGAAGATCTCCGGATGCGCCGCGATATAACCCAGCGCCGCCTCAAGCTCCGCCTTGCCCAGCGCCTCGCCCTTGTCCGGGCCGACCCGCTCACGGCGGAAACAGAAGCGGCAATAGACCGGGCAGGTCGATGTCGCCTTCAGCAACACCCGGTCCGGATAGCGGTGCACGATGCCGGCGACCGGGCTGTGCGCCGCGTCGCCAATCGGGTCCGCTGTCTCGCCGGGCGCCACAATGAGTTCGTCTGCCGACGGCACATATTGCGCGCGGATCGGATCGGCCGCATCCGCCCGGTCGATCAGCCCCGCAATCGGCGCGGGCAGCGCAATGACATAGGCGGCGGCCACCTCGGACAAGACCGAAACCTCATGCGCCGCAATAAGCCCCGCGCCGAGCAAATCCTCCACGCTGCGATAAGTGATGGGCTTCATGCGCCTGCCTCCACCGGCGCCGGCGTCCAAAGGACATCATGGATGGACGCCGCCCCGCTCGCCAGCATCACCAGCCGGTCAAAGCCTAGGGCGACCCCGCTCGCCTCGGGCATCGCGGCCACCGCGGCAAGAAACTCCGTATCCAGAGGATAGCGCATGCCATACTCAGCCTGTTTGAGATCCATCTCGCCGACCTGGCGCGCCTCAAGCGCGGCGGCATCCGTCAGCTCCCGGTAGCCATTCGCCAGCTCCACGCCGCAGGCATAAAGCTCGAACCGCTCGGCAAAGCGCGGATCCTCCGGCACCGGCCGCGACAGCGCCGCCTGGCTGATGGGATAGGCCTCAAGGAATGTCAGGCGCCCCTCGCCCAGATGTGGCTCGATCCGCGCCACCAGCACCGCCGAGAACACATCTGTCCAGCTGGCGCTCTCGGCAATGCCAACACCTGCCGCCATCGCTGCCGCGCGAAAGCCCGCCGCGTCATCGAGATGGGCCTCCAGGTCGATGCCCGCATGGCGCGCGAACGCCTCCACCAGCGTCAGGCGTTCCGGCTCCGCGAACGGATCACATACCCTGCCCTGCCAGCTCAGGCTGCCGCTCCCCGCCGCCTCCGCCGCGATCCGGGCAATCGACACGCAATCTGCCATCACTGCGCCGATCTCCGCCTCCGCCCGGTACCATTCCAGCATCGTGAATTCCGGCGCATG
>NZ_JBKBXW010000081.1:0-3107 GCF_046313735.1 Hyphomonas sp.
CCGCCGCTGGCCGGTGATCAGGTCTTCGTATTTGGCGCGGTCCCATCCGGGCACGACGCCGATCTCCCTGTGCTTGTGGATCGATGCGACGATGCCGGGCGCAATCGTGAAGCGCACACCAAGCTTTTCCGAGATCGGCACGACGATCAGCGCCTTGGCCTCTTTCGCAATCTGGTTGAGTAGGTATTCGCCGGCAGCGACGACCATGGCGGCCAGCAGCCCGCCGACAATGGCAATCCAGAAATGGCCGAATGTGAACCAGGCGAGCACAGCAATGACGGAGATCACGCCGGCGGCCCAACGGCACTGAACGGCGCGCTTAGCCGCCTTGATCCGGTCCGCTTCGCGCTCCTGCAGGGCAGGGCGGATCTGTGTCTCGAACACCTCCGCAAAGCTCTGGAACTCCGCCGGCATGTCCGCGAGGGCCTGCCGCAGCTCGGCTGCCGCCTCTGTCAGATGATCTGCCATTCCACCTCTTCCGCGCCAGTTTTCAACAGGGCCAGCTTAGGGTGTGTTGCCGCCCGTCGAAAGGGGCAGTCCGGAAAACCGGCTATTGGCCTTAGATATCCGCATAGACATGGCGCTCGCCCGCAAAGCCTGGATGCGTGACCGCGCCCTGGTGCGCGGGGCCGACCAGTTTCGCGAATTTCTGCAGCGCCCCGGACCCATACAGCGTCTCGCGCGGTGCCCATTCGCGCTTGCGATCTGCTATCTCGGCAGGCGTAAGGCGGACATCAATGGTGCCAGCCTCGGCGTCCATTGTGATAAGGTCGCCGTCACGGAGCAGGGCGATCGGTCCGCCGTCCTGCGCTTCCGGCCCGACATGGCCGACGCAGAAGCCGCGGGTTGCGCCGGAGAAGCGCCCATCGGTGATGAGCGCAACCTTGTCGCCCATGCCCTGACCATAGAGGGCAGCGGTGGTCGACAGCATCTCACGCATGCCGGGTCCGCCCTTGGGGCCTTCATAGCGAATGACCAGAACCTCCCCTTCCTTGTATTCGCGGTTGCTGACGGCCTTGAAGCAGGCTTCTTCGCCATCGAACACGCGGGCCGGGCCGGAGAATTTCAGGTTCTTCATGCCGGCGACCTTGACGATGGCCCCGTCCGGGGCGAGCGACCCCCATAGGCCGACAACGCCTCCGGTCGGGCTGAGCGGGTCGGACACAGGCCGGATGACTTTCTGGTCCGGGTTCCAGGTAACGTCCTCGAGATATTCTGCCCAGGTCTGGCCGGTCACGGTCATGCAATCGCCATGGATGAGACCCGCCTCATGCAGCGTCTTCATCAGCATCGGGACGCCGCCGGCCGCCCCGAAATCCTTGGCGACATAGTTTCCGCCAGGCTTCAAATCCGCGAGATAGGGCGTCTTCTTGAAGATTTCGGCAACGTCCGCGAGGTCGAACTGTACGCCGCACTCATGCGCCATCGCTGGCAGGTGCAGCGCCGCATTGGTCGAACCGCCCGTGGCCGCGACAACGATGGCGGCATTTTCGAAGGCTTTGCGGGTGCAGATATTGCGTGGACGGAGATTCTTTTCGATCAGGTCCATGACCGCCTTGCCGGAAGCGACGGCGTAGCCGTCCCGGTCCGTATACGGCGCGGGGAGCGCAGACGAGAGCGGCAGGGCAAGGCCAATTGCCTCGGAGACGCAGGCCATGGTGTTGGCCGTAAACTGGCCACCGCAAGCGCCGTCACCGGGGCAGGCGACTTTTTCGAGTGCTTCGAGCTTGGCACTCGTCATGTCGGTCGAGCCGGCTGCATGCGCGCCGACGGCTTCGAACACGTCAAGCACTGTGACATCCCGGCCCTCAAATGAGCCAGGCAGGATGGAGCCGCCATAGAGGAAAACGCTGGGCACGTTCAGGCGCAGCATCGCCATCATCATGCCGGGCAGAGACTTGTCGCATCCCGCGACGCCGACCAGCGCGTCATAGCCATGGCCGCGCATGGTGAGCTCCACCGAATCCGCAATCACTTCGCGGCTAACGAGGGACGAGCGCATGCCTTCATGGCCCATCGCGATGCCGTCCGTGACGGTGATGGTGCAGAATTCGCGCGGCGTGCCGTCCGCTGCCTTGACGCCTTCGGACGCCGCATGCGCCTGGCGCATCAGCGCCGTGTTGCAGGGCGCGGCCTCGTTCCAGCAGGACGCGACCCCTACGAAGGGTTTCTTGATGTCCTTGGTTGAGAGGCCCATCGCGTAATAATAGCTGCGATGCGGCGCACGCTCCGGGCCTTCGGTGACATGGCGGGAGGGCAGGCGGGATTTGTCCCAGGTCTTGGACATGACGGTATCCTTTGATTTTGCCACTCGCCCTAGCGCGCAAATTCCTTACCGCAAAGAGCCTTATTCGTCGCGATAAATGGCAACACTTGCCCCGGCGGGGCTGGATACGCCGCGGTACATGTCTTCGGAGTTGAACACGAAGCTGTAGGCGCCGTCGCCGCCGATGACGATCACACCGCCATCGCCGCCCAGAGCGGCGACCTCGGCCAGAGCCACCTCAGCCGCCGTGGTGATGTCCTCGCCCGCGAGTTTCACGCGGTCGCAAATCGTCTTGGCGACTCCGACGCGGATGAAGTATTCGCCGTGTCCGGTTGCCGAGACCGCGCAGACGCCGTTCTCGGCATAGGTTGCCGCGCCGATCAGCGGCGTGTCCCCGATGCGCCCGGCTGCCTTAGCGGTCATGCCGCCGGTGGTGGTGGCGGCCGCGATGTTGCCGTCACGGTCAATGGCGACGGCGCCGACGGTGCCGTGGCGGTCCGCGTCGCTGCGGGTGCGCTGCTCGAGCACGCGCTCGAGCGCCTCGCGGCGGCGATCGGTGTTGAAGTAGGTGTTATCGACGAGTTCCAGGCCTTGCGCCTCGGCAAAGGCATCCGCCCCAGCTCCGGCGAACATGACGTGCTCGGACTGTTCCATGACGGCCCGTGCCGCCCGGATCGGGTTCTTCACGCGTGTGACACCGGCGACCGCGCCTGCATCGCGGCGGCGCCCATCCATGATGGACGCGTCGAGTTCATGCGTGCCCGCGGCGGTGAACACGGCGCCTTTGCCGGCGTTGAATAGTGGGTCATCCTCCATGATCAGGACGGTCGCTTCAACTGCG
>NZ_JBKBXW010000082.1:0-3096 GCF_046313735.1 Hyphomonas sp.
TGATGTCAAATACTGAAAGGTCTTCGCTCATCCTGGTAGTTTCATGTCAGAAAAACAAAAAAGCAACATGGCGCATGCTGATTGTTCGCAGGACGCCAGAAAACTATGCTCCGTTCTGCGATTACGCTTGAAAAATGTCACTCGCGTGCCGAAAGGAGGCATCTAAAGCGGCGAAATCGCCAGTTCGATCAACCGGCTGATGCGGGCGTGCACGCGTTTGCGTTCATCCTCATCGGCATAGGATTGGCCCGTTATGCGCATGCTGATGGACACGCCCATCAGCAAAGCCCCAAAAATCTGTGACCGGGTCATAGCGTGGTCTCCGCCGATCACCTCGGCAAACGGACGATGGAACCGCTCATCGATCGAAGCTTGCACGAGCGGCGCGGCCGTGGGCGAGCTCGCGGAATGCAATAGGATGAGTATGTCATCCATGGGGTTTTCTTCCTTCGCTTCGGGCGGTTCCAGCAGGAGGTCCGCAACCCGCTCCGGCAAACCTTCCATTTGCTCGCCGATCAGATCGAGACCGCGCTTTCCGCTCCGTAGCACCTCGGAGAACAATTCCTCTTTTGACCCGAAGTAACGCGACACCAGGGCAGCGTCAGCGCCGCTGAGTGAGGCAATCTCGCGGATGCCGACATTCTCATAGCTGTCGCGCGCGAATAGGGTCCGCGCAGCGCTCAGAATGGCAGATTTGGTCGCGGCGGCATCTCTGCGACGGACAAGTTGCGGCTTTTTCATGCGTCTTTCTACCCCAGAAAAATAAATATGTCATCGCCTGTTGACTTGTGCTTTTCCCCATTACTGTTGTCATCAACAGCCGATGACTTATTCGCGGAATTTTTCTTCTCAGCTGTGTATGAAGTAGGCCGCCTGCCGGGCGTGACTACGTAACTTCCACGGTTATCAGGTGCGGCCCGTTTCGGTCTAACGATCTTGGGCCAAGCGGAAGGCTTCTCTGACCGCAGCCCTGTCTGCTGCCCAGTGTGGAGGCCTAACCTTGACCGAAACTCTCCCGCAAACTTTCGCAGCAGAGGGGCAGTATCACGCCCGCCCCGCCCCGGAGATCCTGTCAGAACTCGGCGTCGATCCATCGACCGGCCTGACGGATAGTGAAGCCGCTGCTCGCCTCGCCAGCCATGGCCCGAACCGCCTGCTGGCCCCGAAGCCGCGCAACGTGTTCCTGCGCTTCCTTTCGCATTTCCACAATGTGCTCATCTATGTCTTGATCGGGGCTGGCCTTGTGACGGCCTTTCTCCAGCACTGGATCGACACAGTCGTAATATTCGCCGTCGTCATCATCAACGCTGCTATTGGCTTCATCCAGGAGGGGCGCGCGGAGCGGGCGATGGAGGCGATCCGGGATATGCTGACACCCCACGCTTCTGTGCTGCGCGGTGGCAAAAGGGTGACCGTCGAGGGCGAGGCGTTGGTGCCGGGCGACATCGTCCTCCTCGAAGCAGGCGACAAGGTGCCCGCCGATCTGCGCGTCATTCAGGCCAGCAATCTTCAAGTGCAGGAAGCCATTCTCACCGGGGAATCCGTTCCCGTCAGCAAGCACACAGAGCCCGCCGCGGCAGACGCACCTTTAGGCGACCGGAAATCTCTCCTCTTCAGCGGTACACTGGTCACGTCCGGCACGGCCCGCGGCGTCGTCATTGCGACTGGCCCGGCCACGGAAATTGGCCGGATCAGCGGTCTCCTCAGCGAAGTGCAGACCCTGACCACGCCGCTCGTGACCCAGATGGCCAGCTTTGCACGCTGGCTTACGGTAATGATCCTGCTGATCGCGGCGCTGCTGCTCATCTATGGATACTTTGTCGACCATTTCGAATTCATCGATGTGTTTATGGCGGTGGTCAGCCTTGCCGTGGCCGCCATTCCGGAGGGGCTGCCTGCCGTCCTGACCATCACGCTGGCGGTCGGCGTCCAGGCCATGGCACGGCGCAACGCCATCGTCCGGCGCCTGCCCGCGATCGAGACGATCGGTTCCGTGTCGGTCATCTGCAGCGACAAGACCGGCACCCTGACCCGCAACGAGATGGTTGTCAGCGCCGTTGTGACCGCGGCCGGAAAGTCCGAAATCGGCGGCGAAGGGTACGCACCGAGGGGCGACGTCAAAGGCGCAAACCCTGCCGCGCTGGCGCCGCTCGCCCGGGTCGCCGCGCTCTGCAACGATGCCAGCTTGATCGAAGTGGAGGGGAACTGGCAGGTTGAGGGTGACCCGATGGAGGGCGCCCTCATCGCGCTCGCCGGCAAACTCGGTATCAACCGCTCGGACGCCGAAATACGCGAGCCGCGCATCGCCGAGATCCCGTTCGACTCCTCGAGCCGTTACATGGCCACGCTGCACAGTCAGGCGGGCGGGGAAGCCCTCATCTGCGTCAAGGGCGCGCCGGAACGGATTACCACGATGGCCTCCTTCCAACGTGCCGCGGATGGAACCAGCGAGCCCGTCGATGCTGCTTACTGGCAACGCCTCGGCGACGAGATTGCCGGGCAGGGCATGCGCGTCCTGGCGCTGGCGGAGCGGCGGCTCGACACGCCGCCCAAGGCATTCAGTCCCACGGACCTAGAGGACGGCGTCGTCCTTCTTGGCCTCGTCGGCCTCATCGATCCGCCGCGGGCCGAGGCGATCGAAGCGGTTGCGGCCTGTCACCAGGCCGGCATCGCCGTAAAGATGATCACCGGCGATCATGCCGGCACCGCCGCCGCCATCGGCCGGCAGATCGGCCTCGCCAATCCGGGCGAGGTGCTCACCGGCGCGGATCTGGACCTGCTCGACGATGCGAACCTGCAGGCGCGCATCGAGCGAACCAACATCTTCGCCCGCACCAGCCCCGAGCATAAACTCCGCCTCGTCACCGCCCTGCAGGCGCGCGGTCTTAGCGTCGCCATGACCGGCGACGGGGTGAATGATGCCCCCGCCCTGAAGCGCGCTGATGTCGGCATCGCGATGGGCCGCAAAGGCTCCGAGGCGGCGAAGGAAGCGGCCGATCTTGTTCTCGCGGATGACAACTTCGCTTCGATCGTTGCGGGCGTGCAGGAAGGCCGCACAGTCTATGACAACATCAAGAAAGTCATCAGCTGGACTCT
>NZ_JBKBXW010000083.1:0-3046 GCF_046313735.1 Hyphomonas sp.
GCAAACAGGAGATGCGCATGGCCATAGACCCCGATTTTGCCCGACGCCTCGAAGGCGGCGGCCTGCTGACCACCGAGATTCTCTATTACCTGCCGGACCATAAAGGCATCCTGCAGAGCTTCGTCTGGCAGACGATGGACATCGCCCCGCGCTTTCCGCGCCTGCATGCCTTCCTCGATCACTGGCGCCGCGAGATCGAAGCGATGATCCATTCGATCCACATCGCCCATTCCGACTGGATTGGCCCATCAGAGTTCCGCAGCATCGACGGGCGTTGGGTGCTGTCCTGAGCCCATTGGTAAATACAGTCTTTCCAGCCGCCGGTTAAACCACCTGCGCTTGCAAGCGCCATCTAAAACATCCTGCGCTAGGGTCCCCGGAAGGATGGCAGGAGCTGGCAATGGGCGTTTTTCGCCGCGAGATCTGGAGTGCGGTGAATTTTTTCATCCTGGTGGCGGCGACCGCGCTGTCCCTGTCCTTCACCGTGTCCCTCTTTTTCTACCAACTCGGCCTGCCGGCAGATCTCGGCGCATATATCCGCCTCAACCTCTTCGTCTCGGGCTGTGTCGCGCTGCCGACGGCCATCATCGCCTCGCTACATGATTTCCACATGCGCGCCTATCAGCACAAGCTGGAGGAAATGGCCTGGACGGACTCGCTGACCGGCCTCCTCAATCGCCGCTTCTTCATTCATGCAGCCGAGGAAGAGCGTGCCCGCATGCGGCGCACCAAGACCAGCGCCGCCGTCGTCCTCATCGATCTCGACCATTTCAAGGAAGTCAACGACCTTTACGGCCATGCCGCCGGCGATCTCGCGCTCAAGGAAATTGCCGCGATTGCCCATTCTGAGCTTCGCGGCCCGTTTGACCGCCTCGGGCGCTGGGGCGGCGAGGAGTTTGTTGTCCTCCTCAGCGGCGTGACCGAAGACCATGCGGTCGTCGTCTGCGACCGGCTGCGCGCCCGCATCCAGGATGAGGTGATCCAGATCGGTGACCGCGAAGTCTCCGTGACGGCCAGCTTCGGCGTGTGCATGATGCATCCTGCCACGCCGCTCAATGCGGCGATCGAGGGAGCCGACACGGCGCTGTACGAAGCCAAGCGCGAAGGCCGCAACCGCGTGATTGTCGCGCCGGCCTCCGAAGCCGCCCTGCAGATTGTGACGGCGCTTCCGGTCCGCAGTGTGAAACCCGGCCGGGCCGGCAAGGGCGGCCGTGCGGCTGAGCGCGTGAGCGATGACCCGGCGCCGCGGCGCGCGAAGGCGAGCTAGCGCCACCCGGCATCCGGACAAGGCTTGCGGCCCCGGCGCTTTCCTGATTGGAAACGCTTGCTGCCAGCTTCCGGAGACCGCCCATGCAGGTGCCCCCGCGAAAAGGTCCGCTTACGGACCTGCGCGTCATCGAACTCGGACAACTGATCGCGGGCCCGTTCTGCGGGCAGATCTTCGCTGATTTCGGCGCCGATGTGATAAAGGTCGAGCCGCCGGGGCAGGGCGATCCGCTCCGGGACTGGGGCCAGGAAGGCTTTCCGCTCTGGTGGTCGGTCGTCGCGCGCGGCAAGCGCTGCATCACCGCCAACCTGCGCGAGGCCGAAGGCCAGGACATCATCCGGCGGCTCATCGCCGAAGCCGATTTCCTGCTCGAGAATTTCCGCCCCGGCACGCTCGAGAAATGGGGGCTCGGCTATGAAGCCCTCAAGGCAATCAATCCGCGGCTGATCATGATCCGCGTGTCCGGGTACGGACAGACGGGGCCGTATGCGGCCCGCGCCGGCTATGCCTCGGTCGGCGAGGCGATGGGCGGGCTTCGCTATGTCATGGGCGAGGCCGACCGGCTGCCCGCCCGCGCCGGCATCTCGCTGGGCGACAGTCTCGCCGGCCTGCATGCGGCGCTCGGCGCGCTCGCGGCTCTGCACCACCGCGAGAAGACCGGCGAGGGCCAGATGGTGGATGCGACGATCTACGAATCCGTTCTGTCGGTCATGGAAGGCCTCGTGCCCGAATACCAGTTCGGAGGATATATCCGGGAACGCACAGGCTCCTACCTGCCGGGTATCGCGCCCTCAAACATCTATCAGGGGACGGACGGCATGGTCGTCATCGCTGCCAATCAGGACACGGTCTTTGCGCGATTCTGCGAGGCCATCGGCCAGCCCGGCCTCAAGGACCATCCCGACTACCGCACCCACACCGCGCGCGGGAAAAACCAGTCCGCGCTCGACGCGCTCATCCAGTCATGGGCGGCCACACGCAGCATCGAAGAGATCGAGCGGCTGATGACGGAGCACGGCGTCCCGGTCGGACGCGTCTACCGCGCGCCGGAGATGCTGTCCGATCCGCACTATGCGGCGCGGGAGTCCCTTATTGACGTTCTGAGCGAGCGCTGGCCGGGCCTGCGCCAGCAGGGCGTGTTCCCGAAGCTGTCTGAAACCCCCGGCCGCCCCCGCTGGGCGGGCCCCGAAACCATCGGTCAGCACACAGAGGAAGTCCTATCCGAACTCCTCGGCCTCACGCCGGAACAGGTTGAAAAGCTCCGCACCAGCGGCATCGTCTAACGCGCCGTCAGCGCCCCATCGATCACATGCTCCTGCCCGGAGATGTAGCTCGACGCATCTGACGCCAGGAACACGATCAGCTCCGCAACTTCCTCCGGGCGCCCCGCGCGGCCCATCGGTGTGGTGCCGACTGCGATGACATTCGGGTCCATCGCATTGCCGCCAGACGCCGCCGCCAGCGCCGCGGCATTCTCGGCCGGCATCGTCTCGGTCATCCGCGTGATGGATTTCTGCCAGATCGGCGTGTCGATGATGCCGGGATGCACGGAATTGACCCGGATCTTCAGACCCAGCGTCCCGCACTCGACTGCCGCCGCTTTGCTGAACAGCCGCACCGCCCCCTTGGAGGCGCAGTAGGCGCTGGCACCCGACGCACCCCGCAGGCCCGCAACGGAAGAGATATTGATGATGCTGCCGCCGCCCGATTTCATGGCCCTCATAGCCGCGCGGGTGCCAAGAAACACGCTGTCGACATTCACCGCCATCTGCCGCTGCC
>NZ_JBKBXW010000084.1:0-3005 GCF_046313735.1 Hyphomonas sp.
TCGCCCCACCGCAGGCCTCGATCACATAGCCCTCGCCTTCCGGCGGCACGGCGGTAATGTCGATGACATGCACGCGTTCGCCCGATGCCCTGTCCGCCCCGAACGCTTCAGTCCGGCCTTCGGCCAGGATCGCGCCGTCTGCGCCGCGAAGGGTATATGGAATCGGCGCGCCGCTGGGGCTGTTCACAATGGCGCGCAGCGGCCCCGAGGGCGAGACGCCATGCTGCGTCATGCGGACCTCGCAGGGGCCAGCGGCTTGCGGCGCGAGAGGCGTGGAGGCGCAGGCAGCAACAAATGCGGCGATCAACCCGGCCACAAATGGCCAGAAAGCAGCCGGCCGTACAGACTCAGGTCCACCAGACCGCACACGTATCTCCCCTCTTGGCCTTTCGCCTGCGGCTGCACCCCGCAGGACGCAGCCGTCTCGCGGCGTGCCACCTTTGCCGATCCGCCCTTTGCGAACCGGTCTGTTATGTGTTGCACTTTAAGGGCTAGATGATAGCGCTATCAACAAGAAAATTACGCTGGGAGGGGAAAAACCGTGATGGGCTATCGCAAACACCTGTGGCTGGCGGCAGCGCTCGCCCTCTTATCCCTTGCCGCCTGCGCGGATGCGGACCCGGTTCTCGACGCGCGCTTCATGGACGCCATGGTCCTCCAGCGCGGCCAGCCGGTAACGGTATCTGGCAGCGCCGATCCGGATGCGGAGATCACGGTTACGCTTGGCAGCGCCGAAGCACAGGCGCGCGCCGATGCCACCGGGCGCTGGGAAGCGGAATTGCCCGCCCTCGATGCCGCCACGGGCCTCACCCTGCGGGCCAGCAGCTCCAGGGGCGCCCGCACTTTCAAGGATATCGCCATTGGCGATGTGTTCCTCTGCTCCGGCCAGTCGAACATGGCCTGGCCGGTACGCCTCGCGCTTAACCCCGAACGGGAACTGGCGAAGCCATTGCGGCCAGACATGCGCCTGTTGCAGGTCCCGCATGTCGCCTCTGTCACGCGCCAGTCTGCGCTGCCGGAAGGCACCCGCTGGCAGGCCGCAAACCTGCATGAGGTGACCCATTTCTCCGCCCTCTGCTACTTCTTCGGCCGCGACTGGCAGGCCAGCGAGGACGTTCCCGTCGGCCTGATCAATGCCAGCTGGGGCGGCTCGCGGATCGAAGCCTGGATCAGTCCGGACGCGCTGCGTACGGCCCCTCACCTCACCGAGCGGCTGGACCTGCTGGGCACCTATGTGGCGGATCCGGCGGCAGCGACCTCCGCCTTCGGCGCAATCTGGGAACGCTGGTGGCAAGCCGCCGCCGGGACAACACCCTGGCAAGATGGTCTGGCCGACCCCAAGCCCATACCGGGCGAGCTTCGCGACTGGAAAGCTTTCGGCGACCCGGAGCTCGAAACCTATCTCGGCATGGTCTGGCATGAGCGGCGCGTGACGCTGACAGCGGCGCAGGCAGCCGGCGCGGCGGAGTTGTCGCTTGGCGGCATCGACGAGATCGACACGGTCTGGGTCAATGGCGCCTTCATCGGCACGACCTTCGGCTGGGGCACGCCGCGCCAGTACACCCTGCCCGCCGGCACACTGAGGGCAGGAGAGAACCTGATCCTCGTCAACGTCCATAATGGCTGGGCCGAAGGCGGGATGACAGGGCCGGAGGACACCGTCTTCCTGCGGCTGGCCTCCGGCGACCGGGTGCCGCTCGCGGGCAACTGGACCTATCAGAAAGTCCCGCCCGAACTCGGCGGCGCGCCGCAGATGCCCTGGATGAGCGTGTCGGGCCTCTCGGGCATGCATCACGGCATGATTGCGCCGCTGGCCGGCACGAAGCTGCGCGGCGCGCTCTGGTATCAGGGCGAGTCGAATGCGGGTGAGCCGGAAACATACGAGAACTTCCTCCGCCTACTGACGGCGGATTTCCGAGACCAGTTTGGCCAAGGGCTCCCGATGCTGGTCATACAGCTACCCGAATTTGGCGCGCGGATGATGACCGCAGGTAACTCCGGCTGGTCTTCCTTGCGCGATGCGCAGCGGCGGTTCGTGATGGCAGATGAGGCGGCCGGGCTCGTCGTGGCGCTCGGCGCCGGGGACGAATGGGACATCCACCCGCCCAACAAGCAGGAAGTTGCCCGCCGCATGCGGACGGTGTGGGACGCGCTTCTGGACGGACCCGACAATCCGGCGCGGACGGGATACAGCCCAGTTGAAGCGCGGCGTGAGGAGAACGTCATCCGCATTGCGCTGCCGGAAACCTCCGGCGCCTATCAGACCTCTGGTCATGACCGGCCCGTGGGTTTCATGCTGTGCGACGCAGGCGGCGGATGTGCGTTTACGGATGCAGCCCTGAACGGCAGCATGATCGAGATTGACGCTCCTTCTGCGGAGACCTCAACCCTTCGTTATTGCTGGGGCGATACGCCGGTCTGCAATCTGATGGCGCCGGATGGCACGCCGGTCACGCCGTTTGAACTGTCGCTCGACTAGGCGAGCGTCCGGCCCAGCGCCGACTGCCAGCCCTGCAGCAGCGCCTGCCGCGTGCCGTCCGCCATGCGCGGCTCGAACCGCGTGCCGGGCACATCGCGCGCCGCCCAGTCTTCCGCCGTGATCCAGCCGATCTGCATCGCCGCCGCTGCCGCCGCGCCCAGCGCCGTCATCTCGCGGTAATCGGGGCGCAGCACGGGCAGGCCGCAAACATCGGCCAGGAACTGCATCAACCAATCATTCGCCACCATTCCGCCATCGACGCGCAGCTCCGCAATGGACGCGCCATCGGCGGCGAAGGCAGTGAGCAAATCATGCGTCTGATAGGCCACCGACTCGAGGCCGGCGCGCACAATATGCGCCGCCGTCGCCGCGCGCGTCAGCCCGCAGATCAGCCCGCGCGCCTCGGCGTCCCAATGCGGCGCGCCGAGGCCAGTGAAAGCCGGCACCATATACACCCCGCCATTGTCCGGCAGGCTGGCAGCGGCCTTCTCGCTTTCATCCGCCCTCTGAATGAGTTTCAGATCAT
>NZ_JBKBXW010000085.1:0-2950 GCF_046313735.1 Hyphomonas sp.
TTTTCCGGCTTTGCCTTGATCAGGGCGGGGTAAATCTCGGCCATGACGACCTCAACACCCTCCAGGCTTTCGGCCGTCAGGGGGCCGTCCCCGAGTTCGAAAGGCCAGATCCGGGCGTTTGGCCAGGCCTGTCTGAGGGCGTGCACATGCGGCAGGCCGGTGAGGGTCTGGCTGCCCACACTACCGGCATAGGCGAGTTGCCAGACGGATTTCGGCTGCCCGGCTTTTTTCTCTTTAAGATAGGATTCGCAGAGCCTGAATTCAGCCAGCCCGGCGCCGTCATAGTCCGGCCGGGTCGCGGCCAGCGTCGAGACGACATCGCGGGTCGGCGCGCCCCAGAAGGGGAATGGCCCTTTGGAGATCGAATAGTTGAGGCCAGCCGCGATGGCGTAGCGGGCATTGGAATTGTCCGCCTTGTCCTTGAGCTTGCCGGCAAGGTGGGCCTGCATCGCCAGCCAGGGCGCCTGCTTTGTCAGGTCGAGCCCCAGCGCGGCGGCTGTGCCCGCCGGATATCCGAGCGAGAAGTCAAAACCGATCAGCACCTTGTCGCCGCGCTTGGTCAGCTTGGCGACCATGTCTTCCAGGAAGGCGCGGGCCTTCAGGCGCGTGTCGATGTTCACCGCGCGGAATTGCAGCTTCAGCCGGGCATCCTTGGCCAGCATGCCGATCCAGATCGAGTTGGCGCCGAGCGACGGCTTAGCCGCCGCGCTCCAGTCCACCATGATGTAGGCGTCGAAAAGTGCGGGCATGGTCAGGCTGAGATCCGGGTAGTCGGGAATTGGAAGGGAACCGCGAGGGTGCGGGGCAATTGCGCTGCGTCATCGGCTTTCACCGGCGCGGCTGCAAGCCTTTTTGTCCGATCCGTTTGCCAGTCGTCGCGGCTGGGTCCGGTCATGGCGCGGTCCTTCCTTGTGTCTCGCTTTGTCGCTTATTGTCATTTGGTGGCGGGCCTTATGTCTTCCAGATGAACTGCGGTGTGCTGCCTGTGAAGGGGGCATGGACAAGATTCCGCAACGCCGGCAACAGCCCGCACGCCGTGGCAGGGGTTGCCGCAGGGGCGCCGGGCATGGCATGCCGGGCAAAAAGGACAGGGCAGGGATGAGCAGGCTGAAAGTGGGCGTTGCAGGCGCCGGAGTGTTCGGGAACTATCATGCGCAGAAGGCGGCTGCCTCGGCGCGGGCGGAACTTGTCGGTATATTCGATGTCGATCTGGACCGCGCGGAGACGCTCGCCGCCACATTCGGCGCTCGTGGCTTCTCGGATTATGGCGAGTTCATCAGCCAGTGCGATGCGGTCGTGATTGCCGTGCCGGCCACCTGGCATGAGCCGCTCGCCCGTGAGGCCATCGAGGCGCATTGTCATGTGCTGGTCGAGAAACCGCTGGCGCTGTCGGGCCTCGCAGCGCGCGACCTCGCCGATGAGGCCGCAGCGCGCGGGCGGATCCTGCAGGTCGGCCATCAGGAGCGCTTCGTCGCCAAGGCGATGGGCGTGCTCGCGATCGGCGAGACGCCGCTGCTGATCGAATCCGTGCGGTCTGGCCCGCCAGCGCCGGGCGGACGGGCCGGGGATGTCTCCGTGATCTGGGACCTGATGATCCATGACCTCGATCTTGCCGCGATGCTGCTCGGGCGGGATTTCACCCATGTCGAGGCCACCGGCCGCCGCGTCTTCTCCGATTTCATCGATGAGGCCGAAGCAAAGTTCGATTATGCCAGCGGCGGGCGCGCGCATCTGAGAGCGAGCCGTGCGGCAGAGATCCGGGAACGGACGATGCGGGTGGTGTATCCTTCCGGCGAGATTGATATTGACTTCCTCACCCGCCGGCTGATCAACACGACCCCTTATGAAGTAAAGGTGGATATCGCCGCCGACCTGCCGGACCCCCTCGGCGCAGCGGATGAGGGTTTCTATGCCGCCTGTCTCGGCCTCGCCCGCAGCCCGGTGCCTGCGCACGGCGCCGTTGCGGCGGTGGCGATGGCAGAAGCAGCCGAGGCAGCGGCGCTGGCCGCAGCTGCCGTTGATTAAGGCGCGCCGGCGTCGGCTTTCGCTTTCTTCAGGGATGGCGCCACCATCGGGATTGTCAGCATCGTGCTGCCGGCCGCCATCAGCAGGCAGGCGGTGAACGCGTCATTGGTAATGACGCCGCGGTCGAGCAGGATATTGGCGAAGATGATCATGATCAGCGCCTTGGTCTGAAGCAGCCAACCAATCAGGGTCGCCTCGCCTTTCTTCCAGCCGAGCGCGAGGCCCGCGAGTTTGACGCCTGCGAGCTTGCCCGCAACCGAGGCGACGAGCAGGACGCCGGCCGCCGCGAACACCGCCATGCCGCCCATGTCCCATTCGGTGCGCAGGCCCGTCGACAAGAAGAAGACCGGCATGATCGCCAGCAGGATATGGTTGCGGAAAAGATCCATCTGGGCCTCGTCGAACGTGTCGCGGTCGAGCACGGCTCCGGCGAGGAACGCGCCGACCATATAGTGCAACCCGGCCCAGTCGGAGACGAGCGCAGCCAGCGCCATCCAGATCAGGCCGACATACCAGCGATCTTTGGACGGAATGCGGATCATCAGCCAGCGCACGCCCCAGGCGATTGCGGCGAAAACGACGAGGAAGATCGCCTGCCGGCCGATGCGCTCCCAATCGAGCAGGATCAGCGCGAGCACGCCCCAGATGGCGATGTCGTCGAGGCTGGCATAGCGCAGGATCCGCTGGCCGATCGGCTGGCGCAGGATTTCGAGCTTTTCCATGAACAGGACGAGGATGGGCAGCGCTGTGACGGCGCAGGCCATGCCGATACCGAGAACAAACTGCCAGGTCTGGCCATTCGGTCCAACCCAGCCATCGCCCATCTGCAGGAGGACGAGGGCGGCGCCGCAGCCGAACACCAGCGGCGTGAACAGAGCAAGGCCGGCGGTCGTGCCCGTCTCTCCTCGGTTCTTCCAGGCCGATT
>NZ_JBKBXW010000086.1:0-2912 GCF_046313735.1 Hyphomonas sp.
CCGAGCGCCTGCATGGGGAGCCGCCGGCCGCCAGCCTGTCGCGCCTGGCGGCCAACGTGGAGCGCGAAGTCGGCGTGACCGTCTCGATCGGCCTGTCCGCCAACAAATTCCTCGCCAAGACGGCCAGCGAACTCGACAAGCCCCGCGGCTTCGCGATCATCGCGCCGTCCGAGGCCGAGGCGTTTCTGGCCCCGCGCGAGGTGGCTTTCCTGCACGGCGTCGGGCCACGCTTTGCGGAATCGCTGATCCGGGACGGTTTCCACACCATCAGCAATCTGCAGGCGGCCGAACTGAAAGACCTTATCCGCCGCTATGGCGAGACGGGCGACTGGCTTAAACGCTGCGCTCATGGGCGGGACAACCGGCCGGTGAGCCCTTTCAGCGTGCGCAAATCGATCTCCAGCGAGACGACCTTCTTCGAGGACATCGCCGAGCTTGGCCCGCTGGAAGACCAGCTCTGGCGGCTCAGCGTCAAGACCGCCGACCGGGCGAAGGCCGAGGGAAGTTCGGGGCGGGTCGTGACACTGAAGCTCAAGACCAGCGCGTTCCAGCCGCTGACCCGGCGCATCTCACTGCCCCAGCCGACGCAGCTGGCGCAGGAAATCTTCCGCGCCGCGCGGCCTCTGCTCGCAAAGGAAGTGACCGGACGGGTGAAATACCGGCTGATCGGGGTCGGCCTGTCGGACCTGTCAGACTATCAGGCCGATGCCGCTGACCTCGTGGATCCGAAGATCGCCAAACGCGCCGCCGCTGAGCGCGCCTCGGACAAGGCGCGGGCGAAGTTCGGCGCGGGGGCCGTCGTCACAGGACGCGCGGCGAAGACCGGCCGCAAGACCGAGGGCTGACACCCGCGCCGCCGCAAGCTAGGAGAGCGCAAACCAGATGATCAGGAGCGCCCCCATGTCCACGCCCGAAGCCCGCCTTGATGCCCTCGGCATCGCCCTGCCCGCGCCCATGAAGCCGGTCGCGACGTATGTACCCTATGTGATCACCGGCAATCTGCTTTACGTGTCGGGTCAGGTCTCGGCGACGGCGGATGGGCGCATACTCGGGCGCCTGGGCGAGAATATGGAGCTTTCCGCCGGCCAGCACGCCGCGCGCATCTGCGGCATCAATCTGATTGCCCAGTGCAAGGCCGCGGTTGGAGATCTCAGCCGGATCAAGCGCGTCGTGAAGCTGGGCGGGTTCGTCAATTCGGCGCCTGCCTTCATCGACATCCCGCAGGTGGTGAATGGCTGTTCGGACCTGATGGTCGAAGTGTTCGGGGCCGAGGTCGGCGCGCATGCGCGCTCCGCGGTCGCCTGCCCGACCCTGCCGCTCGGCGTCGCGGTCGAAGTCGACGGCGTGTTCGAGATCGCCTGAGCCGGAGAAACGTGGATGGCCCGCCCGTTCGACCTGAAGCGCTTCGCCTATGCCCATCGCGGCCTCTGGGCCGAGGACGGCGCACCGGAAAATTCGATGACGGCCTTCCGGGCCGCACGTGCCGCAGGGCTTGGCATCGAGCTGGACCTGCGCCCCTCGGCTGAGGGCGAGGTGATGATCTTCCACGACACAGTGCTCGGCCGGATGACCGGGCAGGACGGCGCGTTCGAAGATATGCCTGTGAACGCACTGGCAGATTTGCGCCTGGACGGGACGGGCGACAGGGTCCCGCGGTTTGAGGACCTGCTCGCCGAATGGCCAGCTGATCTCCCCATGCTCGCCGAGATGAAGATCGATGGCAGCACGGACCCGGTCGCCTTTGCGGCACGAGTGGCAGCCATGCTGAACGCGTGGAACGGCGCCGCCGCCGCGATGAGCTTTTCCGAGGCGGCCGTGCGTGCGCTTCCTGAAACCCTGATGCGGGGGCAGCTGATCGCGCCTGTCTTCCATGCGGGTGAGGACCGCTTTCGCGCCGTTGCCGCCCGTGCGCTCTCTGACGGCATTCCGTATCTGGCGGTTCACTACACCGATATGACCCTGGCGGCTGAGATCACCGAGGACCGCGGCACGGCCCTTGCCGTCTGGACGCTGCGTAGCGAAGCGGATCTTGCGGCCGTGCGACCCTTTTCCCCGGCCCTGATCTTTGAACATTTTGATCCGGCGCTGGCAGTCGGGGCCACGGCGCCCTAGTTTCACCGGCATGGATGCCGCCCTCCCTCAGATCAGTCTCGCAACTTCGCTCGCCGCCATCTCGCCGGAGGACTGGAACGCCGTCGCGAACCCCATCGGCCTGCCTTACGACCCGTTCCTGAGCTGGGAGTTCCTCGAGGCGATGGAGCGCTCCGGCGCGGCGACGCCGAGGACCGGCTGGCGCGGCAGCCATATCCTGGCGCATGACATGAGCGGGCGCCTGCGCGGGGCCATGCCGATGTGGTTCAAGAACCATTCGCGCGGAGAATTCGTGTTCGACCAGTCCTGGGCGGAAGCGTGGCAACGATCCGGCGGCAATTATTATCCGAAGCTTCTGTGCGCGGTTCCGTTCACGCCGGTCACCGGGCGGCGCCTGCTGGTTGCGCCGGGACCGGATAGGGAGCTTTACCGCGCCGCGCTGCTGGAAGGCGCGCTGGAGGTGAGCCGGCGCGCCGGCGTCTCGTCCCTCCACATCAACTTTATTGAGGCGGAGGCAGCGCCTGCGCTCGAACGCGCCGGGCTACTCATCCGCACCGACCAGCAATTTCACTGGAAGAATGACGGCTACGGATCATTCGGAGACTTTCTTGCCACCCTGTCCTCCGAGAAACGGAAAAACCTGCGCAAGGAACGCGCCAAGGCGCAGGAGGGCCTCACCTTCCGCCACATCACGGGTGACGCGATCACCGAGGATCATCTCGACATCTTCTTCGACTTCTACATGGACACCGGCGCCCGCAAATGGGGTGCGCCTTATCTGACCCGTCAATCCTTCTCCCTTCTCCGTGAACGGATGGCCA
>NZ_JBKBXW010000087.1:0-2885 GCF_046313735.1 Hyphomonas sp.
GCCGGGCGGCGATCCAGCCGAGCTGGATCATTGATCCGAACGCCTCCTTTCTGCAGCCGCAGCTGAGCTATCAGACCTATCAGGGCCTGCCGCGCCGCAAGCCGGTGAAACGGCCGCTGCGTATCGCGTTGCTAACGCGGGAGCCCCGCAATTATTCGTCCTTGCGGCTCATTGAGGCGGCGGAAACGCGCGGGCATGTGATCGAGGTGATCGATACCGCGCGCTGTTACATGCGCATCGGCGCAGCGGACGCGGAGGTGCATTATGACGGCGAGGCGCTGCCGCGCTATGACGCCGTCATTCCGCGCATCGGCGCGACGATCACCGATTATGGCATGGCGGTGCTGCGCCAGTTCTCGAACACCGGTGCGTATTGCCTCAACACGGCGGGCGCCATTGGCCGCTCGCGCGACAAGCTGCTGGCGCACCAGCTGCTTGCCCGCGCCAAGATAGCCATGCCGATCACGGCGTTCGCGCACAGCCCGAAGGATACCAAGGGCCTGATTGCGGTGGCTGGCGGGGCGCCGGTGGTGCTGAAGCTGCTGTCCTCCACGCAGGGGAAGGGGGTTCTGCTGGCGGAGACGCGCAAGACCGCGGAGCATCTGGTCGATGCGTTCCGGGGGCTGGACGCAAACTTTCTGGTTCAGGAATTCGTGGAGGAAGCGGGCGGGGCCGATATCCGCGCGTTCATTGTGGGCAACAAGGTCGTGGGCGCGATGCGGCGTCAGGCGGAGACGGGCGAGTTCCGCTCGAACCTCCACCGCGGCGGCACGGCCAGCCCGGCGAAACTCTCGGCGGCGGAGCGCGACATCGCACGGGAAGCCGCCAAAGTGCTCGGGCTGCAGATCGCGGGCGTGGACCTGTTGCAGACGTCTGCTGGTCCGAAGGTTCTGGAAGTGAACTCGTCTCCCGGCCTCAAGGGCATCGAAGCGGCGACCGGCAAGGACATCGCCGCGCGCATCATCGAGCATCTGGAAACGGTTATCCGGCCGCTCGCCCGCCAGCGTGAGCCGCTTCTGTAGGCGCCGTCAGCGGCTGGAGAATAGCCGGCCTTTTTCCGTGACGAGCACGATTCCCAGCGAAACGACCCCCAGACCGACGAAGCCCGCCGTGAGCGGTATGGTCGTCCCATTGTATTGCGCGCCGATCAGCATGCCGATCAGGCTCGAAATCAGCGTCGTGGCAAAGCCATAGGCAGCCGAGGCCGTCCCGGCGATCTTGCCGAGCGGTTCCATGGCGAGGGCGGAGAAGTTCGATCCCATCATGCCGAAACAGGCGAAGCTGAGCGCAAAGATCGGGAAGAACACCGCGAAATTTTCACCAAACGCCAGCGTCGTGAGAGTCAGGACCAGCGAGGTGAGAATGAACATGATCAAGGCCGCATGGCTTATGAGGCGCATGCCAAGCCGCTCGACCAGGCGTGAATTGGTGAAGTTGGCGACGGCGAGGGCCGCCGCGACGCCGGCAAACCAGAGCGCGAAGGTGTTCTCCATCCGGAAGACTTCCCGGAACACCTGTTCGGACGAGGCGATGAAGGCGAACAGTGCGCCGAAGATAATGCCGGATGCCATCATGTAGCCGAAGCTGACGGGCGAGCGGACGACCTCCAGATAGGCGCTGCCTGCGCTGCGCAGGTTCAGCGGTCGCCGGGCTTCTGGCGGCAGGGTTTCCGGCAGGCGCGCCCAGGTCCAGATGAGCATCATCAGGCCCCAACCCGCCAGCACCACGAAGATGCCCTCCCAAGGTGCGAACAGTAGGATCAGCTGTCCGGCGCCTGGCGCGATAATCGGCACGATCATGAAGATGGTCATCACCAGCGACATGAAACTCGCCATACTGCGGCCCACGAACAGGTCGCGCACCACCGCGGCGGCCACGATCCGCGCGCCGGAAGCGAACACGCCCTGCAGGAAGCGCGCGGCGAGCAGCGCCCAGAAATCCTTGAGGATGACACAGAGAAAGGCGGTGGCGACATAGCCGATCAGCCCGATGAACAGCGGCGCACGGCGGCCGAAGCGGTCGGTGATCGGGCCCCAGGCGAGTTGAGGTGCGCCGAAGCCGAGCACATAGGCGAAGATGATCAGCTGCTGGCGATTGTCGCGCGGGGCGCCCTCGGCCACGAGGCCGGTGGCGCGGCTGATTTCGCCGAGGGCAGGCAACATGATGTCGATGGCGATGGCGTTCAGCGCCATCAGCCCGGCGACCATGGCGATCAGTTCCGGCTTGCCGAGGCGTCTCGGCTGGGCCGGTTGAAGGGCTGCGGGCCTGTCTGCCGAATCGCCGTCCATGCTGGGATTGTCCTTATCGCGGCAAACTGAATCAGGCCTTCTGAACCCTTTCAGGCGGCTTGGCCAGCGGGCGATCCGGCGTATCTGGCCTGCGATTGTAGAAGCTGTCCGAAAAGATAGGCAGGCGCGGTAAGACTCGATGCTAGGTTGCAATGGCATGAGACCGCCCACACACGCCCTGAGCGCATGGAACGTCGTCCTTCTGGCGGCATTGTTTGTTCTTGTTGCCTGCGGGGGCAGCAGTGGGGGTGGAAGCCCGGCGCCGCCGCCTCCGGCTGCGAACTGGCCGCCGGTCATCACCTCGCCGGCCTCGGTCACCGTCAATGAGCAGACGACCGGACCTGTCTATACGCTGACGGCCACCGATCCCGATGGGGACCCGATCACGTTGTCGTTGGTTCCGGGCGGGGATGCGGCGGTGTTCAGTTTCGCTCCGGCGACCGGAGTTCTGTCTCTGCCCCAGCCGCTGGACTTCAATGCGCCGCAGGACGCGGACGGTAACAATGTCTACCGCGTGACGTTCGAGGCGCGCGATGGCCGGGGCGGCGTCGCCAGCCTGACGGTCGAGATTACAGTGCTGCAGGTCGAAGTCGGCAT
>NZ_JBKBXW010000088.1:0-2879 GCF_046313735.1 Hyphomonas sp.
CGGCGCCGACGGGCTTGTTCTCGGGCGGTACGCAGCGCACGGCATTGGTGATCATCGCGCCGCTGAGCCGGAGCCCGTCGCCGGGATCAGCCGCATAGGTGCCCTCGCTGAAGCCGAACTTGTCGAGGGTCGCATAGAGGAGGTCACCCGCCCAATCGCCCGTGAACGGACGGCCTGTGCGGTTTGCGCCTGTCACGCCGGGGGCGAGACCGATGATCACCAGCTCGGCATTCGCGTCTCCGAACGAGGGCACCGCGCCGTTGAACCAGGTGGGCTCCTTGGCGCGCACAGCTTCACGGTACGCCACGAGGCGCGGGCAGAGCGGGCAGTCGCGCGGGGCTTCGGGGGCGGCGGGTTGTTTCATCGTGGGGAGGCTCTTAAACGTCATCCACGATCTCGTCACCCCGGTTTTGCCAAAGGCAAAGACCGGGGCCCAGATACTAAGTCATCAAAGTTTTGTCTGGGTCCCGGACATTTGCTGCGCAAATTCCGGGATGACGAAAGTGATCAGGCAGAGGGGGCGCAGAGGTCAATACCCATCCGCGCTGCCGTCTTTGCGCATTTCGGTGGCGGCGTGCCAGGCGCCGGTGGTAAAGTCGCGCATGATGGCTTGGTAGCCGCCATAATTGGCTTCGCAGCAGGTCACTTCATAGCCGCGGTCGCGCAGGGCTTCGGCGGCGCCGGCGAGGCCGCGTTCAAACATGACCTTACCGGTGCCCACATTACAGTCCGCCGTCAGAGCATCGGTCGGCTCGCAGCCGCCATCATGTTCCCAGCGGGCGGCGTCGCCGGCTTCCTGCAGGCCCATGCCGAAATCGACGAGGTTGGTTATGATCTGGACATGGCCCTGCGGTTGCAGCGCGCCGCCCATCAGCCCGAAGCTGAGCCAGGGCTCATACGGGCAGGCCAGTTCCGGCGTGGTGGCGCGGACCTGACAGCCGGGCAGATCCTTCTTGAAGGCAAAGGCCGGGATGATTGTGTGGAAGGGGCGTTTGCCGCCCTCGAAGACATTCGGATGCTCCGGGTCCAGACTGAACAGTTCGGCCCGGTCCTGGAACATGAAGCCCAGCCCGTCGGGCACGAGGCCGGAGCCCATGCCGCGATAGTTCGACTGGATCAGCGAGACCATCATGCCGTCCTTGTCGGCGACGGTCAGATAAGTTGTATCGCCGTCGCGCAGGGCGGCGTCGGTGATTTCCGTGCCCGGAGCGACCTCCGGCATGGCGCGGGTGATGTCGATGGCCTCGGCGCGCCCTGCATTGTAGCTGGGGGCGATGAAGATCGCGGGGTCGATACCGGAGAAGGCGGGGTCGGCATAGCCGAGCGCGCGGTCCGCAAAAGCAAGGCGCTTGGCTTCGACCATGGCGGTGAGGGCGTCGGGGGAGCCGAAACCCATCTCGCCGAGGTCAAATCGTTCCAGCATTTCCAGCATCTGCAGCGCGGCGACGCCCTGCGTGTTGGGGCCAAGCTCACAGAGCTTCACTTCGCTGCGATATTCGACGCAGAGCGGTTCCATCCAGTCGCCCGTATGGGTCGTGAAATCCTCATACGCCATCTTGCTGCCATGGCGGCGCAGATAGGCGGTCATCGCGCGGGCAGTGGCGCCCTTATAGAATTCCCCGCGGCCGAGCGTGCCGATGCGCTCCAGCGTGTTGGCGAGGCCCGGATTGCGGAACAGCGAGCCTTCGACCGGCACGGGATCAAAGAAAGTGCGCCGCGCGTTTTCGTATTCTTCCAGTTCGCCGCTTTCATATGCGGGCTCGAAGCGCAGGGGACCCCGCGACCAATACCAGGCGATCATTTCGGGGATCGGCGCGCCGCTGCGGGCATAGGAAACCGTCGGGGCGAGATTGTCCGCCATCGGAAGGCGTCCGAATTTCTCATGCAGCGCGAACCAGCCATCCACCGTGCCCGGAACGCTGACGGTGATCGTGCCATAACGCGGCAGCTTCAGCCCGTTCTCGAATTCGTCGGCCTTGGCCTGTGCATCGGCAAGTGTCGCGGCCTTCGGCGTACGGCCGGAGCCGTTATAGCCGTAGAGTTCGTTGGTTTCGGGATCCCAGACGATGGCATAGAGGTCGCCGCCGATGCCGTTTCCGGTGGGCTCGACCAGGCCCAGCATCGCATTGGCAGCGATCGCCGCATCAACGGCCGATCCGCCAGCCTTCAGAATATCGATCGCGGTCTGTGTTGCCAGCGGATGCGCCGTGGCGGCGGCGCCGTTGGGCGCGATGACGGCGGAGCGGGTTGCGATGGGGCGGCCAGAGGCGGGACGCTGGCCGGTCATCGGCCACTCGGCCGTTTCGGAGGGCTCGGATGTGGCTGCCGCCGCGTCAGTTTCGACTGCCGCCTCGGGGACCGGCGCCGGTGTCTGTGCACAGGCGGCCATCCCCAGTGCGCCCAGCGCAACTAAAGTCTTGTATTTCATTGGCTTTGTCCTCCGCCCTGTCTCGCACCTCTCGGGAAATAGTGCGCCGCAAGGCGCCCGGCGAGTTCCTGTCCGCTGACCGCAAAGCGGGCTTCCGCCTCGACCGCCGTCCCATCGCAGACCGGGTAGAGGGTTTCGGCGCGCTGGTAAGCCTGGTTGAACCTCGACACGAGCGAGCTGCGAAGCTGGCCGGCCTCCGGGGCTTCGTGCCCCAGCATGTCGGTCATGTACCGCCGCCAGTACTGGTCTTCATTGCCGTTACAGCGCACCCGTATCGCGTGTGCGGAGCCTAGGATGCCCGCCAGATCGGTGGCATCGCGGAAATAATCCGGCCCTCGGGTCGGTAGCTCCCCTTGCGGCAGGGCAGGCAGGAGGCTTGCGGCGAGGATCAGACCGCCGCTAATCAGGACTGTATGAAAACGCTTCTTCTTCATGCGCGGACTTTCGCGCG
>NZ_JBKBXW010000089.1:0-2861 GCF_046313735.1 Hyphomonas sp.
ATTTCGAAGTGAAGGACCTGCTGGTGCCGGCCGGCCGGTCGGTCTCGCTCGTCACGGACAAGCCCCGCGAGCCGGGCGCCCTCTACAAGTTTCCCGCCTTCGGGCTCCTGTCGCTCGGCGTGTGCGCCGTTGCGCTCGGCAATACCCGCGGCGCGCTCGATGCCTTCCACGCTCTCGCCACCATCAAGAAGAGCCAGGGCTCTTCGAAAACCCTATCTGAGCGCCAGACCATGCAGGCCGAGTTTGCAAGATGCGAAGCCGCTTGGCGCGCGGCCCGCGCCTACCTCTTCGCGGAAATCGACCGTGTCTGGACAATCGCCCAGGGCGACGGCGACATTCCCATGGAAGCGCGCGCCGACCTCCGCCTTGCCTGCACACATATGACCCGCACCGGCGCAGACATCTGCCGCACGCTGTATGATCTCGGCGGCGGCGCGGCTCTGTTCGAAACCAGCGACCTGCAACGCCGTTTCCGCGATGCCCACGCCATCACCCAGCATATCGTCACCGCACCCTCGACCTTCGAACTCACCGGCCGCATCCTCTTCGGCCTGCCGACCGATGGCGGGATGGTCTGACCGGGAGCCTCTGTAAGCGCCAACAATTCTGATCCGCCAGCGTTGTCCTTTCCCCCGAATTGCGAATAAGTTGCAACCGGGCTTTCCGGGGTAGGGACATGAGTCAATCGCTGGGCATCGGCATGGCCGGGGCGGGCATAGGCGGGCTGGCGGCGGCGGTGCTGCTCGCGCGGGAGGGCCACCGCGTCACCCTGTTCGACCAGTTCGAAAAAGCCGGCCCCGTCGGGTCGGGCCTCATGCTGCAGGAAACCGGCCTCGCCGTCCTCGCCGAAATGGGCCTCAGGGCAAAAGTCGAAGCGCTCGGCACGCCGATACTGCGCCTCCACGGCGTCTCCACCGACACAGGCCGCGCGGTCCTCGATGTCCGCTACCGCGCCCTGCGCCCCAGCCTCGCTGGCCTCGGCCTCCAGCGCGCCGCCCTGTTCGATGTGCTGCATGAGGCCGCGATGGCGGCCGGCGCGCGCATCCTCAAAGGCACCCGCATTACCGCCGCCAATGGCCAGACCGGCATTCTCGTTGATGCCGGCGGCGGGGCGCATGGCCCCTACGACCTGCTGATTGATGCGCTCGGCGTGCGCTCGCCGCTCTCGTCTGCACCGAAAAAAGAGCTCACCTATGGTGCGCTCTGGGCGACGCTACCCTGGCCGGACGCCGGCCCGTTCGATCACACCGCGCTGGAACAGCGCTACGAAGCCGCGCGCAAGATGGCCGGCGTGATGCCGTCCGGCCGGATGGCGCAGGGCGCGCCGGACAGCCTGACTTATTTCTGGTCGATCCGGGCCGACCAGTATGACGCCTTCCGCGCCGCGCCGCTGATCCACTGGAAAGACGCCGCTCGCACGCTCTGGCCCGAGACAGACATCCTGCTCAGCCAGATCACGGATCATGACCAGTTCACTTTCGCCCGTTACCGCCATCGCACCCACGGGCCGGTCGTCGAGGGCCGCCTCGTCCATATCGGCGACGCCTGGCACGCGGCCAGCCCGCAGCTGGGGCAGGGCGCAAACATGGCGCTGCTGGATGCCTACGGCCTGATGAAAGCGTTTCACGGCGAAGCGGATGTCGCCCGCGCGCTGCAACGCTTCCTCAGGCTGCGCGCCTTCCATGTCCGCCTCTACCAGTTGATGACCTGGGCCTTCACGCCGGTCTACCAGTCCGACGGCGCGGTCAATCCCTGGCTGCGCGACCGTTTCGCCGCGCCGCTCCTGCGCCTCTGGCCCGCCCCGCCGATCCTCGCAGGCCTGGTAGCGGGCGGCTTCGGGTCGCCGCTGAAACGGCTGGGACTGAAGGCGGCGCGGTAAGCCCTCACCCCACGCCTTCAGCGCGGGAGAGGGGTTAAGTGAAACGCCTCTTACCCCTCTCCCATGAAATGGGAGAGGAGGGGCCCATCGCGCAGCGATGGGAGGTGAGGGCCCGCCCAAAGGGCGGCGGAGGTGAGGACCTACCGCTGACACCCCGGACAATAAAACGTCGACCGCCCCGACTGCACGATTCGTTGCACCGTACCCCCGCAGCGTTTGCAGCCCTGTCCCTCCCGGTCATAGACATCAAACCGGTGCTGGAAATAGCCGAGCGCCCCATCCGTCGAGGCAAAGTCCGAAATCGACGAGCCGCCCGCCTCGATCGCCTCGGCAATCACCGCATCAATCGCCGGGGCCAGCCGCGCCGCCCGCTGGCCTGGTATGCTGCGGCACAAGCGCTTCGGCGAGATCCCCGCCCGGAACAGCGCTTCGCACACATAGATATTGCCCAGCCCTGCGATCACCTTCTGGTCCAGCAGCGCCGCCTTGATCGGCGCCGCCTTGCCGGCCAGCACCTGGTTCAGATAGGCATGCGAGAACAGGTTGGTCAGCGGCTCAGGCCCCATCGCGGCCAGCCGTGGATAGGCGCCAAGGTCTGCTTCCGGCCAAAGCTCCATGAACCCGAAACGGCGCGGGTCGTTATAGGTCACCGTATCCCCGCCCTCCATATGGAAGACGACATGGTCATGCGCCGCGATTCCGCCCGCGCTGAAATGAAACGCGCCCGGCCTCTGTCCGCCAATAGTGAACCGCCCGGTCATGCCGAGATGCATGATCAGCACCTCGCCCGTCGAGAGATGCGCCGCGAGAAATTTCGCCTTCCGCGCGAGCCGCTCGATCCGCGCATCCGCCAGCCGTTCCACAAACCGCTCCGGCAGCGGAAAGCGCAGATCCGCCCGGCGCTGCTCCACGCGCGCGATGCGCCGGCCCTCCATCACAGGTGCAAGGCCGCGGCGAACTGTCTCGACTTCAGGTAATTCAG
>NZ_JBKBXW010000090.1:0-2854 GCF_046313735.1 Hyphomonas sp.
TTTATTACGACGAGGGACGTTTCCTGCAGACCATCGAGGGACCGCCCGATGCACTGGAAACGGTCTGGACGTCCATCCTGCGCGATCCGCGCCATACCGACATTGAAGTCCTGAACCAGACCCTGACGCCCACGCGGCTCTATTCAGGCTGGGACCTGAAGCTCGTTGCGCCGGGTCCTGTGCCGGTAAAATCAAAGTCTGTCTCCGCCCATCCGATCGAGCGCCTCGCGCGGCAGGTGACGCTGGTTGCGCAGCTTGCCTTGTCCGGCGACCAGGACGCGCTCACGCGGATCATGGAAGATTACGACGTCCAGAAATGGCCGACCGACCGGCTGATCAGCGGTCTGTTCGAGCCGGTCGCCCGCGCCATGGGCGATGCCTGGCTCTCCGACGAGTGTACCGACATTGATCTCACGATCGGTCTCGGTGTGCTGCGCCATGCCACCCGGACGCTTCACCATGTGGAACTCGGCGCCGCGCACCAATTCACCGCCCGCACCAAGATTCTCGTCGCCTGCGCACCGGGGGAGCCGCACATGCTCGGCGCCTGCCTGACGGCGGATGCATTTCTCGATACGGGCTGGCGGCTCGAACTGGCCTTTCCGGAGAATGACGCCGCGCTCGTCGAAATCTGCATGGCCTATGAGCCGGACGTGGTCGTGATTGCGATGTCGGATGCGATGCCGCGCACCGGCGGGCTCGGCGCGCTTGCGGAGACGGTGCATGCCTGCCGGGACGCGTGCGAACCGCGGGGTGTCATCATCTCCGTCTGCGGCCGGATGTTCTCCGATGGCAGCGTCACGGCCGGACAGGTCGGCGCCGATCATGCCAAGCGCAGCGTCGCCGGCACACCCGCGCGCATCGCGGAACTGCTGACCAACCAGAAAGCGTCCGAGACGCGCAAAGGTGGCACAGGCGGTCCAGGCGGCTCCGGCGCGCACTAAGCAGCCCTTTCCCGGCGTCAGGCTTGCCGGGGGCGCCGGGGCGAATAAGTTTGCGTGAGACAAACCCCTCGTGAGGAGATCTCCGCCCATGGCCCTGCCGCCCGTGCTTCAGAATCTGCGCATTCCGGTCATCGCCTCACCGCTGTTCATCATTTCCAATCCGGATCTCGTGATCGCCCAGTGCAAGGCGGGCGTAGTCGGCAGCTTCCCGGCGCTGAACGCTCGTCCAGGCCCGGTGCTGCATGACTGGCTGGACCGGATTACGACCGAGCTCGCCGACTACAACGCCAAGAATCCGGATCGTCCGGCGGCGCCCTTCGCGGTCAACCAGATCGTCCACAAGACCAACAACCGCCTCGAGCATGACATCGAAGCCTGCGTGAAGTTCAAGGTGCCGGTGATCATCACCTCCCTCGGCGCGCGCAAGGATGTGAATGACGCAATCCATTCCTATGGCGGCATCGTGCTGCACGATGTCATCGACACCTTCTTTGCGAAGAAAGCGCTGGAGAAGGGCGCAGACGGCCTGATCGCGGTCGCCGCCGGCGCCGGCGGACATGCCGGGATGCTCTCGCCCTTCGCGTTGATCCAGGAAATCCGCGAATTCTTCGACGGGCCTCTGGCGCTCTCCGGCTCTATCGCCACCGGCGGCGCAGTGGCCGCCTCGCTCGCGATGGGCGCAGACCTCGGCTATATCGGCTCGGCCTTCATCGCCTGCGATGAAGCCAATGCCGATGAGGGCTACAAAGACGCGATTGCCGCCTATGGCGCCGAAGACATCGTCTATACAAACCTGTTCACCGGCGTGCATGGCAACTATCTGAAACCCTCGATCGTGGCGGCCGGGCTCGACCCTGACAATCTGCCCGAGAGCGACCCCTCCAAGATGAATTTCGGCTCCGGCGGCAATACCGACGCGAAGGCCTGGAAAGACATCTGGGGCTGCGGGCAGGGCATCGGCGCGATCAAGTCGCGAGGGCCTGTGAAGGACTATGTCGACCAGCTCGTCCGCGAATATGACGATGCCCGCGCGGCCCTGGCGAAGGGCGCCGCCTTCTCGCGCACGGCGCCGGTTCCGGCAGAGTGAGGGCTGAAGTTTGCGGGGTTGGGCAGCGCTTTCCCCCATATTTGCCTCTCGGGTTGATATTGAACGGGCAGGATGCGAGGGCCGCAGATGCGGTCTCCCTTCTGCTTCAAAGATATATGTAATCAACGTGTTGGGGCGATTTGCTCCCCGCTGTCCAACCGGCTTGGCGCGCGACGCTGCCGATTTTTCGCGTCAATCAATCCGACCCAGTGCCCGTTCGGGTTAGCTTCTCGGGCATGACGCAGCCCTCCTGTCCCCGCTTCCTTTCCGTTCCGCCCCGAGGCGAAGATGAGTGACCTTATCGGCCTTGCCGCCAGCGCCGCCGGAGGCGGTGTGTTCGGCCTCATCGGCACGGTCATCGGCCGCGCGGCCGGCTATGCCGAGCGCCGCCAGGACCAGGCGCAGGAGCGGGCCCGATGGGCGCATGACACCGCCCTCGCCGAACTTCAGATGCGCGCGGCCGCCGCAGCGACGGACGCCCAGTTGCGCCTCGCCGACTTGGCCGGGGCCTGGCGGGGGCTGGCCGCGTCGATGGAGGCTGAGGCGGCCATCGGCGACAGTTACCGCTGGGTCAACGCCGTACGGGGGCTCACCCGGCCGGTGCTGACGCTGACCCTCTGGGGGATCACCGGCCTCGTCTATCTCGGCGCCGAAGCCGCCGCCCGGAATGCCATTATCGACACCACCACCTTCGCCGCGACGGCGGCGACGCTCTGGTGGTTCGGCGACCGGGGGCAGAAGGCGCGGTGAGGGGGGAGGGCGGCCTGACCCACCGCTCTCCCTTTCTTCGTCACGCACGATGGCCGCGAGGCCATCTGAGCGG
>NZ_JBKBXW010000091.1:0-2813 GCF_046313735.1 Hyphomonas sp.
GCACATATTCGCGCCAGCCGATGATCTGGCGGATGAACCCTTCCGCGGCATTCAGCGGCGCCTGCCCGTCCCGGTACGCCGCCTCCACGCGCCGGCACACATCCAGCGGGTCCAGCAGGCCACAATTGATGTAGAGCGCCAGCAGCGAATGCCACATCCAGGGCTCGCCCTTCGCCATCGCGTCCTGCCAGTCCCCGAAGCCGGGCAGGATGTCCGTGATGAAATGGTCCCGCGCCTGTTCAGCCCCTGCCCGCGTGGTGGCAAACACCCAGGGCTCGAGATCGCCGAAGTGATCGGGAAACCGATCTCGGACAAGATCAATCACCTCACGCGTCAGCGCATCGGCTTCCGGCAGATAGCGCGGCGGCGGCACCACACTCGCCGGGAGGCGCTTGCGGTTCTCCTGGTCGTAATTCCACTGGCCGCCCGCCGGTTCGCCCTCATCCAACAAGAGCCCGGTCTTGCGTCGCACATCGCGGTAGAAATACTCCATCCGCAGCTGCTTGCGGCCCTCGGCCCAGTCCGCAAACTCGCTCAGCGGCACAATGAACCGCGTGTCCTCGCGCAGTTCGACTTCGACCGGGAACAGGTCCCGCCAGCTGTCCATATCCTGCAGCAGCCGCCATTCACCCGGCTTGGTCACGACGACGCCGTCAAGTTCCGGCTCGTCCTCCAGCGCCCGCGCGACTTCCGCCCTCAGCGATCCTTGATTGGCAGGATCATCCAGCCGCACGTATCGCACCCGGTGTCCAGCATCCTCCAGTTCGCGCGCAAAATGGCGCATGGCAGCGAAAAGAAAGGCGATCTTCTTCTTATGATGGCGCACATAAGTCGCCTCCTCCATCACCTCGGCGATCAGGATCAGGTCCTGGCCAGTATCGGCATCCCGCAAAGATGAAATATCAGGTGACAGCTGGTCACCCAGAATGAGCCTCAGCCGCGCCATGAATCGTACTGCTCGATAAAGTTAGTAGAGGCGGTCGAGCACATACTCGATCTGCTGGCCGCGCGCCTCGAAGGCGAGCTTCACCCAGCGGCCCTCATCATCATACCAGAGGTCCACATCGATGTCGGAATCGAGCAGGTAACGGTTCGCCTCAATCTGCTGGCCGCCTGCGCGGATCGTCTCGCGCCCTTTGGGAATCACGGTCACATCAAGAATCTCGCCGTCCTCAGTCGAGAGCAGCTGGTTTGTCTTAGTCTGGGCATAGTTCCAATGGCTCGCCGGCACGGCGCTCTCCGGCGCCTCGCCCTTGAAGGCGGTGCCGTCGACCGTCAGCGCGCCGCCCTGCCGCGAGGCCGAAACAGTGCCCCGCTTGCCATCATCATTCACGCGGCCCGTGACAGAGACAAGTTCGCCATTCTGCCAGGTTTCCTGCGCATTCAATTCGTAACGGAACACTGTGATGGGCCCGAGCCCGGCGCGCAGCGACACGTCGGTCTTGACCACCAGCCCGCCAGCCCCCTCTTCGAACCGGACCACATGGCTGCCAAAGGCATTGCCCTGGCGCAGCACGTTGAAACGGATTTCGTCGCCTGCGCTCGGCGCCCAGCCATTCTCTTTCACCGGCGCAGGTGCATTATCCGCAGAAGCCGGCAGGGCTGCGCCCATCAGCGCCACAAGGGCAACAAGGCTCAATCGCTTAAGGGTCATTGCAGTTGATCCAATCAGGTTTCTCTATGATTTCTACGCTCTGTGCTGAATTGCGGATCAGTTTCCGCAACAGTGCGGATTGAACCGCGCGACAGGCAGTCGTAGCCTGCCACACCGTAAGTAACTCCAATCTGAGTATCCCGTTCCATGACCATTCACCGGTCTGTCATAGACCTCATCGGCAATACCCCGCTCCTGCGCCTGAACAGTGCTTCAGAGGCCACAGGCTGCGAGATCCTCGGCAAGTGCGAATTCCTGAACCCCGGCCAGTCCGTCAAGGACCGCCCGGCCCTGGGAATCATCCGCGAGGCTGAGGCGGCCGGCCTGCTGAGGCCCGGCGGCACGATCGTCGAAGGCACGGCCGGAAACACCGGCATCGGCCTTGCCCTTGTTGGCAAGGCACTCGGATACCGTGTGGTCATCGTCATGCCGCGCACGCAGAGCCAGGAGAAGAAGGACGCCATCCGCCTCCTCGGGGCGGAGCTGATCGAAGTGGACGCCGTCCCCTACGCCAATCCCAACAATTACGTCCGCTATTCCGGCCGTCTCGCCGAGGAACTCGCCGCGAGCGAAACCAATGGCGCGATATGGGCCAACCAGTTCGACAACCAGGCCAACCGCCGCACACATTACAAGACGACCGGCCAGGAAATCTGGGAGCAGACGGGCGGCAAGCTCGACGGCTTCATCTGCGCGGTCGGCACGGGCGGCACGCTGGGCGGTGTCTCGCTGGCCCTCAAGGAAAAGAACAAGGCCGTCACCATTGGCCTCGCCGATCCGGGCGGCGCCGCGCTGTTTTCCTATTACACGACCGGCGAGCTGAAAGCCGAAGGCACGTCCATCACCGAAGGCATCGGACAGGGCCGCATCACCGGAAACCTCGAAGACGTTCTGGTCGACAAGGCCTACCGCATCACCGATGACGAAGCGCTCAAGGTCCTGTTCGACCTTGTCGAGCATGAAGGCCTCTGCCTCGGCGGCTCGGCCGGCGTCAATGTCGCCGGCGCCATCCGCCTTGCGCGCGATCTGGGGCCGGGCCACACCGTCGTGACGATCCTCTGCGACTATGGCAACCGCTACCAATCAAAACTCTACAATCCGGAATTCCTGCGCAGCAAAGACCTGCCGGTTCCGCCCTGGATGGAGACGCCCCATGTCT
>NZ_JBKBXW010000092.1:0-2787 GCF_046313735.1 Hyphomonas sp.
AGGTCCGCGAGAAGGATCTCAGCTGGCGCGAGCTGCCCGTGGCCAAGCGGCTCGAACATGCGCTGGTGCATGGCATCACCGAATATATTGATGTGGATACGGAGGAAGCGCGCCAGAGCGTCGAGCGCCCTCTGCATGTCATCGAGGGGCCGTTGATGGACGGCATGAATGTCGTCGGCGATCTGTTTGGATCGGGTAAGATGTTCCTGCCGCAGGTGGTGAAGTCCGCCCGCGTGATGAAACAGGCGGTCGCCTGGCTCGAGCCCTATATGGAAGAGGAAAAACAACGCCTCGGCACGACGGACAAATCCAATGGCAAGGTGCTGATGGCGACGGTGAAGGGCGATGTGCATGACATCGGCAAGAACATTGTCGGCGTGGTGCTCGCCTGCAACGGCTACGACATCATCGACATGGGTGTGATGGTGCCGGCGGAGAAAATCCTGGATACGGCGATCCGGGAGAATGTCGATATCATCGGCCTGTCCGGCCTGATCACGCCGAGCCTCGACGAGATGGTCTATGTTGCGGCCGAGATGCAGCGGCGCGGCATGAAGCAGCCGCTGCTGATCGGCGGGGCGACGACCAGCCCGGCGCATACGGCGGTGAAGATCGAACCGGCCATTCGCAGCGCGCCGGTCATCCATGTGGTGGATGCGAGCCGCGCGGTGGGGGTCGTCAGTACGCTGCTGAATGATGATGACCGGCCGGTGTTCCTGAATGAAGTGCGCGCGCGTTATCAGCGGATGCGCGAGGCGCGCAAGGACGGCCCGCCGAAGCCGCGTGTGCCGATTGCAGACGCGCGGGCTGCGAAGCTGAAATTCGACTGGTCGAGCTACACGCCGCCCGCCCCGGCCTATGAGGGTGTGCGGACGTTTGAGGATATCGATCTCGGCACGCTGGCGCGCTATATCGACTGGACGCCGTATTTCTCCGCCTGGGATCTTGCCGGGCGGTTCCCGGCCATCCTCGAGGACAAGATCGTCGGTGAAGCGGCGTCCGGCCTCTGGCGAGATACACAGGCGATGATGCAGCAGCTCGTCGGCGAGAACTGGCTGAAGCCCAAGGCGGTTGTCGGCTTCTGGAAGGCAAACTCCTCCGTGGACGATGTGAAGGTCGCGGGCGGCGAAACCTTCCTGACGCTGCGCCAGCAGATGCTCAAGGACAATGCCCAGCCGAACTTTGCACTCGCCGATTTCGTGGCGCCGGAGGGCGATGACTGGATCGGCGGCTTCTGTGTGACCTCCGGCCCGGAAGCCGAGGAGATCGCGCAGGCGTTTGCCGCGAAGGGGGATGATTATTCCTCGATCATGGTCAAGGCGCTGGCGGACCGGTTTGCCGAGGCGATGGCGGAATACATGCACGAGAAGGTGCGCCGCGAGCTCTGGGCCTATGCGCCGGATGAGGCGCTTTCGACGGACGAGCTGATCGGGGAGAAATACCAGGGCATCCGCCCTGCGCCCGGCTATCCCTGCCAGCCGGACCATACCGAGAAGGCGACCCTGTTCCGCCTGTTGGACGCGGAGAAGCGCATCGGCGTGGAGCTGACCTCCACCTATGCGATGTATCCGGCGGCGAGCGTGTCGGGGCTGTACCTGTCTCACCCCAAAAGCGTCTACTTTGCGGTTGGCCGGATCGGGCGCGACCAGGTCGAGGATTATGCCGCCCGCAAGGGCTGGGATGTCCGCACGGCAGAGCGCTGGCTGGCGCCGATCCTGTCCTATGATCCGTTCGTGATGGCGGATGCTATGGCCTGACAGTTCGCGCCCTGTTGTGGCTGGCGGCGCGGACGCGAGTCGCCTAGAGGTGTGAGCGGTAACGCTAGGGTAAGCCGGGGGCCGGAACTGAAATGCAGAAGCTTAAGGGCGAGAACGCCAAAATCGTCGCCACGCTGGGGCCGGGCAGCCGCTCGCCGAAGGAAGTGCGCGCGCTGGCCGAGGCCGGCGTGGATGTGTTCCGGCTGAACTTCAGCCATGGCGAACATGCCGCGCACAAAGAAGCGCTGGACGCCGTGCGCGCGGCCGAGGCGGCGGTCGGCTGGCCGCTGGCGGCGCTGGCAGACCTGCAGGGGCCGAAGGTGCGGGTCGGCAAGTTCGAGGGCGGCGCGCTGCGGCTTGGCTTCCGCAAGGAATATACGCTGTTTGCTGGCGAGACGGCGCCGGACGCGGAAATGATTCCCGTGCCGCATGCCGAGATCCTCGCGATCCTCGAAGTGGGCGATACGATCCTGGCCGATGACGGCAATCTGATTTTCACGGTGACCGAGGCGGGCGAGACGCCGCGCGTGCGGGCCGAAGTGCCGGGCAAGCTGGGCGACCGGAAGGGCTTCACGGTGCGCGGCAAGGCGCTGCCCGTGCGGGCGCTGACCGAGAAGGACCGGGCGGACCTTTTGTTTGCGCTGGAGATCGGCGTCGATATCGTCGCGCTCTCCTTCGTGCAGACCGTCGAGGATATCGAAGAGGTGAAGGCGATCATTGCGGGGCGCGCGCCGCTGGTTGCCAAGCTCGAAAAGCCTGCGGCGATCACCAATCTGGATGCCATCGTGGAGGCGGCCGATGCGGTAATGGTGGCGCGCGGCGACCTCGGCGTAGAGTTTGCGCCGGAGGAAGTGCCGGTGATCCAGCGGCGGATCATCCGCTCGGCGCGCGCGCGGGGCCGCCCGGTGATCGTCGCGACCCAGATGCTGGAATCGATGATCGAGAATTCCGCGCCGACGCGGGCTGAGGCGTCCGATGTGGCGACGGCGATCTATCAGGGCGCCGACGCCGTGATGCTGTCGGCCGAGAC
>NZ_JBKBXW010000093.1:0-2765 GCF_046313735.1 Hyphomonas sp.
CGCTGAGCGTCTCGCGGCCAGCGGGCGTGATCTGCACGAACACCGTGCGCCGGTCGGTATTGCCGCGGGCGCGCTGGACGAGGCCGCGCGCCTGCAGCCGGTCGAGCAATATCGAGATCGTTGCCTGTTTCAGCCCGGCGCTGCGCGCCAGGTCGCCCGGCTGCGCGCCGCCCGTGGCCGCAAGTTCCTTCAGCACGGCAAGCTGGGACGGGGTGAGGCTCGTATCGCGTGCCAGCGTGCGCGAATGGCTGTCCACGGCCTTCAGGATGCGCCGGAGTGCAATCAGCGCCTGTTCGGAGGCGTGGGCGGGGACGGAGTCACGGGGAGCAGCGGACGGGTTCATGGGCCAAATCCTATGTCAACTCCATTTAAGAACAAATAATTAGATTATCTAATTAGATGTCTGTTCCTCGGGGTGTAGAGGCCTAAACTGCCTCATATTTGGGCAGGTGAATCGCCGCTAGGGGTTGACATTAGGGGTCGAAACATAATTTGACGGCCTAAGCATTAGCAAAGTGAGCGAAACCATGCCTGGTGACACCATCACCCAGAACACGGCCGAGCCTGTCCCCGAACGAAGTAAGGCGGCGGCGCTGGCCCCCATCCGCATCGCGCCCCCCGGCGCAGAAGATGCGGCCGAGGTCCATGCCCTGATTGCCGCCTGTCCGCCCCTCGACACCAACTCCCTGTATGCCAACCTGATCCAGTGTACGCATTTCGCGCGCACCTGCGCGGTTGCCCGGATCAATGGCCGCGTCGTGGGGTGGATTTCCGGTCACCTGCCGCCCGGCCGGGACGATACGTTCTTCCTCTGGCAGGTCGCCGTCCATCCGGATGCGCGCGGCCTGGGCCTCGCAAAACTTATGCTGGCGGACATCCTGGCGCGGCCGGAGCAGGCCAAAGTGCGCCAGATGGAAACCTCCATCACCCGTGAGAATGACGCTTCCTGGGGCCTGTTCCGCGGCCTGGCGCGATGGCTCGGCGCCCCGCTCCGCGATGCGCCCTGGTTTGACCGCGACCGGCATCTGGCAGGCCGGCACCCGTCCGAGTTTCTCGTCACCATCGGGCCTTTCCGAGCGCCGCCCGGTAACGTCTGAACCCCTCCGTACACATAACAAAAAATCAGAGCATCAAACAAGGAGCCCGCAATGGCCTATGAACATGCTTCCGTACCCACCGACATCTTTGAGCGCCGCGAATCGCGCGTGCGCAGCTATTGCCGTTCATTCCCCTGCGTCTTCCAATCCGCCAGCGGATCCCACATGGTGGCCGAGGACGGTACGCGCTATCTCGACTTTCTTTCCGGCTGCTCGACGCTGAACTATGGCCATAACCCGGCCGAACTGAAACAGGCGCTGATTGAATACATCTCCGCGGACGGCGTGGCGCACGGCCTCGACATGCACACCCGCGCCAAGGCGCATTTCCTCGAGACCTTCGAGAGGCGCATTCTGAAACCGCGCGGCATGAACTACCGCACGATGTTCACCGGGCCGACCGGCGCGAACGCCGTCGAGGCGGCGCTGAAGCTCGCGCGCAAAGTCACGGGACGGACGAATGTGATCGCCTTTACCAATGGTTTCCACGGCATGACGCTGGGCGCGCTGGCAACGACCGGTAATTCCGGCAAGCGGGGCGGCGCGGGCATCCCGCTGAGCGGCGTGAGCCATGAAGCATATGACGGCTATTTCGGTCCGGATACGGACACCGCCGACCAGCTTGACCAGCGCCTGTCGGACAGCTCCTCAGGCCTCGACAAGCCGGCGGCCATACTGGTCGAGACGGTACAGGGCGAGGGCGGGCTCAACGTTGCCTCGAATGCCTGGCTGCGCCGGATCGAGCAGATTGCCCGCAAGCATGGCGCGCTGCTGATCATCGATGACATCCAGGCCGGTATCGGCCGCACGGGCGGCTTCTTCAGCTTTGAGCGCGCCGGCATACAGCCGGACATCGTGACGCTCGCGAAGTCGCTGTCGGGCATGGGTCTGCCGATGGCGCTGACGCTGATCCGTCCCGAACATGACCGCTGGAAGCCCGGCGAGCATAACGGCACGTTCCGCGGCAACAACCACGCCTTTGTGACCGCCGCCAAGGCGCTCGACCTTTACTGGGCCGATGACGCGTTCGAGAAGGACGTCGCCCGCAAATCGGGAATCCTCCGTGCACGCCTAAAGAAGATTGCAGACGCGAGCCCCCTGGCAAACCGCATCAAGGGCCGGGGCATGATGTCCGGCATCGAGATGGAGAGCGGTGAAATCGCTGCGGAAATATGTGCCCACTGTTTCGACAATGGCCTGATCATCGAGACGAGCGGCAGCGATGACGAAGTCGTCAAAGTGCTCGCGCCGTTGACGATCCGCGACGCCGACCTCGAAGCCGGCCTCAAGATCCTGGAAACTGCCGTGCGCACCGTTTCGGCGCGCCGCAGCCAGTCAGCCGCGTAAGGGAGCGAACTCATGATTGTCAGAGATCTCGCCAAGGAAGCCCAGACCGAGCGCCGCGTCGACAGCGAGGGTTGGACATCCGTCCGCCTGCTGCTGAAAGACGATGCTATGGGATTCTCCTTCCACATCACCACGATCCATGCCGGCGCCGAGCTGGAGATGCACTACAAGAACCATCTCGAAAGCGTCTTCTGCATGGAAGGCACAGGCTCGATCGAGGATCTTGCCACCGGCGAGCGCCATGCGATCCGCCCCGGCGTGATGTATGCGCTCAACGAGCATGACCACCATATTCTGCGGGCAGATGAAGCCGCGCCGATG
>NZ_JBKBXW010000094.1:0-2678 GCF_046313735.1 Hyphomonas sp.
CCGACAACATGACCGGGATGCCGCATCCTTTCACCGTGACCGTCAACTACGGCGACCGCGTCTTCCAGGGCTGCGGCGGAGAGCCGGTCTCACTGCTGGCCGGCGACGAATGGATGGTCGAAGAGATCAACAACGCCGCCCTCGTTGAGGGCTCGCGGGTCACGATCAACTTCAATGCCGACGCCGGAGAGGCCGGCGGGCGGAGCGGCTGCAATTCCTATGGCGCGCCCTTCACCCTGACCGGCGAGAGCCTGACCTTCGGGCCGATCGTATCGACCCAGATGGCCTGCGAGGATCCGCTGATGCGTCAGGAGAACGCGCTGCATAAGGCGCTGGGCGATGTGACGGGCTTCCAGATCACGGACGATGGCGCGCTTCTGCTGACCGCCAGTGAACGCGGGCATATCAAGGCGCGCCGCTAGGCGGGGGGCTCTTGCCCCACCGGAACCATTGACGCCCGCGCCGCGCCTGCCGCACTCTCTGATGAAAAGAAACGTATCAGGGAGGCGGCTGAACCATGGACATGGGCGGCAACAAGGCATCGACACGGATCGCCATTCTCGGCGCAGGCATGAGTGGGCTCGGCATGGTGGCCAAGCTCAAGGAGGCCGGCTATCAGGCGATCACGCTGTTTGAGAAATCCGGCGGCGTGGGCGGCACATGGCGGGACAACACCTATCCCGGCTGCGGCTGCGATGTGCCGAGCCATCTCTATTCCTACTCTTTCGATCTGAATCCGGACTGGGACTACAAATGGTCCCTCCAGCCGCAGATCCTGAAATATTTCGAGGATTTCGCGGACAAGCATGATCTGCGCCGGCACTGCCGTTTCAACACCGAGATCACCGATTGCCGGTGGAGCGATATCGACAATGTCTGGACGCTGACGGACCAGGCAGGCGGGCAGCACACCGCCGATGTGCTCGTCTCAGGCCTCGGCCAGCTCAACATTCCGTACACGCCGGACTTTCCGGGTAAGGAGACATTCAAGGGCGCCGCCTTCCATTCGGCCCGCTGGGACCATTCGGTTGATCTGAAGGGCAAGACCGTCGCGGTGATCGGCAACGGGCCGAGCGCGGTGCAGTTCGTGCCGGAAATCCAGAAGGTCGCCGGCAAGCTCCTCAATTTCCAGCGCTCGCCCGCCTGGTGCCGCCCGCGCGGCCAGCGCACCTATACAGACGCCGACAAGCGCAGCTTCCGCAGACAGCCCTGGCGCATCAACTGGTATCGCTGGCGCATCCGCGCCTATGCGGATTTCGGCTTCGGCGCGTTCCTGATGAACTCGCCGATGGGCCTGTCAAATGCGATGCGGAAGATGTGTCAGGATCATCTGGAAGATCAGGTGAAGGACGCGGGCCTGCGCGCGAAGCTGCAGCCCGACTTCGACCCCGGCTGCAAGCGCATCCTGATTTCGGACGATTATTATCCGGCGCTCTGCCAGCCAAATGTCGAAGTGCTGCGCCAGGGCATCACCGAAGTCACCGAGGACGGCGTCATCGGCGAGGACGGCCAGGCCCATCCCTGCGATGTCATCATCTGGGCGACCGGCTTCAACGCCACCGACTTCCTCACCCCGATGGAGGTTCATGGCCGCAACGGGCTGAGCCTGAATGAGGCCTGGCGGGACGGTGCGGAGGCCTTCAAGGGCGTTGCCGTGTCAGGCTTCCCGAACTTCTTCCTGCTTTACGGCCCCAATACCAATCTCGGCCACAACTCGATCATCCTGATGGTCGAGCATCAGATCAACTATGTCATCCAGTGCATTGACCGGATCGCCGGAGCGAAGGTCGCGGCCATCGACGTCACGCCGCAGGCGATGGAGGCGTACAATGTCCGCGTCCAGTCGGAGATCGCCAAGACCGTCTGGGCCGCCAATTGCGAAAGCTGGTACAAGACCGACGCTGGCAAGATCACCAACAACTGGTATGGCCGCACCACCGATTACAAAAAGGAAACCGCCGCGCCGGACTGGGCGGATTTCGAGGTCATTGATCGCTGACGGGCAGGGGCGCCCGTCAGGGCCATTTCACCACAGGCGGCATGGACGAGAGGATGCTCTCGATATTGCCGCCGGTCTTGAGACCGAAGGTCGTGCCCCGGTCATAGAGCAGATTGTATTCGACATAGCGCCCGCGCTGGACCAATTGCGCCTCGCGCTCTTCCGCGCTCCAGGGCTCGATCATCCGCCGGCGCACGAGGGCGGGGTAGATGTCCGCAAACTGGCGGCCGACTTCCTGGGTGAAGGCAAAGTCCGCGTCCCAGTCGCCGGTATTGAACCGGTCATAGAAGATGCCGCCGGTGCCGCGCGGCTCATCCCGGTGGGCGAGGTGGAAATAGGTGTCGCAATAGGCCTTCATCTGCGCGTAGTCGGCGCCGGGATGGGTGTCGCAGGCGGCTTCCATCGCGGCGTGGAAGTCCACTGTGTCCGGGAAATCCTGCTGGCGCTGATAGTCGAGCAGGGGGTTGAGGTCGCCGCCGCCGCCGAACCAGGATTCGCTCGTCACCAGCATCCGCGTGTTCATGTGCGCCGCCGGCACACGCGGGTTGAGCGGATGGGCAATCAGCGAGACGCCGCTGGCCCAAAATCGCCCGCCAGACTGGTCTGCCCCAGGGATCTGCGCCGCAAACGCCTCGGAAAACGTGCCTTGAACCTCGGAGAAGTGCACCCCGACCTTTTC
>NZ_JBKBXW010000095.1:0-2563 GCF_046313735.1 Hyphomonas sp.
AGAAGAATCCCTTGACGCGCCCTGCGATACTTCGGTCAGTTGGACGCATGAGCTGGGAAAAAGCGATCGAGGAACTCCGCCGGCGGGAACGCCTGGCCGAGGCAATGGGGGGCGACGAGCCAGTCTCGCGCCAGCGCGGGCGCGGCAAGCTGACGGTGCGGGAACGGGTCGCGTTCCTGGCCGATCCGGGCAGCTTTCACGAGATCGGCAAGATCGCGGGCAAGGCGGTGTATGGCGCGGATGAGGAAATCGCGGGTTTCACGCCGTCCAATTCCGTTATGGGGCGGGCGACGCTCGAAGGGCGCCCGGCGGTCATCCTGGCGGACGATTTCACTGTCCGCGGCGGCGCGGCGGATGCCTCGATCTGGCAGAAGATGGTTCAGGCGATCAAGATGGCCGCGGAATACCGCATGCCGCTGGTCCAGATGATTGACGGCACCGGCGGCGGCGGCTCGGTCAAGATGCTCGAGAAGGACCCGCGCACCTACATTCCCGAAACACCCGGCTGGGCGGAAATCACGCACGGGCTGACCCAGGTGCCGTTTGTCTCGCTGGCGCTCGGCCCCTGCGCCGGGATGGGGGCCGGCCGGGTCGCGGCGAGCCATTTCAGCGTGATGGTGAAGGCGCTTTCGCAGGTCTTCGTGGCCGGGCCGCCGGTCGCCATCGCGCTGGGAGAAAACGTCACCAAAGAAGAACTGGGCGGCTGGAAGATCCAGGCGCAGAACGGCACCGTGGACAATGTCGTGGAGACCGAAGCCGATGCCTTCGCCGCGGCGCGGGCGTTTCTCTCCTACCTCCCCTGTTCGGTGCATCATTTGCCCGAACGTATTCTGCCCGCCGATGATCCGACGCGGAAGGAGGAGAGCCTCCTCTCCATCGTCCCGACCGATGGCCGCACGCCTTACAAGCCGCGCCGCATCATAGAAGCCTGTGTCGATAAAGGCAGCTTCTTCGAGATCGGGTCCTGGTGGGGCCGCGGGATCGTCACCGGCCTCGCGCGCATCGATGGCTATCCGGTCGGCATTCTGGCCGGGGACCCGTTCTTTCTGGACGGCGCCTGGACAGCGGATGTCTGCGACAAGGTCACACGGCATATGGACCTCTGCTCGACCTTCCACCTGCCGGTCGTCCATTTCGTCGACTGCCCCGGTTTTGCCGTGGGCGTGAAAGCGGAAACGGCTGGTGTAACCCGCGCGGGCGTGCGCGCCATGACAGCGGTCTATCAGGCCGATGTGCCGGTCTGCTCGGTGGTCATCCGCAAGGCTTACGGCCTCGCGGGCTCTGCCATGATGAACCAAAGCCGGACGAAATGGCGCTATTGCTGGCCGAGCGGCGACTGGGGCTCCCTGCCCATGGCGGGCGGGATCGAGGCGGCGTTCCGCAAGGAGCTTTCCGAGGCCGAAGACCCGGACGCGCTAAAGGCTGAGCTCTACAAAAAGTTCGAAGCGATCCGCTCGCCTTTCCGGACGGCGGAAAGTTTCTTTGCGGAGGAAATCATCGATCCGCGCGAGACACGGCCGCTGCTGGTCGACTTCATCAGCCATGCGCAGCGCACGCTTGCGCCGGGCGAACGGCGGCACGGCTTCCGGCCCTGACGCGCAAATTCTATTTCCCACCGCGCTTCGGGCATCCTCTTGCCATTTTCCAGGAGTTGATGCCTGTTCAGCCCGATATGGGGAGGAACCAGTCATGATACGGACTTCACTCTTTTTGACGCTTCCAGTTCTGTTGCTCGCGGCGTGCGGCGGCGAACAGGGATACGATAGTGGCCGGCCGGCTATGGCCCCGCCGCCCGGCGAGATGGCGATGAGCAGGTCCGAAATGAGTTATGACGGCGCCGCGCCTCAAGGCGGCACCGGAGACGTCTCGCCCGCTGTGCAGCAATATATCGCCTATGCGTATTCGATTGGTGTGCGTCTGCCCGTCCGGTCGATCGAGCCCACGCTTCAGGGGCATATCGCGTCATGCAACGCGGCTGGCCCGTCCGTCTGCCTCGTCACCAATTCGAACCTCTATGCCTATTCCGAGGACGAAGCCTCCGGCTTCCTAAACCTGCGCGCGACACCGGCCTGGATCGAAACCTTCATGACCGGCATCGATGCCGAGGTGCAGGCCGTGCGCGGAGAAGTGACAAGCCGTCAGACTACGGCCGAAGACCTGACTGTGTCGATTGTCGACACCGATGCCCGGCTCAATGCCCAGATACTGTTGCAGGAGAGGCTTGAGCAGCTTCTCGCTGACCGGCCGGGAAATCTTGGCGAACTGCTCGACACGCAGCGGGAGCTGGCGCGGGTCAATGGCGAGATTGACTCGCTGACATCCAACCTCGCGGCCCTGCGCCAGCGGGTCGATATGAGCCGGCTTTCCGTCAACTATGAAACAAAACGCAACCCGGTCTCGCAGGGCGCGCTGCAGCCGCTGGGCCAGGCATTCGGGAGCTTCTTCTACAATCTCTCGAGTGCGCTGGCCGCTGTGGTCACCGCCTTTGCCGTGGGGCTTCCCTGGCTGCTCCTGATCGGCGCGCTGCTCTGGATCTGGCTCCGCCTGATCTGGCCGCGCATCC
>NZ_JBKBXW010000096.1:0-2558 GCF_046313735.1 Hyphomonas sp.
GGAGCCGGTCGCTCGATCCGAGCGTGTAGGCGCCGATGCGCTGGGTTTCGCCAACCGTGACGGCTTCGCGCGCGCCGGCCGTCGGGGTTGTGCCGCAGGCCGCAACGGCAAAGCTCAGCATAAGGGTCAGGACGGCTAGTAAAGTTCGGAGGGTCGGCATGATCATGTCTCCCATGTGTCGACTAGAGCGGACGGCAAAGCCGTCCCGCGCTTTGGATGTACTCGGTCTCAGGTGCTGAGAAAAGCAACATCTGTGCCGAACAGGCGCGCGGCCGAGAGCCGCCCTGTCAGGAAGGCGCCAGTGTCGAGGCCAATCCGCCGGTCGTCGCGGTAGATCGCGTCCTCCGGCGTGTGGCCATGCACCACGAGATGGGGGAATTGTGTGCGGTCGTGCAGGAACTCATCGCGGATCCAGAGCATGTCGCGCTCCATCTGCTCGCTGAGGCCGATGCCAGGACGCAGGCCGGCATGGACGAACAGGTAATCGCCGGCGACATGACAGGCCTTCAGGGATTCCAGGAAGGTCAGATGGCTTTCCGGCAGGCGGGCGCGAAACTCGGTCCAGACCTTTTCCCAAGCGGCGCGCGCGGCGGCCATCTCTTCATGCGAACTGAGGCTGGCGCGGACATTCGGCGGGGCGAAGCCGTAGGAATAAAGTGTCTCTGCGCCGCCGAACTGGGCCCATTGCTTGCCGAAGCTCGGTTCCTGCCGGAAGCGGAGCAGGGCCTCTTCATGATTGCCGAGGAGGTAGACGGGATTGTAGCGATCCAGCGCGCCGCTGGCGAAGTATTCGATGACATCGCGGGACTGAAGGCCCCGGTCGATATAGTCGCCGAGGAAGATGATCTGGGCCTGTGTGCCTTCGGGCAGGGTGGCGGCGTCAGCGTCGATCAGTTCGACGAGGCGCAGGAGCAGGTCCATCCGGCCATGAATGTCGCCCACGGCATAGAGGCAGACACCGTCTGGCGCGCAGGTCACGCGGGTCGGCACAGGCGGGGGGGCCGGCTCAGCCTCAAGGACCTCGTCGCCAGCGCCAGAGGCGAACACACGCTTGCGCATCACACCAGCTGACCGGGTCAGCTGGCTGAAGCGCGCCTTGAGCGCTGTTGCAAGATTACCTCGCCTGTTCGCCATTATACGCGTGTCCCACTTCCTTTATTTAGCTGATCACTCGAAGAATGAAAAGAATGTCATGTAACGCGGCGGGGTTTCCGCTGTGTCTGCTGCCAGAGGTATCCGGCTGCCCAGCAAACATGCATCGTTCCCGCTGCCAGACCGGCATAAAGCCCGCAGAGCGACTTTCGCTTGAGCGCCACAGCAGCCGATGCCCCGGCAAGTATGCTGGCATAGCCGAGCGGCAAGGCGAATGCCGGCAGGAAAAAGGGGCCGGCGGCCAAACCTACCACACTGCCTGCAAATGCAGATATGGGCACGGCCTGGCGCAATTTCAAACGCTGGCCATGTTTGGCGAGGTTTCGGGCCCGGCCCTTGCCATAGTTGAAGTATTGGCGGGCGAGCTTGCGGACCGAGCCGCGCGGCACGTAGCGGATGCGGATGCCGGCATCGAGCCAGACCTTGCCGCCGGCCTTGCCGAGGCGGACGTCATATTCGGCGTCTTCATTATGCGAGAAGGTGGGGTCATAGCCGCCAAGCTGGCGGAACCAGTTCAGGTCAAAGCCCGCATGGTGGCCGTGATCGACATAGGCCGAGCGCCGCCCGCCGCGATGGGCTGAGCCGCCCGAGCCAAGCAGCGTATCGACCACCCAGGCATTGCCTTTCTCGAAGCAGGTCTCCCCGACTGCGTCCATCGGCACGGCGACGGAGGCTGCGCCGGTCCGTTCGAGGGCGGAGGCGACGAGGAGGATGAAGTTCTGGGGATAGATGGAATGTGCATCGCAGCGCACGAGGAAGCGGGTGCGCTCGCTGGCCTTGGTCTCGGCGGCGAGGTTGACGGCGGCCGATTGCAGCCTGCCGGGATTGTGCAGGAGGTGCAGGTTCGGGAATTCGGACTTCAGCCGCTCGACAATGGCCTGGGTGCCGTCCGTGCTGCCGCCATCGGCGACGGTGAGCGGCACGAGGCGCAGGAGCGGACTGCCGGTCATCAGCGAGCGGATGCAGTCTTCTATATGGCGCGCCTCGTTCAGCGCCGGGATGGCGGCCAGAATCGTGGTCGGATCCGCCTTCAGGGCGGGTGTATGGGCAAGCTCCGGGTCAATCACGGTCAGCATCTGTCTCTAGCCTTGGCTCATATGTGCCGGAATGGATCAGCAAGTTCTGTTCCATCCGGGTTTATGGCTGATTTACCATGATGGCGCGCGACGCCCCAGCCCCTGCCGTATAAGCCGCAAAAGGCTGACCCTGCGAAAGCCTTGTGAAGCGGCGCAGACTCCATACTGTGTGGTCGTATAAGTATAAAACCGGAGGAAACAGATGATCGGCGTGATTGCGAAGCTGAAGATACAGGACGGCAAGCAGGCAGAGTTCGAGGAGGTCGCGAAGGACCTCATGGCCAAGGTCAAGGCGAACGAGTCCGGCTGTCTCACCTATCAGCTCTACAA
>NZ_JBKBXW010000097.1:0-2548 GCF_046313735.1 Hyphomonas sp.
GCCCGCGCGGCGGACCCCGCCTGCAAGCTTTTCATCAATGATTACAACACAGAGCTACCGGCCAAGCGCGGGCGGTTCCTCGAGATCATCTCCGGCATGATCGCCCGCGGCGTGCCGCTGGACGGCGTCGGCCACCAGTTCCACCTGCAGGTCAATGCCAACCCGGCCGACTCTCTCGCCGCCATCGACGCCGTCGATGCGCTCGGCGCGGGGCTGGAGAACCACGCCACCGAAATCGACGTATCGATCTATGCCGACCCCGGCACCTGCTTCGATACCGGCGTCAATTGCGCGGCCGGCTATGGCGCGCAGATCAGCAATGTGCCTGCGAGCGTGCTGGCCGCGCAGGCGCGGATCTATCGCGGCCTGTTTGACGGCTTCGTCCAACGCCCGAGTGTCACCTCGGTGACAGTTTGGGGCCTCCAGGACGGCCAGTCCTGGCTCAACAGCTTTCCCGTTACGCGCCCCAATTATCCGCTCCTGTTCGATCCTGCCCGCCAGCCGAAACCGGCTTTCCGGGCGATCACCGACCCGGCCTATGTGATCTGATCGCCCGGCGCGGCGCGTCCATGGCAGGGCGAGCGACTTTGCGGACGCTCATAGAAGCGCGACAATATTCTGCGGGAACACCCGGAGGTGGTGTCGGCGCCTCGAATAGAAATACTTATGCTGGTTAGAATACTATCCGTGAGATACTTATATTGCGGGTGCCACTTAATGATCCAGTATCGCTATGCGAGTGCGTCTAAGCAGAAATACTTACCACTTCTGCGCCAATTTTCAGCTTATGGGTAAAACCCGTCAATTTTGTTGCTGTTGTGCTTGCGCCATATCGCAGACTCGTCCATTTGCACCCCTGAATGGTTAAACCGGTATCCAAAAAAGTCACCAGGCGAGCCGAGGGGGAACCAATGTCTTTGCCGGCGAAACCGCAGGCGAACAGGCTCGACCAGATCGGTGACAAGAAGCGCATCCTGCGATACTGGCAGACAGCTTCGGTCGGCCCGGACGGCAAGGACCTCGAATACATGCAGTTCGGCTCGGACGAACTGCGGCCCGTGGTGTTTCTTACATCAGTTGAATATCCCGCCGCGCCGCCCTGGGGCTTCTGCATTGATGCGGCCAATGAAGGCTTCGGCATATACTGCATCCGCCGGCCGGGCTTTGGCGCCTCAGCCCCCGTATCCGACCTCGATGAACAGGCCCGCCTGCTGGAGGCCTTCCTCGAAGAGGCAGACCTCGAGAATGTCATCCTGATCTCGACCGGCTCGGCCAATCCCGTCGCCGCGCGTCTCGCCCTCAAGTCCCGCCGCATCACCTATTCAGTCTTCGCCAATTGCGTGTTCAACCGCGATGTCATGGGCGAATTCCGCCCCGCCTGGTTCGGCCGGCTGCTGGCCCAGACGATCGAAAGCCGTTCGGGCGCGCGCGTCTCGCTCAGCGCCATCCGCCAGGCCGGGCGGCAATTCGGCGCCAACTGGTTCTACCAGACCTGTTTCCAGAAAAGCCCCGGCGATGTCGCCTATGTCAAAGCCCATCCGCGCGAGATGGCCGAGGCCTGGGAGGTGTCGAGCAATATCACCCCGGAAACCTATCAGCTGGAGATGGGCCCATCCCTGCTGGGCGACCCCTTCCTGACCGATGGATTGTTCCGGGATCTGCCGGCGATTGCCATCTCCGGCGAAGAGACGACGGAAAGCTGGCGGAGCGGGTTCGAGCGTGAAGCGGCTCGGCTTGGCATTCCCACCGCCTATCTTTCCAGCGGCGACATCATGGCGGTCTACCAGTCCGGCATGGAGCTCCTGAACCTCATCCGCCAGAAGGTCAGCGCCTGAGCGCCGGAGTTTTGCCGCAAGGCTTACCTGAAACTTACAGCTTCGGTTTGTGGCGCCAGCGCAACACATTGCGCGGGCGCCGCGCACAACACCTTGAAATTCCGAAGACTGACGATCCTTTCCGGCCTGTCATCTTGCTCCGTTAACAAACATTACGTTTTGGCGAGGGCGCGCTTCGCTTAGAACCTTGTTAAGCATGCGGGCGGAACCTCCTTCATGGGCTGACTATCAGGGACTTGCGTAAGCGAGAGGATGTTGATGATGAAGAAATCTGTGCGCTGGGGCGCGGATGCAGGATTTGAGAAGACAATCAAACCGTTCACTGCGAAGGGCGATTTGTCTTCCCACGGATTGAAAGGCAAGCGCGCCAAGGGCGAGCTGGGCCTCAGCCGGTCACTGACGCGCAAGGAAGCGCGGCGCGATGCAACCGATGGCCTTCCCGTGAGCGAAGCGATGACGCAGGACCAGTGGAGCGAACGCGAACAGCTGATCGCCGAGCGCGCCGAGGAAGTGCGCCGTGGACTGACGACCTGGATGTCGGCGACCGCTGCCGCGGTGCGCAATTACATCCAGGATCAGACTCCGGCCGAAATCCATCCCGACCAGATGCGCGAAGCGATCAAGGCCGAGGAGCATGAATACCGCCACTATGAAGTGGACGACACCCAGGATGCGCGCGACAGCCATTCAGCGGCGATCATCGAGCTCCAGAG
>NZ_JBKBXW010000098.1:0-2547 GCF_046313735.1 Hyphomonas sp.
ACCAGTGTGCGGTCGTGGCGGAATTGGTAGACGCGCAGCGTTGAGGTCGCTGTGGGGCAACCCGTGGAAGTTCGAGTCTTCTCGACCGCACCAGTATTCTTGAGGGCGCTGCAGAGAACCGCCTAGAATCAAGATTTCGGAAGCTGGCGAACGTATCAATAGTCGCCCTGTTCTCGAAATTTTGGCGAGCCGGGAAGTGTCGAAAAATCCGGAACTGCGTGGCGATAACGTCAGTAACTGTAAAGCCGTCGCCGAAAATCGTGGACTATCCGGCAATCAGCCGTTTGACAGTCGCGCTTGCCAATGCCAGTCTTGGTAACGCTAACAATAATAATACATGCGACATGGGGAGGAGGGGATGCAGCATCCCGTAAAGGCGCCGCCTGGCCGGCGCGTCCGGCGAACTCGTTTATGTGCGGCCTTGGCGGCGCTCAGCTTTGTGACCGTCGCTGCCTGCGCAATTTCTGGCCCAGGGGCCAGCGCACAGGAAGGCCGTGTTGCCACGGAAGCGAGCGATGCGGGCCTGCGCGGGCCAGACCGGGCCCAGTTCATCCTTGAGAGGATGACAACCGCAGAGAAGCTCGGTCAGCTCAACCAGATGGCGGGTGGCCGCCAGATCGCGCTCAACTCCCGAATCAACGAGGCCGAGTATGACCGTGTCCGCGCCGGCGGTGTGGGCTCTTATCTGCACGTCGCAGGCGCAGAATTTCTGGCTGAGTTGCAGCGTGTCGCCGTCGAGGAGAGCCGGCTTGGCATTCCGCTCCTGTTCGCGATGGATGTCGTTCATGGCTATCGTACGATGTTCCCGGTTCCTCTCGGGATCGCGGCGACGTTCGATCCTGCCGACGCCGAGCTTACCGCCCGCGTGGCCGCCGTTGAGGCGACCAGCGCCGGCCTCCACTGGACCTTCGCGCCGATGATCGACATTGCCCGCGATGCCCGCTGGGGCCGAATTGTCGAGGGGGCGGGGGAGGAGCCCTTCTTCGTTTCCGCGATGGCCCGCGCGCAGGTGCGGGGCTATCAGGGAACGGATCTTTCCCGCGCCGACACGATCCTCGCCACCGCCAAACATTTCGGCGCGTATGGCGCCGGCGCCGGCGGGCGGGACTATGACAGCGCCGACATTTCCGAGCGCACGCTGCACGAGGTCTATCTGCCGCCATTCTGGGCGGCGGCCGACGAAGGCGCCGGCAGTTTCATGGTGGCTTTCAATGATATCGGCGGCGTACCGACGACCGCCAACCGAGCGCTGTTGAACGACTTGCTTCGCTGCAGCTGGGACTATCAGGGTCTCGTGGTCAGCGACTGGAACTCGGTCCTTGAGCTGATCAATCACGGCGTCGCCGAGACCCGCGCTGAAGCGGGCGCCCTAGCCCTGCTCGCCAGCGTCGATATGGAAATGACAAGTGGCATCTATGCCGCCGACATGGCTGAAGCCGTGGAAGCTACGCCGGAACTTCAGGTGGCACTCGACGCCTCTGTTCTCCGTGTGCTGATGGCAAAGGAACGCCTCGGCCTGTTCGACGCGCCGCTCGCCTATCATGACCCTGCCCGGGAGGCCGCCGTCATGCTGTCGCCGGATCACCGCGCCGCCGCGCGGCAAGTCGCGGAACGATCGATGGTCCTGCTTCGCAATGATGCCGGCATCCTGCCGCTCAGCGAGGCGCCCGGCCGCGTGGCGCTGATCGGTGCGCTCGCAGATGATGCCCGTTCCATGATCGGCTCCTGGAAGGCGCAGGGGCGCCCCGAAGACGTCACCACGCTTTTGGCCACGCTGCAGGAACGTCTGGGCGACAATCTCGTTTACGAACCGGGCGCGGGTACACGCGACCAGGCCGACCCGGAAGCCATCGCCCGCGCCGTACGCGCGGCTGAAAGCGCAGACCTCGTCATTCTTGTCACGGGTGAGGATTACAATCTCTCGGGCGAGGCGCGTTCGCGATCTGACATCGCACTACCAGTGCCCCAGCAGGAACTGGCGCGCGCCATCCTTGCGACAGGCAAGCTGGTCGTCACGGTACTGATGACTGGCAGGCCCCTCGATCTCGAGCCGTTGGATGCCGACGACGCAACCATTCTGGTCGCCTGGTTTCCCGGTACCGAGACAGGTCCGGCCATTGCGAATATCCTCTTTGGGGATGTCTCTCCCGCGGGCCGACTGCCCGTGTCTTTCCCCCGCCGCACAGGACAGGCGCCGTATTTCATGGGCCATTACCCCACGGGGCGCCCCGCTGATCCGGACCTCTCGAAGGATTCGGCGCGCTATATGGATATCCCGATCACGCCGGCCTATGCCTTCGGTCACGGCCTCAGCTATGCGAGCTTTGAGTATGGCGGCTTGAACCATTCCGCTGACGAGCTGGTGCCTGGCGGGACAATTACAATCAGCTCGGCCATCACCAACACGTCCGGCATCAATGGGGACGAAGTGGTCCAGCTTTACGTGCGTGATCCTGTGGCGCAGGTCGCCCGGCCGGTACAGGAAATGCGCGGCTTTGCCCGCGTGAGCATCCCGGCAGGCGAGACGCGGCGGGTTGCCTTTACGCT
>NZ_JBKBXW010000099.1:0-2540 GCF_046313735.1 Hyphomonas sp.
CCAGGAATCGCTCGACTGGATGACCGGCTGCTGGCGCACGGATGACCGCAGCTATAAGGAAGTCTGGACAAAGGAAGAGCATGGCTATCTGTTCGGCTACGCCCTGAACCTTGACGGCCAGGTCGCCACCTATTTCGAACAGACGCGCATCGATGCCGGCCGCCCGGCGGTGTTCAACGCCTATCCCGGCGGCTTCGGCCCCTCTCAGTTCACGGAGGAAAGCCGCGCTCGGAACGTCATCACCTTCGTCAACCCGTCACATGATTTCCCGCAGCGCATCACCTATCAGCGCGACGGCCGCCGGTTGACCGCCACCATCGCCCGCATGAACGGCGACCGCGCCCAGACCTACAACCTCCGCCGCTGCTGAAGGCTGGGCCACACTCCCCTCTCCCGCGGGAGAGGGGCTGGGGGTGAGGGGGCGCTACGCCAGCCAATGTTAATGACAGCCGTTATCTCGCAGCCCCTCATCCCCAACCCCTTCTCCCAAAGGAGAAGGGGCTTGAAGGGTCGCCCGACCTCACTCCTCCTTCGGCGGCAGCACAGGCTCGCCGCCAAACCGCGCCGCCCAGGCCGGCGTCAACAGGCCTTCAAGCTCGGCGGCCGGAATCGTGATCTCATAGCTGCCCTCGGCATAAGGGCCGACATCATAGGGTGAGAACAGCACCGTGATGCCGCCGAACCTGCCTTCCTCCGTGGACGGATTGAGGATGTAACTATTGGCCCATTCGGACCCCGCCACGGCGTCATCGCCGAGATATTCCTCGACCTGTTCCTCGACATAGCCGCGCGCCGATTCCTCATAGCCGCGGTCGATCTTGGCCTCGACCAGGCCCGCCTTCAGCCGCGCGCCAAACAGCGCCGGATCGGCCACGATCGCCGTGATCGGCACCGGCCCGCCGCCTTCGACGCCGTACAGCGCGCCGCCGAGGAAGTAATTCGGATGCGCCCCGCCGGAATTGAGGTAGATGTCCTGCTGCACACTGATGAATCCGTCTGCCTGCGAGATGGCATGGTGGCGCACTTCCATCTCATACGGCCGGAAGGTATAGCCCGTCTCGCCCTCTTCGACGGCCGCGGCCCATTCGGCCTGATCGCGGCTGGCCGACGCGTTCATCTCTTCCAGCGCCTCCTGCGCCCGCGCCATCAGCTGGCCGGCCAGCTGCGGATCAAACGCCGCAATCTGCGGGTCCACCACGGCGCGGCCTTCGAAGCTCTCATTGGTGATTTCCATCGCCGGGCTGCCAAGATTGGCCGGCAGCGAAGCCGTCTCCGCCGCCCGCGTCTCGGACAGTTGCGGCGGGCCGACCTCCTCGCCCTGCATGCAGGCGGCCAGCACGAACGCGGCCGCAGAAAGGGTGAGGAGAGAGCGGGTCATGGGCAAAAATTCCTTACAGACTCAGGAGTTCCGGGTCGCCGCCCTGGGCGGTGATGTTGACACTTACCACCCGTTCCGTGGCGAAACGATGGAGATAATGCGGCCCGCCCGCCTTCGGTCCGGTGCCGGAAAGCCCCTCCCCGCCAAACGGCTGCACGCCGACCACCGCGCCGGTCATCGAGCGGTTCACATAGGTATTGCCCGCCGGCATCGCCGCGCGGACGGCGGCATGGAAGCGCTCCAGCCGCGAATGCACGCCCAGCGTCAGACCGTAGCCTTTGGCCTTCAGGGCGGCGCCGACTTCGGCCACATCATCCGGATCATAGCGCACGATATGAAGGATCGGCCCGAACGTCTCCTCACTGATCTGGTCGAGCGAGGCGAGTTCCACCAGCGCCGGGCCGAAGCCATGCCCGCCCTCGCCGAGCGGTCCGGAGCCGAGTTGGTGCAGCACTCGCGCCTCGGTTTTCATCCGGTCCAGATGCAGCTCCAGCGTCCTGCGAGACTCGGCATCAATCACCGGGCCGACATCGGTGTCGGCGAGCGCCGGATCGCCGATCTTCAATTCGTTCATCGCCCCGATCAGCCCTTCGATCAGCCCGTCGGCGGTGTCATGCGGCAGGAACGCAATCCGCAGCGCCGAGCAGCGCTGGCCCGCCGAACCAAAGGCCGAGACGATGATGTCGTCGATCACCTGTTCGCGCAGAGCCGTGGTGTCCACGAACAATCCGTTCAGCCCGCCGGTCTCGGCGATCAGCGGAATGATCGGCCCTTCCCGGCAGGCGATGGTGCGGTTGATCAACCGTGCGGTCGCCGTGCCGCCAGTGAAGCAGACGCCGGAGACGCGCAGATCCGGCGTCAGCGCCCCGCCGACTGTCTCGCCCCGTCCGGGCAGCAGATGCAGCGCATCGCCCGGAAGGCCGGCCGCGTGAAACAGGCGCACCGCCTCGAAGGCGATCAGCGGTGTCTGTTCGGCTGGCTTGGCGACGACCGTATTGCCCGCTGCCAGCGCGGCCACGATCTGGCCGGTGAAGATGGCGAGCGGGAAGTTCCACGGGCTGATACACGCGAACACACCTCGTCCGTGCAAGGAGATATGGTTGGTCTCCCCGGTCGGTCCCGGCAGGCGCACAGGCGCGGAAAATTCCGCCTCTGCCTGCGC
>NZ_JBKBXW010000100.1:0-2534 GCF_046313735.1 Hyphomonas sp.
TCAGAAAGGCCATCGAAAACATCGACAAACCAATCTTTTGCCGAAGGCAAACCCAAAGCTACGACCCGCAACAAATGTCCCTCAAACTCAAATGACGTACTTTCCCCGGACAGCCCTGCATGAAATGGGAGAGGAGGGGCCCGCCGCCGGAGGCGGTGGGAGGTGAGGGCTCTTTCCCCTCGACACCGTGCCGCGCGCCCCTAAATCCAGATCCGAACCGCAATGGAGCCGCCCATGTCCTATATCCTCATCCATCATCCCGGTTGCGGGTCGTCGAAGAAGGGGCTGGAGCTGCTCAAGGCCCGGGGCATTGAGCCGCAGGTGCGCAAATATATGAGCGCGGCGGAGCGGCTGTCGGCCGACGAACTCAAGGACATCGCGAAGAAGATGGGCGGGGTCAGCCCGCGGGTTTTCCTGCGGGAGAAGGATGCGGCGGCGGCCGGGCTTGCCGAGACGGCGGGCGATGAGGATGTCTTTGCCGCGATGGCGGAGAATCCGAAGCTGATCCAGCGGCCGATCGGCATCCACGGGAAGAAGGCCGTGCTCGGCCGGCCGAACGAGCGGCTGCTGGACATCGCCTGATCTGTAGCATTTGCGGCAGATCGATCAAATTTCACCGATTCTGTAAGGGCGATATCAGGACGCCTCTGCGATAAGCAACGCATGACCCTGATCGCCCTGATTTTCGCCGGCCTCCTGCTGGGCTTTGCCGCCTTTGCGGCTTTTGGCCTGCCCTGGATCCTGATGGGGAACCGGGCCTTTGACGAGTTTCGTGAGCGGCGCGACCAGCAGATGCTGGCCGGTGTCCTCGGCTTTGCGGCTGTGATGGCCGCGAGCCTGCCGCTGATCAGCGCGGCCCTCGCATCGGCGGCGCCGCAATTGCAGGTGTTTGCGCAAACAGTCCTGGGTGTGCCAGAGCGCTTCTGGAGTTGAACGCCGGAAGGCGCTAGAGGCTCGCCCGTCAGATGATGAGGCGAGAGACATGAGCGCGAGCGTAAAATCCAGTCCGGGCAAGTTCTTCGAGGATTTCCGGCCGGGCGAAACCCTGATCCACCCGACCCCGCAGACCGTGACCGAGGGCGACCTCGCGCTCTACCGGGCGCTGACCGGCGGGCGGTATGCGCAATATTCATCCGCCGAGTTCGCCAGGGCCTCCGGCCTGCCGGGCCTGTGCGTGGATCCGCTGCACGCCTTCCATATCGTGTTCGGCAAGACGGTGCCGGATATCTCGCTGAATGCCGTCGCCAATCTCGGCTACGCCGATGGGCGCATCCTGCGGCCGGTGCTGCCGGGCGATACGCTGCGGGCGACCTCCGATGTGATCGGGGTGAAGGAAAACTCCAACGGCAAGACCGGCGTCGTCTGGGTGCGCACCCGCGGGCTGAACCAGCGCGGCGAGGAGGTCATGACCTTCGTGCGCTGGGTGATGGTCAACAAGCGCCATGCCGGGTCCCCTGCGCCCGAAACCGTGGTGCCAGACCTGCCGGCAGCAGTGGCGGCAAGCGACCTGACCGGCTTTCCCGAGATGGAGACCTGGTATTTCGCCCAGTCCGGCAGCCGGCATGTGTATGAGGATTACGAGGTCGGCGAGAAGATCAGCCATATCGACGGCATGACCATCCAGGAGGCCGAGCACCAGATTGCGACGCGCCTCTACCAGAACACCGCCAAGGTGCACTTCGACTATCACGGCCAGAAGGAAAGCCGGTTCGGCAAGCGGCTCGTCTATGGCGGGGTGGTGATCTCGATTGCCCGTTCGCTGGCGTTCAACGGCCTCGCCAATGCCGGGCAGATCCTGGCGATCAATGCCGGCAGCCATGCCGGGCCGCTGTTCGCCTGGGACACGATCTATGCCTGGAGCGAAGTGCTGGACAAGGCGGAGCTGTCGGAGACGTGCGGCGCGCTGCGGCTGCGCCTCGTGGCGGTGAAGGACGCTGATCCCGGCGCCTTCCTCTACAAGGACGCGGACGGCAAATATGACGCCCGCGTGCTGCTCGATTTCGATTACTGGGCGGCAATTCCGCGGGCCCGCTGACAAGCGCCCCGCGCCCTCCTATATCGCACCGATGGGCGGCTATCCTCCTTATGCGGGCTTCACCGAATTTGCGATTGCGCTGGGCGTGATCCTATCGGCGATTGTCAGCCTGCTCGGCACATCCAGCCGCAAGCGCATGATCGCGTCGGGCGAGGCGCGGATGCAGGATCTGGCCGAGATGACCGGCCTGCTCGACCCCAAGGAGGTGCTGGCCGCGTTCGGGCCGCCGGATATGGGCCGGGTCTGGCGGAATGTGACACTGGTGGATATCCGCCGGGCGCGCGGGCCGCTGGGCTGGCTGATGTCGAGTGATATCGTGGACTATACCTGCATGGCGGCGGTGACGGTCGCGCTCTTGTTCGACCATAAGCTGCTGCCGCTGCTTCTTCTGGGCGCGCTGGCGGTTCAGGTCGGGGGCTGGATTGCATCGACGCGCGTTCCGAAATAGGGGAGCGGGTTGGCTACTTCCCGCCTCAGGGGAAAAATCGAAGAGACCCAA
>NZ_JBKBXW010000101.1:0-2528 GCF_046313735.1 Hyphomonas sp.
CTCCATCACCACCAGGGTTGAGCCGAGCCGGGTGAAGGTCATGCACCAGCGCAGCGGCGCGGCATGATAGAGCGGGGCGGGCGAGAGGTAGACCGACGCCTCATTGGCGCCGGACATCATCTTGGCGATCTGCAGCAGGATATTGTCGGCGTCGATCGGCAGTCCGCGCTCCAGCGGCGGGCGGATGCCCTTGGGGCGGCCGGTCGTGCCGGAGGAATAGAGCATATCGGTTCCAGCCATCTCGTCGGCGATGGGCGTGACCGGGAAGCCGGCAATGTGCGCGGCCATGTCGGTGAAGCCGTCGATGGCACCGTCGATGGCCCAGGCGCCTGCAAGCTTTGTGGCGGCGGCGACTTCCCTGGCGATTGCGCCCTTGCTCGCTCCGGCAATCAGCAGTTTCGAACCGGAGTCTTCGAGGATGTAGGTCATCTCCGGCGTCGTCAGGCGCGAGGAGATGCAGACATAGTAGAGGCCGGAGCGCTGCGCGGCCCAGCAGATCTCGAAATAGCGCGGCGAGTTCTCCGCGAAGATCGCAATCGTGTCACCGGGCTGGCAGCCAGCGGCGCGCAGCGCATGGGCGATCTGGTTCGACCGTTCGTCGAGCTGGCGGAAGCTGATCGTCTCGCCCGAGCCGGACATGATGATGGCGGGCTTGTCGGGATGGGTCTTGGCGTGATGGCAGGGATGCATGAGCGAATATTCTCCGGCGGTTCCGGCCACAAGGGCCAGTCTGATCTGTGGCCGGAACCTAACCGGACTGCGCCCGGCGTCTATCCGGTACGCTGGGGAAACTCGCTTCAACCCGCTGTTATCTCAGGGCTCCATCGGTCCGTCGAACTGGCGGGCGAAGAAATCGCCCTGGCGCCAGAGGGGGCGGGCGTCTTTGGTGGCGAGTTCCAGCGTCAGCCGGGCCTTCACTTCGGCGAAGCGGGCGGCTGCGTCGAAATCGATGGTGTTGTTCATGTCATCGGTCGGGCGGTGGTAGTTCGTTGTCATGTGACGGGCGAACTCTTCGGCGCCGCCATTCTCCCAGCCGGGGATGAGATAGACCGACGGAATGCCAGCCTCGACGAAGCGGAAATGGTCAGACCGGGTGAACAGGCCCTGGTCCGGCACCGGGTCCGGGCTCAGCTTGATGTCCATCTGGCCGGCGGCGACTTCGACGGCTTCGATGATTGTGGACCGCTGGCCGCCGAACACGACGAGATCGGTGAAGGGATAGGTCAGGATCGGCATATCGAGATTGACGTTGGCGACCAGGCGCTCACGGGCGACGGTCGGGTTCTCGGCGAAATACTGCGCGCCGAGCAGGCCTTTTTCTTCAGCCGTGAGCGCGATGAACATTACCGAGCGGCGAAGCGGCGGGCCGTTCTTGAGCATCCGGGCCGCGTCCAGCATCGTCGCGATGCCGCTGGCATTGTCGAGCGCGCCATTGTTGATCTGCTCGCCTTCGATGGTCCGGCTGATGCCGATATGGTCGAGGTGGGCGGTGAGCACGATCACTTCATTTTTGAGCGCCGCGTCCGTGCCCTCGATCATGCCGATGACATTGGCGGAGTTGACGAGATCATGCTCGGAGCGCTGCGCGATCCGGACTGTGAGCGGCAGGTCGAAGCCGGTCATTGCGCCGCCTTCGGATTCGGCCGCTTCAAGGAGGGCCTCCCAGCTGACAGGGGCGTTTTCAAACAGTCTGGCGGCGCTTTCCATGCGCACGGTAGCGCCGCCCTCGATGTTGGGCGCACGGCTGAAGGGGGTGCCATCGGGGCCGATCCAGGTCATCGCGGCGGAATCCAGCCGGCCTTCACGGATGAGGCGTTCGAAGGGATAGATGCCGCGCGAGGTGGGTGTTTCCAGCTGGATGACGGCGATGGCGCCGCGCTCGGAAGCATTCGGCATCTTGCGGGTGCCGTAATAGGCGCGCTCCTCGGTCTGGATACCTTTGGGGGTGCCGGAGAGCATGAAGGCGACCTTGCCTTCGAGGTCGAGCCCGGCGAAATCATCGCGGCCAAGGTCCGGCGCGACGACGCCGAAGCCGACGAAGACAGCTTCGCCGGTCACGTCGGCGGCTTCGCCGCGCAGCGAACCGCCCATGGCGAAATCGACATTCTCCGTAAACGGAATGGGTGTTCCGTCCGTCGTCGTCACTTCGAGGATACGGCCGTCTGTGGCGCGCACGGAGCGCAGGAATGGAATATCCTGATAAAAGCTGCCGTCATCGCCGGCGGGTATCAAACCGATGTCGGCAAAACGCTCGGCGACATAGGCGGCGGCGGTGTCATAGCCCGGCGTGCCGGCCTCGCGGCCTTCAAGCTCATCGGAGGCGAGATAGGCCATGTGCGCCTGGATCGCGGCGGCGTCCGGCGGGGGCAGTTCGGTCGGGGCGGGTGGCGGTGCTTCGGCGCCGCAGGCGGCGAGGATCAGGGCGGATGCGAGCAGCATCTTTCCGGTCAGATATCTCATCAGGGGCATGTCCTTCTGCTTTTCCCGCACTGAAAGGGGGATTTCTGCCATTTGTCGACTCAGAATTC
>NZ_JBKBXW010000102.1:0-539 GCF_046313735.1 Hyphomonas sp.
CCACCGGCGTGAAGTGCTCCAGCGCCGCTCGCAGCACCGGCTGGAAAAGATCGACCACCGGCTGGAAGTGCTCGAAGGCTTCATCATCGCCTTCCTCAACCTTGACCGGGTGATCGACATCATCCGCTATGATGACGAGCCCCGCGCCGCCCTCATGCGTGAGGAATGGGGCCGCAAGTTCAAGCGCGCCATGTCCGAAAAGGACTATGTCGCGCCGCCGCCCGGTGAGGGCGAGTTGTCCGAAGTTCAGGCCGAAGCCATCCTCAACATGCGCCTGCGCAGCCTGCGCCGGCTTGAGGAACTGGAGCTCAAGCGCGAACGCGATGCGCTGCTGAAGGAACGCGCCGAGATTGACGACCTGCTGCAATCCGACACCCTCCAGTGGCGCCGGATCGGCGAGGAACTCGACGCCGTGCGCAAGCAATTCGGCAAGGAAACCGCGCTGGGCCGCCGCCGCTCCAGCTTCGCCGAGGCCGGCGAGACCGAGATTCTGGCCCCCGAAGCGATGATCGAGCGCGAGCCTATCACCGTGGTTCTGT
>NZ_JBKBXW010000102.1:549-2523 GCF_046313735.1 Hyphomonas sp.
GGCCATCTGCCGCCCGAGACCGATTTCAAGTTCAAGGACGGCGACGCCGCCGCCTTTGCGCTCCATGCCGAAACGCCCGACAAGATCGTCATCTTCGGCTCGAACGGGCGGTTCTACACGGTTCTGGGCGCCAACCTGCCCGGCGGGCGCGGCATGGGCGAGCCGGTGCGCCTGATGGTCGATCTGCCGAACGAGGCGCAGATCCTCGACCTCTTCGTCCACAAACCCGGGCGGCAGATGATCGTGGCCTCGTCCGATGGCGACGGCTTCATCATCCCGTCGGATGAATTGCTGGCCCAGACCCGCGCCGGCAAGCAGGTGCTGAACCTGCGCGAAGGCGCGCGGGCGCTGATCTGCCAGCCGGTCTCCGGCGACCATGTGGCGACCGTGGGTGAGAACCGCAAGATGCTGGTCTTCGCGCTGGTGGAGCTGCCCGAGATGGCGCGCGGCAAGGGCGTGCGGCTGCAGAAGTTCAAGGACGGCGGGCTGTCGGACCTGAAGACCCTGACACTGGCCGAGGGGCTGAGCTGGAAGGACCCCGCAGGCCGCACACGGCATGAGCCGGATCTGGCGGAATGGCTGGGCAAGCGGGCCAGCGCCGGCCGCATGGCGCCGCGCGGCTTCCCGCGGGACAATCGGTTCGGGTGAGAAACGGCCGCTCACGCACCCGGCGTTGCCATACCGGGGCCTTTCCGTTAAGGCTTCCGGCGCACGACGCAAAGGATTTCCCATGGCCATGCCGCGCCTGAAGCTGACCACCTCGGCCCTTCTGGTCGCCGCCGCCCTGCTCGCCGCCTGTTCAAGCAGCGGCGAGAACCTGGGAGAGATGCGCCCCGAGCTGGGCGATTTCCGTCTGTGCTACAACATCGTCACCACCAATGACGCGGTCAAAGGCCCCCTGTCGCGCGACGCCGATGTCGAAGTCATCGCCGAGGCCCTGCGCGACGAGATCGACCGCCGGTTCAGCCGCTATGAGGGCACGCGCCTCTATCACATCGCCCTGCATCTCGATGCCTATGTGCTGGCGATGCCGGGCATTCCTCTGGTCATGTCGCCGCGCTCGGTGCTGATCGTCTCGGCCAATGTCTGGGATGACCAACTGGGCCGGCCGCTGAACGAAGCGCCCAAACAGCTGACCGTGCTGGAAAGCGCCGGCGCGGGGCAGGTGCTGGGATCGGGTCTGACGATGGACAGTGACCAGCAACTGACCATGCTGGCGCAGAACACCGCCCTCGCCGTCGAGGGCTGGCTGCTGGAGAATCCTGACTGGTTCATCCATCCCGAGGATCCGGCCGAAGCGCCGGAGACCACCGGCCCCACCCCGCGGGTGGAATCGGACACAGTCGATATTGCCGCCGCCGGGGCCCCTGAGGGCGCAGCAGCCGGACCTGTCTGTGGCCGGCGCTGAACACGGACCGTGCCAGCCCCGCAATCCCCCCGCAAATGCGGGTGATTTTACGCGGCATGCCACCCAATCCGCTTGATTTTTCCGGTTTTGGCGATTAGCACCGCGCCCGACGTGGCTCGCCGGATCCCGGGGATAACCCCGCCCTACCGCCCGTAGGGTGGGATTTCATCCCACCGCCACCGACATTCGAATAGGAGAAGCCATCATGGCGAAGGCAAAGTTTGAACGTAACAAGCCGCATGTGAACATCGGGACCATCGGTCACGTTGACCACGGCAAGACCACGCTGACCGCAGCGATCACCAAGTATTTCGGCGACTTCCGGGCCTATGACCAGATCGACGGCGCGCCCGAAGAGAAAGCCCGCGGGATCACCATCTCGACCGCGCATGTGGAATACGAGACGGCCAACCGTCACTACGCCCATGTCGACTGCCCCGGCCACGCCGACTACGTCAAGAACATGATCACCGGCGCGGCCCAGATGGACGGCGCGATCCTGGTCTGTGCCGCTTCGGACGGTCCGATGCCGCAGACGCGTGAGCACATCCTGCTGGGTCGCCAGG
>NZ_JBKBXW010000103.1:0-2506 GCF_046313735.1 Hyphomonas sp.
CAAAGGCCGGGATGATTGTGTGGAAGGGTCGCTTGCCGCCCTCGAACACATTCGGATGCTCCGGGTCCAGACTGAACAGTTCGGCCCGGTCCTGGAACATGAAGCCGAGACCGTCGGGCACGAGGCCCGAGCCCATGCCTCGATAGTTCGACTGGATCAGCGAGACCATCATGCCGTCCTTGTCGGCGACGGTGAGGTAAGTTGTGTCGCCGTCGCGCAGGGCGGCGTCTGTAATCTCCGTGCCCGGAGCGACCGCCGGCATAGCGCGGGTGATATCGATGGCCTCGGCGCGCCCTGCATTGTAGCCGGGGCCGATGAAGATCGCGGGGTCGATACCGGAGAAGGCGGGGTCGGCATAGCCGAGCGCGCGGTCCGCAAAAGCAAGGCGCTTGGCTTCGACCATGGCGGTGAGGGCGTCGGGGGAGCCGAAACCCATCTCGCCGAGGTCAAACCGTTCCAGCATTTCCAGCATCTGCAGGGCGGCGACGCCCTGCGTGTTGGGGCCAAGCTCACAGAGCTTTACCTCGCTGCGATATTCGACGCAGAGCGGCTCGGTCCACTCGCCGGCATGGGCCGCGAAATCCTCATACGCCATCTTGCTGCCATGGCGGCGCAGATAGGCGGTCATCGCGCGGGCAGTGGCGCCCTTATAGAATTCCCCGCGGCCGAGCGTGCCGATACGCTCCAGCGTGTTGGCGAGGTCCAGATTGCGGAACAGCGAGCCTTCGACCGGCACGGGATCAAAGAAAGTGCGCCGCGCGTTTTCGTATTCTTCCAGTTCACCGCGTTCATATGCAGGCTCGAAGCGCAGGGGACCCCGCGACCAGTACCAGGCGATCATTTCGGGGATCGGCGCGCCGGTGCGGGCATAGGAAACGGTCGGGGCGAGATTGTCCGCCATCGGAAGGCGTCCGAATTTCTCATGCAGCGCGAACCAGCCATCCACCGTGCCCGGAACGCTGACGGTGATCGTGCCATAGCGCGGCAGCTTCAGCCCGTCTTCGAATGCGTCGGCCTTGGCCTGAGCATCGGCAAGTGTCGCCGCTTTTGGTGTGCGGCCAGAGCCGTTATAGCCGTAGAGTTGCGCCGTCTCCGGATCCCAGACTATGGCGTAAAGGTCGCCGCCGATGCCGTTTCCGGTGGGCTCGACCAGGCCCAGCATCGCATTGGCAGCGATCGCCGCATCAACGGCCGATCCGCCAGCCTTCAGAATATCGATCGCGGTCTGTGTTGCCAGCGGATGCGCCGTGGCGGCGGCGCCGTTCGGCGCGATGACGGCGGAGCGGGTCGCGATGGGGCGGCCAGTGGCGGGACGCTGGCCGGTCATCGGCCACTCGGCCGTTTCGGCGGGCTCGGACGTGGCTGCCGCCGCGTCAGTTTCGACTGCCGCCTCGGGGACCGGCGCCGGTGTCTGCGCACAGGCGGCCATCACCAGTGCGCCCAGCGCAACTAAAGTCTTGTATTTCATTGGCTTTGTCCTCCGCCCTGTCTCGCGCCCCTTGGGAAGTAGTGCGCCGCAAGGCGCCCGGCGAGTTCCTGTCCGCTGACCGCAAAGCGGGCCTCCGCCTCGACCGCCGTCCCATCGCAGACGGGGTAGAGAGTCTCAGCGCGCTGGTAAGACTGGTTGAACCTCGACACGAGCGAGCTGCGAAGCTGGCCGGGTTCCGGGGCTTCGTGCCCCAACATGTCGGTCATGTAGCGCCGCCAGTACTGGTCTTCATTACCATTGCAGCGCACCCGTATCGCGTGTGCGGAGCCTAGGATGCCCGCCAGATCGGTGGCATCACGGAAATAATCCGGTCCTCGGGTCGGTAGCTCCCCCTGCGGCAGGGCAGGCAGGAGGCTTGCGGCGAGGATCAGACCGCCGCTAATTAGGACTGTATGAAAACGCTTCTTCTTCATGCGCGGACTTTCGCGCGCATCGCGCCCAGGCTCAAGGGCCTGGAAGCGGTGCTCACCATCGTGACGCTGGACGATGCCGGCCGGATGCACGACGCATTCACCTCGGCCGAGCTGAAAACCCCGCCCGTGATCAATCTGGCCTATGGCAATGTCGATGCCTTCTATGCGCCGTCAGTGCGCGATTTCATGCTCGCGATCCTGAAAAGTGAGGATTTCGACTGGTTCCAGTCGGCCGCGGCAGGCATCGAAAACCCGGCCCTCGCCTCCATCGGCCAGAAAGCACGCTTCTACACCACCAATCACACCCAGGCAGAAGCCATGGCGGAATGGGCGCTGTGGCAGGCGCTGGATTTCCTGCGCGATGGGCCGGGCCACCGGGCGCTGCAACGGCAAAGCAAATGGATGCGGCTGCGCGCGCGCGAAATGCAGGGGTCGCGCTGGCTGATCGTCGGATACGGGTCCATCGGCGAAGCGACCGGGCGGCGGGTCAGCGCGCTGGGCGGCGTGGTCACGGGGCTCCGGCGCAGGCCGGGACCGGCAAAGGGCGCCGCGCGCATCCTGCCGCCGGAAAGCCTGATGGCCGAATTGCCGGGCGCCGATATCG
>NZ_JBKBXW010000104.1:0-2498 GCF_046313735.1 Hyphomonas sp.
ATTTTACCGAAGCGACCTGGCTGCGTATTTCCGGCTACTGGTATCCGCGCGGGGGCATCCCGATCGACGTCTTCTGGCAGTCCGGCGCCGTGCCCGAGGGGCTCTACGTGCCGGACACCGGTGTCGCCTCCTATCGCGGCCGGGGCTGATCAGCCCTCGGATTCGCGCCAACGCTGGATCAGCGTGGCCGTATCCGGCCGCATCCGTTCCTGCGGCATCTGCGTGGCCGTGCCCAGATAGATGAAACCGGCTATCCGCTCATCCGGGGCGAGGCCGAGCCAGTCGGCCACATCCAGATCATATGCTATCCATTCGGACAGCCAGGCCCCGGCCCAGCCGCAGGCATTGGCCGCCAGCAGCAGATTATAGCACATCGCCCCGGCCGAGAGTTCCTGCTCCCAGGCGGGCGTTCGCCCCGTCTCGCGCGGCGATGAGATGACCGCGACCACGACCGGCGCGCGCAGGAACAGCCCCGCCGCCTCGATCACATCGCGCGATTCCACATCACCTGAACGCCGCCCGGCAATTCCTGCCAGCACCTTGCCAGCCTTGATCCGCTCATCCCCCTCAAACACAACAAACCGCCAGGGCGTCAGCTTCCGGTGATCCGGCACCCGCGTCGCCACCTGGATCAATTCGTCCAGCGCCTCAGGGTCCGGCCCCGGCTCGGCCAAGAACAGCTTGTTGGCGGATCTGCGAAGGGCGAGGAACTGGCGGACGCCGTAATCCGGCCGGCTGGCCAGCATCGGGGTTCCGGGCGAGGGGGGAGGCGGAAACAGCTTGCTCATGGAGCAGGGGGTTAGCGCCGTTCCCGCACAAGCAAAAGATCAAAATCCGCCCGTGGCCCTTGCCGCGCAAGCCTTAACGGCATATTTACTCAAACTAGTGAACGCTGTTCACTAAATGAACGCTGGGTGGAGGCCCGCGCGATGGCCGATACACTTCAGGACGAAAGCCCGGCAGAGCGCCGGCGCCAGAAAGTCCGCGCAGCCATCGTGGACGCCGCCGAACGCGTGTTCTCGAAAGAGGGGGAGGCGGGGCTTTCGATTCGGCGGCTTGCCGAGGAAATCGATTACTCGCCCGCGGCGATCTACAAATATTTCGGCTCCAAGGAAGAACTCGTCGACGAACTCAAGGAGTCGTTTTTCGAGCGTCTGATGACCAAGGTCGATGGCGCCTCGCTCGTCTCGCAGCCCTTCCGCGAGCGGGCCAGTCATTCTTTCGCGAAGTACATTGAAACCGCGATTGCCCGCCCACATCACTATGCGGCAGCCTTCTCGATATCCGCCGAGCGGAACGCGGCCACGCCTCACCATGACGCCCCCGGCGCCAAGCCCTTCGACACAACCCATAAGGGCCGGGCCTTTCTCGTCATTGCGGGCCTGATCGCGGAAGGCCAGGCCAACGGCACCTTCCGGACCGATATGAACCCGCATCTGGCCGCCAAATCCCTCTGGGCATCGATGCACGGTGTCGCCCTGTTGATGATCCAGCTACCCGGCTTCCCCGTAATGGTGCCGACCCCGGACGATCAGCTCAGCCAGGCGGATTTCATACGTTTCCACACCGAACTTATGTTCAGCAGCCTTTGCAAGACCTTCCCAGAGACCCCTTCCAGCAGGTCCGCCCCATGAACGAAGTCTCCGTCCCCCCGCCTTATGAAGAACGCACGCACCGGCCAAGCTGGGCGAAGGGCGTGCTGTTCGTCCTCCTGCTGGCTGTCGCCATCGGTCTGCTCCTCGGCGGCGCGCTGCTGCTGCGCAGCCCGACCGGCCCGGTCGTCGCCAGCGCCGCGCCAGAGCCGATCCGCGCCGATGTCATCCAGGTCGCCTATCTCGACGAAATCGAGGTCGAGGAGCTTTATAGCGGCCTCGCCGAAGCTCGCCGCACCAGCCGTCTCGGTTTCCAGACCGGAGGCCGGGTCGAAAGCGTCAATGTCCGCATCGGCGACCGCGTTGAGACCGGCGCCACACTTGCCCGCCTCGATACCCGCGGCCTCTCGGCCCAGCTTGCCTCCGCCCAAGCGCTGGTCGAGGAAGCCCGCGCCTCCCATCGCCTCGCGCTCGATTCGGCGCAGCGCCAGCGCACTCTGATGGCGCAGGGCCATGTCTCCCAGCAGCGTGTGGACGAGGTCGTCGCCCAGTCCGACACCTCCGCCGCCCGGATCGAATCCGCCCGCGCCCAGGCCGACAGCCTGCGCGTTCAGCTCGATCTCTCGCGCATCACCGCGCCCTATGGCGGTATGATCACCGGCCGCTTCGCCGATGAAGGAGCCATCGCCAGCCCCGGCCAGACCATCCTCGAACTTGTCGAAGGCGGCGACCTTGAAGCCCGGATCGGCATCCCCGCCCGCGCCGTCGCCAACCTAACCATCGGTGAGAACTACAGCCTGCAGGCCGAGACCGGCCCGGTCACTGGCCAGCTGCGCAGCATTACCGGCGTCGTCGATCTCTCCCAGCGCACAGTCGGCGCTGTCTTCGACATCGCCGAGGACAGCC
>NZ_JBKBXW010000105.1:0-2392 GCF_046313735.1 Hyphomonas sp.
GCTGCGCGCCGGTCCATCTAACGGGCATGACTGATTCAAGAAATTCTCCGGAAACAACGCTTTCCGCGCTGCTCGAACGTTGCCTCGCTGCCGGGGCGGATGCCGCTGATGCGCGGCTGGCTGTCAGTGACGGCGTCAGTGTCTCGGTGCGCGATGGCAAGCTGGAAGGCATCGAGCGGGAGGAGAATGCGGGCATTTCGCTGCGCTGCTTCTTCGGCCAGAGCCAGGCGCATGTGTCCGGCGCAGACCTGTCGGCTGAGGGGCTGGAGGCGCTGGCCTCGCGCTGTGTGGCGATGGCGAAGGCGGTGCCGGCAGACAAGTTTTGCGGCCTACCGGGGGCGGACCTGCTGGCAACCGGCGATCTGGACCTTGACCTGACCGGCGAGGCGGAGCTGAGCCCCGAAGCGCTGGAGCGGGATGCGTTGACGGCTGAGGCGGCGGCGCTGGCGGTGCCGGGGGTGAAGACCGTTGCGGGATGCGGCGCGTCCTGGAACCGGTCGAGCCGCTGGCTGGCGGCGACCAATGGCTTTCGCAGCTCCAGGACGGGCACATCGGTGAGCCTCGGCCTCGCCGCCGTGGCCGAGCGCGACGGCCATATGGAGCGCGACTACGACAGCTGGTCGGTGCGCTTCCTGAAGGACATGCCGGGCGCCGAGGAAGTCGGCCGGGCGGCCGGGGAGCGGACGATTGCCCGGCTTGGGGCGCGCAAGGTGAACACCCAGAAGGCGGCGGTGATCTTTGACCGGCGGGTGTCGGACGCGCTGATCGGGGCGTTCCTCAGTGCGATTTCCGGACCCTCGGTCGCGCGGGGCGTGAGCTTTCTGAAAGAGCGGATGGGCGAGCAGGTGTTCGCGCCCGGCGTCTACATCACCGATGACCCGCTGCGCCCGCTGGGCATGGGAAGCCGCAGTCATGACGGCGAGGGCCTGCCGGTGCGCGAGACACATCTGATCGAAGACGGGCGGCTGACGGCCTGGCTGCTGAATCTGCCATCGGCGCGCCAGCTGGGCCTGTCGCCGAATGGCTTTGCCTCGCCGGGTTTCGGCGATCCGCCGGGGGTGACGACCTCGAATGTCTATCTCCGGCCCGGCGCCGATACGCCCGGCGCGCTGGCCAAACAGGTGGGCAAGGGCCTCCTGATCACCGACATGTTCGGGCCTTCGATCAATCCCAATACCGGCGACTATTCCGCCGGGGTGGCGGGGTTCTGGTTCGAGAATGGCGAAATTGCCTGGCCGGTTTCGGAAGTGACCGTGGCGGGGGATCTGCCGTCCATGTTTGCGCGGCTGGTGCCCGCCAATGATCTTGAACTGCGCGGCACGCGGGATGCGCCGTCGATCCTCATCGAGGACATGAACCTTGCAGGCAGCTGAGCGGACGCTGGATGAAGACCTCCAGCTCCTGAAGGCGCTGGCGAAGGAGGCCGGCGACCTCGCCCTCTCCTTTACCGCGATTGGCGCGGCCAACGAGACCTGGAACAAGACCGGCGGGCGCGGCCCCGTCACCGAGGCGGATCTGGCGGTGAACCGATTGTGCGCCTTGCGGCTCCGCTCGGCCCGGCCGGAATATGGCTGGCTGTCTGAAGAGACACTCGACGAGCCGGGCGAACGGGCGAAGGCCCGCGTCTGGGTGGTCGACCCGATCGACGGGACGCGCGCCTTTATTGATGGCCGGCCGGACTGGTGCATTGGCCTGGCGCTGGTGGAAGAGGGCGAGGCGGTGGCGGGCGTGCTCTACGCCCCGGCGCTGGGGCAGTTCTATGAGGCGCGGCGCGGCGGCGGGGCGTTCCTGAACGGGGCGGGTATCCGGGTTTCCGGGCGGAGCCAGGAGCATGGGCTGCGCCTGATCGCCAATGAGGGCCTCGTGACCCATCCGAACTGGCCGGAGCCCTGGCCGGTGGTGGAACTCGCCCAGCCAAAACCGAATGCGACCCTGCTGAGAATGGCGTTCGTGGCCAGTGGCGCCTGGGACGCGACGCTGGTGTTGGGCGAGAAAGCGGACTGGGACGTTGCCGCCGGCGCTGTGCTCGTAACCGAGGCGGGCGGGCAGGCGACGACGCATCTGGGCGAACGCCTGGTGTTCAACCGCGCGGTTCCGGCGCAGCGCAGTGTCGTCGCCTCTGGCAACGCGCTGCATCCTTTGTTACTGCGCCGGTCAGGCGTGGTGAAACTCCCCGACCCGCAGGCGCGGGCCCCGAAACCGCCGCCCGCCACAACGGAGCGAAAACCCATGAGCAAGAGCGACACGACTGGCAAACAACTGCTTCACATCGTCTTTGGCGGACGCCTGAAAGACGTGACGGCGGTGGAATTCGATGATCTGACGCAGATGGACTTCATCGGCGCCTTCCCGAATTACCAGACCGCCTATGACGCCTGGAAATCGGCCGCGC
>NZ_JBKBXW010000106.1:0-2392 GCF_046313735.1 Hyphomonas sp.
CTTTCAGGGGCACCCAGAAGCCGCGCTCTTCCATCCTGCGGGGCATCCGTAGGCGGACGATCGAGCCGGCGGGTACGAGGCTGTCCTCGGCGATGTCGAAGACAGCGCCGACTGTGCGCTGAGAGAGATCGACGACGCCGGTGATGCTGCGCAGATTGCCGGTGACCGGGCCGGTCTCGGCCTGCAGGCTGTAGTTCTCGCCGATGGTCAGGTTGGCGACGGCGCGGGCGGGGATGCCGATCCGGGCTTCAAGGTCGCCGCCTTCGACAAGTTCGAGGATGGTCTGGCCGGGGCTGGCGATGGCGCCTTCGTCGGCGAAGCGGCCGGTGATCATGCCGCCATAGGGCGCGGTGATGCGCGAGAGGTCGAGCTGGACGCGCAGGCTGTCGGCCTGGGCGCGGGCGGATTCGATCCGGGCGGCGGACGTGTCGGACTGGGCGACGACCTCGTCCACGCGCTGCTGCGAGACATGGCCCTGCGCCATCAGCGTGCGCTGGCGCTGCGCCGAATCGAGGGCGAGGCGATGGGAGGCGCGGGCTTCCTCGACCAGCGCCTGGGCTGAGGCAAGTTGGGCCGAGAGGCCGCGCGTGTCGAGCTTAGCGAGCGGGGCGCCGGCCTCAACACGGTCACCGATGCGGACATTGACGCTTTCGACCCGGCCGCCGGTCTGGAAACCGAGACGGCTGGTACGGCGGGCTTCGGCGAGGCCGCTATAGAGTTCCTCGACCTCGATTTCGTCGAGATAGGCGACCTGAATGACATCAGCGCGGATCGGTTCAGGCGCAGCGCTGGCGACGACCGGGCCGGTGGGGCTGCGCAGCAGCAGCGCGCCGCCGAGGAGCAGACCGATGGCGACGGCCAGTAGGAGGACGAACAGCACGCCCTTCGCCCAGCTTGGCCGGTGCGTGCGCTCTTCATAGGGCGGGGGGGCGGAGACTTCGTTCATGGGGCGGACCTGCTGGAAGGGGTCTCTGGGAAGGTCTTGCAAAGGCTGCTGAACATCAACTCGGTATGGAAACGGATGAAATCCGCCTGGCTGAGCTGATCGTCCGGGGTCGGCACCATTACGGGGAAGCCGGGTAGCTGGATCATCAGCAAAGCGACGCCGTGCATCGAGGCCCAGAGGGATTTGGCGGCGAGATGCGGGTTCATATCGGTCCGGAAGGTGCCGTTGGCCTGGCCTTCCGCGATCAGGCCCGCAATGACGAGAAAGGCCCGGCCCTTATGGGTTGTGTCGAAGGGCTTGGCGCCGGGGGCCTCATGGTGCGGCGCAGCCGCGTTACGGTCGGCGGATATCGAGAAGGCTGCCGCATAGTGATGCGGGCGGGCAATCGCGGTTTCGATGTATTTCGCGAAAGAATGACAGGCCCGCTCGCGGAAGGGCTGCGAGACGAGCGAGGCGCCGTCGACCTTGGTCATCAGACGCTCGAAGAAGGACTCCTTGAGTTCGTCGACGAGTTCTTCCTTGGAGCCGAAGTATTTGTAGATCGCGGCGGGTGAGTAATCGATTTCCTCGGCAAGCCGCCGAATTGAAAGACCCGCCTCCCCCTCTTTCGAGAACACGCGTTCGGCGGCATCCACGATGGCAGCGCGGACTTTCTGGCGCCGGCGCTCTGCCGGGCTTTCGTCCTGAAGTGTATCGGCCATCGCGCGGGCCTCCACCCAGCGTTCATTTAGTGAACAGCGTTCACTCATTTGGGTAAATATGCCGTTAAGGTCTGCGCGGCAAGGGCCACGGGCGGATTTTGATCTTTTGCTTGTGCGGGAACGGCGCTAACCCCCTGCCCCATGAGCAAGCTGTTTCCGCCTCCCCCTTCGCCCGGAACCCCGATGCTGGCCAGCCGGCCGGATTATGGCGTGCGCCAGTTCCTCGCCCTGCGCAGATCCGCCAACAAGCTGTTCCTGGCCGAGCCGGGGCCGGACCCTGAGGCGCTGGACGAATTGATCCAGGTGGCGACGCGGGTGCCGGATCACCGGAAGCTGACGCCCTGGCGGTTTGTTGTGTTTGAGGGGGATGAGCGGATCAAGGCCGGCAAGGTACTGGCCAGAATTGCCGGGCGGCGATCCGGCGATGTGGAATCACGCGATGTGATCGAGGCGGCGGGGTTGTTCCTGCGCGCGCCGGTCGTGGTCGCGGTCATCTCATCGCCGCGCGAGACGGGGCGCACGCCGGCCTGGGAGCAGGAACTCTCGGCCGGGGCGATGTGCTATAATCTGCTGCTGGCGGCCAATGCCTGCGGCTGGGCCGGAGCCTGGCTGAGCGAATGGATTGCCTATGATCTGGATGTGGCCGACTGGCTCGGCCTCGCCCCGGATGAGCGGATTGCCGGTTTCATCTATCTGGGCACGGCCACGCAGATGCCGCAGGAACGGATGCGGCCGGATACGTCCA
>NZ_JBKBXW010000107.1:0-2385 GCF_046313735.1 Hyphomonas sp.
CCTGCGAGGTAAGCTCCGACACTTCGGTCGAGACTTTCAGCGAAATGCGGCCTTCGGAGAGCACCACCGGCGTGAAGCTAAGGCCCACACCATATGGTTTGAACTCGATCTTGACCTCGCCGTTATCGCTCTGCCCGACCGGCACCGGGAATTCACCGCCGGCGAGGAATTTCGCGCTTTCGCCCGACATGGCGACGATGTTGGGCTCGGCGAGGGTGCGGACGATGCCGATCCGCTCCATGGCGTTGAGCGAAGCGCCGACGGCGGACTGTTGACGGCCACCGACGAAGTTCGTGTAGCCCGTATTGATGCCGAGGCCGCCGAGGGGCTGGCCCTGAACATTGAAGCCGGTGGATGTGCTGCCGGAGAAGGATTGCGAAAAGGGCGCATCCGGCTGCAGGGCCCGGACTGGTTCGCCTATGCCGAGTGTATTGGTGTTACCCGTAAGCGGATCAACGAAGAGGGGAAGACCGCCCTGGAAAATCTGCTGGAGGGACTGGCTGGCGAGTTCGCCGAAGCCGATGGAACCGGAGAAGTTGATGCCGAGCTGCTTGATCACGCTGCGCTGCATCTCGATGATGCGGACTTCGAGCATAACCTGATCGGCAGCGGCGATGTTCAGCATGTTGACGAGTTGCGGCGCCTCATTTCCCGCCGGGAAGAAGGCCGCCACAAGCCGGCTGATCTGGTCCGCCTGGGCGAGATTATCGACCCGGCCAGTCATGATCACGCTGCCATTGAGGCTTTCAAGGTTCACCCGGGCATCCGGCACATGCCGCGACACGGTTTCCTGCAGCGCGGCCATGTCCGTCTCGACATGGATGTTGAGGTCCAGAAGCACCTGGCCGGCGCGGTCGAAGATTAGCGCATTGGTCTGGCCGAACTCGATGCCGCGGAAGATGATCCGCTGCGAGGTCTGGACCACCGCATCGGCGATCTCCGGATTGGAGATGACGACATCCGCCGCCGGACGATCGAGTTCGACGATCATCGACTTGTTGACGCCGAGTTTCACGCGGCGCGAATTGGCCTGATCCCCCGGCGAGGTGATGTTGACACTCATGCCATTGGGCACGGCGCTCACCATCGTCTGGGTGTCAGCCATGAGCGGGAATGCCAGCGTCAGACATGCGGCGCCGGCCAGCGCGGATAAGCTGCGCATCTTCAGTTGCCTCCAACCCCGGCCGCGACCGGCTTGCTGTTTCGTATGATCGTAATGCCGCGCGCACCGCCATCGCCGCTCATCAGGTCGAAGCGCGGCTCGCGTGCCGCGCGGACGGCGTCTTCGGTCAGGGGGCGGAGCGCAATCGACAGGCTGCCGATGCGGTTGGCCAGTGTGACAAGCTCGACTTCGGTGGGGGTCAGCTCCAGCGTCGCTGTGCTGCCAATGCGGGTCGAGCCGCCATCCGGCAGGGTCGCATAGGTCTGGTCGATGGCAAGAACGCGGACATTCTTGAGCAGGGTTTGCGACAGCGTCCGGTTTGCCATGATACCGGTGGCGGGCGAGGCTTCCTGTTCAAAGGTCAGGATGAGATCCACCCGGTCGTTCGGCAGGACAAAACCGCCCGAGGCGGATTCTGGCGAGATCGAGATGGCGATGGCGCGCATGTCCGGCTCCATCAGGACCGGGAGGAGACCGGCTTCACCGCGCTTCACGATGCGCTGCTGCAGGATCGGCTCGCTGGCATAGATGGGCAGCTTGACGATGGCGCCCGCGATTTCCTCGACGGCGTCCGGGGTACGCGCCTGAGTGAAATGGGTGGGCAGAACACTTTTTTCGGGCCAGTCGGTCCAGGCGAGATCGTCTGCGGTTACCGGCGCCCCTATGGCGAGATCGCGGGTGACGATCAGGACCTTGGTTTGCGAGACTTCTTGTGTCTGGATGACCCGCTGCTGCTGGGTGACGGTTTCGGTGACGACTTGCGGCGCGCTCATCCGGGACACCAGAAGCGCCGCCCCACCTGCCGCCAGAAGGGCCAGCAAAAGGATCACAATCCGTACTGGTGACATCGCCCTCTACTCCCTCACGATCCGGCCTGCCGGCGCGGCGAGCCTGGATTCGTTACATCAATCTGGGTTAAAAATTGCACGCTCCGCCTAAAGGAACGTTAACTGACGAAACCGGCCGCCTCGAACAGGCTGGCGAGCATCGGCGAACCCGGCCCGGCGAGGAAGGCGCCGGCTGCGATGGCGACGCCGTAAGGGACGCCTGCCTCGGGCTCGAAAGGCGCACGGATGAAGCCCGGAATGATCGCGGCCGGCATGCTGCGCCGAACCATCAGGATCACCAGGGTGAACAGGCCGCCGGTCAGCGCCATCCAGAACACGAAAGGGAAAGCGGCCATCGGGCCCATCCAGAGGATTACGGCGGGGATCATCTTGGCG
>NZ_JBKBXW010000108.1:0-2372 GCF_046313735.1 Hyphomonas sp.
ACAGCGCCGAAAAGCCTGCGGGATCGTCCGGGCTCACACTGGCGGCAAAGACGGGATAAAGCTGCGCGACGGAATTGTTCACCGCCCCGGCGCAGAAGGCCGCAAAGACCGAAGCCGGCGCCAGCGCGAACAGGCGCCTGGGTCCGAACGGTTTGGCCGCCACGAGAGAGGGCTGGCTGTTGTTCGTCGCCGCCACCGGCAGCAGCGAGGCAATGAACAGGCCTGCCGCGACCATGAAGGCGCCAAGCCCTGTCAGCGCTGCCGCCACCAGGAAGGGCGCGGCAATCGCGCCCGTCTTGGAGACCATGTGATAGAAGCCGAGGATTGCGCCCCGGCTCTGCGGCGGCGCAGCGTTCGCGATCCAGCTTTCGCCCGCCGTCAGCATGCCCGCTGCGCCTGCCCCGGCCAGCGCCAGCAGCACCGCCCAGACCGCCAGTTCGCGCCCCGCCAGCGGCAGGATGAGCACGCCCAGCGCGCAGATGCCCGCCAATACAGCATAAGTGCGGATATGGCCGATGCGGCGGATCTCCAGCGGAGCCACCAGCGTGCCTGCCAGGAACCCCGCCGAATAGGCCGAGGCGACGAGCCCGATACCGGCGGTCGAGACGCCGGCGGCGAGCAGCTTCAGCGCCGTCACCATGGCAAGGGCCGCCATAGCGCCCTGCAGCAGCGTCAGCGCCGCCACGAGCACAAGGATATTGCGGTAGGCTGCAAAGCCGCCGGGTCCGGACAGGACCGGCCCCGGCGGCCCGAGCCTCACCCTCATGCTGCCGGGCGTAGCGCCTGCGGCTTGCCGCGTTCAGCTTGCGCGCCGGTTTCAACCAGCGCCTTGTGCAGCGCGCAGATCGCGGTGTCGAAATCCTCTTCGTCGATGACGACCTGGATGTCCGTCTTGCGCGAAACCTGCTGCAGGCCGATCAGCGCGACATTCGCCCCGTCGAGCGATGACAGCGCCCGCGCGGTGATGCCCGGCACATTGATGTCAGCGCCGATCACCGAGACGATGGCGACCCGGCTGACTTTGACCTCAGCGCCGCCGAGGGCGGCCTCCATGTCCGCCGTTGCCCGCTTCACGGCCTTGCGCGAGCCATCGACATAATGGGTGATGGTGTTGGCGTTGGAACATTTCGACACGATACGGATGGAATGCCGCGTGAGCGCGTCGAGGATCGCGGTGTCGTAGCCCTTCTCGCCGACCATGTCCTGGTCGAACACTTCGATGGCATAGACGCCTTTGAGGCCGGTGATTATTTCCGCACGCGGAGCGTCGGGCATGTAATCAGCCTGCATAACCGTGCCTTCGTCGGCGGGGTCGAACGTGTTCTTGACGCGCAGCGGAATGCCGGCCTGGCGGAGGATTTTTGCGGCCTTCGGATGTACCGCTTCCATGCCCATGTTCGAGAGCTGGTCGGCGACATCGAAATTGGTCAGGCCGATCTTGCGCACCTTACCCTCGCCGACCAGTTTCGGGTCAGCGCTGGAGAGGTGGAACTCCTTGTGGATGATCGCCTCATGCGCGCCGGTCAGCGCCGCGATGCGCGCAAACGTCACCTCCGTGTACCCACGATTGAACTGGCGCACGAGCCCTTCGGGTGCGCTCGCATAGCCGGTTACGATAGGCAGCTCGCTGGCGAGGTCCACACTCTCGAAGGCATCCCGGATGCGCTCGTCGAGTGTGAGCGTGCGCTCGTCACGCCAACCGGTCAGATCGATGCATTTCGCTTTCACGCCGCGCTTGCGCAGCAGCAGCGCCGTATTGAACGCCGAATGCGCCTCACCCAGGGAAGAGAGCACCTCTTTCACCGTGGTGAGATTCTCGTCGAGCCGGAACTGGCCATAGGAACAGAGGCGGTGCAGGTCGATCAGGCAGTTGCGGACGTCCTCGATCCGCTCCCGGACGAAATGGTCGGCGGTCGCCAGCTCTGGCTCGCCGCGGAAGATTTCCGCATTCTTCGCCTGCATAGCTTGCTCGACGCCGGACAGCGCCTCGGTCCAGGCCCATTTATTGCCGGCGCTGGCAAACAGGCTGAACACGCCGGGTTCGCCGGATTTCTTGTGCTCCAGCAGGCGATTGGTCATGCCCGCATAGGCGGAGACGACGAAGATGCGGTTATAGAGGTCCGCGCCTTCGCGCCCGCCGATCAGCACGTTCCGGGTAATCACATCGGTATTGGCGATGGATGTTCCGCCGATTTTTTCAACAGTATGGCTCATGTTTCGCCCCTTCCTGTTATTTCCCGCTTGGCGCGCGCAGGCCGGATTGGCTGGCGCACATGTCGATGCGCGACAAAGTCCGGACGCGGATCGGTTTTTCCGAACGGCGCCTCAAGCCGGTTTGACCAGGCATTGAACACGAAGAACGCATTGATGCG
>NZ_JBKBXW010000109.1:0-2353 GCF_046313735.1 Hyphomonas sp.
GAGATGATCTTTGAATATAAAATGACTGTGCGACAAGGCGTTGGCACTGAAAATATCCCAGAACCCGGCAATTGCTTCAGCAAGTATCCTTGCTGGCTATTCTCTGGCCAATAAGAATAAACCTCTGCATTGCGCGTGTGCCAACGGGGCACCCAATGTCAGAACACCGCATGATCACCGCGGTCGTCGTGCACTTCACCTCGGATCAGGCGGGCGTAATGCTCGAACAGGGTTTCCGTGCCGGTGGACGGGGTGGCGCCGGCGTCATACTGCCCGGTCTCGGGGTCGAGCAGCAGCATGGATTCCGTCGCATAATAATGACCGATCCCGGCCAGTTCCGCCTTGTCGGCCAGCTTCGGGCTCACATGGCCCAGCACGGCCAGCGCCTGCCGGATAAACCCGATCAGCCCGGCCGGAACGGCGCGGAATTGCGGCTCCCGGCCGAGCAGAGCAAACAGCGCCTCGCCCTGCTGGCGCGGCGTGATCGCCTCGCCCGGCCCGCCGATAGGCAGGACCTGGTTCCAGCGGCTTTCCTCGTCCAGGCAATCGGCCAGATAGGCGCCGAGATCGCCGTCGCTGATCGGCTTGCAGGCGGTCAGTTCGCCATCCCCGAAGAGGAGATAAGGCTTTCCCTGCCGGACGCGTTCGACCTGCCCGGACAGCGACTTGAAGAAGGCGGTCGGCCGCACGATCGAATAGGTCAGCCCGGAGGCGATCAGTTCCTGCTCGAACGCCAGCTTGGCATGCTGGAAGGCAAGCTTCGGCTTCTGCACACAGATAGCGGACAGCAGCACCATATGCGACACGCCCGCCTGCCGGGCGGCGTTCAATGCGGCCGCATTTGCCCCATGATCAATCGCCCAGGCATCCCTCGGCACACCTGTCCGGGACGCCAGGCACGACACCAGCGCGTCAAACCGCTCGCCGCAAAAGCCATCCTGCGCGATTGAGGCCGCATCGGTGACATCGCCAAACCTCACCTGCGCGCCCGCCAGCAGATCCGCCATATCGTTCGGCGTGAGCGTTCCGCCCGTGCCTGCGCGCGGCCGCACGAAGCAGACCACGTCATGCCCTCTGGCGACCAGCGCCCGCACAGCTGCCTGTCCGATCGTGCCGGTCGCACCCAGCAAAAGCACGCGGCGCGGGCGGGGGGACGGTGTGACAGTCGAGGCAGGGGCTGTGGGCATGAGTCCAATCTATGGGTCCGGGCGCCGGTCACGTCGTAACCCGCCAGCGTTCCAGTACAGCTAGGGCGATAAGTCAGACCGCACACGGTCGCGGCCGGCCCGTTTCGCAGCGTAGAGCCTCGAATCCGCCCGTTCATACAGATCAGCGGTGCTCAGGCCCGGCTTGTATTCACAGACGCCGAAGGACGCGGTGATCCGGCCGAGGGCCTCATGGTCCTTATCGTTCAGCATCTGGGTGCTCCGGATCTCGGACGCGATCTTCACCATCAGATTATGCGCCGCCACAATACTCGTCTGTGGCAGGATGATTGCGAACTCCTCGCCGCCGCAACGGGCAACCATGTCCTGGCCCTTGGTATGGCGCTGCAGGATGTCCGTGAAGCGTTTGAGCACATCATCGCCGGTGTGGTGCCCGAGCGTATCATTGACCCGCTTGAAATGATCGATGTCAGTCATGCCGAGACAAAAAGGCGAGTGCGACGCCGCCGACTGCTCGATCGTCTGCGCAAGATAGGCGTCAAAGGCCCTGCGATTGGCCACGCCCGTGAGCGGATCGCGCAGGCTCAGCCGCTGCATCTCCTCTAGCTCCGCGTTCAGCCGGTCAATCTGAGCCTGGCTTTCGGCAAGCCCCTTGTCCAGCGCCAGCATGGCCATGGTCATCTTTTCATTTTCGACGACAAGCCGCGAGACGATCTCGTCGATCTCTCCGGCAGAAGCGGCCTGGGGGAGGCGCTCCCCAAGCGCTTCGAGGGTTTCCCGGAAAGACTTGTTGTTCCGTGCCCCCGCGTCGATCAACTCCGAGACGGCCGTGAGGCTGTCTTCAAACCGCGATCCGATCTGCTGGCTGACTTCGGACGCCGAATCCGCTTCCAGAAACTCCGAATAGATCTCGGCAAGGTCGAAGGGGCTGAGGGGTTGGGCTTTCGCCAGCTTCTTCGTGATCGCTTCGACTACCCCGCCATGCGACTTCGCGGCAAAGGCAAACCAGACCGCATAGGAGATCGGATCCGGCAGGGCCGCATGGCGATGGATCAGGTCCATGGTCTCGGCGGCGACCCGGTAGACGTCCTGATGGTTTCGAGCATCGAAGGACTGGGCATCGCCTCCTTCGCTGGCTGGCGCTTCCGATGGCATCATCGATTCCTCCCGTCCCCATGCCGGTCTAG
>NZ_JBKBXW010000110.1:0-2288 GCF_046313735.1 Hyphomonas sp.
TTCATCGGCAATGGCAAGGCGATTGCTCTGGGGGCGGAGAATGGCCTCGTGAAAACGATCTTCGACAAGAAGACCGGTGAGCTGCTCGGCGCGCATATGATCGGCGCGGAAGTCACCGAGCTGATCCAGGGCTATGTCATCGCGCGGCAGGGGGAGCTGACCGAGGCCGACCTGATGCATACGATCTTCCCGCACCCGACGCTGTCGGAGACGATGCATGAAGCGGTGCTGGATGCTGAGGGACGGGCGCTGCATATTTAAGCGGGTTCGTTACTCGTCGCTGTCGTCACGCCCGATGGCCGCAGGCCATCTGGGCGCCCAATTCCAAATCTCTCCCCGGCGACGGGCGGCGCGAACGGGAGATGGGCCCCCAGACCGGCTGCGCCGGTCGGGAGTGACGAGCTGGGCGTGGGCGTAGGGAAATATCCTGCAGCACGGGTGGCCGGACGCGCGGGGGTCCGCGGCCGGTTGGAGAAAACAGGTTTTGGATTGGGGTGGGAAGGTCCCGGATCGGCCTTTGGCCGTTCGGGATGACAAGCGTCAGGATGTGTTGGAGTAGGGCGGCGCAGCTGCCGGCAATGGGGCTGGCATAGTTGTGTCGGCGATCAGCCATAGGGCGGCTTCCGGGATCAGCGCTTTTGCGCGCCGGGGCGTGAGGCCGCGGGACAGGAGGCGGCGGGCCATGCGGGCGGCGTGCGCCTCCGGGGCGGCGAAGACGGCTTGCAGGGCGGCGAGGCGGGTTTCGAGTCTATTGGGGGCCGGAAGGCGCGGTCCTGGCTTGCGTGAATGCCTTGGCGCGGGGCGCGCGGCCTGTTTGGGCATCCAGGTGAATTGCTTCAGGCTGAGCGAGAAATGGCGGGCGGCGCGGCGGGGGCCGGGGGTGCGTGCGCCGTCCGGTATCACCGGGCCGGGAAAGGGCTTTGGCGGCGGCAGGGGCTTTCGCATCACATCCGCCGCGAGGATGACGAGCAGGGCGCGCAGGATCTGGCCGTAGGCGCTGAGGCGCTGGCCCGCGATGCGGGTCCAGGCGGATCTGACGCGGCCATCCGGGAGGCGCTGCAGCCACCAGAGGCACACCGACAAGAGCCGGACCTGCGCGCGCAGCCAGCGCCAATAGGCGCGGCGCTGCTTGCCCGCGAGGGGGCGGATCGTGCGCGTGGCGGAAGGGCGGCGGGACCGGGACATGAGAAACATTATCTCACGGCCCGCGCGGGGTTGGATACGAATCTACGAACTGCAGCAAATACGGGCTTTACCCCGTGGATAAGGGTGGGTGCGGCTGATCCTTGCCGGGGGTGTTTTTCTTGACTGTGCCGGGAAGTTGCGTCAGCTTTCTGAGGTGCAAGGAGTTCATCCCATGCAACGTCTGGCCTTCACTCTGGCAGCAATGTGTCTGGCAACGGGATCTGCCCTGGCTAACGAAGATTGCCGATCTGTGCGGTTTAGTCCTGAGGCCGGGGCACTTTATCTTCCAGCCGAAAAAAGCGTATTGAATCAAGATACTCCAGAGGGCTTGCGGTTGATATCCGAGTTGAAGCAACTGCCGCTGTCGCGGTGTGAGCGTGTCGCCGCATTGCGGCTCGAAATGTTGGCGCTCAATTTCGTCAAAGACCATTCGACGGCTCTCGACCGGGCGATCGAAGTGTTTGAACTGGATCATGAGACGGTGATGAGTCCTGAGCGCTCCGTCCGTCCTGTCGTTATTTTCCTGCAGAAGCTTGGCCGGGTGACGGAGGCGGAGCGCTGGGCCGAAGACGCGGGTCTCGATTGGCCGATCCTGTATAGCGCCATCGAAATCTGGGATCCCGGACCACGCTTGCCGGAGCCCGTCATGCCCATGCAGGTATCCTACCCGGAGGCCGCCGGTGGGAGGGAAGGATTCTGCCAAGCTTCCTATATCGTTGCCGAAACGGGCATTCCGCGAGTGACGCAATTGGAGTGCAGCGATCCTGTCTTCAGCGAGGCGGCTGAAGCTGCCGCGGAAAGCATGCGATACCTGCCAGAAGATGTTGAGGCGCTGTCTCCCCGGCGCCCGACCACACGGGTTGCGGTCGTCTTCCGCCCGGACCAGACGGAATAAGCCGCCTCAATCCTCTTCGGGTGGTTCGGCGGCGTTCATCCATTTGAGGACAGGGCGCAGGGGGATGACCCAGAGGGTGCCGGCGGCGATGTAGAAGAGCATCTGCACCCAGCCGGGCAGGCCGGTCATATGGGTGCCGATGGTGCCGATGGCCCAGATCCAGAGCACCATGAAGCCCAGAAGGGCGAAGATCGTGACAGGCTTGCGC
>NZ_JBKBXW010000111.1:0-2190 GCF_046313735.1 Hyphomonas sp.
CCGGACGGGGCTGATCCTCGAAATCTTCGGCCTCCGGGCCCGCACCAAGGAAGGCCGGCTGCAGGTCGAGCTGGCGCGCATTCTCTATGAGCGCTCGCGCCTCGTGCGGACCTGGACCCACCTTGAACGCCAGCGCGGCGGATCGGGCTTCCTGTCCGGCCCCGGCGAGAGCCAGCTCGAGGCCGACCGCCGGATGCTCGACGACCGGATCATCCGCCTGCGGGGCGATCTCGATGATGTGCGCCGCACGCGCGCGGTCCAGCGGGCCGGGCGGCGGCGCTCCGGCAAGCCGGTGATTGCGCTGGTCGGCTACACCAATGCCGGCAAGTCGAGCCTGTTCAACCAGCTGACCGGTTCGGATGTGCTGGCCAAGGACATGCCCTTCGCGACGCTCGATCCGACGATCCGCCGGATGGATCTGCCGACGCTGGGCGAGGCGGCGCTGATCGACACGGTCGGCTTCATCACGGACCTGCCGACCCACCTCATCGACAGCTTCCAGGCGACGCTTGAAGAGTCGCTGCAGGCGGACCTGCTGGTGCATGTGCGCGACCGGGCGAGCGCGTCGGATTTCGACCAGGTCGATGATGTGATGCGCGTGCTGGAGCGGCTGGAAAAGGAATCCGGCCATCCGCTGCCGCCGATCATCGAGGCCTGGAACAAGATGGACGCGCTGCCGCCGGAGCGGGCGGCCTCTCTCGAGGTGCAGGCTTCGACGATGGCCGACCCACCGGCGGTGCCCGTCTCGGCGCTGACCGGGCAGGGCCTGCCGGAGTTGCTGGCGCTGATAGAGACGGCGCTGCTGCGCGGGCGGGCGGAGTACGCCTTCCACATGCCGCCCGAAGACGGCAAGGCCCGCGCCTGGCTGCACCAGCACGGCGATGTCACCACCGAAACCCAGCAGGACGACGGCTCGGCTGATCTGACTGTGCGATTGTCACTGGAACGCCTCGGCCAGTTCCGGACGGAGTTTCCGGGGTTGGATGCTGAGCTGGTGATCTGAACTCCGCCTGAAGTCCGCTCACTCCCGCGAAGGCAAGGGCCTCGTGAGGAAGTGCGCTGCCTGTCCAGGCCCTCGCCTGCGCGGGGGTGAGCGGGCTCCTAGGTTTACCCCCGCTCCCCAGCCTTCACCCTCTGCCAATACGCCTCCTGCTCATCCAGCGTAAGCGACGCAAAGTCCACACCCTCCGCCGCCGCCGCAATCTCCATCGCCCGGAACCGGCGTTCGAACTTCGCATTGGCGCGGCGCAGGGCCTGTTCGGGATCGACCGACAGCCTCCGGGCGAGGTTCGCGGCAACAAACAGGAGATCGCCAATCTCGTCCTCGATGGCATCCGCGTCGCCGCTCGCCATCGCGTCCTTCACTTCCTCGACCTCTTCGGTGAGCTTGTCGAAGATCGGCGGCGTCTCGGTCCAGTCGAAGCCGGTGCGGGCGGCGCGTTTCTGGATTTTCTCGGCGCGCAGAAGCGCGGGCAGGGATAGCGCAACACCGTCAAGGGCGCTGGCCGGTCCGGACGCTTCACCCTTCGCGGCGCGTTCGGCGGCTTTCATCTCTTCCCAGGCGGCGATCTGGCCATCCGCGTCTCGCCCGTCTGAGGCTTCGAACACATGCGGGTGGCGGCGAATCATCTTCGCATTGATCGCGGCAATGACGTCGGCGAGGGCGAAGGCGCCTTCCTCCTCGGCCATGCGGCTATGGAAGATCACCTGGAAGAGCAGATCGCCAAGCTCGTCGCGCAGATCGGCCCGGTCACCGCGCGCGATGGCGTCGGCCACCTCATACGCTTCCTCAATCGTGTAGGGCGCAATGGTCGCGTAAGTCTGTTCGAGATCCCACGGGCAGCCGGTTTCCGGCGTGCGTAGCCGGGCCATGATATCGACCAGTTGCAGCAGCGCTTCGGCGGCCGCGGAGGGCCTGGACTGGGTGTCGGGCATGGCTGGGCTCCCCGCCGGGTTCGCCTCGTGTTTACCGGCTCGCGGGCCGCCGCCGCAAGCACGCGCCTGACTCTTTGTGCCTTGCGCGGCGGGGCAGGCTGTCTCAGAGGTGGATCAGGCAGCGCACGCCATGCTAGTCGCGAAATAACCATGACAGATACGCTCGCACTCATCGGCCTTGAATGGATCGGCACACGGCTTTCGGCCTGGGCCTTTGACGCGGAGGGCGAGGTGATCTCCTCGGCCGTGATGCAT
>NZ_JBKBXW010000112.1:0-2149 GCF_046313735.1 Hyphomonas sp.
TCGCCCAGCCGGACCTGCTCCTCCTCGACGAGCCGACAAACTATCTCGACCTTGAAGGCGCCGCCTGGCTTGAAGGCTATCTGCGCCGCTATCCCAACACCGTCCTCATCGTCAGCCATGATCGCGAAATGCTCAACCGATCGGTCACGCACACGATGGCGCTGGAACACCGTAAGCTGACGATCACGCCCGGCGGCTATGATGACTGGCTGAAACTGCGCGCCGCGAAACTCGCCCAGCTCGAAAGCCAGAAAGCCAAGCAGGACAAGGACCGCGCGCACCTGCAATCCTTCGTCGACCGCTTCCGCGCCAAGGCCTCCAAGGCCCGCCAGGCACAGAGCCGCATCAAGATGCTGGAGAAGATGCAGACGATCAGCGTGCCGCTCGAAGAGCGCGCCCTGCCGTTCAACTTCCCTGAGCCCCTGACCAAACTCTCCCCGCCGCTGCTGGAGATCGAGGCGGCAAGCCTCGGCTATGGTCCGCAGGCGGTCATTCTGAACAATGTCGATCTTCGTCTGGACCCGGATGACCGGATCGCCATCATCGGCACCAACGGGCAGGGCAAGACCACGCTGGTCAAATCCATCGCCGAACGCCTGCCGATGCTGGCGGGCAAACGCCGCGTGCCCAAGAAAGTCGAGATCGGCTATTTCTCGCAGGACCAGCTCGACGAGCTGACGGCCGGCGACACCGTGCTCGAACACGTCATGCGCGCCCTACCGAAGGACACGCCGGTCGCCAAGCAGCGCGGCGTCGCCGCCCAGATCGGCTTCAGCCATGAGAAAGTCGAAACCAAGGTCGAGAACCTGTCAGGCGGCGAAAAAGTCCGGCTGATCCTCGGCCTTATCGCGCTACAGAAGCCGCATATCCTGATCCTCGACGAGCCGACCTCGCACCTCGACATCGACAGCCGCGAAGCGCTGATCTATGCGCTGAATGACTTTCCCGGCGCCGTCCTCCTGATCACGCACGATGTCTATCTCGCCGAAGCGACCGCCGACCAGCTCTGGCTCGTCAAGGATGGCCGCGTCGCGCCGTATGCGGGCGACCTTGCGGACTACCGCGCCCTGGTGATGAGTTCGGACCGCTCGAAAACCGGCGCCGCCAAGCCTGCGCCTGCCGTCATCGAAGAGCCGGTCGACAAGGCCGAACAACGCCGCCGCGCCTCCCAGGCCCGCGAATCCGCCGCGCCCCTGAAGAAGAAAGCCGACGCCGCCGAGAAAGCCTTCGAAAAGGCAAATGCCCGTATAAGGACGATTGATGCGGAACTGTCGAAATCCGGTCTTTCGCCTGAGAAGATCACGGACCTCTCCGTCGAACGCGGCAAACTCGAAGCCGAAGCGGCCAAGGCGGAAACGGAATGGCTGGCGGCGCTCGACGCATATGAGAACGCCGTCCAGGAAGCCACGGCCTAGCGTCCCCCGTCATCCCGGAAATTGCGCAGCAATTATCCGGGACTTCTCTCCTCCAAAAGGCCCTCACCTCCCACGCCCTTGTGGGCGCGGGCCCCTCCTCTCCCGCAAGCGGGAGAGGGGTAAGTGCTACGTCTGAACCCCTCTCCCATGAAATGGGAGAGGAGGGGCCCATCGCGAAAGCGATGGGAGGTGAGGGCCCTGCAACCCATCCGTCTACCCCCAAAGCCCTGCCCCCGGCGGCGCCACAAACCCGTCTGTATACACCAAGCCGCTCGGGATATCCTCCGCCAGCCAGAGCGGCCCATCCAGATCCGCCGCGTCCGCCAGCTGCGCCAGCAGCATCGCGGGCGCCATCGAGAGCGAGCCCGCCACCATGCAGCCCACCATCACGCCCATGCCGGCCACCCGCGCCGCGCGCACCATCGCCAGCGCCTCGGTCAACCCGCCGGCCTTGTCGAGCTTCACATTCACCGCGTCATAAGACCGGGCAAGTGTCTGGATATCCGCGCTCGTATGCGCGCTTTCATCGGCGCAGATCGCCACCGCGCCCGGCCGCCGCATCAGCGCCTCATCTTTCCCGGCAGGGAAGGGCTGCTCGATCAGCACGACGCCGAGCCCCGCCGCGCGCGCCACCAGGGCCGGCAGGTCCGCCGGGGCGAGGCCCTCATTCGCGTCCACGATCAGCCGCGCCTCGGGCCGCGCGCCATGCACCGCCTCGATCCGCGCGAGGTCCT
>NZ_JBKBXW010000113.1:0-2078 GCF_046313735.1 Hyphomonas sp.
GCGTGCTGGGCGGCGATGCGCCAAGACTGCCGCCACGTGATACCCCGAAAGGCGAGACGCCGCGGCCTCCGCCAGCGCTGGAAGAGCTGCCCGAAATTCCGGAGACCGGCGACGAAGCCCTGGGCGGCCCGGAGGCGGACAGCGAAGCGCCGCGCAATCGCAATGACGAGCTCAACGAGCTTCTGAATGCGGCCGACGAAACCTTGCGCAGTCCGCCCCGGCCGGAGACCGGCGAGGGGCCGGAAGCGGAGTTGCCTGAGTTCGGGGCTACGCCGCTTGAGCCTCTTCCCGCCGAAGAGCCGCCGCAGGAGCCAAGGTCGCCGGTGGTGCCGGAGGATGACGCAAGCGATCCGGCGCCTGCCCAAGACGAAGGTCCGCGAGACCTGCGACCGGACTAAGCCGTTCCGCTATCAGCCGCCAAAGGCGTTCGCATGGTCGCGCGCGAAATCCTCAAAACGGCGGGGGCGGTAGCCCGTCAGCGCCACAAGATCCGGGCTGACTGCTGCGGCGTGCCCTTCCGCGAACCAGGTCTGCAACTCGGTCACCGCCCTCGCATCCCATTCCGGCAGGCCCATGCCTCTCAGCGACTGCTCCGCCATCTCCGGCGGAACCGGCACATAAGTCACCTCCCGGCCGGCGACTGCGGACAGCGTGTTCGCCATTTCGGCACAGGTCAGCGCTTCGCTGCCCGTGAGTTCGTGCACACAGCCGTCATGGGCGCCGGTCGCCAGAACCTGCCCGGCGGCGGCCGCCACGTCGCGCACATCAAGATAGCTGAGCCGCGCCGCGCCGAGCGGCAGGTAGAAGCGGCCATCGGCGCGGATCGGCCCTGCCTGCCAGAGGAGGTTCTGGAAAAACCCGTTCGGCCGCAGGATCGTCCAGCCTAGTCCTGACGCCATGAGCATGGCATCGCAGCGGCCATGCTGCCGAAGGATTACCGGGGCGCTGTCCACACCTGCGCCAAGCGCGGACAACCTTACCACACGCTCCACCCCGGCCTGGCGGGCAGCTTCCAGGCCGTTCTGGACCAGGGTCTCAGCCTGCTGATGAACTGGGGTCAGCAGGAAGACACTCGCGACCCCCTCCATCGCCGCGCCCAGCGTGGCAGGATCGGACAGGTCCCCCGTAACAAGATCAAACCCCATCCCGGCAAGGTCCGGGGCCCGTGCCGGGTCGCGAACCAGCGCCCGGGCAGGGACCTGCCGGTGTTTCAGTTCTGCCAGCAAAGCCCTGCTGACCGTGCCCGTCGCACCGGTCACGAGTAGTCCAGCCTTGTTCATGCGTCCCTCCCTTGATGTCAGGATGCGCGCAGACCGTCCCCCCGGTCAGACAGGATCATACGGGAAAATGCTCGCCGTTGCACCCATATCCGTGAAGTCCGGGCTCATCGCCGGGAAGCAATGCGAGATCAGCGTTTCCGGATTCCAGCCTTCGAGGCGGGCCATGGATTTCACCGGGCGTGGCTGGTCGAACAGGATCACTTCATTACCGCGCACGCCGAAGATCTGCCCACTGACATTCGAGGATTGGTCCGAGCAAAGCGCCACGGCCAGCTGCGCCACCTGGTCAGCGCGCATGCCGTCCTTCATCCGCTGAACGCGCTGCGCGCCGGCCTCGTCCTTCACAGGGATCGAGGCGATCATTCGTGTCCATGCAAACGGCGCGATGACATTCGAGCGGACTTTCTTGGCGGCGCCTTCCATGGCGACAATCCGTGAGAGGCCGACAATGCCCATTTTCGCGGCGGCATAGTTCGCCTGGCCGATATTGCCGATCAGGCCGGAGGTGGAGGTGAAGAAGACATAGGCGCCATGCTCCTTCTCGCGGAAATACTCGATGGCCGCGCGGGCGACATTGTACGAGCCGTGCAGGTGAACATCGATGACCGCCTTCCAGTCGCTCTCGCTCATCTTGTGGAACATCCCGTCACGCAGGATGCCGGCGGGATTGATGATGGCGTCGAGGCGGCCAAAAGTGTCGAGCGCCTGGGTGACCATGCCGGCGACCGACGCGTAATCAGTTACGCTTTCGGAGTTCGAAACTGCCTCGCCGCCCGCCGCGCGGATTTCTGCCGCCAC
>NZ_JBKBXW010000114.1:0-1965 GCF_046313735.1 Hyphomonas sp.
AATTTGACGGCCTAAGCATTAGCAAAGTGAGCGAAACCATGCCTGGTGACACCATCACCCAGAACACGGCCGAGCCTGTCCCCGAACGAAGTAAGGCGGCGGCGCTGGCCCCCATCCGCATAGCGCCCCCCGGCGCAGAAGATGCGGCCGAGGTCCATGCCCTGATTGCCGCCTGTCCGCCGCTCGACACCAACTCCCTGTATGCCAACCTGATCCAGTGTACGCATTTCGCGCGCACCTGCGCGGTTGCCCGGATCAATGGCCGCGTCGTGGGGTGGATTTCCGGCCACCTGCCGCCCGGCAGGGACGATACCTTCTTCCTCTGGCAGGTCGCTGTGCATCCGGATGCGCGCGGCCTGGGCCTCGCAAAACTTATGCTGGCGGACATCCTGGCGCGGCCGGAGCAGGCCAAAGTGCGCCAGATAGAAACCTCCATCACCCGTGAGAATGACGCCTCCTGGGGCCTGTTCCGCGGCCTGGCGCGATGGCTCGGCGCCCCGCTCCGCGATGCGCCCTGGTTTGACCGCGACCGGCATCTGGCAGGCCGGCACCCGTCCGAGTTTCTCGTCACCATCGGGCCTTTCCGAGCGCCGCCCGGTAACGTCTGAACCCCTCCGTACACATAACAAAAAATCAGAGCATCAAACAAGGAGCCCGCAATGGCCTATGAACATGCTTCCGTACCCACCGACATCTTTGAGCGCCGCGAATCGCGCGTGCGCAGCTATTGCCGTTCATTCCCCTGCGTCTTCCAATCCGCCAGCGGATCCCACATGGTGGCCGAGGACGGTACGCGCTATCTCGACTTTCTTTCCGGCTGCTCGACGCTGAACTATGGCCATAACCCGGCCGAACTGAAACAGGCGCTGATTGAATACATCTCCGCGGACGGCGTGGCGCACGGCCTCGACATGCACACCCGCGCCAAGGCGCATTTCCTCGAGACCTTCGAGAGGCGCATTCTGAAACCGCGCGGCATGAACTACCGCACGATGTTCACCGGGCCGACCGGCGCGAACGCCGTCGAGGCGGCGCTGAAGCTCGCGCGCAAAGTCACGGGACGGACGAATGTGATCGCCTTTACCAATGGTTTCCACGGCATGACGCTGGGCGCGCTGGCAACGACCGGTAATTCCGGCAAGCGGGGCGGCGCGGGCATCCCGCTGAGCGGCGTGAGCCATGAAGCATATGACGGCTATTTCGGTCCGGATACGGACACCGCCGACCAGCTTGACCAGCGCCTGTCGGACAGCTCCTCAGGCCTCGACAAGCCGGCGGCCATACTGGTCGAGACGGTACAGGGCGAGGGCGGGCTCAACGTTGCCTCGAATGCCTGGCTGCGCCGGATCGAGCAGATTGCCCGCAAGCATGGCGCGCTGCTGATCATCGATGACATTCAGGCCGGCATTGGCCGCACGGGTGGTTTCTTCAGCTTTGAGCGCGCCGGCATCCAGCCGGATATCGTGACGCTCGCGAAGTCGCTGTCCGGCATGGGTCTGCCGATGGCGCTGACGCTGATCCGTCCCGAACATGACCGCTGGAAGCCCGGCGAGCATAATGGCACGTTCCGCGGCAACAACCACGCCTTTGTGACCGCCGCCAAGGCGCTCGACCTTTACTGGGCCGATGACGCGTTCGAGAAGGACGTCGCCCGCAAATCGGGAATCCTCCGCGCACGCCTGAAGAAGATTGCAGACGCGAGCCCCCTGGCAAACCGCATCAAGGGCCGGGGCATGATGTCCGGCATCGAGATGGAGAGTGGCGAAATCGCCGCAGAAGTCTGCGCCCAGTGTTTCGACAATGGCCTGATCATTGAGACGAGCGGCAGTGATGACGAAGTCGTAAAGGTGCTCGCGCCGTTGACGATCCGCGACGCCGACCTCGAAGCCGGCCTCAAGATCCTGGAAACTGCCGTGCGCACCGTTTCGGCGCGCCGCAGCCAGTCCGCAGCCTAAGGGAGCGACC
>NZ_JBKBXW010000115.1:0-1855 GCF_046313735.1 Hyphomonas sp.
AAGCCATCCGCGATCAGTTCCCGGACTATCCCGGCATGTTCCGGCAGATGTTCGACGCCGTCGATGCTGGCATACGCTGCGAGACGGTCTCCCTCGTCAAAGGTGAGGCGTTGCCGGAACCAGCAAGCCTTGAGGGCGTGCTGTATACGGGCTCGCCCGCCGGCGTGTATGAGGACCATGATTGGATTCCGCCGCTGATGCAGTTCATCCGCGTCTCCGCCGAGGTGCGTCTGCCTCAGGTGGGCATCTGCTTCGGCCATCAGGCAATGGCTGAGGCCCTGGGCGGTAAGGTCGAAAAATCCGAAAAGGGCTGGGGCGTCGGGCGTCACCGCTACGACATTCTGTCCGCCCCCGGATGGGCAGGTGAGGCGCCCTCAGGCATGGCTGTCGCGGTCAGCCACCAGGACCAGGTCGTTATCAGGCCGGACGCCGCAGACATCGTCGCGCGCTCACAGTTCACGGAATATGCGGGTCTCAGCTATCGCGGCTTTCCCGCGCTCAGCTTCCAGTGCCACCCTGAGTTTACGCCGGACTATGCCGAGGCGCTTTATGTCGCCCGCCGCGGCAAGACCCTTGCCGAGCAGGAAGTGGAAGCGGCGGTCGCGTCATTGGAGGGGGCGTGCGACCGCCGCTTCCTGGCGTCCTGGATCGCCAGCTTTCTGAAATTAGCCCGCTGACAATCCGTCGCCGGATCAGTACCGGATACGTCCGCCGAAGCTCAGCGTCGTCTGCTTGTTCTCGATGCTCAGATTGCCCGGGAACAGCTGGTTGTTGAACGTCACATCATCGGTGGCGCGGTAGGCGAGCTCCGAGAACACGTCGAACCGCTCCGTCAGCGCATAAGCCGCACCAGCTTTGATCTGCCAGGCAAACTTCGTCTCGCTGTCATTGATGATGCTGATGTCCGAAGGCCGGTAGGTGACATCGACATTCGACACGCCGATACCCGCGCCGACATAGGGCGAAATCGCGCCCATCCGGTTGAAGTCATAATAGACATTCGCGAAAACGCCGAGGTTCGAGATGTCGCCCCGGCCATCGGCCACCACCTGGCCAACCGTCGCGCCAAGCTGGGTCGGCGAACCGGCGATCACGGCGGCATCGACGCCGTCGATGATCGTCCCGCCGACACTGACACGGCTGTGCTTGTCGACATCGGCTTTTGAGTAGACGATCTCGCCGCTGACGCGGAAGCCATTGTCATACATCCGGCCGAACTCGCCGCTGAGGACATAACCTGTATCAAACTCGGTTTCCCAGCCATAGGGCGTACCAGCGGCGATCGGCGTGCCATTTGGGATCACCGGGTCTCCATTGCCCGTGTTGAATGCGCCCGTCTGGCCCGAATTGCTGCTGTCGGACTGGAAGTTGAAGCCGGCGCTGGCGGCGCCGTACCAGCCTTCGGTAAAGGCCGGGGCTGCGAGCAGGGTGAAGGCGCTGGCCATTGTCGCCAGGATCTTGGTTCTCATGGAGTGTTTCCTTTCTGGATGAGGCCGCCGCAGGGTTTGCTGGGGCGGTGTCGCACTCGACAGAGCAGGAGGTAGGATAACCTATCGCATAGACAATAGGATATTTCTGAAATTTCCGTCAGGTTACAGAAATCTTCCCGTCACCCGCCAATTTCCTTGAAGTGACAGGCCCCGCGCGTCTGGCGCGCAAACTGCAGGCGGTTGCCTTGACACCCCCGCTCGTGTTCAACACGCGCGAACCCCGTTGCACGGAGACACGAGATGCTGCCCAAACCGCTGACCGACATTGCCCCCAACACGCTGGACTTCGAAATCCTGCCGCTGGTCAAGCCGACCGGCTTTCGCGAATATGATGCGCGCTGGTGGTTCAACGGCATCGGGCATGA
>NZ_JBKBXW010000116.1:0-1503 GCF_046313735.1 Hyphomonas sp.
CGGCGCCGGTGGCGCGCAGGGTTTCGGCCATCGCCGACAGCATCTTGTGATCTTCAGGGTTCGGATTGTATTTCGGGAAGGTCATGTCGAGATTGCAGTCCATCTCGATGACTTCGGCGCCTATGGCGCGCAGGAGGTCCGGCGCGAAGGCGCCCGCCGTGCCGTTGCCGCAGGCGGCGACGACTTTCAGCTTGCGCTTCAGCTTGGTGTCCCCGGCGACGGACTGGATGTATCTTTCGCGCAGGCCTTCCTCGATGCGGCGCAGCGAGCCGCCTTCGCGGGGAATGAAATGGCCGCCCATGACGATTTCCTTCAGGCGGCCCATCTCGTCCGGCCCGAAGGTCAGCGGGCGGTTGGCGCCCATTTTTACGCCGGTCCAGCCGTTCTCGTTGTGGCTGGCGGTGACCATGGCGCAGCAGGCGGCGTCGAGTTCGAACTGGGCCCAGTAGACCATCGGCGAGAGGGCGAGGCCGACATCCAGAACTTCGCAGCCGCCGGCCATCAGGCCGAGGGTCAGCGCATTCTTGATCGGCTGGCTGATCGAGCGATAGTCATGGCCGGTGACGACCGTGGGCTTGACGCCAAGCTCATGGAACAGCGCCGCCATGCCGAGGCCGAGGGCCTGGACGCCGTAGAGATTGAGCTCCGGCGCTGTCTCATGCCCGATGCCGTTGAACCACCAGCGCGCATCATATTCGCGAAAGCCGGTCGGCTTGACCAGCGGCAGGATTTCGAAGTCCAGCGTGTTTGGGGCAATGTCGGTCAGCGGTTTGGGCAGCATCTCGTGTCTCCGTGCAACGGGGTTCGCGCGTGTTGAACACGAGCGGGGGTGTCAAGGCAACCGCCTGCAGTTTGCGCGCCAGATGCGCGGGGCCTGTCACTTCAAGGAAAATGGCGAGTGACGGGCAGATTTCTGTAACCTGACGGAAAATTCAGAAATATCCTATTGTCTATGCGATAGGTTATCCTACCTTCTGCTCTGTCGAGTGCGACACCGCCCCAGCAAACCCTGCGGCGGACTCATCCAGAAAGGAAACACTCCATGAGAATCAAAATCCTGGCGACGATGGCCAGCGCCTTCACACTGCTCGCGAGCCCGGCCTTTGCCGAAGGCTGGTACGGCGCCGCGAGCGCCGGCTTCAACTTCCAGTCCGACAGCAGCAATTCGGGCCAGACGGGCGCATTCAACACGGGCAATGGCGACCCGGTGATCCCAAATGGCACGCCGATCGCCGCCGGTACGCCCTATGGCTGGGAAACCGAATTTGACACAGGTTATGTCCTCAGCGGCGAATTCGGCCGGATGTATGATAATGGCTTCCGTGTCAGCGGCGAGATCGTCTATTCCAAGGCGGATGTTGATACGCATAGCCGCGTCAATGTCGGCGGCGCGATCATCGACGGTGTTGATGCGGCCGTGATCGCCGGCTCGCCGACACAGCTTGGCGCGACCGTGGGCCAGGTGGTGGCTGACGGCCGGGGCGACATCTCGAACCTCGGCGT